>JBGMOD010000205.1:0-43529 GCA_041424235.1 Hyphomicrobiales bacterium
TTGCGCCGGGCCGACCAGTTGGTTGACGCAAGCCGCGCGACACCCTCTTTCGCCTGCTGCGCCAACGCGTGGCCACCTGCCACTTCGAGCGCCGGAATCAAGGCCCGCAGCGTTTCCCTGACATCAGCCTTGAGCGCAATCTCGGCCGGATAGTTCTTCGCCAGATCGTGGTCGACCAGCCCGATCTGGACAATCGGCAGGCTGTCCGGCAACGGATCGACCTCGCTGAACACCGACATCCGCAGCGGATCGGCGCCGAGCACGATCATCAGGTCGTGGGATCCGAGGATCTCGCGCACCTGCTTCTGAACCCGCGGCAGCGTGCCGGCGAAACACGGACTTTCCGAAAGAAAATGCGCACCATAGGGTGCGGTCTGCTGCCATGCGGGCGCACCGAGCATGAGTGCCAGTTGCGCAGCCTCCTGCAGCGAATCGCTCTTCACAATCTCGTCACCCGCGATGATCACCGGCCGCTTCGCCTCGACGAGCCGGCGCGCCAACGCCGATATCGCCTCATCCGACGGCTTGACCTGGGCATCGACCCGCGTCGAGCGCCCGAGCTCGAGCCCGGCCTCTGCATTGAGGATGTCACCGGGCAGCGAGATGAACACCGGTCCAGTCGGCGGCGTGGTCGCAATCTTGGCGGCGCGGCGCACGATCCGCGGCAGATCCTCCAGGCGCGTCACCTCGACCGCCCATTTCACCAGCGGCTCGGCGATCCGCACCAGCGGATCGTACAACAGCGGCTCCGTCAGGCCGTGGCCTTGCTCCTGCTGGCCCGCGGTCAGGATCATCGGCGTGCCGGTGAATTTGGCGTTGTAAAGCGAGCCCATGGCGTTGCCGAGGCCCGGTGCGACATGGACATTGCACGCGACGAGCCGACCCGAGGCGCGGCTGTAACCGTCAGCGATGGCGACCACCAGGCTTTCCTGCATCGCCATCACATAGGTGAGATCGGGATGCTCCTTCAGCGCGTGCATGATCGGCAATTCGGTGGTGCCGGGATTGCCGAACAGATGCGTGATGCCTTCGTCCTTGAGCAAGGCGAGAAATGCCGAGCGGCCGGTGATGCGGTTGATCGGGCGTGCTGTCATCGGCGGATCCTCAATGTTTCTGCCTTTGCATTCGGCTTTCCCGCAGACTACGCGCAACCAGCCTTCAGACGCGAGGGTATGGATCGCATGGGCGTATGCACGACGCTCCTCCACATCGTCATGCCGGCCATGACGCGCAGACCGCCCTTGATCACGGAAAGCCTGTTCGCAGGCGCTCCCACGCGTGATAGCGTCTCGCCACAACGGGCAAAGACATGACGCCCGGCCAACAAAATCAGGAGAGGAACCTCATGACGCCGCGCCCGTGTGCCACCTTGCTCGCCTTCGCACTTGCGTCAGCGCTGTCCGCCGCCATCGCACCCGAGCCTGCGCGCGCCGCGCAGATCGAAACCAAGAGCTACACCATCCCCTCCACCGAACCGGGCATCCAGCTCTTCATGCGCAACAAACGCCCGTCGGGCGTCAGTTCGTTCGGTCCGGATCGCACCCTGCTGTTCGTTCACGGCGCGACCTATCCCGCGGAGACGGCGTTCGACCTGCCGATCGAAGGCGCCTCGATGATGGACCTGTTCGCGGACGCCGGCTACGACGTCTATCTCGTCGACGTGCGCGGCTATGGCGGCTCGACCCGCCCACCCGCCATGAGCGAACCGCCGGAAAAGAACAAGCCGATCGTCTCCACCGCCGACGCGGTCAGTGATTTCGGTTCTGCCGTTGACCATATCCTCAAAACGCGAAGCCTCGAGAAGATCAACGTGATGGGCTGGTCGTGGGGCACCTCGATCGTCGGCGCCTACACAGCTGCGCATAACGACAAGGTCAATCGACTGGTGCTGTATGCTCCGCTCTGGTTCTTCAAGGAAGGCACACGGGTGCTCGCGAGCGGACAACTCGGCGCTTATCGGCTGGTCTCAAAGGACTCCGCCAGGGATCGCTGGCTCAAGGGCGTGCCGGAGGACAAGAAAGCAACCCTGATCCCGCCGGGCGTGTTCGAGGCCTGGGCGGATGCGACCTGGGCGACCGATCCGGACGCGAAAACCAGCGGAATGCTGCGCGCATCGAATGGCGTGATCCAGGACGTCAACGATTATTGGGTGGCCGGCAAGCCCTATTACGATCCGGAGAAGATCACGGTGCCGACACTGCTGATCCATGCAGAATGGGACGCCGACCTGCCGAGCTACCAGGCGCAGGCCTACTTCACCAGGCTCGTCAACGCGCCCTACAAGCGTTTTATCGAAATCGGCGAAGGTACGCATACGGTGATGATGGAAAAGAACCGCATGCAGTTCTTCCGTGAAATCCGCGGTTTCCTGGATGAGGCCTCCGCGCAGGCGCTGCGCTGAGGTCGACCGACATGCCGTCGGGGCTGATCGGCTGAGGCCGAGCGGCCTATCCAACCATCCGGTGGATTGTGGTCAGGCCGGCGGAAGGGCATACTCCGGACAAAAGGAGACCAACACAGGTGAAATTTGGAGCCAGGCGATCATGAGACCGGTGGTCGGCGTGATCGGCAACGCGTATGTCGTGGAGAACCGGTTCGCGGTACAGTTGGTCGGCGAACGCAACCTGCAGGCCGTGGCCGATGTCGCCGGCGCACTGCCGCTGATGTTCGCGGGCGCGCCCAAGATCACGGACATTGACGCCCTGCTGAACGTGGTCGATGGCGTGCTGCTGACCGGCGCCCGCGCCAATGTTCATCCCACCCGGTTCGGCGCCGAACCGTGCGAGCGGCACGAGCCCTACGACAACGGCCGCGACGATGTGGCGCTGGCGCTGATCAAGGTCTGCGTGGACCGCGGCGTGCCGCTGTTCGGGATCTGCCGCGGCTTCCAGGAGATGAATGTCGCATTCGGCGGCTCGCTGCATCCGGAAATCCGCGAGCTGCCCGGGCGCATGAATCATCGGATGCCGCGGCTCGAGACCGGCGAAATTCACCCCGACCCCGCTGTCGTGTTCGCCGACCGCCACGACGTCCACCTGACGCCCGACGGCGTATTCGCGAAACTGCTCGGCCGCGACACGATTCGCGTCAACTCGCTGCACGGTCAGGGCGTGCTCGAACCCGGCGAACGGGTCGTGATCGAGGGCGTCGCGGAAGACGGCACCGTCGAGGCGATCCGGATCGCCGATGCGCGGGGCTTCGCGCTCGGCGTGCAATGGCATGCGGAGCACGATCCGCAGCGCAATCCGGTCAACCGCGCGCTGTTTCAGGCTTTCGGTCAAGCATTGGCGGCTTTCAAACGCCGTGAGACGTCCGGCGTATCCGCCGGCCAGGGCTCAAGCTGAATCAACTTAACTCCTCACACCGAGGAGAGTTGATATCAAATCTAGGGCTTCAGCACTTTTGCAAGAAACATCGTGGCCCGGCGGATGACATCCTCGGTCGCCGCGGCATTGGCGTCATCGTCCTGGTGCGCAGGGCTCGGATCGTCGAAATTGTGGGTGGCGTCCGCGTAGAGATGAAACTGGATGTCACCGCCGCGGGCGCGGCTCTTGTCGACCAGCGCGGCACAGCGGCGTGGCGACACTTCTTCGTCGGCCGATCCCTGGAACACCCGCACCGGGGCATAGGGCACGAGCCCGTCCTCGAACTGTCCCTTCAATCCGCAGGCGGGATAGAACACGAGCGCCGCGCGAAAGCCTGTCGCGGGTGTCGGCGCGGTGATGCCGGGCGCGGTCGTCGACAAAGTGGCAAGCGCCGCGCTGCCGCCATTGGACCAGCCCTGGAGTGCAATCCGGTCGGCAACAACGTCGTCGCGCGTCCGCAAGTAGGCCAGCGCGCCATAGGCATCGAGCGGGCGCACGGTGACCTCGTTCAGCTCGTCGGGACGGCTGTCGTAGCTGAAGCGCGGGAAGCCCTGGGGGTAGCCGCGCGGACCGAAACCATCGACCAGAATGGCGAGATAGCCCTGCTCCGCCCAATGATGCCCCCAGGCTTTGTGGCGTCGCGACAGGGTCGATGCATCATAGGTGCCCTTGGCGGCCGATGAGTAGGCGCCGGCACGCCCATGCATCATCACCACAGCGGGTGTGCGCGCCGGATGGGCGCCTTCCGGCTTGAAAACGTACCCCACCAGCGTGGTGCGACCGTCGGCACTGGAAAACGTGACTCGCTCGGGCAGTGGTTCGGATGGCGGCTCCGCAGCCGCATGAGCGGTCCCGAGAGCCACCATAGCCATCACGAGACCGGTCGATACCGCGACAGAATGAACCGTACGACGATGGCTCCATGTTTTCATGAGCAGGACCTTGTTGCACCCGGCCGGATCACCGATCCGATTGACGCTCTGCGTCAGCCGCCTATCGACTTTAGTCGGAGCAAGAGCAGAAACGGTTCGGCCAGAGGGAACTTCGCGTTGACTTCGCCGTTCATCCCTTTCATGTCAAAAGTCATATCTTTGCAATGATTTAAGCAACCCTTATGGCCAGCCTGGATATCTTCAGTACATCGCGACTCGCGGCCCTCGACAGCTACCAAATCCTCGACACCCCTCCCGAGCCCGCGTTCGACGATATCGTCATGATCGCGCGCGAGGTCTGCCACACGCCGGTGGCGTTGGTGAGCCTGGTGGTGGAAGAGCGGCAGTGGTTCAAGGCCGCGCTCGGCTTCGAAGCCTGTGAAACGCCGATCGGGCAATCCGTCTGCGCGCACGCCATCGTGCAGGGCTCGACGCTGATCATCGAGGATCTGGCCCAGGATCCGCGAACCCGGGACAATACGCTGGTCACTGCCGCCCCTTTCATCCGCTTCTACGCCGGCGCCCTGCTGCGCTCGCCCGAGGGCGAGTCTCTGGGCACGCTCTGCGTGATCGACACCGAGCCGCGACCGCAAGGCCTCACCGCAGCCCAGACCACGGCTCTGGAGGCACTCGCACGCCAGGTCATGCAAACCATGGAGATGCGCAAGGAGATGGTGCGTGGCGTCGCAATCGCGCGCGCCAACCTGCAGCTCGGGGAAAGTCTTCGCGCCGAGGGTATCCGCACCATCACGGCGCAGGAAGCGGGACGCATCGGGACATTCGAAGTCGACCTTGCCACCAATGTGATGCGCCCTTCGGCCGAAATGTGCCGGATCTTCGGGCTGGAACGTGCGCTGTCCTATCCGCCCAGCGCATTCGAAACGCTGGTAGTACCGGAAGATCGACAGCTCGCCTCATCGGCCAGCACCCGCAGCAGCGGGACCGCGAGCACGCTCGCCGAATATCGCATTCGTCGCGCCGACGATGACGCACTGCGCTGGGTGGCGCGGCGCGCCGACTACATTCGTGATGGCAACGGCAACCATGTCGGCTTTACCGGAACGGTGCACGACATCACCGATCGCAAGCTCGCCGAAGTGCGCCAGGCCGCTTTGGTCACGCTCGGCGACGACGTCCGCGACGCCACCACCATGGCCGTGATTGTCGACGCCGCAAGCCGGGCGCTCGGCACCACATTGGGCGGTTCCCGCGCCGGATACGGTGCGATCGATTTCGCCAGCGACACCTTCCGTACCACCCAGGAATGGACGGCACCCGGCGTGACAAGTTTCGCCGGCGTTCACACGCTGTCGCGGTTCGCCCACACCTTGCAGCGCTTGCAGCTCGGCAGCCCGCTGGTGGTCGCCAACGTTCCGGCGGCGAGCTGGCTAGGCCCGGATCTGTCGACCTACGCCGCAATGGCTGTAAAGGCGCAGATCGTCGCGCCGCTGTTGCGGCGGGGAACCCTGGTCGGTGTGTTCTACGTCCACGATCAGGAGCCTCGCACGTGGGCGGAGGGCGAGGTCGAATTCGTCCATGCGGTGGCCGACCGTGCCTATGCAGCCATCGCCAAGGTCGAGGCGGAGGACCAGCAGCGCCTGCTCAACCAGGAACTCAGCCATCGCCTCAAGAACACGCTGGCACTGGTGCAGGCGATCGCCAGCCAGACCCTGAAGACGGCCGGCGACAAGCCGGCTGTTCAAGCGTTCCGTAACCGTCTGATGGCGCTGTCCAAGGCCCACGATGTCCTGCTGCAGGAAAGCTGGTCGTCGGCCCCCCTGCTTTCGGTGATCGAGGCGGTGCTGGCGCTGCATATCGACCGCGCCAGGCTCGACCTGAACGGCCCCAATCTGTTGCTCGGGCCGAAGGCCGTGCTCTCGCTCTCCATGCTGCTGCATGAGCTCGCCACCAACGCGATCAAGCACGGGTCGCTCTCAGTGGAGACGGGACACGTGACACTGGCATGGGACATCGACCGCACGACGCCTGAACCAACCGTGGTGCTGCGCTGGCTCGAAGCCGGCGGTCCGCCCGCCACGGAACCGGACCGAGATCGCCAGGGCATGGGGTCACGCTTAATAAGGACCGGGCTTGCCGGAACGGGCGACGTCCATCTCCGTTATCTTCCAACTGGCCTTTCGGCGGAATTCAGGGCCCCGCTCTCCCTCGTCACAGACAACTGAGCGCGGTTCCCACCATGGCACAATCGACTCCCATCCGGCCCGTCGTCCTCGTCGTCGAGGACGAGCCGCTGCTGCGGATCGATGCCGTCGACATCATCGAGGATGCCGGCTTCGAGGTGGTGGAGGCCGGCAACGCGCGGGAAGCCCTCGACATCCTCAACTCCCGTTCCGACATCCGGATCGTGTTCACCGACGTCAGCATGCCAGGAAGCCTGGACGGTCTGCGGCTCGCGCTCGCAATCCGCGAGCGCTGGCCGCCGATCGATCTGATCATCACCTCCGGTCAGGTCGTTCCGGGTGCGCATGAAATTCCGCCCCGCGGCCGTTTCATCGCCAAGCCGTTCGAACCGGAGCATCTGGTCGCAACGCTGCGGTCGTTCGTGCATTAAGCCAACTACCGATACCCCGCGGCCTGCAGTTCGAACAGTTCCGCGTAGCGGCCGGACTGCGCAACCAGTTCATCGTGGGTGCCCGCGGCTTCCACCTTGCCGTCTGCCAGCACCAGGATGCGGTCCGCCATGCGGACGCTGGAGAAGCGGTGCGAAATCAACACCGCGGTCCGGCCACTGCTCAGTTCCTTGAAACGCTGGAACACTTCGAACTCGGCGCGCGCATCCAGCGCCGCGGTCGGCTCGTCGAGGATCAGAACCTGCGCCTCGCGCATATAGGCGCGGGCGATGGCGATCTTCTGCCATTCGCCGCCGGACAGCTCGACGCCGTTCTTGAAGCGCTTGCCGATCATTTGCCCGTAACCGCCCGGCAGCCGCGCGATCACCTCGTCGGCCTGGCTACGCTGCGCCGCGCGTGCGATGCGGACCTCGTCGTTGCGGGCATCGATCTTGCCGACGGCAATGTTATCGCCCGCGCTGAGGTTGTAGCGCACGAAATCCTGAAAGATCACACCCATGTTGCCGCGCAGAGCGTCGAGATCATACTCACGCAGATCGTGACCATCGAGCAGGATACGGCCCTCATCGGGATCGTAGAGCCGCGTCAGGAGCTTCACCAGTGTGGTCTTGCCGGCGCCGTTTTCGCCCACCAGCGCGATGACCTCGCCCGCCGCGAGCGTGAAACTGAGATGACGAACCGCCCAGCGCTCGGCACCGGGATAGATGAAACCGACATCCTCGAACACGAAACCCTGCCGGATCGGCTGCGGAAACGGCCGCGGATGTTTCGGCGACAGGATTTCCGGCTCGACGTCGAAGAATGAAAAAAGATCGTCGAGATAGAGCGCCTGCCCTGCGGTAACCGAAAAACTGGTCAGCAACCCCTGCAGCAGCGTGCGCAAGCGCTGGAACGATCCGGCCAGAAAGGTAAGATCGCCGATCGAGAACGCGCCCAAAAGCGTACGCCACACGATATAGCCATAGGCGACATAGTACCCCAGCGTGCCGATGGCTGTGAACAGACCGCCCCATCCGGCCCGCTGCAGCGCCAGCCGCCGGTTGGCGGCATAGAAATCGGCCGCGAGACGGACATAGCGTTCGATCAGGAAATTATTGAGGCCGAAGATCTTCACCTCCTTGGCGGTTTCGACCGAGGCCGCGGTCTGCCGGACGTAATCGAGCTCGCGTCGCTCCGGCGTGCGGTTGAAATCCAGCGAATAGCTTTGTGCGTTGAAATGCGCTTCGCCAAGAAACGCCGGCACCAGCGCCACCAGCAGCATCACGATCAGCCAGGGCGCGTAGAGCACGAGACCGGCGGCGAAACTCACCACCGTGACGATGTCCTGGGCCTGGCTGAACAAGAGCCCCATCAGGGTCATCCGCCCGCTGGTCTGGCGGCGCGCACGCTCGAGCTGGTCCTGGAATTCGGCGTCCTCGAAATCCTCCAGGTCGAGCGTCGCCGCATGCTGCATCAGCCGCACGCTTGAGGCATTGCTAACCCGCTCGGACAGCAGGCCGTCGACCAGAGACACCACCCGTCCCAGCAGATCGGCCAGCACGGCAAGCGCGAACTCGCAGGCGAGCAGTATCCCCAGCCAGTTCAACAGGCCGCTGTCGCGCCATTGCTGCAGGTTCTGGGGCTTGCCCGGCATCTGCACAAGCGCCACCACGTCGTCGATGATCAGCTTGCCGACATACAGCGTGACGACCGGGAGCAGCGCGCGCATCAGGCGCAACGCAATCGACCCCGCCATCAGATGCGGGCTGGTCCGCCACACCATGGCAAGGAACGGGCGCAGGTTCTTCAGCGCGCCAACCCGCTCCCGGAACGAGCGGGTGTTGGGCAGGCCGCCCGGCGGCAGTCTGGATGATCCGCGTGGCTGCCGGCCACCGCGGCTGTCGTCATTCGACATGGTCGTCCTTTTCGCGGCGCCCAGTATAGTCAACCAATGCGCGATTGATGACTGGCAACGACCTGGCTCGCCACACGGGCTCCTTTGGGATGAGGAAGACGCACCGGTGGTCGGGGCAGAGTCTCGCTTGCCCGGCCGCTCACGTTAACTTGATACGGCAGGTGTAGCCGATTTGACTATCGACGATACGATTTTCAAGATGTTCATTCCACAGCCGACCCGGCCGAAGCTCCTTTTGCATGGCGCAAAGACGCCCTCTGCATGAACGAAGCTTCTGCCGCCGTCTTGGCCTTGTATCATCCCGGCCGATGCAGCGCCCGCTGCGACCGCCACCAATCATAAGCGCGAGGAGACGACCCCATGACCCATGCCATTCGCTTTCACAAGACCGGCGGCCCCGAAGTCCTGATCTGGGAAGAGATCCAGGTCGGCAAGCCGGGACCGGGTGAAGCCCGCATCCGTCATACCGCAGTCGGCTTGAACTTCGTCGACATCTACAACCGCTCCGGGCTTTATCCGGTGCAATTGCCGAGCGGTCTCGGTGCCGAGGGTGCCGGCGTGGTCGAAGAAGTCGGCCCCGGCGTCGCCGACCTCAAGCCCGGCGATCGTGTCGCCTATGGCTCGTCGCCGCTCGGCGCCTATGCCGAGGCGCGGCTGATCCCGGCCGACCGCCTGCACAAGCTGCCCGACAGCATCGACGACAAGACAGCGGCCGCGATGATGCTGAAGGGCCTGACCACGCAATATCTGATCCGGCAGACCTATCGGGTGAAGGCCGGCGACACCATCCTGCTGCACGCGGCCGCCGGCGGCGTCGGCACCATCCTCAGCCAGTGGGCAAAACATCTCGGCGCCACCGTGATCGGCACCGTCGGCAGCGAGGAGAAAGCGAAGCTCGCGAAATCACACGGCTGCGACCACGTCATTCTCTATAACAATGAGGACTTCGTGGCACGCGTGACGGAGATCACCGGCGGCAAGAAGGTGCCCGTGGTGTATGATTCCGTCGGCAAGGACACCTTCCTGAAGTCGCTGGACTGTCTTGCGCCCTACGGCCTTGTCGCGCTGTTCGGCCAATCGTCCGGCAATGTCGAGCCGCTCAATCTCGGCCTGCTGGCGCAGAAAGGCTCGCTCTATGTCACGCGCCCAACGCTGCAAACCTACGGCGCCAAGCGCGAGAACCTCGTCGCGATGGGTGAAGAGCTGTTCGACGTGGTGGGCTCCGGGGCGGTCAAGATCGAGGTGCACCAGACCTATCCGTTGAAGGATGCGGCAAAGGCGCATGCTGATCTTGCGGCACGGAAGACGACGGGATCGACGGTGCTGCTGGTGTGAGCAGGCGGCGGACGAAATGATGCCGCCATTGTGAAACTCCGCGTCATGCCCGGCCTTATGCCGGGCATCCACGTCTAACGGCATGACTATAAGCAAGAAAGACGTGGATGGCCGGGACAAGCCCGGCCATGACGCCGACTTTGGAACGCGATCACGCCGCCCCAAGATAAGCCGCGATCACCTCGGGATTGTTGGCGATCTCGTGCGCGGGGCCCTGCAGCTTGATGCGGCCGGTTTCCAGCACATAGGCATGATCGGAGACCTCGAGCGCGGCCTGCGCATTCTGCTCCACCAGCAGGATGGTGCGGCCTTCCGCCTTGAGCGCGCGGATGATGGCGAAGATCTCTTCGACGAACAGCGGCGCGAGGCCCATGGAGGGCTCGTCGAGCAGCAGCAGTTTCGGGTCGGCCATCAGCGCACGGCCGATCGCCAGCATCTGCTGCTCACCGCCTGACAGCAGTCCGGCGAGCTGCTGCAAACGCTCGCCCAGCCGCGGAAAACGCGCAAGCACGCCGGCGCGGCGCCGCGCGATCTCGGCCTGCACCGGCACCAGATAGGCGCCCATGCGCAGGTTTTCCTCGATCGTCATGTTGGCGAACACCTGACGGCCTTCCGGCACCTGGACGATGCCGGCACGCGCGATCTTGTAGGCCGACTGGCCGGTGATATCCGTACCCTGGAATGTCATCGAGCCGGAGCGCGCCTTGAGGAGACCGCTGAGACCACGCAACGTCGTGGTCTTGCCTGCGCCGTTGGCGCCGATCAGCGAGACCACCGCCCCCTCGGGCACGTCGAGATCAATCGCCTTCACCGCATCAGTGCGGTTGTAGCCGAGCGTCAGGCCGCGAACCTCCAGCACGCTCATGCCTCGCCCCTCTTCAGCCGCTCGGCCACCTTGGCGCCGAGATAGGCCTCGATCACCGCGGGGTCGTCGCGCACCTCGCGCGGGCTGCCCTCGGCGATCTTGCGGCCGAAATTCAGCACCGTGATGCGGTCGCAGAGGCTCATGACGAAATGCATGTCGTGCTCGACCAGCAGCAGCGTCAACCCGCGCTGCTTCAGCCGCAGCAACAGGCCGACCAAGTCCTGGGTCTCGGCCGGATTCATGCCCGCCACCGGTTCATCAAGCAGCAGGAGTTTCGGATCGGATGCAAGCGCACGGGCGATTTCAACCCGGCGCTGGTCGCCATAGGGCAGATCGCCGGCGCGACGGTCGGCCGACGCCGCAAGGCCGACGAAATCCAGGAGCTCGTCGGCGCGCGCCTTGGTTGCGGTTTCCTCCGTGCGGAAACGGCCGAGCCGCGACAGGATTTCCGGCACCGTCGCATGCAACCTTGTCTGCATCCCGGTCATCACGTTCTCACGCACCGTCATCTCCGCGAACATGCGAATGTTCTGGAAAGTGCGCGACAAACCGGCGCGGGTGCGCTGCCAACTCGGCAGGCCGTCGAGCGATGTGCCGGCCAGACTCACGGAGCCCGAGGTCGGCGGGATCAGTCCCGAAATCAAATTGAAGCAGGTGGTCTTGCCGGCCCCATTTGGCCCGATCAGGCCATGTACCGTTCCAGGCTGGACCTGGAAGGACACATGATCGACCGCAATCAGCCCACGGAATCTGACGGTGAGATCGCGGATATCGAGCAGCGTGGTCGTCTCCATGACGCTCATCCGATCCGTCCGATGCGCCAGACCAGGAGGCCGCGCGGCATGAACAGCACGGCTATGACGATGATGAAGCCGTTCACCACCAGCTTGAAATCGTGCAGCGCAGTCAACAATTCAGGCAACAGCGTGAGAATGACGGCGCCGAGTACCGGGCCGAACGGCGAGCCGATGCCGCCGAGCAGCGCAAACGAGAGAATGGTCACCGCCTGGTCGAACGAGTAGTCGTTCGGGCCGATGAAGCTATTGGCATGCGCGTTCAGAGCGCCGGCAAGGCCGGCGAGCATGGCCGAGACCACCAGCGCGCCCATTTTCATCGCCGGCAGATTGACGCCCATGACGCCGGCCGCGACCTCGTCCTCGCGCATCGCCTCCATCGCGCGGCCGAGACGCGAGCGCGCGACCAGCACAAAGCCGAGCAGCGCCAGCGCCAGCAGGCTGAAGATCAGCGTGAAGCTCGTCTTGCTGGGAATGCCCGACAGCCCGAGCGCACCGCCTGTGAGGTCAGACGCATTGCAGACGATGCGCAGGATTTCGCCGAGCGCGATGGTTGCCAGCGCGAGATACACACCGGTCAACTTCAGCGTCGGCCCGCCGATCAAGAGTGCGGCCAGCGCCGGCACCACCATGGCGGCCAGCAGCACGGCCGCGAACGGCCAGTGCAGGTGCAGCGTCAACAGAGCCGACACATAAGCGCCGAGGCCCATGAATGCGGCCTGTCCCAACGACAACTGGCCGACCGCCAGCACCGTGTAGATCGACAGCGCCAGCAGGCCGTTGATGCCGACAGCGAAGATCAGGCTCTGGTAGGAAAAGAAGAAGTTATCGAGAGCGGACATGCTTGGGCTCCGGTCAGGCGCGCTTGACCGGAGCTCGGCCGAACAGGCCGACCGGACGGAACCAGAGCGTGGCAACCAGCAGGACGAAGCCGACCGCATCCTTCAGGTTCGACGAAATGAAGCCGGCGGTCAGCACTTCAAGCACGCCGATGAGAATGCCCGCGATCAGCGCGCCCTTGATGTCACCGAGGCCGCCGATGATGATGACGGCAAAGCCCTTCAGCATCATGGTCTCGCCCATATAGGGTTGAATCGCGTTGAAGTTCAGGCCGATCAGCACGCCGGCGGTGCTGCCGAGCGCGCCGGAGATGAACGAGACCAGCCACACCACCGCATCGGTGTTCACGCCCATCAATTGCGCCGCTTCGCCATTCTCGGCCAGCGCGCGCATCGCCAGCCCCAGGCGAGTGAAACGAATGAGCGCGAGCAGCGCCGCCACGATCAGCACCGTGGTGACCATGATCAGGATCTGAGACATGTTCATGCGCACGTCGCCGAGCAGGATCGCGGCATGGCTGATGACGGCGGGCGGCAGCCGGCGGATCTCGGTGCCGAACAGCGCGGTCATCAATGTGTAGAGAAGCAGCGTCGCTCCGAGGGTCACCATCAGCGACGCCAGCTCAGGTGCCTTTTTGCGCCGCAACGGCGTCAGCAGCGCCGCATCAAACGCAATGGCGATCAGGCCGGTCAGCACCGCGGCGCCCGGCAGCGCCATCCAGATCGGCAGGCCCAGCATCTTGGTGGCATACAGCGCGAGGAATGCGCCGGTGGAAAAATAGAAGCCGTATGTGAGGTTGATGACGCCGAGTACGCCGAACATCAGCGTGAAGCCGAGTGCAAACAGGGCGTAGGTCGAGCCCAGAACCAGCCCGTTCAGGAGCTGCTGCGGAAGTTGCTGGAGGATTTGCGCGAGCATGGGCGGGACCGAATCCGGGCCCGCGGCCGGCAAAACGCGCCGGCCGCTGGCGGGGGCTGTTACTTGAGGATCTGGAACTTGCCGCCCTTCATCTCGATCACGACGACGCCCGAAGTATCGGCCGGGTCGCGATTTTCGGTGAAGGAGAACGGGCCCATCACGCCGGTCGACTTGGTGGCCTGCAGCGCCGTCTTGATCTTCTCGCTGTCGGCGGCGCCGGCCCGGTTGATGGCGTCGGCGACGATGTGCAGGGTGTCGTAGGCCTGCGCGGCGAACTGGTCCGGGTCTTCCTTGTACTTGGCGCGATAGTCGGCGACGAACTTGGTGTTGGCAGCATCATCCTTGGCGATAAACCAGGGGCTGCCGACCAGGGTGCCATCGGCCGCGTCGCCCGCGATGTCGCCGAGCTTCGGCGAGTTGAAGCCGTTGCCGCCGATGAAACGCACCTTCGGATCGATGCCGATCGCGCGGGCGCCGAGCAGGATGCCGGACGCCGGTTCGACCAGAGCCGACACAACGATCGCATCCGGATTCAGGCTCTTGATCTTGGTCAATTGCGCCGAGAAATCGCTGTCCTTGGAGCCGAAGGTCTCGGTGGTCAGGATCTGGATGCCCATCTTGTCGAGCGTGGCTTTGAACACGTCATAGCCGGATTTGCTGAAGGCATCGTCGTTGGCGTACATCACCGCCACTTTCTTGATGCCGAACTTGGTCTGCGCCGCCTTCAAGGTGACGGGAATGACGTCGCTCTCCGGCAGCGAGGTGCGGAACACGTAGGGGCCGATCGCGGTGATGCCGGCCGCCGTGGTCGAGGTGCCGACAATCGGCACCTTCTGGTCATTGGCGACGGGACCGACGGCAAACATCTCGTTGGAAATCGTGGGTCCCAGCAGCACCGGCACCTTGGCAAGGCCGATCAGCTTGCGCGCACCGTTGACCGCCTGGTCCTTGTTGCCGGCCGAGTCCTCATACTGGATGACCAGCTTCTTGCCGCCGAGTACACCGGTCTTGTTCACTTCACCGAGCGCCAGATCGAAGCCGTTCTTGATGGCGACGCCGTAGCGGGCGTTCGGACCGGTCAGGATTTCGATGGCGCCGATGGTGACGTCGTCGGCCCTGGCGGGCCCGGCCCAGATTGCAGCGGTGGCGGCAAGCGCCAGGACAGCGAAAGTCGGTTTGTTCATCAGCAGGTTCCCCCCGTGAAAGTTGTGGCGGCGCGGCCATCTTGATCAGCGGCCTCGCGCCTTCGAGGTTTGCTTAGAACACCAGATCCTTTGGGGTTCAAGCAAAATGGGGCGACTTTGCGACAGCGACGCTCACGCTCCGGGTTGCCGATCACAGGTCACAGCACCGGCCATGCGTTCATTCATTGCGCGAGAGAGAGGCTTGAGGAACTAAAATTGCGGCGCACCCTAGAGTTGGGCAACGGCTGAAAACCTGATGCCTTCGAGACAGCGACTATTGGCCAGATCAGGGGGATGGGGACAAGTCATACGGCGGTGCTGGCCGTAATCGACATCGTGCTTTGATGATTCGAGACGCACAGCCTTACTGCGCGTCTCTCGGAAGGGCATCACGCCGCGGTCCGCGCGATGAAAACGTCACGCAGCCTGGCGAGATCGTCGGCGCTGACATCCGACACCGCGGAGAACATCAGGCCGTCTCGGCTCCAACTGGTCATGTTGTAGCCGTCGCGGGACGATGTCGTCGTCGCCACAGCGGATGCCGGCCAGATAAAAATGTTGATGAGGTGACCGTTGCGCCGATAGATCAGCGCGGCAACGACGCGACCACCGATATAGTCGACGCGGCCACCGACCAGCGGAAACCCCTGTGGCGCGAGATCGACCACCGGGGGCGAAAAATCGATCTTGCCGTTGAACCACGGCTTCACCGTATGCTGGTCCGAGGTGGCAACGTCGGTCAGATGGTTCGCCAGCAGCGAGCGCACGTGCCCGGCGACGATCTCGTCCTGCAGCGAGGTGTTGTTTTGCAGCGGCCCCATCACCAGGAACAGACTGGCGGCGAGCGCGGCCAGCGACGGCACGAACAGCCACTGCCGAATCCATCCCAATAAACTGAAGCCGGTGGCCGCCGAAGCCGATTGGCGCTGCTGTGTTTGCGCTTCGCGCGCAATAGCCGAGAGAACCTGCGCGCGGACATGATCCGGAGTACGCCAGCGAACGCCTGTTTGGCCGACCAGTTGTTTCAACGCCTGAAGCCTCTCCAGTTCGTGCGTGCAATCGGCACAGGTGGCAAGATGCCGTTCGACCTGCAAGGAATGGACCACATCGAGCTCTCCATCGATGAAGCCGTGAAGCATCAGCGACCAGTCGG
Organism: Hyphomicrobiales bacterium; assembly: GCA_041424235.1. Classification (GTDB taxonomy): domain Bacteria; phylum Pseudomonadota; class Alphaproteobacteria; order Rhizobiales; family Xanthobacteraceae; genus Bradyrhizobium_A. Next base: position 15,872 of record JBGMOD010000205.1, read on the forward strand.
CGCAGGGTTGCGGTGCTGATGACGTCACGAGCGGGTCTCCTGCTGATCGCTGTATTTTTGCCAGGCCTGCTGAAATTGCTGCCGGGCCCGCGCCAGCCGCGACATCACGGTGCCGATCGGCAGTGCCGCGATGTCGGCGATTTCACGATAAGACAAACCTTCCAGCTCGCGCAGCACCAGCATCTCGCGCAGGCCGCGCGGCAAACGGTTGAGCACGACCCGCACCGCCAGCGATTCCGAACGGCGCAGCAGCGACATCTCCGGGGTATCATCGTCGGTGGCCACATCGAGGTCGGGGCCTTCGTCCGACAGCGGCCCGGCATCGACCTCGATGCGCGACTTGCGCCGGCGTTGCTGCAGCCAGTTGTGGTAGCAGTTGCGCACGATGGTAAAGATCCAGGCGCGGGCGTCGCCGCCCTGATAGCCCTCGAAGCTGCGATAAGCGCGCAGGAACGCCTCTTGCACGATATCCTGCGCGGCATCGGCGTCACGGCTGAGGAAGCGTGCGAAATTATAGGCCGCATCGAGCTGCGGCACGATCTCGCGCTGGAAGCGGCCCATCATACCCGCCTCGGTGCGTGCCCGGCCGCCGCCCGGCATGGCCCCGAGCCGGTCCATGGCCACTGCCGTGGGGGCCGGGCCTTTGGCGCGCGAAGCTCCCGTGCCGGCGACAAGGGATGCCATGGCAAGAGACGTCATCGCCACGATGCGGTGCACATGGCCAGCCATGAGGCCTGCCCCACGACAAAAAGACGCCGCCACGTCATCCGGCAAAGGCCGGATGACGGGCCAGCCTGGGATAGATGGCCAGCCTGTCTTGGAACCGCCGATAACAGATGCCGAGCTCATGCGTTCGCTGTCCCGCCTCACTGGGTGACCTGCAGAATAGACCATGGGTTCCTCCGCTTTATTCGCTCCTGGTCAAAAATAATTCTGGGGCGGCGTCGACATACGATCGTAGGACGCGAAAAGCCCGTGACTTCAAGATGTTGGCATCAAAGCGGGCTGCGTCCGGACGGCAAGGTGGGCGAGCGGCCGGAAAAATCATCAGCGACGCAAGAATAAACCGCTGGGGTCGAGGGTCTCCCTGCCCGGAGGCCACGCGTCGGTGCGCACGCCGCCGTGCACTCCCATCCGATCAAAGGAGTCCATCAATGTTCGATATGTCCCGCCGGGGTGTCCTGGCATCCGCGGCCTTCGCCGCCGCTCTCGGCTTGAACAAGAAGCTGGCTTTTGTCGGTCCGGCCCGCGCCGAAACCCCGCTCGAGCCGACCGTCGGTTTCCATAAATACAAGGTCGGCGCGATCGAAGTCACCGCGGTCTATGACGGCATCTGGCGCAAGCCGCACGATCCCGCGTTCATCAAGGACGTGTCGGTCGAGGACACCAAGGCAGCGCTGGCAAAGGCCGGCCTCACCACCGAATTCATGCCGATCCCGCTCACGGTGCTGGTGCTGAAGATCGGCGACAAGCACATCATGATCGATGCCGGCTCCGGCGTCGGCCAGTGGCAAGCCAACGCGACCAACCTTCCCGCCAACATGAAAGCCGCCGGCATCGATCGCGGCCAGATCAGCACCATCCTGATGACCCATTTCCATCCCGACCACGCCTGGGGACTGATGGAAAAGGGCACCAATGCGCCGGTATTTCCCAATGCCGAGCTCGTGGTGAACGCAACCGAGTACAATTTCTGGACCGAACCCGGTCGGGTCGAGAAGCTGCCGGAAGGGCGCAAGGCCGCCGGCAAGCGCATCGCCACGGTGTTCCCGACCTGGAAGAACTGGAAGCTGGTCGAGGACAACGCGGAAGTCGCACCGGGCGTTCGCATCGTCTCGGCGTTCGGCCATACGCCCGGCCATTCGACCTACCTCATCACCTCCGGCAAGGAGCAACTGATGGCGTCGGCCGACACCATGTATGTGCCGGCGCTGCTGGCGCCGCATCCAGAGTGGCAAGGTTCCTACGATCAGGACGGCCCGATGGCGATCGCCACCCGCCGCAAGCTCATCGACCGCGTCATCGCCGACAAGATGATGATCTGGGGCTCGCACTTCCCGTTCCCCGGCGCCGGCACCTTCGTCAAGGACGGCAACGCCTACGCGTTCACGCCCACCACCAACGCCTGATCACCGAGAACCATCTACGGACCAAAAGGACAGACTGCCATGATCAAACAAAAACACCTTCATACCCTCGCTCTGGTGCTGGGCCTTGCGCTCACGCCGGCGCTCGTCGCCGTGCCGGCCTATGCCGTCGACAATATGTCGACGTCGTCGGACGCCCCGGACCTCACCTCGGTGCGCGCCAAGATCAAGGACAAGGACTACGCTGGCGCGCTGAAGGAACTGCGGGAGCTGGTCGAGGACACCCAGCACGCCGACGTCTACAACTTGCTGGGCTACACGCTGCGCAAGACCGGCGACATGAAAACCTCGCTGACCTACTACACCAAGGCGCTGGAGCTGCAGCCGGATCATAAGGGCGCACACGAATACCTCGGCGAGCTCTATGTCGAGACCGGCAACATGGACAAGGCCAAGGAGCAACTCGCCGCCCTCGCCAAGCTTTGCCCCGCTGGCTGCGAAGAACGCGAGGATCTCCAGAAGGCGATCAGCGCGAAGTCCGCCAGCAACTGACGGGAAGAGACCCGACATCTCTCCACCCGACAGCGTCATGCCCGGCCTCGCGCCGGGCATCGACGTCTTGAGATGCCTCTTGCAACGGGAAACACATCAATGACTGCGACGCCGGACTCCACCACCTCCACATTCCGCGATGCCCTCCTGCTGCTAAGCCGGCTGCTGCTGGCGTGGATCTTTGTCCATGAAGCCGTCTTTCTGATCGCGAATTTCGACAGCGCATCCGCCGGCATGGCGAAACTCGGCATCCCGTCCCTGCTGGTCATCGCCACCATCGCCCTGCAACTCGGCGCGGGTCTTGCCCTCGTTCTCGGCTGGCCGCTACGCCCGGCCGCGGCGGCGCTGGGTCTGTTCTGCATGGCAACCGCGATGATGTTCCACACCAATCTCGCCAACCGCAACGAACTTCTACATCTCGAGAAGGATCTCGCGATCGCTGGTGGCCTATTCGCGCTGGCACTCTGTGGTGCCGGTCGCTGGACCATTGCAGCCTTGTGGACGACGAAGCTACGCACGCAAACGTGACATCACGTGTCGAGCGACCTGCGCAGCGACGAAAATAAAAACGCCGCTCGCACCGTCTCTTTCTTCAGCGCCGCGATCTGGTTTCGCGCCGCAGACAGAAGAGACCGAACATGTTCCGGATTCAGATTTCCCGTATCGCCCTGCCGCTCGTTGTCGCCGCCGCATCCGGCGCCGCACTGCTCGGCAGCCTTGCTCCCCGCCCCGCACACGCGGAGGAGTACGCCTGGTGCCTCGTCCAGGATGACGTCAACCGCTGCGACTTTACCACGGCCGCACAGTGTGCGGCCACCAGCAGCGGCCTCTCGGCCAGTTGCATGGAAAATCCGCGGCTACGCTTCCAGGCGCCGCCCCGCTCGTCCTTCGCGCGATCCAGATAGGCCGTCACACCACGCGTGCGCTGACTGCCGCCGCACGGCCCGGTACCCCACCGGCCTTGCGGCGGCTGCAGTGCCGAACACCAAAGGGATGCAGCCATGACCATCCAAAACGATACCCGATCAAACCATCGGTCCATGCTCAGCAAACTCGCCCATTTCCTTGAACGAACAGGACTGGCGATGGCGGGTGCGCTGTGCGGCCTGTTCGTATCCGCCCCGATGGCCCGAGCCGAGATCGGCCTGTGGGATTCCGTCGGGTTCGTTGCCGGCATGATCCTCTATGGCTTTGCCGGCTTCTATCTCGGGATCGATACGCCCTCTCGCTCCTCTCGTGCGCATTGCTTCCATCCAGGTCACGACACCCGGAGCGATGCGGTGGAACTGTTGAGCGCTGCCGGAACCTTTCTCGCCGCCACCGCCGCGTTGGTTTCGGTCGATGTCCTCGTGTTCGGCGACACGCTGCCACCGGCATGGAAAATCGCACTCAGCATCTGGTGGCTGTGCGGCATCACCATGCAGGTCATTGCAGGGATTATTGCACGCGCACGGGCTTGAGGATGACGCGTGACGCCATCATGGCATTATCAACTTAACTGGTGCATAAATCCGCCCTCGGGACTTACTGCCGAGTTCCGGCGCCGGCTTGTTCAGCAACCTGCTGCCGGGCCAGAGGGTGTTCATGAAGCGTCTCTCGTTCATCGTGCTGGCCGGCGGCGTGCTCCTGTTCATCGCCGCACTGATCGGCTACCTGTTCATCAACTGGCGGCCAGCCACGCTGCGCATCGCGGTCGGGCCGCCGGGCAGCGAGGATGTCAAGGTCATCCAGGAGGTAGCCCAGGCGTTCACCGGCGAGCGGCATTATGTCCGGCTGCGCGTGGTCCCGACCGAGGGCGCGACTCAGAGCGCGACCGCCATCGCCAACAATACCGCCGACCTCGCAGTGGTGCGGGCTGACCTGAATTTGCCCAGCAACGCGCTGTCGACCGCGGTCTTCCGCAAGAACCTGGTGGTCCTGTGGGTGCCGAACACGCCGGCCGCGAAGGGCCAGAAGGCGGCCAAGACCGTCGCCGATCTCAACGGCCGCCGCATCGGCGTGATTGGAAAGACACCCGCCAACGTCAACCTGCTGAAACTCATTCTCACCGAATCCGGCGTTCCCAGCGACAAGGTGACCATCACGCAGTTCGGCGTCACCGAGATCGGCGAAGCGCTGCGCAGCCAGAAAGTCGATGCCTTCCTGGCCGTCGGCCCCGCCGACAGCAAGATCACCGCCGAGGCGCTCAACGCCACCACCAAGGCCGGCAGTTCACCAACCTTCATCCCGATCGATGCGGCCGAGATCGTCGCGCGCAAGCATCCGGTGTATGAATCCTCCGAGATCGCTGCCGGCGCCTTCGGCGCCAGTCCGTCGCGACCGGACGACGACGTCACGACGATCGCGGTGAACCATCTGATCGTCGCCCGCAAAGAGCTGTCGGAACTGACGGTGACCGCGTTCACGAAACAATTGTTCGCGATCCGGCATATGCTGCAACGGGATTTTCCCGGCGTCGCCAACATCCAGGTGCCCGACACCGACAAGGCCGCCGCCATCCCGGCGCACCCGGGTGCCGCCGCCTACATCGACGGCACCGAACGCACCTTCCTGGAGCGCTACAGCGACTTCATGTGGCTGGGGCTGATGGTGGTGTCGGGCCTGTTGTCCGGCGGCGCGGGGCTGCGCAGCTACATGCGCCGCGACGAGCGGGCACGCAATACGCAACAACGCAACCGGCTGCTCGACATGATCACGGCCGCCCGCGACAGCGCCACCATCGCGGAGCTCGATGCGTTGCAGAAAGAAGCCGACGATATCCTGCGCGATACGCTGAAATGCTTCGAAGACGGCGCTGTCGAGGAGGACACCCTGTCCGCGTTCAATATCGCACTGGACCAGTTCCATAACGCGATCGCCGACCGCAAGGGCTGGCTGTCCGGCCCGGCATCCGCCCGCAAGGCCTCCTGACCGGCACCGCCGATCTAGGCACATCAAGCCGTGCATGCGCTTGTCAGGCGTCCACCATCTGATCGGCCACATGCAAGGTCATGAAACTCGCCACCTCGGCGGGATGGGTCGCAATCATGAAATGGGCAGCCCCCTTGACCGTGGTCAGCACGGCGTCCGGAATGTGCGTGGCCAGCAGTTCGTTGGCACGCTGTGCGGCCGGATGGCTGTGTTCGCCCCACAGCACCAGCGTGGGAGCGGTGACCGCCGCAAGCGTCGATGGTGTCAGCACAAGACCGTAGGCGCTCGCCCAATCCAGGATGTTGACCGACGTGGTCTCCACCGCATAAGCGCGGACCCGCGGCGGCCAGGAGGCGAAGGTGCCGGCTCCGCCATAGAAATCGACCATCGATGCGATCGCCTCCGCCTCGCAGCGATCGTGACGGGCGAAATAGCAGCCGGTCATGTCCCGGAAGGCGCGATAGAGCTGCGGTTCCTTGCAGGCCCGCAGCACATCCAATGCCGGCGCTTCCGCGATCGTGAGGCTTGCCAGCTTGACATAGCCGCGCATTGCCACCGCAAGCGCGACCAGGCCGCCAAATGAATGGCCAACCAGATGCACTCGCTCTTTCCGCGGACCACCCGCCCGCCGTACCACGGCCTCGAGCATTTCGCACTCATGGACGATAGTTGGATCCGCCGCTGTGCGCCGCTCGTCGGTCCCCCCGTAACCCAGCAAGCTCGTGGTCACACAGCGAAAGCGCCCGCCCAACGCCGCAATCAAGGGCCGCCATGCAGCACCGGTGCTGCAGGAGCCGGGCACAAACACAATCGTGGGACCGTTTCCGGTTTCGTCATAGTCGATGCAACCGCGCGGATCGTAGATCATTGTCGGAACCCCCTCGTTCCAGATGATGCTGTGCGTCCTTCGGGCCTCATCAAACAATCAGCGGTGACCCGAAGGAGCGCAGATGCGCTCTGGTAGTCGTACAGGACGGCGGATGGTTCGAAGTGTGATGTGGATCACACTTCGGTGCGGCCAGACGCGCAAAAGATGCGCCAATTGCGCAGCGCGGAGCGCGCGAAAACGTGCTGGCGCCATTGGCGCGATGTCCGGCTTTACGCCGCGCCTATAGCCCCGCAACGAATGCTGCCGCATTGATGGCATGATGCGCGCGACATTATGCCGACATTCCATCATATCGTCAGCTGACTCTCTGGACAGCGCTCGCTCTCCGAGCAGCGCTCAATGCCGCGTCATCGCGAGTGATGCCGGATATAGAAAACATAAGACACTGTCGGTCTGGAGCCTGCGTTGCGTCGCGATCTTCCACCTTCCGGCGTCTCCAGATACCTGCTAATATTGCGTTACTCCGGCATTCGACAACCGATGTGACGACGATGATCTTCCGCCAGCTTTTCGATCAGGTCTCGGGCACCTACTCCTACCTGCTCGCCAGCCGCCGCGGCGGCGAGGCGCTGATCATCGATCCCGTGCTGGAGAAGGTCGAACGTTACCTCCAGCTCGTGCAGGAGCTCGACCTCAAGCTAGTCAAGGCGATCGACACCCACCTGCACGCCGATCACATCACCGGCCTCGGCGCGCTGCGCGACAAGACTCATTGCATCACCGTGATGGGTGAGCAGACCAAAGCCGACGTGGTGTCGATGCGGCTGGCCGATGGCGACAAGCTCACCATCGAGGGCCTCTCGCTCGACGTGATCTACACCCCCGGGCACACTGACGATTCCTACAGTTTCGTGATGCCGGACCGGGTGTTCACCGGCGACACTCTGCTGATCCGCGGCACCGGCCGGACCGATTTCCAGAACGGCGATCCGCGGATGCAGTTCGAATCGCTGTTCGGCCGCCTGCTGAAGCTTCCGGAGACGACGCTGGTGTACCCGGCGCACGACTACAAGGGCGATACCGTCTCCACCATTGGCGAAGAGAAGGCCTACAATCCGCGCCTCCAAGTGAAGTCGATGGAGGAGTATGTCGAGCTCATGAACAACCTCAAACTCGCCAATCCGAAGATGATGGATGTGGTCGTGCCGGCAAACCTCAAGGTCGGACTGCACCAAGAGGAGATCGCGCGGCGCGGCTGGGCTGTAACGCCTGCGCAGGCACGCACGCTCACCGGATTCTCCGACGTGACGCTGGTGGATCTGCGCGAACCTGCCGAGCGCGTGCGGCATGGCAGCATTCCCGGCGCGCTGCATGTCCCCTACACCGCGCTGCAGGAAAATCTCGCTGCAGGCGGCCTGCTGCATGAGCTCGCCCAATCCAGCGGCAAGCGGCTGATGTTCTATTGTGCCTTCGGCGAGCGCTCGGCCATGGCGGTGCAGGCGGCGCAGGATGCCGGGCTCAGCAAGGCCTGCCATATCGAGGGCGGCATCGACGCCTGGAAGAAGGCGAACGGGCGGCTGATCACGGCGTAGCAATCCCAGTGCGGCACCGTTGCTGTTTGGTCCCCGACACGGCAAGCTGATCATCCGATCCGGAGCCGGTCTCTCATGTCCCCTGCCGGCGACTCGTCGCCCGATGTTGCCAAGGCCTTGCCGGCCACCGCCGCGGCGGAGCATCTCACCGCTGCGCTGCGCCGTGCCGGCGTACTTGGCGATGGCCGCGTGGCCGGCGTGATGGCGACAAACACGCTCAGGAAACTGCGCTCACACACTTTCCGGCTCAGCCTCAACTATGACGGCCCAGCCACCGGCGCGCCGACGTCCGTTATTCTCAAGACAGGGCATCTCGACGGCGCCGGCCGTCCAACCTACGCCAACCGCAACGAAGTGACGTTTTACCGCGATGTCGCCCCGGCGCTGCCCGGCCGGGTGGTGCCGCATTGCTTCGAGGCCGGCGACGCCACCGATAGCAGACCATGGCATCTCCTGCTCGAAGACCTGACGCCGTCCCATGTCGTTGCCACCGAGTGGCCGCTGCCGCCGACATTTGCCCAGTGCGAGCTAATGGTGACGGCGCTGGCCCGTTTCCACGCCGCATGGTGGAACGATCCGCGCCTCGGGGCCTCGATAGGCCACATGCCCGGCACCGAGGCCTGGCACCGGACCCGGCAACGGCTCGCGGAGCAACTGGCTGAGTTCACCGATCGTTTCAGCGAATTCATGCCGCCGGAACGGCGTGCGCTGTATGAACGACTGCTCGACAAGGCGCCCGGCCTCGCGCGCATCCAGACGCACCGCGATCTGACGCTCGTGCACGGCGATGCGCACACCTGGAATGTGTTCCTGCCCCGCTCCGGCGCCGACGACAGTGCGCGGCTATTCGACTGGGAAGCCTGGAGCATTGACATCGCCACCGACGACCTCGCCTACATGATGGCAATGCAGTGGTACCCGGATCGCCGGCGCCGGATGGAGCAGCCGCTGCTGGATCGTTATCACGCCGATCTCCTCCAGCACGGCGTGCGCGACTACGATCGCCAGGCTCTGGGCGACGATTACCGCCTGTCGGCGCTGTGGCTGATCACGCGGCCGGTGGGACAGGCGCTCAGCAACATTCCCCCACGGGTCTGGTGGAACAACCTTGAGCGCATCTGGCTTGCGATCGACGACCTCGGCTGCCGGGAGTTGCTGGATTGACGCCGATCCCGCTCTAGTGATTCGTGCCCGCAGCGTCACGGAGAGGTTCAACGCGCATATCCAGCTCATCTGTATCGACATCCACTGCGCAGCAGCCGGCTGCGTTCCACCACCGTGACGATTTGCGAATAGGGGCCACGCGGTATGCGCGAAGCTCTTTGGGTAGAGCCGCGTCCGCAAGCTTGCTATGAGGGGGTCCGGCGCAAACCGGCATTTGCTGCAAAGCGAGATAGAAACGGATTGTTTCCGCAATGACCATCGAGGCGGTGGAGGGCCTGAGCTTCCCAAAACGGGAGACGACGCTGCTGGCGTTCGTCTCGGCGGCGCATTTCATCAGCCATGTGCACATCATGGTGGTGCCGGCGCTGATTCCGCTGCTGCCGGACTATTTCGGCGTCAGCTTCCTGCAGATCGGCGCGGCGCTGACCGTGTTCAATCTGGTGTCATTGGTGGTGCAGACCCCGATGGGCTTCATCACCGACCGGGTCGGCGCATGGATCATGCTGATCGCGGCGCTCACGCTCGGCGGCGCGAGTTTTGGCTCGCTGGGACTGACCCCGAGCTATGGCTGGCTGCTGGTGGCCATGGTGCTCGCCGGCATCGCCAACGGGGTCTACCATCCGGCCGATTACGCGCTGCTGGCGGCGGCCATTGGCGAACGGCGGCTGGGCAAGGCCTTCTCGATCCACACATTCGCGGGCTTTTTCGGCACGGCGGTGACACCCGCGGTGCTGCTCGCTGTCGCGCAGCACACCAGCACGGGCAGCGCGTTTGCGCTGGCCAGCTTCGCCAGTGTCACGGTGGCGCTGGCTATTCTCGGTGCAGCACCGCGGCGGCCCGACCCCGGCAAGCCCGGTCTCGCCGCCAAGGCCACTTCGCATCGGCTCAAGGACGTCGTCACGCTGCGGGTGATGTTGCTGACGCTGCTGTTCATGCTGCTCAGCCTGAGCACCATCGGCATCTCGGCGTTTTCCGTCACCGCACTGATCAGGGGTTATGGCGCCGACCTGCCCTCGGCCAGCTCGGCGCTGACCGCCTTCCTGTTCGCCAGCGCCTGCGGGGTGCTGACTGGCGGCTTTCTCGCCGACCGCGTTCATCATCATGGCGTGGTCGCCTCCGTCGCCATGGTCGTCGCCTCAGCGCTGACGTTGATTGTCGCCATCACCAATCTGTCCGGCCTCGTATTGATCGGAGTATTGGCCGCCGCCGGGTTCCTCTCCGGGGTGATCACGCCGTCACGCGACCTGCTGGTGCGGGCCGCCTCGCCGCGCGGCGCCGAAGGCCGCGTGTTCGGCATCGTCTCCACCGGCTTCAACATCGGTGGTGCTGTCGGCCCGATCCTCTTCGCCTGGCTGGTCGACCACGGCCGCTATCAAGCAGTGTTCGGAGTCACCGCATTCTTCATGATCCTGACGGCAGCGCTGACATTCCTGCCAGTGTTTGAGAAGAAGCAGGCGGCCTGACCAAATCACCGCCGTCAGCACGATCGCACCAAGCGCATCGGCCAATAGCAATCAACGGAACGGACACACGATGGATTGGTACGGCATCGAGATTCCCGCCATGCAGCTCGCGGCGCGGTTCGGCGACCGTGTGGTGCCGGCCTTCAGTGAGCGCCCGCAAAGTATCTGGCAGATGGTGGCAGACGCAGCCGCCAAAAATCCGAATGGCGATGCGCTGGTCGCGGATGAGCGGCGGCTGAACTGGAGCGAGGTGGCCGAGCAATCGTCGCGTGTCGCGGCCGGCCTGCAGAAGCTTGGACTCGCCCCCGGTGATCGCCTCGCAATCCTGCTCGGCAACCGCATCGAGTTTGCGCTGACAATGTTCGGGGCGGCGCGGCTAGGCCTGATCACCGTCGTGCTGAGCACCCGGCAGCAGAAACCCGAAATCGCTTATGTGCTCGCCGATAGCGGCGCCAAGGTGATCATCCACGAGACGGAGCTGGGCGAAAGGCTGCCGGACGCCGCCGACGTGCCGGAATTGCGGCAACGCGTGGCGATGGCGGCATTTGAAACGTTGATCAGACAGGCACCACAGGACGCTCCCACCGAGGTCTCCGAGGAAGAAACCGCACTGATTCTCTACACCTCGGGCACGACCGGCCGGCCGAAGGGAGCGATGATCGCCCATTGCAATGTCATCCATTCGGCGATGGTCTATGAAGCCTGCATGGCGTTGACATCTGCTGACCGCTCGATTGCCGCGGTCCCGTTGGCCCATGTCACCGGCGTGGTCGCCAACATCATGAGCATGGTGCGCTGCGCGGGCGCATTGATCATCGTGGCCGAGTTCAAGGCGGCCGACTATCTCGCCATCGCCGCGCGTGAACGCGCGACGCAGACCGTGATGGTGCCGGCGATGTACAATCTCTGCCTGCTGCAGGCGGACTTCGATAGCCATGACCTCTCGGCGTGGCGAATCGGCGGCTACGGCGGCGCACCGATGCCGGTTGCGACTATCGAAAAGCTGGCGCGGAAGATTCCGGGGCTGAAGCTGATAAATGCCTACGGCGCCACCGAAACCACCTCGCCCTCGACCATCATGCCGCCGGAGCTCACGGCGAGCCATCTCGACAGCGTCGGGCTGCCCTGTCCCGGCGCGCATATGGTGGTGATGGATGAAGCCGGGCATGAACTGCCACGGGGCAACATCGGCGAGATCTGGATCCAGAGCAGCTCGGTCATCAAAGGCTACTGGAACAACACCAAGGCGACAGCGGAAAGCTTCACCAGCGGATACTGGCATTCCGGCGATCTCGGCTCGATCGACGAATCCGGCTTTGTCCGCGTGTTCGATCGCCAGAAGGACATGATCAACCGCGGCGGGCACAAGATCTATTCGGCCGAGGTGGAATCGGTGCTGGCCGGCCACCCCGACGTGGTGGAAAGCGCGATCATCGCAAAGCCTTGCCCGGTGCTCGGCGAGCGGGTGCACGCCGTCATCGTCACCCGCAATCCCGCGCTCGACGCCGATGCGCTGCGCCTGCTCTGTGCAACACAGCTCTCCGACTACAAAGTGCCTGAGACCATCGACCTCACCTTCGAACCATTGCCACGCAACGCCAACGGCAAGGTGATGAAGAAGATCCTGCGGGAACGGTTGGTGGCGTAGCGGCGCCCACCGCTTATTCCGGCGGCGTCGACACGAATTCCGGCAACGATTCCATCCGCTCCGACAGCCTCGCCAGCGCCGAGTGGTCGTCGGATCGCACCTCGTCCGCAAGCATGCTTTGGGTAAAACGCCAGGCGACCGCCACACTGATGTCGGCCTGTGTCGCTCGCCCGCCGACCAGCCACGTATGTCCCAATCCAATCTCTGCATCGAGCAGACAGTAAGCCCCGAGCAACTGCCCAAGCACGCGATCGATCCAGGGCCGATGACGCTTCTCGGCCGGGCGCAATTCGTGCTCATAGACGATCTGCACCGTCTTCTCGCAGGCGGCGAGCGCCAGCCCGACGAGCCGCTGCACCTGTACATGCCCGGCGAGATCGTTCGGCATCAGGCAGCGCTCCGGCGCCGCAAGATGCTCCAGGTAATCAAGGATCAGGCTCGAATCCATCAGCGCGGTGCCATTGTCGAGCACCAGCGTCGGCGCCTTCACCACGGGATTGATACCGGCGAAACGATCAAAGTCACGAAATACCGACACGCTCTCGTGGGCGAACGGCAGCCCCATGAACTTCAGCGATATCGCCACCCGCCGCACGTACGGAGAGTCCAGCATTCCGATCAGTCGCATCGCATCCTCTTTCGTCTTGACGGCCCGGTCACGCAAAGGATGACAAAAGCCGGCCTGCTATGACATACTGACTCATCGCCCAGAGGAGCTTTCCGCCGATGGATTCAAACCTGAAGCCTCGACCGGCGCGTCCAGCCTTCGCGCCAGATCTCGACGCCAAGGATCTCGCGATCCTCGAAGCGCTGCAGCTGGACGGCCGCATGCCGCTGTCCGAACTCGGGCGAAAGGTCGGGCTGTCGCAGCCGGCGATGTCGGAGCGGGTCAAGCGCCTGGAGGAACGCGGCATCATCGCAGGCTACGGCGCGCGGATCGATCTCGCTGCACTCGGCCTACATATGATGGCGATCATCCGCCTCAGGACGGCGCACGAGCATATCCGCGCCTGCCTGAAGCTGTTCGACGAACTGCCGTTCGTGATCGAGGTGCATCGGGTCACCGGCGAGGACTGCTTCGTGCTGAAGGCAATCGTGCCGGCCCCCGACGATCTCGCCGTCATTGTCGACGCGATCGGCCGCTTCGGCGTCGTCACCACCTCCGTCGTGCTGCGCAGCGAACCGCCCAAGCCGATCGGCCGCGGTCTGCTGACCGCCGCGGCGCGACGACGGCGCTGAGCACATCACGTCGCGGTAGCTCTCACCACATCCAGTGTTCCGCGATAGATCATCTCGCCCGCGATGTAGAGGATCACGGCAAGACCGACATACGCGATCCAGCGATGGTTCTGCAGCAGGCGGGCAATGAAGGTCGCCGCGGCACCCATCAGCGCGATCGAAAGCGCGAGGCCGAACACCAGAACCCAGGGATGTTCGCGCGCGGCGCCGGCCACCGCCAGCACATTATCGAGCGACATCGAGACGTCGGCGATAATGATTTGCCAGATCGCCTGAGGCAGCGTCTTGCCCGGCGCGCCGTCGGCGATATCAGCTCCGCCCGCCCCGGCCAGCGCGTGCTCCGGTGCCGACGCGCGCAGTTCGCGCCACATCTTCCAGCACACCCACAGCAGCAGAATGCCGCCGGCGAGCAACAGGCCGACAATTTGCAGGATTTGGGTCGCTACACCCGCAAACACAATGCGCAGCACGGTCGCGACGATGATACCGATCAGGATCGCGCGGCCCCGCTGCGCCTGCGGCAGGCCGGCGGCGGCCAGGCCGATAATGATGGCATTATCCCCGGCGAGAACGAGGTCGACGAGAATCACTTGGAAGAGTGCGTTCAGGACGTCCGGGTTGAGAAATTCAGTCACAGGTCATTCCCCCTCTGGTCGGGAGAATGGCCCCTCTTGTCGACGAGATCGGCAAGCCTGCGCCCGCGCCACGGATTTACCGAGACGCGCTGCATGCCTGTGCCGCGAAAGCAAACGGGGCCACTCCAAGTTGAATTCCAGTCCGACATCGCAGCCTCGCAGCTGCCAGAGGGGCCCGGCCTGGTCGCTCAGTACTAGTCCTTCACCTGATCTCGTTCGGCGAGTTGTTCGAAGAACTGCGCCACGTGATCCGGCTCGCTGAATATCGCCGCCGCGCACCCCATCAGAGTGAACGCGCCTGCGATATCCCATAACGTCACACGCTTCGAATCCCGTTCGGCGCGAACCGTGCGGGCCACACCAACGGCGGCGGCCGCACCCAAGAACAGCACGATGCTGAGCACCGGCAGGATCAGCACGGGCTCTAGCAAACGCGCGACCAGGAGTGCCGGTACCGCGATCAGCACGCTCAAAGCGAGGACGCTGAACGATGGTGCGGACGAATCCTGTTGCTGTCGCCAGCCTGGATTCGAAACAATCATGACGGCCCCTTTGCAAAGGGACGAAACACCGGCTGCAGCGCCATCGCGGCACCCGCCAGCGTCGTCCAGTTTAGCAACCATCGCTGGAACCGGAAAAGCGGCTGATTGGTCGCAGCCCTGTGGCGCGGCGCCGCGTGACAAATTGTCCGAGACACTTTAGCGCGCGACGATATCCACCTTCCGCAAGCCCTCATGGCAGATGCAACGCACCGTTGACGGCAAGAAAGCCGACCTCGGCAAGACACAGCGTCGCGATGATCGCTGCCCACGCGATCCACGGCAGGCTGAAGCCGCCCTTCATCGCAAGTCTCCCTTCATTGCCGCGCCGCTCACCCGATGCCCCAAAGCTGCGCCAGCCGATAGGCGGCATCGCGCAGCAGTTCGGTGGCGGCGGCGCGGGCCTGCGCCGGGGTCCGCCAGTTCAGCGCCAGCCCCGCCATCTCCAGGGTCTGCTCGTTGCACACCACCCGCTCGACCACGAGCGAGGCGCGCAGGCCAATGTGCTGCACCGCCTCGCGATAGCGCTGGCGATGGAACACCTGGCGCTCAGTCTTCGCCATGCCGGAATAGGAGCCGGGGTCGGAGGCGAACACGCGATTGAGATCGATGCCGCCGACGCTGGGCAGCAGCCCGGCATGATGCCAGTGCTGCTTGAACTTCATCAGCGCCGAATATTCCCGAGGATCGATGCCACCCCGCGCGTTCAACCGCTCCAGCGGCGAATCCCGCAGGGTGTAGACGCGCGCGCCCTGTTCGTCGTTGCCGATCTCCACATGGCCCTCGGCCTTGGCAAGCCGCTCCGGTGTCGGCGCGCCCTGCTCCGTACCGGGCAACCGCAGCCGGCCGACGCGCCGGCGCTTGCCGACGCGCTTGGATCGGCGAACGCGCACCCGCACGGGCCGTTTGGCGTTGTCGTTGGCGATATCGTGGCCCATGGTTTTGTCCTTGTCGTTGCGCGGAATATGAAAATGCGTCATTGCATCTCGCCTTCGGCGTGAAGCACGCGGTCGGAAGCGGTGGGAGCCGTGACGGCCCTGTCCGAATCGATTCGTCCGTCGGGCAACAGGCCGTATTGCGCCAGCAGCGCCGGCGGCGCACGGCAACCCGTGAGGCCGGGTGCCGGCCCGGCATGACGCGACCAGTGCCGCGTGGTCGCGAACATCCTGACCGCATCCTCGATCTTCAGTTGCGGCGCATCTCCAACCGGCAGGCGCTTGGGTGCCCGCGCGGCATAGGCCTCACGGATCGGCGCATCGAAATAATGCAGGCTCGCCAGGTTCGGCTTGCGCGCGACGATCTCAGTGACCACGGCAAGGATGATGCCGGCGTCATAGCCCTGGCTGAGCCACACACCGGCCCGCGCGGTGTCAGGCACGCTTGGCGCGCGCGCAGCCGCAAACGCCTGGACGATGGCTTGGCGCAGCTCGGCCTCCAGATGATGGCCGGCGCTGTGCGCGCCTGAACGGCTCTCGCCGGCCTGTCCTGCGTCATCGTTCGGTTCGGACGCATGCGGCGCAACGCGGCCGGCCATCTGGCGCTGCCGCTGCCGGAAACGCTGCACCCGCGGCGTCGAATAATCCGACTGGAACTGCCGGCTGCCCCAGTTGTGCGGGGCCACGACGGCGCCCTCGCGTTCGAGCAGGCCGACAGCCAGCAGCTTTTTCACCAGCTCCGCGGCCCGTGTCGGTTTCACCCGCAGCTTGTAGGCAACATCCTCCGTCGGCGGCAGCGCGCCGCCGTTCTGTGACGCCAGACACCACAGGTTGACCAAGGCCTTGAACAGCGCGTCCGGAAGCTGCTGCACCTTGGGATCATCCACCAATGCGTTGTAGACGCGGAACCAGTGGCTGGCGCCCGCCGGCCGCGACGGATGAGCTCGCTCCGTCATGGATGAAACACCGTCCCGTCGCGCAGTTGTTCGATCAGGACGTCGACATCGAGGCGAAGGTCTTCGTCCTGCAGCAGCAGCTCGGTGACCTTGCGAATCGCGGCAAGGATGGTGGTGTGGTCGCGGTCGCCGAACAGCTGGCCGATCTTCGGCATCGACAGCGCGGTCAATGTCCGGCAGAGCCAGACCGCGACCTGGCGCGGCCGCATGATTTCCGTATGACGCCGCGGCGACAGCAGGTCCTGCATCGTCACGCCATAGTAGGCGCACACCGCGTGCTGGATGGTGCGGGCGCTCGGCGCCGGCGACGCATCGCGGCTGACCCGCTCCCTTGATGGCGATGCCGCCGTCGTCGAAGCCGGTTTCGGCGCGACGGGCACCGGCGAACCGTGCCGGCCACGCTCACGCACCTGATCGAATGCCCCTGCCGGATCACGCGGCGCCACCCGCACCATCGGGGAATCCTGCGGCACCTGAGCGGCTGCCGCCGTCAGCCGCGCCAGCCGGCGCTTGCGGGCGTGATGCAGCGCATATTGGGTTGGCGTCATCGCGGTGCCGTCCTCGTCGCGCAGCTGCGCCAGCCGGTTGGCGATCTGCGCCTCGGGCCGGTTCATGCGGCGTGCGATCTGCAGCGTGTCGTGCAGTTCGCCCCACAGTTTCAGGATGGTCTTGTCGTCCGCCGGCATCAGCGCATTCGTCGCATGCACCAGATCGGGGGCGGTAAGGGTTGCAGGATCGAGCAGGCGCGCGGGTGTCATCGGCAGTCCTCCGCTGTTGAATGCGATGCGACGCCGGGCGGCGCATCGGTTTGTGTTGTTTCGGTCGTTTTTTGAGCCTGATCTGATCCAAAAACCGGGTCCCAGTTTTGGGGATCGGGCTCCGGAAAAATGTCGGGCCGCAGTGCGTGACGGCTGACGCCGGTCACCGCTTCGACGGCGAGGACGAATTCGCCGGGCACCCCGCGCTTGCTGCGCACCAGCCAGTACCAGACCATCGACTGCGTGGTGCCGATGCGCGCCGCGAGCGATTTCTGGCCGCCGGCGAGATCACAGGCCGCGCGCAGCGCCGATTTGTGCAAGCCCCGCAGCGGCAGTCCCGAGACCGACGTGGCGGACGCGGCGGCATCGGCCGGCGCGGCGTCTGGCCGGGAGATATCCGCACCGGTGCCCACCAGCGACGGCAGAGAAGGAGACGATGAGATTTGCGGGGCACGGTTCTTGTTGCTCATGGGATGATGGTCACTGATAATTCGGTTGACCGCAACTTAAAAATCAGTATGAGTGGATAACCGAAGTTTTGATACCGGCGCGGCAGAGGAGCGACCTCCGCCGTGCATCTCTCCTCATCCCGAGGCTGCGCCACGGTGCCGTCGCGGGGGAGAGCCGACTGTTTCGGCGAGGCCGAGGCCTCATGGTTCGAGACGCGCGTGCCGCGTTCTCGCCATGAGGAGCAAACTCATTGCGAGCTGTCCGCGACGGACATCGCATCACGATCGGAGGGTCATCCCATGAAAGAGGTGGATGCATCGGCGATGGGCCGCCGCCTGAAGATGCGCCGCGCCAAGCTCGGGCTGTCGCAGGAGGAACTGGCCAAGCATGTCAGCATGACCCAGCAGGGCATCGATTCCATCGAACAGGGACGGGTGAAACGGCCCCGCCTCCTGAAGGAGCTGGCAAAGGCATTGTCGACCACCGAAGACTGGCTGCTGTGGCGCAAGGGCACCGAGGAACAGCCCGCCGCAGAACAGCAGCGTGTGCCGGCGGGTCAGGAGTTCGATCCCGATCCCGATCTCGACAAGCCGGTCACGGAACTCGACCGCCCCTTCCCTGACGCGCTGCCGCAGATGCGCGGGCGGATCGGCGGCGGCTCCACCGGCGCCATCATCACCATCGATGTCGGCGAGATGCAGACCCGCGAGGAAGTCGCCGAGTGGTGGCGGATTCCCGCCGCCGTGCTGCGCGGCCTCGCCCGCGCCGATGTCGCCCGCACCGTCGGCTTCGTGATGGACGGCGACAGCATGGAGCCGACCATCCAGCGCACCGACATCGTGTTTGTCGATACCAGCCGCCAGCAGATCGAGCCCGACGGCATCTGGGCAGTGGACTATGGACTGGGGCGCACCCTCAAGCGCGTCGCCGTCGAGCGCGGCGAGGGTCACATCCGCTATGTGCTGAAATCCGACAACAAGATGTACCCGGACCAGGCGTTCGATCCGGACGAAGTCACGGTGTTCGGCCGGTATGTCGGACGGTTTTCGGTGTTTTGAGAGGAGAGGACGTTTCGATGCAGAACTCCTACCTCCATTATCATTTCCCATTTCGGGAAATTACTTGTTCCCAGATTGGGAATGGCGTATAATCATGCAAGTGCTGTCGAAACGAACTTTACGAGACTTCTGGACCCGCCATCGACAAGTGGAGCGGCCGCTCGCCAGTTGGTTCAAATTGGTGTCGAAAGCGAGTTGGGACGGGCCAGCCGATGTCAAAAAAGCCTTCGGCGGCAATGTCGATTTCATCGGCGGCAACAGGATCATCTTCGATATCGGCGGTAACAAATATCGGCTGATCGTTCGTGTCGCCTACCCGTTCAAGCGTGTTCTGGTGAAGTTCGTGGGTACGCACAAAGAGTACGACCAGATTGATCCGGGAACCGTGTAAATGAAAAACATCAAGCCGCTTCGCTCGAATGCAGACTATGAGTGGGCTCTCAAGGAAATCGAGCGTTACTTCAGGAAGCAGCCCGCTCCCGGGTCCGAGGACGGCGACCGTTTTGATGTGCTGTCCGCCCTCATTCAGCAGTTCGAGACGGAACACGTCGCCGTGCCTGATGCCGACCCGATCGATGTGCTGCATTTCGCCATCGAATCCATGGATAAGACACAAGCCGATCTCGCTCGCATCCTGGGTTCGCCATCGCGCGCTTCCGAGGTGTTGAATCGCAAGCGCCGGCTGACGCTCGATATGATCCGCCGCATCAGCGCAGACTGGAATATCCCGATCGAAGCCCTGACCGGCGACTATGAACTCGCCCGCGACTACGCTTGAGCGGCGACCCGCTTTGTTCGGGCGATGTTTTGAGAGCGCCGCAACGTCGCGACGCCCCCGGTCTGATACGGACCATCCCCCCTTGTTCGCTGCAGTCGATTCAGGAGTTGAACGCACGACGCCAGCGGACGCCTGCGGGATCGGCAACAGGCGTGGTATAACGATCGAAACACATGACGGCACGCGCGTCATCATAGACCTGCCAATTCAAAAGGTTTGGCTTGTCCGGACTCCCGGAGCGGGCAAATGCCCCCCAGTAGCCGCGCATCGTTTCTCCGATATGGCGATAGTCGTCGGGATCGGCCCCCTGAAACATCGGCGCATCCTTCCAGGCTTCGGGATCGCCGAACAGGAATGGCAGTTCGAGGCAATGGTTCGAGCCGAACTCCACCTTGGGCGATTGCCATTGGAACTGGTACACATGGATCGGCCGCCCCGCCTTGCGCTGCAGATCCGCGAGCCTCAGGGTCGGTCCGACGAAATGTGAATCGGTCAGGACATCCGACAGCAGCGCCGCCGGATGCCGGCCGCTGCCGCGCAGGGCCATGTATTCGCGCAGCACACCGTCCGCATTCTTTCCAAGACGTTCGCTCAGCCTGGCGCTCAATCCCGCAAGCGTGAGCTGCTTCAGCGCCGGGTCGATCGTGGAGAACACGGTGCACTCTTCCCGCGTATAGCCGGCGATCATCGGGCACCATGCCGCGGCCCCGGCTTCAACGGCCCCGAGCAAAGATCCACTGATAAGCTCTCCGTCGATACATGGGAGGTAGGGTGGGGAGAAATCGCCGGGTCCGGCCGAAAACCGCCCCGCGACAGTCCCGCTGGCGGCGAGAAGCTGATCGATCGAGACCTCGCGAAGCATTTCCGTTCGCCCGGAAGCAACGGCTTCCGCAAGCACGTCGCCCCGCGCCTCGGCTCTCTCAGGCGCGTCGGGGTTGATCCCGAACGGCCCGCTCTGCAGGATCGCGCGCTGGAACAGGCCTCTCGCCTGCGTCATGACCGCGAGGGCCAACACCGCAAATGCCCCGGCGGACTGCCCGGCGATCGTGACATTCTCCGCATCGCCGCCAAACGACGCGATGCAACGCTGAATCCAGCGAAGACTGGCCAGTTGATCGTGCAGGCCGAGGTTGCCATCGCTCAGCCCCTTGATGCGCGCATAGCCGAGCGCGCCCAGGCGGCTGTTGACCGTCACCACAATGGTTCGCTCGGCCTTGCTGAGCTGCTGGCCGGAATAACAGGGCAACGATCCGGCGCCGGTCATGAAGGCGCCGCCATGAAACCACACCAGCACGGGCAGCTTTTCGTCGGGAGAGCCCGGCGGGACCCAGATCGTCAGGCGAAGACAATCTTCGCCCTGCGGCGCAGGAGACGGCCCCATCGCAACTTCCAGCCGGGACGGCAGTTGTGGCGGGATCGGCCCATCCTCACCCGCATCGACAACAGCATCGGAGAGCGGCATCTCCTGCGGCTTCCTGAAACGGCGCTCGCCAATCGGCGCCTGAGCATAACGAATGCCGCGGTAGACGCTGACACCCGCCTCATGGCGCCCGACAAATCGTCCAAACGGTGTGACTGCATGGGGATGCTCGGCAGACATTTTCTTTCCTGTTTTCTTTTTTGATTTGAAGCGATTTTCGACCTGAAGGTGCGATTGACTTTGATGAGACCACGACCTCTTCGGAACGCCGGTTGCCCCTTGGTACGCGTACGCACGTCAACGGCCGCGGTCCGATCGATTTCACGATGCGGAAATGAAGAGGATCTGATGTAATCTGTCGAGATGCACGCATGAGATGCCACGTTTCGATTTTGGAACGCCGCATGGCGATAGTGGTGGGGCATGGGAACAGTCGACGATCTGATTCTTCTGACGGAAGTTCTGGAGGCCGGAAGTCTTTCGGCTGCCAGCCGGAAGACCGGGATTCCCAAATCCACGCTCAGCCGCCGAATGGACGACCTGGAGAAGGAGCTGGGCGTTCACCTGCTTCGTCGCGGCCCGCGCGATTTCTCCGCGACCGAAATCGGTGCCGCCATTCTTGAACGCGGGCAGAAGATCAGGGATGAGCTCAGGGCAATCAAGGCGCTGGCGGAAGTCCGCACCCGGCACCCCACGGGAACGCTGCGGATCAGCTGCCCGGTCATCCTGGCCGACATTCTCGTTGCCGATTTCGCGATCGCGTTTGCCCGGGACAACCCCGACGTCCGCGTCACCCTCGACTCATGGGGAGGTTCATTCGAACCGAAAATCGAGCACTACGATCTTGCAATCCAGCCCGAGCGCGAAACCTTCGCCAGCACCGAATTGGTCCGACAGAAGCTCTCGACCGCGGCCTACCGTCTCGTCGCAACGCCCGACTTGGTCCATTCATTCGGAAAGGTGTCAGTTCCGGCGGACCTGAACAACCGCCCCGCCATCGGCTGGAGCGCGGATGGCTTCACCTCCCGCTGGAAGCTTATCAACAAGGCCGGCAAGGCCACGGAGCTGAAGGTGGACCTAAAATTCAATGGCAACCACCTCGACATCATCAGGCGGGCTGCGTTGAGCGGGCTGGGTTTGGCGCGGCTTCCACTGCTCATGTGCGAAGACGATCTGCGCGATGGACGGCTGGTATTGCCGCTGGCCGGCTGGTCGCCGCCCTCGGTGACGATCTATGCACTCTATCAATCCCGGCGATCGTTGACCCTCGCGGGCAAGCTGTTCATATCAGGCCTCTTGAAACACCTGCGCGACAACATCCGGGATGGCAACGACAAGGACGGATTGTGATTTGTCCGGTGACCGGTGTGGCGTACGGGCTTCAATCATCCAGCTTGGCCGGATCGCACACCGATTGAGCACATCCATCACGACGAAAGGGGCAGTCTCCAGCCGACAAGATAGATGAAGCGGGCGCGGTTGACCCGCATCACCCAGGCTCGGCTGTCGGGTCCATCACTCACATCGCCACGTCGCATGTGAACCAAAACCCGCAAATCAAAAAAATACGAAAATCGATCGCGTGGTTTCACTGACTTGAGCCCGCCGCCTCGCCGGGCGCGCGGCGCAAGACGGACCGGATGTCTCGGGCATTGCAGAGACAATTCCTCTGGGGCACATCGAGCGGCGTCGAAGTGCCGCAGATAACTGTCATATGGGTGTAAAAAAGCTGCAAGATTACCGCCACACCGCGGACGTAGGATAACACCACTCGCCAATCTCTGTCAGCGGTCGGGGTCGCATGGGGCAAGTCAATGCCGGCCCTGGCGCGTCTGCGCGCGGCTGACTGCACCGGATTTGCAGGCTCGCGTGCTTCCACAAACGTCCTCATCTTTTTTCCGCATCGCCGCAGCGGTTACCCTCGGGGTTGCCGCGAGCGCCATGATCGGGCTGTTCAGTGCGGCCAGCCTGGCCGAAGCGCCGCAGATTCAACAAGACGTTTGTGCACGACCGGAGCCGGGAAGCGCGGTTCCCGAACCGCAGGAGGTCCGCAGCCGCGACGGCGTTCTCGCGATCGATCTCACCATCCACAACCAAAAGCTGCCGGACGGCGCAGTCCGCTACTGCTACCGGACCTCGGACGGAAAGCCATCACCAACGTTGCGACTGAAGCCAGGCGATGAGCTGGTGATCCACCTCAAGAATGATGTCGTGGATGTCGCCGCGGCGACGCCGGCGATCGATCCGGTCATCGATCCGGTCCTGGCGCGCGCGATCGCCAATGCGCCGATCTGCACCGCCAGGAAAAGTGCCGATCCCTGCAGCAGCGGCGCGATGACGCCGGTGTCGACCAACCTGCACTTTCATGGACTCACCATACCGCCGGTCTGCCATCAGGACGACGTGCAGAAGACCTCGATCCAGCCTGACGATCCGCCGTTCGAATATCGCGTGCGCATTCCCGACAACGAGCCGCCTGGGCTGTACTGGTATCACCCGCACATTCACGGTTTCAGCAAGGCGCAGGTGATGGGCGGCGCGTCGGGAGCTATCATCATCGAGGGCATCGAGCGCGCCGACCCATTGCTCGCCGGATTGCCCGAACGCGTCCTCGTGATCCGCGACCAGGACCTTCTGCACCCCGACGCATCACCTTCGAAGTCCGAGCCCGTGGTCTCGAAGAGCCAGCTCGACAACGACGGCGACATCGCCAACAGCGGCACCGGCTTCGGCAAGCCAGCAAAGGATTTGTCCGTCAACTTCGTTCCGGTGCCGTATCCGGACTATCCGCCGGCAACGCTGACAATGAAGCCAGGTGAGCGGCAACTCTGGCGCGTGCTCAATGCCTCCGCCATCACGTATTTGAATCTGGCGCTGCTGTTTAATCATACGCCGCGCAAGATCGGCATCGTCGGCATCGATGGCGTGCCCATGCGTTTCCAGGGCAGCCCCTCACCCGCAATCCAGTGGACCGACCACATCGGCGTGCCGCCGGGCGTCGAGTTCATCGTCGAAGGGCCGCCGCTCGACGTGCCAGCGCTGCTGGTCACCCGCGCGGTCGACACGGGACCTGCCGGCGAAAATGATCCCAACCGCGCGCTCGTCGCGATCTCCGCTGCGACCGACGCGCCCGAGCCACAGGCGGCACTGCCCTCGCATGCCGAACCTCTGCCACCGCCGGTTCAGCCCTGGACCGGGGATGTCACGCCGGTGCGCGTCAGGAAGCTGTTCTTTTCCGAGCAACAGCAGAATCCGAACGACCCGAACAGCCCCACCGCATTCTTCCTCACGGTCGACGGCGAGACGCCGAAGTCGTTCGATTCGCAATCCGACGTCCCGGATATCGTGGTCAGGCAGGGCGATGTCGAAGACTGGATCATCGAGAACCGTTCGACGGAGCTGCACGACTTCCACATCCATCAACTGCACTTCCAGTTGCGCGAATGGTCCGGCATCGCGGTCAACGAGCCGTTCCTGCGCGACACGGTGAACGTGCCCTACTTCAACGGCCGGACACTGGGCTACCCCAGCGTCCGCCTGCGGATGGATTTCCGCGATCCCAACATCGTCGGCACCTTCCTCTACCACTGCCACGTCCTCGAGCATGAAGACGGCGGCATGATGGGCCGAATCCGGGTTGTGCCGCGAAGCACTGCGATTTCCACCACCCCACTGAGCCACCCGACCAAAGGAGAGCTTTGATGCGCGACAAGCGAAAGTCACGTCTGCTGCGGAGTTGTTGCCTGGGTCTCAGCGCCATGGCGCTGGGGCAGATGACCATCAGCCCGGCCCTTGCCGCCGAAGAGCTGTTTCACGGGGACCACGAGGCCCGGACGCCGATCAAGCATGTCATCGTCATCATCGGCGAAAACCGCAGCTTCGACCACGTGTTCGCCACCTACGTGCCCAACCGGCCCGAGGAAAAAGTCTTCAACCTGCTCTCCCAGGGCATCGTCAAGCTCGACAGCGGCAAAAACGCAATTCCCGGTCCCAACTTCGAGAAAGCGCACCAGCTGTCGGCGCAGGACACCGGCACGACGGACGCATTCCTTCTCAGCCCGCCGAAGCAGACGTTCCCCAACGACCAGCTGCCGTCCCCGCTGGTTGGTGGCCCCAAGGTTTCCTATATTCCCAACAAGTGCGGCAGCAGCCCGATCACCAGCTGCGAAGCAAGCCTCGTGCTGGCGCAGCAATCGGAAAACGGGCTCGACCCGGACTACTACCAATTTCTTCTGAGCGGTGGCACCGGCCAGACGTCGAAGACGCCGGACGAGCGCATCACCAACGTCAACACGCTGCCGGCCGGGCCGTTTCAGCTGACCAACAACAACGCGCTTCCCTACGACTCCTACTCGGCAAGCCCCGTGCACCGCTTCTATCAGATGTGGCAGCAGCTGAACTGCAGCCACTCGGCTGCCAGCCGCGACAACCCGTCAGGATGCGGCGGCAATCTGTTCGCCTGGGTTGAAGTAACGGTCGGGGCCGGAGCGAACGGCGCCGCTCAGCCCTCCAACTTCAGCACGAATTATTCGCCGACCGCGACCACCACGGGTGAAGGTTCGACGGCGCTCGGTTTCTACAACGTGCAGAAGGGCGACGTGCCCTATTTCACGAGCCTCGCGCAGAAATACGCGATGAGCGACAACTTCCACCAGTCCGTCAACGGCGGCACCGGCGCCAACCACATCATGCTGGGACACGCCGACGCGATCTGGTACAGCGACGCCAATGGCAGCCCGGCTGTGCCCCCGAACGGCCAGCAGGTCTTCACCGGTGGTCCCGATGCGGGCACTGTCAATGAGGTGGAAAATCCGAATCCCGCGCTCGGCACCAACAACTGGTATACCCAGGACGGCTACGGCAACAGCGGCAACGCCGGCTATCCGCCGCCCTACTCGACGAGCCCGGTTTCCGGCGGCGGATCCTACTCGGCCTGCTATGACCTGACCCAACCCGGCGTCAAGCCGATCGTGACCTATCTGAGGTCATTGCCGCGCCCGATCGATCCGCGCTGCGAACCCGGCCATTACTACCTGCTGAACAACTATAATCCGGGCTGGTTCGGCAACGGCAAGAACGCCTCCATCGACACCAATCCAGCCAACACCCCGTTCACGATCCCGCCGTCGTCGACCCGCAGCATCGGCGACAACCTCAACGAACGGCATGTCTCGTGGAAGTACTACGGCGATCAGTGGAACAACTACGTCAACGATCCCTATCAGCTGAACTACGGCACGCCGGGACCGACGGCTGACGAGTACTGCAACATCTGCAATCCGTTCCAGTACGACACGTCGATCATGTCGCACCCGGATCAGGTCGCCGCGCACATCCAGGACTCGGCCAATCTGTACACCGACATCTCGCACCACAGCCTGCCGGCGGTCTCGTTCGTCAAGCCGAGCGGATACACCGACGGTCACCCGTCGTCGTCCAAGCTCAATCTGTTCGAAGGCTTCGCCAAGAAGATCGTCGACCAGGTGGAAGCGTCCGACTACGCCAAGGATACGGCGATCTTCATCACCTTCGATGAAGGTGGCGGCTACTTCGACTCAGGCTATGTGCAGCCGCTCGATTACTTCGGCGACGGCACCCGTATCCCGCTGATCGTGGTTTCGCCGCTGGCGAAGCCCGGCCACATTTCCCATGACTATGCCGATCACGTCTCGATCATCAAATTCATCGAGCGGAACTGGCACCTGTCGCCGATCACCTATCGCAGCCGCGACAACTTCCCGAACCCGATCACCGAGCCCGGCAATCCGTACGTGCCTGTGAACAGCCCGGCCATCAGCGACCTGTTCGATTTCTTCGATTTCGATCATCATGGTGGTCATCACGGAGGTGAAGGCGGCTGGGAGCACTGACAGCAGCTCTTCCGTCAAGCTCGCAACAGATCAGGAACCCGCCGGCAAAAGCCGGCGGGTTTTTCTGCACGTCTGTCGTGGATCGAGGCTAGAGCGATTTCCGTTCCGATAGAATCGGAACGGGGCTCTAGCTTTTTTGTTTTGACGCGTTTTCTTGACGCGAACCGGTGTCCACTTCGCTGGAAAACGCTCCAGCGAGCGAAACGCGCCGCCTCGACATCACGAAGCGAGCGAGTAGTCTGGTCCGATGAGCCAACTGATGCGGTTCCCCAGCGCCGTTCGGCGAGACCCCAGCGTCGACACCTGGTTCGCCTCGCCCCATGACGAGCTGCGACGAATGACCCAGCCGTGGTTCGAACGCATGCGCGGTTGCGGAGCGGACGTTCGCGAGCTCCTGCACGACGGTTGTCCCACCGCGTGTGTGGAAGATGCGGCGTTCGGGTATGTCAACGCCTTCAGGGCGCACGCGAATGTCGGCTTCTTCCACGGCGCATCGCTGGCGGATCCAGCCGGCCTGCTGGAAGGAACCGGCAAGCGCATGCGGCACGTGAAGCTTCACTGGGGACAGCCGATGAACGCCGAAGCATTGAGTGAACTCATCTCGGCGGCGTACCGGGACATCCGGTTGCGCATGACACGCGCGGAGTGAGGTCTTCCAGACTGACTCTTGCTGGGCTGACCACCCTCTAAAGCATGATGAGATAAGGTTCGCTCAATGTGATCCGTCATCCTGAGAGGCTGTGACCCTATGAGGTGCGAGCGCGCCATTTGGCGC
>JBGMOD010000206.1:0-4649 GCA_041424235.1 Hyphomicrobiales bacterium
TTCGGGATCATGCCGCCGGAGATGGTGCCGTCGGCGATCAGCTTGCGCGCGTCCTTGATCGACAGGTCCGGAATCAGCTTCTTGGACTTGTCGAGCACACCGGGCACGTCGGTCAGCAGCAGCAGCCGCTTGGCCTTGAGCGCACCGGCGACCGCGCCGGCAAAGGTGTCGGCGTTGACATTGAAGGTCTGTCCGGTCTTGCTCGACGCCAGCGGCGCCAGCACGGGGATCAGTTCATAGCCGATCAGCTGGTTCAGCAGCGTCAGGTCGACCTTTTCGGGCTCGCCGACGAATCCAAGGTCGACCACCTTCTCGATGTGGGAATCCGGATCGACCATGGTGCGGGTGGCCTTACTGGCCATCACCATGTTGCCGTCCTTGCCGCACAGGCCGACGGCCTTGCCGCCGGCTTCGTTGATGTGGCTGACGATCTGCTTGTTGATCGAGCCGGCCAGCACCATCTCGACGATCTCGATGGTCGCCGCGTCGGTGATGCGCAGTCCGGCGGCGAACTCGGACACGATGCCCAGCCGCTTCAGCATGGCGGCGATCTGCGGGCCGCCGCCGTGCACCACCACCGGATTGATCGCGGTCTGCTCCAGCAACACGATGTCGCGCGCGAACTGCTTGGCGAGCTCTTCCTCGCCCATGGCATGGCCGCCGTATTTGATGACGATGGTTTCTTCGTCGTACTGCTGCATGTGCGGCAGTGCTTCGGAGAGGATGCGGGCCTGATCGAGCGGGGAAATGGCGTCCGTCATGAGGCGGGTCTCGGCTTTGCGAATGTGACCTTTGCGCGGCTGCGCGCCGGATCGTGCGGTGGCCGGGTTTTAGCCGATTGGCCGCGCCCACGCAAAGCGGATCAGGTGTTTTTTGCCGGCCATGCGGCCGCGATGGCGAGCACCAGCCAGCCGATGATGAGCAACGTTCCGCCGGTCGGTGCGGCCATCGGGAAAAGGCTGTGTCCGGCGAACTGCCGCAGGCTCAGGTCCCCGGCGAACAGGGCGGCGCCGGCCACGAAACCGATCGCGGCCGTGAGGCCCACGGTGCGCTGGGCGAGGCCGCGTTCGATCAAGAGGAGCGCGCCGATTATGGCAGTGGCATGAAACAGCAGCATCGACGAGGCGCTGCCGAGACGCGCCGCGTCCGGCTGGTGCGCCGACATTGCCGCGAGCACGACGCCTGCGGCGCCCATCAGGCCGGCGAGGACGACAAGCAGGCGAAGCGAGCCGCGTCCGCTCATTGACCACGCTCCTGCAACAGGCGGATCATCGCCGCGCGCAGTTCCGGCATGCCGGCGCCGGTCTGGGACGAGGTGGCGAGGATGTCGGGAAAGGCGGCGGGGTGTTTCGTCAGCACAGCGCCGATCTCGCTGATACGCTCGGCGAGCGCTGCGGCTTTCACCTGATCCACCTTGGTCAGGACGATCTGGTAGCTGACAGCGGAGCGATCCAGCGTCTTCAGGATCTCGATGTCGACATCCTTGAAGCCGTGGCGGGAATCGATCAGCACGTAGACCCGCGCCAGCGTCGCGCGTCCCAGCAGGAATTTATGGATCAGGGTGGTCCAGGCCGCGACCTTTGCCTTGGGGGCTGCCGCGTAGCCGTACCCGGGCATGTCGACCAGCCGCAGGCCGACCTGTTGCGGGCCTTCGAAAAAGATCAATTCCTGGGTACGGCCCGGGGTGTGCGAGGTCCGCGCCAACCCGTTGCGGTTGGTCAATGCGTTGATCAGGCTGGACTTGCCGACATTGGAACGGCCGGCAAAGGCGATTTCGACACCGGCCATCGGCGGCAGCGTTTCGATCGAGGCGGCTGCCCAGATGAACTGCCAGTCGCCGGCAAACACCTTGCGTCCGGTTTCGATCAGCTCCGCATCGTCGGTCGTGGTCATGCGAAGCCTCGTTATGAATGTTGGCGCTAGGATTCGAAGCGCCTCTACACTCTCAGTGTCATCGTCCGGCTTGACCGGACGATCCAGTATCCGGGATGGACATCGTGTGGTCGATGAATCGGCGGTGCCTGCCGCTTCGGCCTCATCGCTTCACTCAACAGCCTTGTCGCCTACTGGATCGCCCGGTCAAGCCGGGCGATGACAGCAGAGAGCGGAGTGGCGCGTTGCCCCTCAGCCTTTGTCTCAGCTCTTCGTCTCGGCCTTCGGCTTCAGGTCCTGCTTCAGCTCCGGCTTCGGCGCGTCCTTCGGCTTCCTGGCGAACGTCGACTTGATATTGTCGAACAGTTCGATCTTGGCGCCGTTGCGTTTCATGATCATGCTCTGCTGCAGCACCGACAAAGTGTTGTTCCAGGCCCAGTAGATGACGAGGCCGGCCGGGAACGAGCCGAGCATGAAGGTGAAGATCAGCGGCATCCAGGTGAAGATCATCTGCTGCGTCGGATCCGGCGGCGTCGGATTGAGCTTCATCTGGAACCACATCGTGATGCCCATGATGATCGGCCAGATGCCAAGCGCCAGGTAGTGCCCGAAGATCGGCAACTGCGTCGGATCGTAGTGCAGCAGCCCGAACAGCGTGAACAGGTTGGTCGGGTCCGGCGCCGAGAGGTCCTTGATCCAGCCGAAAAACGGCGCATGCCGCATTTCGATGGTGACGAACAGCACCTTGTACAGCGAGAAGAACACCGGAATCTGGATCGCGATCGGCAGGCAGCCCGCAAGAGGATTAATCTTTTCCTTCTTGTAGAGCTCCATCATCTCCTGCTGCTGCTTCATCTTGTCGTCGGGATATTTCTCCCGAAGTTCCGCGATCTTGGGCTGCACCGTCTTCATCTTCGCCATCGAGGCGTAAGACTTGTTGGCGAGCGGGAAGAAGATCGCCTTCACCAGCAGGGTGACGAGCAGGATCGCGATGCCGAAATTACCGACGATGTGGAACAGGAAGTCGATCACCCAGAACATCGGCTTGGTGATGAAGTAGAACCAGCCCCAGTCGATCAGCAGTTCGAGGCGGTTGAGCTTGAGGTTCTTGTCGTAGGCGTCGACCAGCTTGCTTTCCTTGGCGCCGGCGAATAGCCGGGCGTTGGCGGTGCCGGTGCCGCCGATCGCGATGGTCTGCGGATCGAGCAGATAGTCGGTCTGGTAGGTTTTGACGTTGCCGGTGGCGTTCGACGAGAACCGCGCCTGAACCGCCGCGGTGGTGTCGGGGAGCAGCGTTGCCGCCCAGTACTTGTCGGTGATGCCGATCCAGGCGTTGGTTGCCTTGAATTCCTTCGCCTTCTCTTCGTCGATCTTCTTGTATGCGAATTCCTGCAGGCCCTGGTCGCCGAGCACGCCGATCAGGCCTTCATGCAGGATGTAGTAGCCGGACACCTGCGGAGTGCCGTGGCGCGAGATCAGCGCGTAGGGATACAGCGTCACCGGCGCGTTGCCGACATTGCTGACGTCGTCCTTGATCGAGAACAGATACTGGTCGTCGATCGACATCGTGCGCTTGAAGGTGAGGCCGGCGCCGTTGTCCCAGGTCAGCGTCACCGGGGTCGAGGGGGTCAGCGCGTTCGATCCCTGCTGGGTCCACACCGTGTTGGCGTCCGGCAGCTTCGCGGTGGTGCCGCTGGCTCCGACCCAGCCGAACTCGGCGTAATAGGGATGCGGCGCGCCCGACGGTTCGAACAGCACGACGGCGGGCGAGTTCGGATCGACGGTCTCACGATATTTGACCAGCGAGACGTCGTCGATGCGGCCGCCCTTCAGCGAAATGCTGCCGCTGATGCGGGGGGTATCGATCTTGACGCGGGGCGAGGCGGCGATGGCGGCGTCGCGGGTCATGATCGGCGCATTGACCGTTGTCGATCCCGGAGCGTTGGCGGGCTGCGATCCGCCGGCCTGCGGCGTGGCGGACGGCTGGCCGTTCGCGGCAGGCTGCTGGGCCTGCTGCATCTGCTGCGCGGCCTGCTGGGCAACGCGCTGCTTTTCCATATGGGGGATGTTGAAGAAATACTGCCAGCCGAGCAGTACGATGCCGGACAGGACGACGGCGAGGATGGTGTTGCGATTGTCGGTCATCGGTCTCTATCTCACCATTCCGTCAGTCAGGGTTGCAGTCAGTCTGGTCACGATCTGTTTTAGTTCAGCGCGTTATTTTAACGCGAGCCGGTATCCACTTCGCTTGAAAACACTCTAGCCCGCCGGCTTCCTGTCGAGGCGCTTCAGCGCCGTACGCAGATCGTCGAGCATGGTTTGAAAGTCGCGGCTCAGCGCCGTTCGGCGGCCGACTAGCACATAATCGCTGTGCGGTCGCATGGATAGGGTGTCCACGCGCTTCACCAGTTCGCGCAGCCTGCGGCGAACGCGGTTGCGCTCGGTGGCGGTTCCGACCTTGCGGGAAACGGTAAAACCGACCCGGATCGGGCCCGGGTCGTCACGGTGACGGCATTGCACCACGAAGGCAGCGCTGGGCGCTTTCGGCCCTTGGGCCGCGGCGAGAAAATCGGCTCGCTGCCTCAACCGGTCCATGCTCACAACCGGTTCATGGAAGGGGGGCTCTGAACGGCGTGCTCAGGCGCTCAGGCGTTTGCGGCCACGGGCGCGGCGGGCGGCCAGAACCTTGCGGCCACCAACGGTGGCGAGACGGGCACGAAAACCGTGACGGCGCTTGCGCACCAGTTTGCTGGGTTGATAAGTCCGCTTCACGGGTC
>JBGMOD010000207.1:0-43288 GCA_041424235.1 Hyphomicrobiales bacterium
CCTACGGCCCCGACGTCATCAAGGCGATGCGCCCGCATACCAAGAAGATCTTCGATACCCATTTGATGATCTCGCCCTGCGATCCCTATCTCGAAGCCTTCGCCAAGGCGGGCTCCGACCACATCATCGTCCATGTCGAAGCCGGCCCACATCTGCATCGGTCGCTGCAGGCGATCCGGGCGTTGGGCAAGAAAGCCGGCGTCTCGCTCAATCCGGCAACACCGGTCTCGAGCATCGAGAACGTGGTCGACCTGCTCGACCTGGTGCTGGTGATGTCGGTCAACCCCGGCTTCGGCGGCCAGGCGTTCATTCCGGTCGCAGTTGAAAAGGTACGTCAGGTTCGGGCGCTAACCGCCGGACGTCCCATCGATATCGAGGTCGACGGTGGTGTCACGCCGGAGACCGTCGGAGCCATCGCCGCCGCCGGAGCCAATGCCTTCGTCGCCGGCTCGGCTGTGTTCAAGGGCGGTACGCCCGAGGCCTATCAAACCAATATCGCAGCGATCCGCCATGCCGCGGCGGCCGCGCGTGGAGAACTCGCATGATTCCCCGCTATACCCGTCCCGAGATGGCTTCGATCTGGGAGCCGCAGACCCGCTTCAAGATCTGGTTCGAGATCGAGGCCCATGCGGCGGATGCCCTGGCCGAACTCGGCACCATCCCGAAGGAGGCCGCCCGGACCATCTGGGCCAAGGCCAAGGACGCCACCTTCAATGTCGAGCGTATCGACGAGATCGAGCGCGAGACCAAGCATGACGTGATCGCGTTCCTCACCCACCTCGCCGAGATCGTCGGCCCCGAGGCGCGCTTCGTGCACCAGGGCATGACCTCCTCGGACGTGCTCGACACCTGCCTCAACGTGCAACTGGTGCGCGCCGCCGACATCCTGATCGCCGACGTCGACAAGGTGCTGGCCGCACTGAAGAAGCGCGCCTTCGAACACAAGATGACGCCGACCATCGGCCGCTCCCATGGCATCCATGCCGAGCCGGTCACGTTCGGGCTCAAGCTCGCCTATGCCTATGCTGAATTTTCCCGCTCGCGGGAGCGCCTGGTCGCCGCGCGCAAGGAGGTCGCCACCTGCGCCATCTCCGGCGCGGTCGGCACTTTCGCGCAGATCGATCCGCGGGTGGAAGAGCACGTCGCCAAGGCGATGGGGCTGTCGCCGGAGCCGGTGTCCACGCAGGTGATCCCGCGCGACCGCCATGCGATGTATTTCGCGACGCTGGGTGTCGTGGCCTCGTCAGTGGAGCGTCTTGCCACCGAGATCCGCCATCTGCAGCGCACCGAAGTGCTGGAAGCCGAAGAGTTCTTCTCGGAGGGCCAGAAGGGCTCGTCAGCGATGCCGCACAAGCGCAATCCGGTGCTGACGGAAAACCTCACCGGCCTGTCGCGCATGGTGCGCGCCTATGTGACGCCGGCGCTGGAAAACGTCGTGCTCTGGCATGAGCGCGATATCTCGCACTCCTCCGCCGAGCGCATGTTCGGCCCCGACGCCACGGTGACGCTCGACTTCGCGCTCAACCGCCTGGCCGGCGTGATCGACAAACTGCTGATCTATCCCCAGAACATGCAGAAGAACCTCGACCGCCTCGGCGGCCTGGTGCATTCACAACGGGTGCTGCTGGCGCTGACGCAGAAGGGGGCGAGTCGCGAGGAGTCCTACAAGCTGGTGCAGCGCAACGCGATGCCGGTGTGGCGCGGCGAAGGCGACTTCCAGACACTGCTGACAAACGACGCCGACGTGAAGAAATATCTCACCGACGCCGAGATCGCCGAGAAATTCGACCTCGGCTATCACCTCAAGCACGTCGACACCATCTTCAAGCGGGTGTTCGGCGAAGGCTGAGCCGGGAAGCTGCGCACTGGCAGCGTTTCTGACATGCGCCGAGATTCCGGGTCTGGCCCTTCGGGCCATCCCGGAATGACGACCCCAATTGGCTTGTCATTCCGGGACACGCTGAAAGCGTGGACCCGGAATCTCGACGGTGCCCATTCACGCCGCAGAATTGGATCAACGCCGGCCAACTACACGCCGGGTTCGCCACTCACCATCCGCGCCAGCACACGATCACGCTTGATGAAGTGGTGGTACAGCGCCGCCGCAATGTGCAGCACCACCATCGCGATCAGCACATAAGCCAAATAGATGTGCAGGTCCTCGAACAGCCCGGCGTTGGCGCGGTTCTCCGAGGTGAACTGCGGCACGCGAAACAGCCCGAACCAGCTTGCATAGTCGGGCTTGTGGGCGCCGGAATGGGCCCAGCCGAGCAGCGCGACTCCGATCGTCACCACGTAAAGCCCGGCCTGATTGACCTGGGCCAGGATCCGCTCCCAGCGCGGCGTATCGGCGGGACGCGCCGGCCTGGGGTTGAAGCCCAGCCAGATCAGCCGCGATGCCATCAACAGCAGCACGACATAGCCGATGTCGGCATGGATGGAGCGGTGGAAGAAGCGGTCCGGCCGGGCGACGATGTGGTTCATCCACCAGCCGTAAGCAAGCATGAAGATGATGGTCAGGCCCAGGACCCAGTGGAAGGCCCGGGACAGCGCGCCCCATGACGTCGTCGTATTCCTCATCATCTGCCCCGATCGCTTTCCGGAAAAATCGCCGCACCCGCGCCACGAAAGCCATACTTGCCGATTGTGAACAAGCGAACGACCGGCTGTTTTGAATCATTCCAAGTTCAAAGAAATCGGTCCGATTTGCGGCCGACGGCACCGGTCCGCGGCAGCCCTGCCAAGCCGGAAGGCAACTGTCTCGTAACCGGCAGTCGGGTAATATGACCGCGTGCCCCACGCGCCTGCCATCCTGGTGTTCGATTCCGGCCTCGGCGGTCTGACCGTCTTTCGCGAGATCGTGAAGGCGCGCCCGGACGCCGCCTACACCTATGTCGCCGACGATGTCTTCTTCCCCTACGGCCACCACACCGAAGGAGAAATCATCAGCCGGGTGGTGCCGCTGGTCGGCGACCTGATCCGGACCCATGCGCCGGATGTCATGGTGATCGCCTGCAACACCATCTCGACCCTGGTGATGACCCACCTGCGCGACGCCTACACCGTGCCGTTTGTCGGCACCGTTCCGGCGATCAAGCCTGCCTGCGCCGCATCCCGAAGCAAGCGGGTGTCGGTGCTCGGCACCAAGGGCACCGTGCGGCGGGAGTACACCCAAGCCCTGATCCGCGACTTTGCCCAGGGGTGTGACGTCACCCTGGTCGGCGCTGCCGACCTCGCCTCCCTCGCCGAAGCCGCCCTGAACGGCGAAGCCATCAGCGATGCCGCCATCGCCGCCGAGATTGCGCCCTGCTTCGTCGACGGTGCCGCGCGCACCGACACGGTGGTGCTGGCCTGCACCCACTATCCGCTGCTGCTGGACCGCCTCGCGGCGCTCGCGCCCTGGCCGGTGGACTGGATCGATCCGGCGCCGGCGATCGCACGGCGCACCGCCGATCTCATGAGCAAGGTGTCCCGCGGCGACAGCGCCGCACCGGCACAATTCATCTTCACCTCGGGAGCCGCGCCGTCCCCGACGCTGGCCCGCGCGCTGGAGCCTTATTTCGGGCAGACCGTTTTCGCCTGATCCGCCGAACGGCGAACTTCCCCGTCACCACTCCCGCTGCTAGCCTTGCCGCCAACAAACAGGCAGGGAGGGCAAAATGCTGAGGACACGACTGATCGGATTATCGCTGGTGGCCGCGGTGACGCTCGCGGGCGCCGCGTTCGCGCAACAGGGCGGCATCAAGCGCACGCCGCTGCAGAAGATCGAATTCCCCGACGGCTACAACACCATCACCGCGACGGCGGAGATCCAGCCGGGCGGCAGCGCCGGCCGGCACACCCATCCCGGCATCGAGACCGGCTACGTGCTGGAGGGCGAGGCCGACCTCATCATCGAGGGCAAGCCGGACCTGCACCTGAAGGCTGGCGATTCCTACGCGATTCCGGCCGGCGTGGTGCATGACGCCAAGGTCCATGGCGACAAGGCGCTGAAGATCATCGGCATCTACATCGTCGACAAGACCAAACCGCTGGCGACCCCCGCGCCCTGAAGCCGGACAGCGCATAGCCATCCCCCGCGAACGCGTCTGGATTGAAATCCTGGCGTGTTCTATCTGTCGCGCGATATTTTGTTGTTTTCGCGCGCGCCTTTGCGCATCTGATCGCCGGCACACCGATATCTGAATGTATGAAACCATCGCGATCGTCCTGCCGGTGTTCGGCCTGATCGGCATCGGCTACGCCGGATCGCTGGTCGGGCTCGCCAATGACAGAATGACCGACGGACTCACGGATTTCCTGTTCGTGTTCTGCCTGCCGGTGATGCTGTTCAAGCTGATCTCGACCTCGACGCTGCCGGACAGCGTGCCGCTGGGCTACTGGCTGTCCTATTACATCGGCATTGCCGTGATCTGGATCGCGGCCTCGCTGGTCGCGATCTATGCCTTCAAATCCGTGCACGGCGACGTGGTGATCACGGGCCTTGCTGCGGGACAAGCCAACATCGTCGCCATCGGCATCCAGATCATCTTGCGCGCTTATGGCGAAGCCGCGGCCTTTCCAATCGCACTGCTGATCGCCGTCAACCTGCCGCTGACCATGACCATCGCCAGCATCCTGCTCGAGGGCGGACGCCAGGATGGCCGCTCGCTGTGGCGGTTGCTGCGCAATCTCGCCACCCACCCGCTGCTGATCGGGATCTTTTGCGGCCTGGTCGCGAAGTTCGCCGGCTACAAGCCCACCGGCGCCGTCGGATCGATCGTCGATTCGCTGGCGGCAATCGCACTGCCCGGAGCACTGGTGTCGCTGGGCATGGCGATGCGCCGCTACGGCCTGCGCGAGGGCGCCGGCCCCGGCCTCGTCGTCACCGTGCTGCGGCTGATCGTGCACCCGGCCATCACTTATGTGCTGGCGTTCTACGTTTTCGCGCTGCCGCCGGTCTGGGCCGGAACCGCGGTGCTGTTCGCCTCGACACCGGCCGGAATCAACGTCTACCTGTTCGCTGCCCGTTACGGCCATGGCCAGGGCATCGCCGCCGCCGCGGTGGCGATTTCGACCGTTCTGATGATCCCGACCAGCATTTTCTGGCTGAAATGGCTCGGAATCGGCTGATTTCGGGCATTTTCCGCGGATTTTCCGCGGGTTCGGCGGTTGACCCCCCACCCCTTTTGACCTAGAACCCGGCTGCTCGCGGGCCGGTTTCGGCCCGCGAAGCGTTTCGCGACCCGTGGTCGTCTCCATCAGCTTTTGGAGCAGGCCTGTCGGCACAGGGCTTTTTGCCCGGTGCACAGGAGGGCGCGATCCTCAACCTTCAATCGCAATCATGAGGACGCGATGACAAAGCGCAGTG
Source organism: Hyphomicrobiales bacterium (assembly GCA_041424235.1). Taxonomy (GTDB): domain Bacteria; phylum Pseudomonadota; class Alphaproteobacteria; order Rhizobiales; family Xanthobacteraceae; genus Bradyrhizobium_A. Next base: position 5,351 of record JBGMOD010000207.1, read on the forward strand.
AGTCTAAGTACAAAATCGACCGCCGTATGGGCCAGAACATCTGGGGCCGTCCGAAGAGCCCGGTCAACAAGCGTGAATACGGCCCCGGCCAGCACGGCCAGCGCCGCAAGGGCAAGCTCTCCGACTTCGGCATGCAGCTGCGCGCCAAGCAGAAGCTCAAGGGCTACTACGCCAACATTTCCGAGCGCCAGTTCCACGCCATCTATGTCGAAGCGACCCGCCTCAAGGGCGACTCGGGTGAAAACCTGATCGGCCTGCTCGAGCGCCGCCTCGACACCGTGGTGTATCGTTCGAAGTTCGTTGCCACCATGTTCGCGGCCCGTCAGTTCATCAACCACGGCCACATCAAGGTGAACGGCAAGCGCGTCAACATCGCGAGCTACAAGGTCAAGGTCGGCGACGTGATCGAGGTCAAGGAATCCTCGAAGCAGCTCACCGTTGTGCTCGAAGCCAACCAGCTGGCCGAGCGCGACGTGCCGGACTTCATCGAAGTCGATCACGGCAAGCAGGTCGCCAAGATCGCGCGCATTCCGAACCTGTCGGAAGTGCCGTTCCCGGTGCAGATGGAGCCGCATCTGATCGTCGAATTCTATTCGCGCTAAGCGCGACGGAACATCGCAGCAAAAGGCCCCGGTTTCCGGGGCCTTTTTTATTGCGCCATCGCCGCTAGACTGATCGGGCTGCACAACCGCGAGTAACCCATGGCCTACACACCTGTTCCGCACGATCCCGGCCTGCCGCCGATCCGCATCAATCTCCTGTCCGATACGCAAACACGCCCCACGGCGGCGATGCGTGAGGCCATGGCCCGTGCGGAGGTCGGCGATGAGCAGTTCGGCCTCGATCCCACCGTCAACGCATTGTGCGCGCGATCAGCCACGCTGCTCGGCAAGGAGGCCGCGGTGTTCCTGCCGTCCGGCACCATGTGCAACGTGGTGGCCATGCTCACCCACTGCCGTCCCGGTGACGAGATCCTGGCGCACGAAACCGCCCATGTGCTGACCAGCGAAGGCGGCGCGCATGCCGCGCTCGGCGGATTTCAGATCCTGCCGCTGCGAGGCCAGCGCGGGCAATTTTCCGGCCCCACACTAACGGCTGCGCTGCGCACGCCCTCGCGCTATGCGCCGCGCCAGGTCGTGCTCAGTGCCGAGCAGACCGCCAATATCGGCGGCGGCACGATCTGGCCAAAGGCCGAGCTCGACGACGTCGCACGGATCGCCAAGGCCAACGGCCTTGCCACCCATCTCGACGGCGCGCGGCTGATGAACGCCTGTGTGGCTACCGGCATCGCGGCAGATGACATGGCAGCGGGCTGGGACACGGTCTGGCTCGATTTCACCAAGGGCCTCGGCGCCCCGCTGGGCGCGGTGCTCGCAGGCTCGCGCGATTTCATCGACGACGCCTGGCGCTGGAAGCAACGGCTCGGCGGCGCGATGCGCCAGGCCGGCCTCTCCGCGGCAGGCTGCCTCCATGCGCTCGATCACCACATCGATCGCCTCAAGGACGATCACGACAATGCCCGGCTGCTGGCGAGCGGACTTGCGCAAATCCAGGGCTTCGAGGTGCAGACGCCCGACACCAACCTCGTCTTCTTCGACAGCAGCCCGGCCGGCCTGCCGCCGCAGCGACTGATCGAGACCTTGCGACGGCATGGCATCCTGATGTCCACGCTGGGCGGACGCATCCGCGCCTGCACCCATCTGGACGTCACGGCGGCGATGATCGAGGAAACTCTGGGCCTGGTGCGCGAGGCCGCGCGGGGCGTTTGAGCTCAGACTGTAGGGCGGATTAGCGTGAGCGTAATCCGCCGTTCTCGCAGTGACGTGCGAAGGCGGGTTACGCTATCGCTAACCCGCCCTACCTTGAAGCACCACTATCTACGGCTCCAGCGCGTCATAAATCATCTTCTTCAGATCGCGCTGGATACGGCCGCGCTGTGACGGCGTCTGCACCATGAACACCACGAACATGTCGTTCTTCGGATCGACGAAGAAGTATGTGCCGCCGGCGCCGTCCCACTTGAACTCGCCGATCGAGCCCGGCGGATTGTTGTCGCCGGGTTCGACGCGGACGCCGAAACCGTAGCCATAGCCAAAGCCGTCCCCGGGGAAATAGAACGGCCCCTTGCGAACCTGCGACACCGGAAACAGCTGGTTCGAGGTCATGGCCTTGAAGGAGGCTTCGCTGAGATAACGCTTGCCGTCGAGACTGCCGCCATTGAGCAGCATCTGCGCGAACTTCGCATAGTCGGTGATGGTCGACACCATTCCGCTGCCACCGGCTTCCCATGTGGTCGGCACATGGATATCGCGCTCCATCGCCGCCACGAACGTCTTGTCGTTCGGCAACGGCTCGGCGATCAGCGGAAATTTGTCCGGCTCCGAGACATAGAACGCCGTATCGGTCATGCCGAGCGGATCGAACAGCAGCGCCTTCTCGGCCTGATACAGCGACTTGCCCGACACCACTTCGATGACGCGCCCCATCACATCCATCGAATGCCCGTAGTCCCAGATCGTCCCAGGCTGCACCTCCAGCGGCAGTTTCGCGATGCGCTCGGCAAACACGGTGTTGTCGAGCGGGTTCCTGAACAGATCCGCCGCCTTGTAGGCCTTGCGCACCAGGCTATCGCCATAAAAGCCGTAGGTGATGCCCGACGATTGCCGCAGCATATCCTGGATGGTGATGGGCCGGTCCGGTACGACGAGATCGAGCTTCGGAGCGCTGTCGTCGCCCTTCACCTCGACGCCGACTTTGACGTCGGCGAACGCGGGAATGTATTTCGAAAGCGGATCGTCAAGCTTGAGCTTGCCCTGGTCGATCAGCATCATGGTCGTGACGGCTGTGATCGGCTTCGACATCGAGAAAACGCGGAAGATCGTATCCGGCGACATCGGGAGCTTGGTCGCGACGTCGCGCACCCCGAAGCTCTTGAAATACACCGGTTTGCCGTGGCGCTGGATCAGCACGATCGCGCCGGGAATCTTGTCGGTCGCGACTTCGTTGTCGAAATAGGCCCCGATCTTGTCGAGACCGGCCGGCGAGAAACCGGACGCGATCGACGGGGTCGGGGTTTCGGCCAGGGCCGTTCCGGACGGCGTCGTCAGCGACATCAGGACCAAAGCGGCGGCGGTGCTGAGAACACGTATCCGACCGCTGATGATCATGCCTGGCAATCCTCTGCAACAAATGTGAATGACTGTCGCGAGGATAGCCGGCCATGGCATCGGCGCAAGGCACTCATGCGCGAATGACGCGTCGCAGCGTTACTTTTCGAAGGCGCCGTAGACCATGCTCTTGAGCGCAGATTCGATGCGTCCCCGCTCCGTCGGGGTCTGCACCATCAGGAGCACCACCATGTCCTCCTGCCGGTCGATCCAGAAATAGGTGCCGGCCGCCCCGCCCCAGTCGACCTGCCCGACCGAGCCCGCCCATGGGCTGACGCCGGCCTGCGTGCGCACCGCAAAGCCAAGCCCGAAGCCGAAGCCCGCACCCGGGTAATAGTACAGCCAGGGCTTGACCCCGGCCGCGGGACCGATGCTGTCGGCCAACATCAGTTCGACGGTCTTGGGGCTGAGAAAGCGCCGGCCGTCGAGCACGCCGCCATTGAGCAGCATCTGGAAGAATCGCGCCAGATCCGCCGTGGTCGACACCATGCCGGCGCCACCGGATTCCCAGCGCTTGCGGATGCGGGGGTTTTCATGGACCGGATCGCTCGGCAGCGGCTCCGCCACCTTGCCCTGCTGGTCGGCGCGGGTGACATAAAAGCCGGTGCCCGTCATGCCGAGCGGCCCGAACAAACGGTCCTGTTCGAACTGGCGCAGCGATTTGCCCGACACCACCTCGATCACCCGGGCCAGCACGTCGAAGGAATAGCCGTAGGCCCAGGTGGTGCCCGGCTGATAGGCCAACGGCAACTTCGCCAGGCGCTCGGCAAATTCGGCGTTGTCGAAATCGCCGGCCAGCACATTGGCGTCGATGTGGTTCTGCTTGATCGGATCGAACACCACATAGTCGTAGACGAGACCGGAGGTGTGCCGCAGCAGGTCCTGGATGGTGATGGGCCGGACCGGCGGCACCAGATCGAGCACAGGCTTGCCACCGGGGACATCGCGCGCGACGCCCACCTTCACATCGGCGAACGAGGGGATGTATTGCGACACCGGATCGGTCAAGGAGAGCTTACCCTCCTCCACCAGTGACATCGCAGCAACCGCGGTGATCGGCTTCGACATCGAATACAACCGGAAAATCGTATCCGAGGTCATTGGCCGCATGGTGGCGACATCGCGCACACCGAAGGTCTTGAAATAAGCCGGACGGCCATGGCGCTGGATCAGCACGATGGCGCCCGGGATTTTCCTGGTCGCAACTTCGTGGTTGAAGAATTCGGTGATGCGATCGAGCCGGGACGGCGACAGTTTCAAGTCGCTGGAACGAGCCTCCGATGCGAGCCCGCCGGTGACGAAGACGGCCGCGGCGAACAGTCCCGCGACGAGCCACGCCGTGCGGGATCGGTGTCGTCCAGATCTATCCACGAGGTCTACCCACGAACATCGCGCCGGGAAGGACAAAGCCGGTTTGGCATTATTTCTCGAATGCCCCGTAGACCATGTTCTTCAACGCCACCCGCAGCCGCGTTCGCTGCGCGATGGTCTGGGCCATGACCACCACATACATGTCCTCCTTTGGGTCGATCCAGAAGGAGGTCCCGCCGGCGCCCGACCAGTTGATCTCGCCGACCGAGCCCGGCATCGGGCTGACGCCGGCTTCGGTGCGCACGGCAAATCCGAGGCCGAAGCCGAACCCCGGCCCGGGCAGGTAATACGGCCCCGGCACGATATTCGCGGCCGGGCCGATGTGATTGGCGCTCATGAAGGCGATGGTCTTCGGGCTGAGGTAGCGCTTGCCGTCCAGCGCCCCGCCATTGAGCAGCATCTGGGTGAAGCGCGCATAGTCAGTGACGGTGGAGACCATGCCGCCGCCGCCGGATTCCCATTTCTGCGGCACCCGCGGATCGCCCATGTCGGCATCGTTGCCGATATGGCGATCGTTCGGGAACGGCTCGGCCACCAGCGCCTGCTTGGCCTTGTCGGTGACATAGAAGGAGGTGTCCTTCATGCCCAGCGGATCGAGAATGCGTTCCTTCTCGAACTGATAGAGCGACTTGCCGGAGACCACCTCGACCACCCGCCCCAGGATATCGGTGGAGTGGCTGTAATCCCAGGTGCTGCCGGGCTGATACGCCAGCGGCAGCTTGGCGATGCGCTCGGCGAATTCCGCATTGTCGAAGTCGCCGGCGAACACGTGGGCGTCGACATACATCTTCTTCACCAGGCCTTCGCCAAAAAAGCCGTAGGTGATGCCCGAGGTGTGCCGCATCAGGTCCTGGATGATGATCGGGCGCGTCGGCGCCACCAGGTCCAGCACCGGCTTGCCGTCATCGCCCTTCTTTTCCACCCCGACTTTCACATTGGCAAAGGCAGGAATGTATTTTCCGAGCTGCTCGTCGAGCGACAGCTTGCCCTCCTCAACCAGCATCATCGCCGCGACCGTGGTGATCGGCTTCGACATCGAGTAGATGCGGAAAATGCTGTTCGCCGTCATCGGCGCCTTGGTCGCGGGATCGCGGACGCCGAAGCTCTCGAAATAAGCGAGCTTCCCCTTGCGCTGGATCAGCACGACCGCGCCGGGAAGCCGGTTGGCGGCGATTTCAGTCTTGAGATAAGTGCCGATCCGGCCGAGCCGCTCGCGCGACAGCCCGGCCTCTTCCGGATGGGTGCGTATCAGGCTGTCGGCGAACGCCGAGGTGGCGAAAACCGAGGTGGCAAAAACAACGGCCACCACCAGCGGCAGCAGGCCCTTACGCAGCAATCCCATGCAATTTCACTCCCACCAGCCGGATCTGAGGCCCAGATTCTGCGGGAGTGTATCGACGAGACATGACAGTGCAAGCAACCACTGTCAGCAACCGCGCGTGGCGTGCCCCAACATGCCGCGCCCCCACACGCAAAGAGCGCCCGGACGGATCACCGTCGGGCGCTCTCACGGACGCGCTGGAAAGATTTAGTTGGCCGGCTGATGGACCGGCAGGCCCTTGTCGGCGAACAGCTGCTGCAATTCACCGGCCTGGAACATCTCGCGGATGATGTCGCAGCCACCGACGAACTCGCCCTTGACGTAGAGCTGCGGGATGGTCGGCCAGTTCGAATAGGTCTTGATGCCGTTGCGCAGTTCGGCCGATTCGAGAACGTTCAGGCCCTTGTAGGCGACGCCGACGTGGTCGAGGATCTGGACCACTTGGCCCGAGAAACCGCACTGCGGAAACTGCGGCGTGCCCTTCATGAACAGCACGACGTCGTTGGACTTCACTTCGTTCTCAATGAATTGCTCGATGCTCATGATCTGGTCCTGGTCTGGTCCTTGTGCGCCGGAGCAAACCGGCCGATCTCATGACCATATATGTAGCTGAAACGGCTTTGCATCCCAAACAAATTTCGGCGCCGTAACGGCCGGCATGGCTCCTGCGTATCGGCTTCATGCCCCTTGCCCCCTGTTTTTGTTCACGGGACGTCCCTATCTCTCGGGACCGCCATTCTGCGGAACCGATGCCAGACAGCGACGTTCTTCTCCCAAACTGGAGTTCTGCGTGACGAAAGCCGCTTCGACCGCCGCCACCTCCCAGGCCGCCTCCCCCGCCCAAATCCCGTCCCAATTGCGCTCCGGCCCCGCCGGGGAGCCGGCAGGCCCCGCCGAGGGTCTGGTATGCGCCTTCAAAACGGTCCGGGACGAGACCGAACGCCGCGCCGCCCCCCTGTCCGCCGAGGACCAGGGGGTGCAATCCATGCCCGACGCCAGCCCGGCGAAATGGCACCGGGCCCACACCACCTGGTTTTTCGAGCAATTCCTGCTCGGCGAGCACGTCTCCGGCTACACCCCGTTTCACCCCGATTACGCCTTCCTGTTCAATTCCTATTACGTCTCCGCCGGCCCCCGGCATGCCCGCAACCATCGCGGGCTGCTGACCCGCCCCTCGGCCGACGACGTCACCGCCTATCGGCGGCATGTGGACGCCGCGGTGATCCGCTTCCTCGAAGGCGCCGACGAGGCCACGCTGGCGAAGGTCGCGCCCTTGATGGAGGTCGGCTTCAATCATGAGCAGCAGCACCAGGAATTGATGCTGACCGACATCCTGCACGCCTTTTCCTGCAATCCGATCCCCCCGGCCTATGACGCCGACTGGACGTTTCCCGCAACGCCGCGGGACGGCGAAGCCGAGATCACCCTGACCGAAGGCATCCACACCATCGGACACCAGGCCGACACCTTCCATTTCGACAATGAGAAACCTGCGCACCGTGCGCTGGTCGGTCCGGTGAAACTGGCGCGCAATCTCGTCACCAACCGCGACTGGCTGGCCTTCATGGCCGACGGTGGCTACCGCACGGCGACACTGTGGCTGATGGACGGCTTCGCGGCCGCCACCGGCGAGGAATGGGAGGCCCCCGGCCACTGGCGGCAAGTCGACGGCACCTGGCAAGTGATGACCCTCGCAGGCCTGAAACCGATCGACCCGGACGCTCCGGTTTGTCATGTCAGCTACTACGAGGCCGACGCCTACGCGCGCTGGGCCGGCAAGCACCTGCCGACCGAAATGGAATGGGAGGTCGCCGCCCGGGCCGGCCAGCTCAACAATGCCTTTGGCATCGTCTGGCAATGGACGCGCAGCGCTTACGCGCCCTATCCGGGCTACCGCGCCATCGAAGGCGCGCTCGGCGAATACAACGGCAAGTTCATGGTGAACCAGTTGGTGCTGCGCGGATCATCGCTCGCAACGCCGGACGGACACACGCGTGTCACATATCGCAATTTCTTCTATCCGCATCACCGGTGGCAATTCACCGGACTGCGGCTGGCTGACTACAACGTCTAGCCCAACGATGCCGCTCTCGCCTTGCGAAACATGCTGACAATTTTTGGCACAACATGCCGGCAGAACATAACGGCGCGGGCGCGCCTTTTGGGAGACTTCGATGAATATGCATTCCAGCGCGATGGCCATCGCCAGCCCCCTCGAGAAGGAAAGCGCGTTCGCCACCGACGTCATCGCGGGGCTGACGCACCAGCCGAAATATCTGTCGCCGAAATATTTCTATGACGCCGCGGGCTCGGAGCTGTTCGAGCAGATCACGGTGCTGCCGGAATATTACCCGACCCGCACCGAGCTCGGCATTCTGCGGGAACGCGGCAACGACATCGCGGGCATCATTCCGGATGGCGCAGCGCTGATCGAATTCGGAGCCGGCGCCACCACCAAGGTACGCCTGCTGCTGAAGCAGCACGAGCTCGGCGCACGTCTCGGAGCCTATGTGCCGGTGGACATCTCCGGCGACTTCCTCAACGGCCAGGCGGACGAGTTGCGGCACGATTATCCCGCGCTGAAGATTCATCCAGTGGTCGCCGATTTCACCACGCCGTTCGCGCTGCCCGATGACGTCAAAGCGATGCCGAAGGTCGGATTCTTTCCGGGGTCGACGCTGGGCAATTTCGAACCGCATGAAGCCTGCGCGTTCCTGCGCAGCGCCCGCGCCATCCTCGGCGATGGAGCACTGCTGATCATCGGCATCGACCTGGAAAAGGATGAAGCGATCCTGCGCGCTGCCTACAACGATGCCGCGGGCGTCACCGCGCGCTTCAATCTCAACCTGCTGGTGCGCATCAACCGCGAGCTCGGTGCCAACTTCGATCTGTCCAATTTCACCCACCGTTCGATCTACAACCGGGAACGCCATCGCATCGAAATGCATCTGATCAGCCGTAAGGCGCAGACCGTGCGACTGCTTGGCCGCAGCATTTCGTTCCGCACCGGTGAGAGCATTCACAGCGAGAACAGCTACAAATACAGCATGGAGCGCTTCGGCGCGCTGGCCCGCGGTTCGGGCTGGACGCCCGAGCAATCCTGGACCGACGCGAACGAGATGTTTTCGGTCCACGCGCTGCGGGCGGACGCGGTGCCGGATGCACCGACCCTGTCGCCGTAACATCCGGCGGATGCAACGCGCAGGCCACGCAACTTGGCGTGGCTCTCACTGCGCGCAAACAGCCGATTTTAAGGGGACACAACGCCGACGCGCGTCGCATGGCATTGTCTGAGCAGCACCGGGACGCGTAGTTATCCGCGAGCACCTCAATGGCTCGCGGAGCTCGGCTTAGAGTGACAAACCCACGCCGTATCATCAGTTTCAGTCTCTACGGACAGCTGCCGCTCTATACGGACGGCGCGATCGCCAATGCGGAATTGGCGCACCGTTTTTATCCGGGCTGGACAACGCGCTTCTATGTGGATGACACGGTGCCCGCCGGGGTCGTCGCAGCACTGCGCGAACGGCAAGCCGACATTGTGCGCGTGACCGCGCCGAGCCTCGGTCCGCTTTACGGCCGGTACTGGCGATTCTGGATTGCGGCGGAACCCGATGTCGATCATTTCATCGTGCGCGACGCCGATTCCCGGCTCAATGCGCGCGAGAAGGCCGCAGTCGACGACTGGATCAAGTCCGGCAAATCGTTTCATGCCATGCGTGACAATATCGCTCATGCCAAACGCATATTGGCCGGCATGTGGGGAGCAACGGGCAACAAGCTGCCCCACATCCGGCGGATGACCGATACCTGGGGACAGTACAGCGAGCGCGGAGAGAACGACCGATTCATGTCGGACATCATCTTCCCGCTGATCAGCGATGACTCCATCTGCCATGATGACCATGGACATTTTCCTGATGCCATCCCGTTTCCGCCGCATGAACCGATGACAGGAACAAGCTTCGTCGGTGAAATCGTAACCCCTGCGATCGAGAGGCAGGCTCTATGGCACCGGATCGGCGAACACGCGGAGACCATTGCGCGATATCGCGACACGCTTGATGCACGAGATATCGAATTGAACGCTTCGAAAGCCCGCGTATCGACGCTGGTCGCCGCCGTGGACTTGCGTGACTGCGCGCTGCAGGAGTCGCAGGAGCGCCTGTCAAGCCTGGTTCATCATCTCCAGCTGACCTCCGCCCCACTCAGCCTGCGCGCCGTGCTGCCGATGGCGCGAGTTCTGCGCAAGTGCTCCTGGCGATTGAGACAATTGAGCGGACGGACGTGATCCGCGCCGGTCGCGTGGAGCCGTCAGAGGCTGCGCGCCGGCTCGGGCCTGGATCTCAGCGACATCGCCTCCCACACCGCCACCATGATCATGACCGCGGTCGAGAGGCTCGTGAGCCACAACGGCGAGAGCTCGTGGCCGGCGACCCCGAGCACCAGCAACGCGGCAATGCCGACCAGGTGCGACAGCTGCCATCCCCCGTGAATGGTCCATTTGAACAGGATGGTCCCGACCAGGAACAGCAGCGGCCCGCCGATCAGGCTGAGCACGGTCTTGAGGTCGCTGTGGCCGGAGGGGTGCGCCAGCACCAGTTCGTCGCCGACCGCGGCAACGATGATGCCGGCCACGATCGGCATGTGGAAATAGGTGTAGGTCAGGCGGGCGATCCGGCCGGAATCCTCGGCCGTGGAAATACGTTCGGAGCCGGCCTCGGCGCCCTTGTGGAAATAGATCCACCACATCGCGATGCTGCCGACGAAGGCCGCGATGAACGCGATGATGGTCTCGGATGTCCATGACAGGTCGGCGAAGGTGGCGCCGGTGACCACGATGGATTCACCCAGCGCAATGAGAATGAACCCCGCGCAGCGCTCGGCCAGATGACCGCCCTCAACGCTCCAGTCGTCGATCGTGGAAGCTCCGAGTCCCGGCGAACGAAACCGCATCACCGGCCCGAGATACTCGATGACCAGCGCGATGATCCAGAGCCCCAGTCGGGTGTTACCGTCAGCCAGCCCGCCCGCGATCCACAGCGCGCCGCTGCAGGACAGCCAGATCGTGATGCGGACGAAGTTCATCCGCATCGCCGGCTGCGAGGCCGGAATCAGCAGCAGCGTGAATGCCGAACGGCCGGCCTGGATCGCCGCGAATGCAACGCCGAACACCAGCCCGCGCTCGCCGAATGCACTGGGCAGCGAGGTCGACAGCACGAGGCCGGCGAACATCAGCAGAAACAGCAGGATACGAACAGGGGTCTGCTCGGGATCGAGCCAGTTGGTGACCCAGGAGGTGTAGATCCAGGCCCACCACACCGCGAGGAACAGCAGCGTGATGTGCAGCACGCCAGCCGGCGAAAAATCCTTCAGCAGGGTGTGCGAGATCTGGGTGACGGCGAACACGAACACCAGGTCGAAGAAGAGTTCGACGGAGGTGACGCGGGCGTGCCCCTGCGGCGAGCGTTCCCGCATCATCGAGGGGCGCGCCGTCTCGCTCATGCCGTCACCCCGCGCCGACCAGCCGTGCCCCGCCCGAAACTCACGCCTCGGGGATGCCGGTCTGCAACGCCAGCGCGTGCAGCACCCCGCCCATCTGTCCCTTCAGCGACTGATAGACAATCTGGTGCTGCTGCACGCGGGACTTGCCCCGGAAGGACTCGGAGATGACGGTTGCTGCATAATGATCGCCGTCGCCGGCCAGATCGCGGATGGTCACTTCCGCGTCGGGAATGGCGGCCTTGATCATGGCCTCGATATCCCGCGCATCCATTGGCATTGATAGGGTCTCCAGACTCACAGCGATTCGCGGCCGGATGCCGCCTGATCCCGGGCCAAATTTAACGTGAACGCCGCCCCGCGTCACGTCTTCCAAGTCGATATCCCGGCACTATATCGGCTTTCTGTGTCCAAATGCCGCCCGGGCAAACCAGCCAGATGACAGCCGCCCGCCCCGGCAACCGGCGCCCCCTCAGCAACAGGCCCAAATGTCATGAAAATCCCCGGTCCCGACCATCCCATCACGATCACGTCAAACCCCAAGCGCGTCCGTATCACCGCCAGTGGTACCGAGGTCGCCACGACCGGCCATGCCTTGACCCTGAAGGAGGCGAGCTATCCGGCCGTGCAGTACATCCCCCGCACCGACGCCAACATGGCGCTGCTGACCCGCACCACGCATGTCACCCACTGCCCCTACAAGGGGGACGCGAACTACTTCAGCATCACGATTGGCGGCAAGACCCTCGAAAACGTGATCTGGACCTACGAGCAGCCCTATGATGCCGTCAGCCAGATCACCGGCCACCTTGCCTTCTATCCGGACAAGGTCACGATCGAGGAATTGGCGGGCTGATCCCGTCGGGCGCCACCCGCGCCCGGCTTCCGCAGGGCATCGATGTCGCTTAGACATGTTACCTGGAATTTGATTCAACGCTGTTGAATCAGAACGCCATGGTGTGGAAAAACCGATATCGGTCTTTCCGCATCATGATGTAAAATAGCGTCGGGTAGCAGGGGGCTCGTCGATCCGGATGTCTGACCGTAACGCAGCGCTCGATCGCGCGAGAACGTTCATCACACTGCTGGTGCTCGCGAACCATTCGGTGGTCGCCTACACCGCCTTCGGCCGCTTCTATCCCAACCATTATCTGTGGTCGACAGCTCCGATTGTCGATTCCCAGAAGTGGATCGGCTTCAACGTGCTGACGCTGTTCAACGACGCCTTCTTCATGGCGCTGATGTTCTTCCTGTCGGGGCTGTTCGTCTGGCCCAGTTTGCAACGCAAGGGCGTCGGCCATTTCCTGCGCGACCGCGCGTTGCGGCTCGGGGTGCCGTTCCTCGCCTGCATCCTGATCCTGATGCCGATCGCCTATTATGCGTCGTTCCGGCTGACCGGATCGAAGATCGGCTTTGTCGCATTCTGGCTGCAGAACGTTCACTCCGGCATCTGGTTCGACGGGCCGGCCTGGTTCATCTGGTTCCTGCTGCTGCTCGATATCCTCGCGATCCCGGTGTTCCTGCTTGCGCCGAAGCTGGTCGATGCGCTCAACCGGCTCTCGACCCGCGCCTACGCGGCGCCTTCGCTGTTCATCGGCGCGCTGTTCATCGCCACCGTCGTGGCTTACGTCCCGCTGCTGTTTCATCTCGGCGCCGTGCGCTGGTTCAATCTCGGACCGTTGCAGGTGCAGGCGAGCCGGGTTCTGATCTACGGCGTGTTCTTCCTGGCCGGCATGGGCGCCGGCGCGCTCAACATCGATCGCGGGTTGCTGGCGAAGGGCGGCAACCTGGCGCTGCGCTGGTACATCTGGGTCGTCGTCGCGGCGGCGTCCTTCGGCCTGCTCACCATCCTGATCAATTTCCGGCGGATGCGGCTCAGCAACCTGACCGGCGCACCGCCGACCTGGTGGCAGGGCAGCTATGGCCTCGCCTATGCGCTGGCGTGCGTCACCATCAGCCTCGCCGTGCTGGCGCTGTTCGTGCGGTTCGCACAGGGCGAGAAGAACCTGCTCGACCCGCTGCGCGCCGATGCCTACGGCATCTATATCTTCCACTACATCTTCTGCCTGTGGCTGCAGTATTCGCTGCTCGACGCCCCGCTTCCCGCGATCGCCAAGGTGCTGATCGTGTTTGTCGGCACGCTTGGCCTGAGCTGGGCCATCACCGCGGCGTTGCGCCGAATTCCCGGCGCAACGCGGATTCTGTAGGAGCCTAAACGCCGCGCAGCCGATCGCGGTCCAGCCGCGCGCACGCGGTGACGAAGTCGATCACCGCGCGCATCGCCGGCAGATCCACCAGATCGGGATGCGCAAGCAGCCAGGTGTCCGAGTTGCCGACCAGCTTGTTCGGCGCGACACGGACCAGCTCCGGATGGGCATCGCCGACGATGCACGACATCACGCTGATGCCGATCCCGGCCCGCACCGCCGCCAGCATGTCGGACTGCGACGAGCAGCGCATCACCACCGACGCCTCGCGCGCCACGTGGTCGCTCCAGCGCCCGAGTTCGGCATTAGAGGCCTTGTCGGCGAAACCGACGATACGGTGATCCTTCCAGTCGTCCTTGTGCTCCGGCAACGAATGCCGCGCCGCATAGTCGCGCGACGCATAGAATCCGACGCCGAGCCGGGCAATCTTGCGGCCGACGAGATTCTCGTCGCCGCTCTGGTACACGCGCAGCACGATGTCCGCCTCGCGCCGGCGCACGCTGACCGGAAACGGATGGGTCACCAGCTGGATCTCGATGTCGGGATGGGTTTGCAGGAACGATCCCATGTGCGGCATCAGCCAGTAGGCGGCAAGCGTCGGTCCGATCGACAGCTTGACCACGCCCCGCGCGCGGCGCCCCTTCGCCGACACTTCGGCCTCGGCGCGCAGCGCCGCCGCGGCCATCGCCTCCACATGCTCGCGGAACCGCCTCCCCTGCGGCGTCAGCACCAGCCCGTCATTGGAGCGGGCGAACAGCTTGGTGCCGAGTTGCGCCTCCAGCGACGCCACGGCCCGCCCGACGGTCGGATGGCTCGCGCGCAGCATCCGCGCGGCGCCGAGGAAACTGCCCGCGTCGGCGACCGCCGCGAAGGTCCGGCAAAGATCCCAATCCATCTTTGACCTCTATGTTCAATATTGGAGGTAGAGCTGTACAAAATCGAACAGACATGGGCTGCCGGTCAAGCGCTAAAGTGCACCGCAACAGAACATCACAGAATCCTGGGAGGAACCATGTCGCTGCCCGCTTCGCTGAACGGAACGCTCGAACTGCCCGTGATCGGCTCGCCGCTGTTTATCGTGTCGGGGCCGGAACTTGTGATCGCCCAGTGCAAGGCCGGTATCGTCGGCTCGTTTCCCGCGCTCAACGCCCGCCCGGTCGCAAAGCTCGGCGAATGGCTGACCCGGATCGAGAATGAACTCGGCGAATACAAGGCCAGGAACCCGGACAAGAAGGTCGCGCCTTATGCAGTGAACCAGATCTGCCACGCCTCCAACGACCGGCTGATGCAGGACATGGAAACCTGCGTGAAGCACAAGGTGCCTGTGATCATCACCTCGCTGCGGCCGCCCTCCGAGATCGTCGAGGCAGCGCATTCCTATGGCGGCGTGGTGTTCCACGATGTCATCAACGTCAAGCATGCCCGCAAGGCGGCGGAGCAAGGCGTCGACGGCCTGATCCTGGTTTGCGCCGGCGCCGGCGGCCACGCCGGGACAATCTCGCCGTTCGCGCTGGTGCGCGAAGTCAAGCAGTGGTTCAAGGGCACCATCCTGCTGTCGGGCGCGATCTCCGACGGCTGGGGCATCGCGTCGGCGCTCGCGCTCGGCGCCGACCTCGCCTACATGGGCACCCGCTTCATCGCCACCGAGGAAGCCAACGCCGACCCGGCCTACAAGAAGGCGTTGACCGAGTACGCCGCCCACGACACCGTCTACACCAACCTGTTCACCGGCGTGCACGGCAACTATCTGGGCCCCTCGATCGCCGCCGCCGGCCTCGATCCGAACAACCTGCCGGTCGCCGACAAGACCAAAATGAACTTCGGCTCCGGCGGCAACATGAAGGTCAAGGCCTGGCGCGACATCTGGGGATCCGGCCAGGGCATCGGCCAGATCACCGACTCCCCGCCGGTGGCAGAACTGGTCGAACGCCTGAAGGGTGAGTTCGCTGACGCCAGCAGCAGCTTCCTGCAGCGCAGCCGGCAACTCGACGCTGCCGAATAAGAGCAGGAACAAAAACAACACAACGCTTCCGGGAGGACTGAATGAGAGCGACCTTGCTCCGCACGCTCGTGCTTGGCCTGATGGCGGGTGCCGCCATCACGGCCAGCCATGCTGACCCCGCCAAGGACGAGATCCGGATCGGACAGACGCTGCCCTACAGCGGACCGCTCTCGGGATTCGGCGCCATCGGCCGCGCCCAGGAAGCCTATTTCGCCAAGATCAATGCGGAGGGCGGCATCAACGGCCGCAAGGTCAGGCTGATCAGTCTCGACGACGCCTACTCTCCGCCCAAGACGGTCGAACAGACTCGCAAGCTGGTCGAACAGGACGACGTTCTCCTGATGTTCGGCTCGCTGGGAACCGCGACCAACAACGCGGTGCATCGTTATCTCAACGGCAAGAAGGTGCCGCAGCTGTTTGTGCTGAGCGGGGCCACCAAGTGGGCCGATCCGGCGAATTTCCCGTGGACCATGCCGGGCATGGCGACCTACGCATCCGAAGGCGTCGTCTACGCCAAGCACATCCTGCAGACCAAACCGGATGCAAAGATCGCGATCCTGTCGCAGAACGACGATTTCGGACGCGACTATGTCGCCGGCTTCAAGCGTGCGCTCGGCGACAAGGCCGCGAGCATGATCATCGCTGAGGCGAATTACGAATCCAGCGCGCCCACCATCAATTCACAGATCGCGGCGCTGAAGGGCTCCGGCGCGAACATCGTGTTCGGCGTGGTGCTTGGTAAATTCACCTCGCAGCTGATCAAGGGCATGGCCGAAATCGGCTGGAAACCCGATGCGGTCTATGTTCCGACATCGGCATCCTCGATCACATTCCTGGAACCGGCGGGCCTCGAAAACGCAGCCGGGCTGGTCACGTCCAGCTACCAAAAGGACATTTTCGACGAGCAGTGGGCTGGCGACCCGGATGTGAGGGATTATTTTGCGTTCCTGAAGCAGTATCTGCCCAACGCAGATCAGCGCAACACCAACTATGCCACAGGGTACATGAATGCGAGGCTGCTCGTGCACGTCCTGCAGGCCTGCGGCGACGATCTCAGCCGCGCCAATGTACTGCGTCAGGCGACATCGCTGCACGCGATCTCCCTGCCGCTGCTGCTGCCGGATGTCACCGTCTCGACCGGTCCCGACGACTATCTGCCGTTCCAGCAATTGCGGTTGCGGCGCTTCGACGGCAAGAGCTGGGTCGCACTGAGCGGATTGCTCGACGACCGGTAAGACACAAGGAGTGCAGATGATCATCAGTGGTGACCGCCAGATCAGCTATCCCGAAATCCGCGACCGCGTGGCGCGGGCGACGACCGGGCTGAAGACCCTCGGCCTCAGCGGCGGCACGCCGGTGGCGATGATGCTGCGCAACGACTTCGCGCTATTCGAGGTCTCGGCCGCAGCCGCCGCGCTGGGATCGCCGATCGTGCCGATCAACTGGCATCTGAAGGCGGATGAAGTCTCCTACATCATCGCCGATTGCGGCGCCGACATCCTGGTGTGCCATGCCGATCTGCTGCCGCAGATCCGCGACGGCCTGCCGAAACGTCTGCGGCTGCTGGTGGTGGCGACACCTCCGGAAATCGCCACGGCCTATGGCGTGAACCCGACTGACACCCGCGTTCCCGTGGGCGCCACCGACTGGGATGAGTGGCGCGACAGCCATGCGCCCTCGCAGGAGCCGCCGGCACGGACGTCGGCGATGTTCTACACGTCCGGCACCACCGGCCGGCCGAAGGGCGTGCGGCGGCAGCCAATGCGGCCCGAGCAGGCCGCAGCTGCCGAGCGTGTCGGCGGCATCACCTATGGCGTGAAGCCGAACGAGGACCAGGTCATCCTGATGAACGGACCGATGTATCATTCGGCGCCGAACTCCTACGGCATGCTGGCGTTCCGCCACGGCTGCACCATCGTGCTGGAGCCACGGTTCGATCCCGAGGACATGCTGCAGCTGATCGAGCGCCACAAGATCACCCACATGCACATGGTGCCGACCATGTTCGTGCGGTTGCTGCGCCTGCCTGACGAGATCAAGACCCGCTATGACCTGTCATCGCTGCGCTTCATCATCCATGGCGCAGCGCCCTGCCCGGTCGCGGTGAAGCAGGCGATGATCAAATGGTGGGGACCGGTGATCAACGAATATCTCGGCGCCACCGAAACCGGCATCCCGATCTGGCATTCGTCGGCGGAAGCGCTGGCGAAACCCGGCACCGTCGGCCGCACCATCGAAGGCGGCATCGTCAAGATCTTCCGTGCCAATGGCGAGCCCTGCGACGTCAATGAGCCCGGCGAGATCTATATGCGCCAGACCACGATCTCGGATTTCGACTATCACGGCAAGGTTGGCGCCCGCGCAGCGGCCGGCCGCGAGGATCTGATCAGTGTCGGCGATGTCGGTTATCTCGATGCCGACGGCTATCTGTTCCTGTGCGATCGCAAGAGCGACATGGTGATCTCGGGCGGCGTCAACATCTATCCCGCCGAGATCGAGAACACCCTGATCGGCATGGACGGCGTGCGCGACTGCGCCGTGTTCGGCATTCCCGACGAGGAGTTCGGCGAACGCCTCTGCGCGTATATCGAGCCGGAGGACGGCGCCACGCTGACGCCGGCAGCGGTGCGCGATTATCTCAAGCGCCGCCTTGCCAACTTCAAGGTGCCGCGGGAGGTTGAATTCATCGACGCCCTGCCGCGCGAGGAAAGCGGCAAGATCTTCAAGCGCAAGCTGCGCGCGCCGTATTGGGAAGCGCGCGACAAGGCGGGCTGATTGATCGCCGGCGCTCCGTCACCGGACCGCGGCGGGGTGAGCTTCGCCACCCCGCCCGGCGCGCCGGATACCTATCCTATGTGCGGGTAATGGACACTCCCCCGTCCACCAGCAGCGCCGAACCCGTCATGAAGCTCGCAGCCTCCGATGCGAGAAACAGCGCCGCCCGTGCGATCTCTTCAGGGTTAGCCAGGCGCTTGAGCGCATGAAGTCCTTCGACGAACGCCCGCGCCTCGGGCGTATTTGAGACGGCACGCCCCATTGGGGTATCAGTCCCTCCGGGCAATAAGGCGTTCGCCCGGATCCCTTTTGGGCCGAATTCCGAAGCAATGACCTGCGTCAGGCCGATCAGCCCGGCCTTGCTGGCGGCATAGGCCCCCATGCCGGGAAAGCCGACGGTGTAACCGACGAATGTCGAGGTGAAGATCAGCGAGCCACCGCCGCGCGCCACCATGGCCGGAATTTGATGCCTGGCCCCCAGAAATGCGCTCGTCAGATTGGTGTCGAGGGTCTCACGCCAGGCCTCTACCGGAATGTCGGGAAGCGGAGCCGTCTCGCCGGTCGATCCGGCGTTGTTAAAGGCAATATCAAGCCCGCCGAAACGGGTGCATGCAGCATCAACGAGAGCTTTTGCGTGCGTCTCGTCTCTGACGTCGCCCGCGACCGCAACAGCCTTTCCACCCGATGTCTCGATTTCATCGACGAGCCTGTCGAGTTCGCCCTGGCGGCGCCCCGAAACAACCAACGCCGCCCCCTCCTGGGCGAATAGCCTTGCCGCGGCATGACCTATGCCTGAACTGGCGCCTGTCACAATCGCAACCTTGTTGTTGAGTGTCGTCATCTATCGAGCCTCCTGTTGAGGCCGCTCTTGTTTCAAAGCAGATGACGACCAGCCACCCGTTTTCCGGAGATCGGCTTTTGGGGCTGACGATCACCGCTGCCTCATCGCAGGCCGGCGACCGTCATTCTTCTCAGCCCGTAGCCTGGGTGAGCGGGCGGGTCCGCGCAATGCCCGGCCCGATGACAGACGCCACGCGCCCAGAAGCCAAATGCACTGTCGTCCGGATATCGCTTCGCTCATCCGGGCCACAGGTTTGGCGGGGATCAGTTCGCCTTGCCCGCCATGTAGGCCGGCAGCCAGCTTTCGAACGCCGTGTTCAGCGTCTTGACCGCGACCTCACCTTCACCCGCGATGACGAGCTTGTCGCCGCCGGTGGTGCCGATCTGCACATAGGGCACCTCGACGGCCTTGAGCTTGGTCAGCACACCGAGCAATTCCGCCTGCGGCACGGTGACGACATAGCGGGCCTGGTCCTCGCCATACCACCATGCGTGCGGCACGATGGCCTGAGGCGCGGCGTCAAGGCTGGCGCCGATGCCGCCCGCGATCGCCATTTCCGCCAGCGCCACCAGCAGGCCGCCATCCGAGAGGTCATGCACCGCGGTCGCGGTGCCCGCATGGATCATGCCGCGCACCACATCGCCGTTGCGTTTCTCGATGACGAGATCGACTGGCGGCGGAGCGCCCTCTTCCCGGCCGCAGATGTCGCGCAGATACACGGATTGCCCGAGCCAGCCATGGGTCTCGCCGATCAGCAGGATCGCCTCGTCGGCCTGCTTGAACGCCAGCGTCGCCGACTTCTTGAAATCGTCGAGCAGGCCGACACCGCCGATCGACGGGGTCGGCAGGATGCCGCGGCCGTTGGTCTCATTGTAGAGCGAGACGTTGCCGGACACGACCGGGAAGTCCAGCGCGGTGCAGGCGGCCGAGATGCCGCGCAGGCAGTGCACGAACTGGCCCATGATCTCCGGCCGTTCCGGATTGCCGAAGTTCAAATTGTCGGTGATCGCCAGCGGACGCCCGCCGACCGCGGTGATATTGCGCCAGGCTTCCGCCACTGCCTGCTTGCCGCCCTCGAACGGATCGGCCTCGCAATAACGCGGCGTCACGTCGACGGTGAGCGCCAGTCCCTTCGGGCCGTCTTCGACACGCACCACCGCGGCGTCGCCGCCGGGGCGTTGCACCGTGTTGCCGAGAATGACATGATCGTACTGCTCCCAGACCCAGCGGCGCGAACATAGCTCCGGCGTTGCCAGCAGCTTTTCCAGCGCGGCGATGGTCTGCAACGGCGCCGCGATATCGCGGGCGTGAACACACGGCAGCTTCGGGCTTTCGACATAAGGACGGTCATAGAGCGGCGCCTCGTCGCCGAGTTCCTTGATCGGAAGATCAGCCATCACATTGCCGCCATGCTTGACCACAAAGCGCATCGACGGCGTGGTGTAGCCGACCACGGCGAAATCGAGCCCCCATTTGCGGAAGATCGCCTCCGCTTCCTGTTCCTTCTCGGGCTTGAGCACCATGAGCATGCGCTCCTGGCTTTCCGAGAGCATCATCTCGTAGGCGCTCATGCCGGTCTCGCGGGTCGGCACCGCATCGAGATTGAGGTCAACGCCGAGGTCGCCCTTGGCACCCATCTCGACCGCGGAGCACGTCAGGCCCGCCGCGCCCATGTCCTGGATCGCGATCACGCAATCCTTGGCCATGATCTCGAGACAGGCCTCCAGCAGCAGCTTCTCGGCGAAGGGATCGCCGACCTGCACGGTCGGGCGCTTCTCGTCGGAGGCGTCGTCGAATTCGGCGGACGCCATGGTGGCGCCGTGGATGCCGTCGCGGCCGGTCTTGGAGCCAAGATAGACGATCGGCATGTTCACACCGGAGGCGGCCGCCAGGAAGATCTTGTCGGCATCGGCAAGACCCACCGCCATGGCGTTGACCAGGATGTTGCCGTCATAGCGGGTGTGAAAGCGCACCTGCCCGCCAACCGTCGGCACGCCGAACGAATTGCCGTAGCCGCCGACACCAGCCACTACGCCGCTGACCAGATGGCGCGTCTTGGGGTGCGAGGGATCGCCGAACGACAGTGCATTGAGGCAGGCGATCGGACGCGCGCCCATGGTGAAGACGTCGCGCAGGATGCCGCCGACGCCGGTGGTGGCGCCCTGATACGGCTCGATGTAGCTGGGGTGGTTGTGGCTCTCCATCTTGAAGACCACCGCCTGGTTGTCGCCGATGTCGATCACCCCGGCGTTCTCGCCCGGCCCCTGCAGCACCCATGGCGCCTTGGTCGGCAGCCCGCGCAAATGCTTGCGCGAGGACTTGTAGGAGCAGTGCTCGTTCCACATCGCCGAGAAGATGCCGAGTTCCGTGAAGCTCGGCTCGCGCCCGATCAGCTTCAGGATGCGCTCGTATTCGTCGGGCTTCAGGCCATGGCTGGCAACGAGTTCGGGGGTGATTTTCGGTTCGTTGGACGACATGGGGCTCGCGCGGGCTCGGGGGATTTCGGGATGTGTTGACTGTCAACGTTATATGGTGACTGACAACATATTTGCCCCTGTTTACGGGCATCGGGAGGGCCGGAAAAGGCATTTCTGGCGCTGATTTCCCCCCGGGCGCCCAAAGCTGGGGATCGCCCCGAAACGGGCCATTTGCACCCGCCCGACCAGTCGGATTATGTCCTCCGGCAACGCAGCAATCGACCGTTTCAGGAGCCGCCGTGAATATCGTCTCGCCGATCCCGCCGGACCACCGCAACACCATGACCGCCACCGAGGGCGAATTCGCCGGCTGGACCACCTGGACCCGCGATACCTTCGAATCGCACAACGGCCCGTTCTGGCACAGGCTGGACGAGGACGGCCGGATCCGCTGCGCTTTCCGGGTCGAGAAAAAGCACCTGAATGGGCAGCAGAACGTGCATGGCGGCTGCTTCATGACCTTCGCCGACTACTGCCTGTTCGCCTTTGCGCGGCGCGAGCTGCAGGGGTCGGGCGTCACGGTCGCCTTCAACGCCGAATTCCTCGATGCGGCGAAGGAAGGCGAGCTGGTCGAGGCCACCGGCGAGGTCACCCGCGCCGGCGGATCGCTGATCTTCCTGCGCGGCATGCTGACGTCAGCCGGCCGGCCGCTGCTGAGTTTTTCAGGAACGATCAAGCGGGTGAAGAAGCGGACGCCGCCCGCCCAAGCCGAATAGGCCGCGGAGGTTGCTTCAGGCGGCCAGCCGCTTTTCCGCGATCGACAGCCACTCCGCCTGGACATCGCGCACGTATTTGGGCGCGCGTTTCATCTGAACCAGCAGATCTTTGAACACGGCCTTGGCCTCGGCGGTGTGGCCAAGCTTGTCGAGCAGCAGGCCATAACGCGCCCGCGCCTCAGCACCGGGGAAATACGCCGCCACCGCATGAAACTCCTGAAGCGCTTCATCGGTGCGCCCGACATCCGCCAGGGCTCTCGCATAAAGTAGATGGCCTTCTGACGACTGGAAATCGGGCCAGCGTGACTGCAGATCGTCCAGTGTTGTGATCGCCGCGGCCGGGCGCTCGAGCGCGAATTGGGCCTTCGCCTTGCCCAATGCGTACAGCGGCTCATCACCCATCGGCAATTTGAGGATATGGTCGTAGTGACGTTCGGCTTCGTCGAACCGTCTCAGCTCCAGGCACTCGGCGGCAAGCGCGGCACGGTTGGCGATGGTGTCGGTCGCATCGAGCCGATCATGCAGCTCGCGATACTGCTTGTCCGGATCGAGCTTGTTAGCGACGCGCTGGCGCGCCTGCTGGACACCCGGACCGCGTAGCCACTCTGGCACCAGTTCAACTGCGATATAGGCGAGTGCACCGATCAGCGGCACCATAAGGATAATGAAAGCCCAGGGCTGCAGGCGCCCGGTCTTGGCCGCGTGGTACACGAGGGAGATATCAAGCAAGATCAGGATCAATGCGAACGGCATGGAAACTTCCGAAATTCAGTATGCGAGAGGCCGGCAACGATTGAGCCCGCTTGATATCACAACTTTGACTTGAGACCAGCCGCCGCCCCGCCCCCCGTGGATGGCGGCCGCTCACTTCTCCTGCAGCAGGGTGCGGAACTTAGCGACGTCGCGCGTCACCAGGTGCTGCAGCACCTCCGGCGTCTGCTCGGCCTCGTCCGGGGCCACCGACGACAGATCCTTGAAACGCTTCTGGATCACATCGCCCGCCACCGCCTTGCGCGCGGCAACGTTCAGCTTCGCGATGACCTCCGGCGGCGTCCCTTTCGGCGCGAACAGGCCGTTCCAGCCCTGCGCCTCGAAATCGGGGATGCCGGCTTCCGCACCGGTCGGCAGATCGGGCAGCGTCGAGAGCCGTCTGGTCGAGCCGATCACCAGCCCCTTCACCAGCCTGTCCTCGATCGCCTGCGACACCGAGGTGGCGGCATCGCAGACGCCATCGACCTGGCCGCCGATCAGGTCGGTCAGCGCGGGGCCGGCGCCGCGATAGCCGACCAGCGTCACGTCGACACCGGCCGCCTGCACGAACGCCTTGCAGATCAGGTAATTCGAGGAGTCGACACCGGCGTGGCCGAGATTGACCTTGCCCGGATTTGCCTTCGCATAGGCGATGAATTCCTGGACGGTATTAGCCGGAAAATCCTTCTTCAGCGCCACGATGCCGAAGGTCTTGGCCACCATCGCAATGGGGACGAACGAGTCCGGCGAAAACGACAATTTCGGATAGATGGTGTAGGCGGCGGCGTTGGTGCCGGCATTGCCGATCACGATGGTGTAGCCGTCGGGCTCCGATCGGGCGGCGCGGGCCAGCGCGATCGAGCCACCGGCGCCGCCGACGTTTTCATTGACGATGGTCTGGCCCAGTGCCGCGCCCATCTGCTCGGCCACCGCGCGTGCGATCACGTCCGAGGTGCCGCCGGCCGCGAACGGCACGATCATGGTCAGAGGGCGCGCGGGATAGGCCTGCTGGGCCGAGGCGGATGTGACCAAAGCCGACACGACGAGTGCGGCCACCGCAGCGCCCGCAACCCCGCCAAAACGCCGGATCATGCAGCGCGATCCAGATGCGCGGTCAGGCCCGCGAACAGGCCGCGGCCGTCGGTGCATCCCATGATCTCTTCGACATGGTTTTCCGGGTGCGGCATCATGCCGAGCACGTTGCCGGTCTCGCTGACGATGCCGGCGATCGAGGCGGCCGCACCGTTGATGTTCGACTGCTCGCTCACCACACCGTCGGCCGAACAATAACGATAGAGCACCCGCCCCTCGCCTTCGAGGCGCTTCACGGTCTCTTCATCCGCCTCGTAGTTGCCCTCGCCGTGCGCCACCGGCACGCGGATGATCTGGCCGGCATTGTAGCCGCGGGTGAACGGCGTGTCGGAACGCTCGACACGCAGATGCACATCCCGGCAGATGAACTTCAGCCGCGCGTTGCGCATCAGCACACCCGGCAACAGGCCGGATTCACACAGGATCTGGAAGCCGTTGCAGACGCCGAGCACCAGGCCGCCCTTGGCAGCATAGGCCCGCACCGCGTCCATGATCGGCGCGCGGGCGGCGATGGCGCCACAGCGCAAGTAGTCGCCGTAGGAGAAGCCACCGGGCACCACCACGAGGTCGGTGCCGGCTGGCAGCGCCGTCTCGGCATGCCACACCATCGCGGGCTCATGGCCCGAGATCAGCTTGAGCGCCCGCGCCATGTCGCGTTCGCGATTGATTCCGGGGAAAACGAGAACAGCAGATTTCATGGAAGAACTAGCCCACAACCTCGACCCGGTAATTCTCGATCACCGTGTTGGCCAGGAGCTTGTCGGCGGCGTCCTTCAACGCCGCCTCCGCCTTCGCCTTGTCGCCACCAGCGAGCTCGATGTCGAACACCTTGCCCTGGCGGACGCTGGCGACGCCATCGATGCCGAGCGATTTCAGCGCGCCCTCGATGGCCTTGCCCTGGGGATCGAGAATGCCGTTCTTGAGAGTAACGGTCACACGTGCCTTCATGACGCTCAGCCCTTCACCAGAACCGGGCCGGTGCCGGCCGGACGTTCGTTCTCGCCCAGGATACCGAGCCGTTTGGCGACTTCGGTATAGGCTTCGAGCACGCCGCCGAGATCGCGGCGGAAGCGGTCCTTGTCGAGCTTCTCGTTGGACTTGATGTCCCACAGGCGGCAGGAGTCCGGCGAGATCTCGTCGGCGACGATGATTCGCATCATCTCGTTCTCGAACAGGCGGCCGCATTCCATCTTGAAATCGACCAGACGGATGCCGATGCCGAGAAACAGCCCGGTGAGGAAATCGTTGACGCGGATGGCGAGCGCCATGATGTCGTCGATTTCCTGCGGCGTGGCCCAGCCGAAGGCGGTGATGTGCTCTTCCGACACCATCGGGTCGTTGAGCTGGTCGTTCTTGTAATAGAACTCGATGATCGAGCGCGGCAGCTGGGTACCTTCCTCGATGCCGAGCCGCTGCGACAGCGATCCGGCGGCGACATTGCGCACCACCACCTCGAGCGGAACGATCTCCACCTCGCGGATCAACTGCTCGCGCATGTTGAGGCGGCGGATGAAATGGGTCGGGACACCGATGTCATTCAGATGCTGGAACAGGAACTCCGAAATCCGGTTGTTGAGGACGCCCTTGCCCTCGATCACCTGGTGTTTCTTGGCATTGAATGCGGTGGCGTCGTCCTTGAAGTGCTGGATCAGGGTGCCCGGTTCCGGTCCTTCATAGAGGACCTTGGCCTTGCCTTCGTAAATGCGACGCCGACGGCTCATTGGGATGTACCGTGTGTTGTTGAAGTCCATGGATGGGATAGGCTCCGTATGAAACATGACCCACGGCGGAGCTGCCGCGAGAACCGGAACTCGGGAAACAGAACGAGAACTGGACCTTGCCGCAACCTACCTGATCGGCCCCTGCGATACAATCGACGGCGACCATTTTGAGGCAGTTTTACCGCCCTTCCTGCGACCGATTGCCTGCTGTCTCGATCACGCGCATCTGGTTAAGGAAACTGGCAAAATCCGGTCAGGAAGAGACCCTCTTCTCATACCTCGTAACAGGATCGATATCATGACGACTTTCGACGATCGCAAGGACGCCTTTGAGAAGAAGTTCGCCCATGACGCCGAGCTGAAGTTCAAGGCGGAATCCCGCCGAAACCGGCTTTTGGGCCTGTGGGCGGCCGAAAAACTCGGCAAATCCGGCGATGACGCCACGGCCTATGCCAAAGAGGTGATCGCGGCCGATTTCGAGGAAGCCGGCGACGAGGATGTGGTGCGCAAGGTCACCAAGGACCTGGCCGGCAAAGGCGTCACCGAACAGGTGATTCGCGAAAAGATGCTGGAATTGCTCGGCGTCGCCGTGGAGCAGATCAAAGCCGGCAGCTGACCCAGGTCCGGCCGATTCCAGACCCCTGTCATCGATTTCCGCAGCTTGCCCGCGATTAACGTCGCGTGCGGGCTGCTTTTTCAACCGCTTTCAGGACCCGAATCGTGTTCTTGCCGGCCAGCTTGGCCAGCGCCTGCTCACTCCAGCCGCGGACGATCAGTTCCGCGAACAGATGCGGAAACGTACTGGCGTCTTCCAGTCCCGGAGGCGTCGGGCCGCCGTAGAAATCCGATCCGATGCCGATATGGTCCATGCCGACGATATCGGCCATGTATTCGATGTGGTCGGCCAGCAGGCTGGCGCCGTCCCGTTCCCAGCCGCTCCGCGACAGCCTGCCCGCCGCAACGCCCTCGTCCCGCGAGAGATCGGCGCGCGATTTGCCGAAATCATCCTGAAAGGGCCGCATCGCCTGCTGGGTCTGCTGCCGGATGAAGGCGGGCACGAACGTCGCCATGACGATGCCGCCGTTGGCAGGCAATCGCTTCAACAGATCGTCGGGCGCGTTGCGCGGGTGATCGCACAGGGCGAACGCATTCGAATGCGTCAACGCGATCGGCGCCGACGAGGCATCGAGCACGTCATGCGCGGATTTCGGCGACGCGTGGCTGCAATCGATCAGCACGCCCAGCCGGTTGAGTTCGGCCACCACCGCACGCCCGAAATCCGTCAGTCCATCATGGCGCGGCGCATCGGTGGCGCTGTCGATCCAGTCCAGTGTCTCATTGTGACAGAGCGTCATGATGCGCATGCCCAGGGCATGCCACATGCGCAAGGGAGCGAGGCTGCCCTCCAGGCCGACGCCACCCTCGACTGACATGATGGAGCCGATCTTGCCGCGGCGGCGGGCGGTGGCGAGATCGGCCGTGCGCCGCACCGGATGAAACGTCTCGGCGTGCAACTCCTCGATCCCGCGGATGACGTCGATCTGCTCCAGCGTCACCGTGGCCGGGTGCGCAATTCGGGTCGGCAGGAAGGCGGCGAGCACCTGCGCGCCGACGCCGCCCTTGCGCAGCTTCGGAATATCAGTGTCGGCATCGTTGTGCGCCTTGTCGAGGCGGAATTTCCTGACGTCGCCCAGCGCCGTCTTGTCGTTGCGGATCACCCACGGCAGATCATTGTGGCCGTCGATCAGCAGATGACGCTTGAGAAAATCCCGCGCACGGATGACGGCGGCGCGGCGGCTGATGGCTTTGGGCATCGCGACTCCTTCAGGGCACGAACTCTGCCATTCACGACGTCGCGACGCCAGAGCCGCGACCGCCCGTCGCTTGCCTGACCCACCGGTTCGCTGCTGACAAAAACTGTCGCGGCCTCGGGCTACGGTTTCGCCGTCGATCAGGAGGATCCGATGCCCAAATTCAACTTCGTGCTGCTCTATGTGAGCGATCCGATGGCGAGCGCCGCGTTCTACAGCAAGCTGCTCGGTTGTCCGCCGGTGGAAGCCTCACCGACCTTTGCGATGCTGCCCCTGTCCGGCGACGTGATGCTCGGGCTCTGGCTGCGCAGGGATGTGATGCCGCGCCCGGTCGCCTCGCCCGGCGGCAGCGAGATTGCATTCGCGGTCGCCGACGCTGATGCGGTTCGCGCCACCCACCACGCATGGGTGCACCACCGGCTGGGAATCGTTCAGCCACCGACCGAGATGGATTTCGGCCACACCTTCGTGGCGCTCGATCCCGACGGCAACCGCATCAGGGTGTACGCGCCGGGCGCGGCGACAGCAGCGCCCCTCAAAGCCTCAGTGCTCGAGGAAGTCCAGCTGCGGCTTGTTCGGAATATCCCGGACCGACAGCGTGTCGCCGACGAACAGAACCTTTTCGTCGGCGGCGCGATAGCGCGGCCACTCCGGCAAGCCTTTTGAGTTCGGATCGCCCGTGGTCGCGAAATTCACCCAGTAGGTCGACATTGTCAGCGACAGCTGGCGATCGGCCTCGGACCAGTCGCGGGTCTTTCCAAGCGCATTCAGGACATCGAGATTGCCGAATGCATAAGCCATCTCCGCTCCGTGATAGGCGCCGAATTTCGCGGCGGATGACTGCTGCTGGAAGCCGAGCCCGGCCACGAAGGGCTGGGGATGGGCGAAGTGATACATGAACACCGGCGCGACGCCGGACTGCGCCTTCGCCCACGCTCGCACCGGTCCGGCGAAGATGCGGTCGCGGAACAGGTTGTAGCTCGATGTCGCGGCTTCGGCATCGTTCGATGCCGGATACAGCGCGAGCAGTTCGCCTGCCCGCTCACCAAACATCTTCGTGGCGTCACTGCGGAAGGCGTCCGGCTTGCGCGCCACCGGATAGACGGTGGCCTCGTTGGCATTGGAGCCGACCAGAATGGGAATCACCATCTGACCACCCGCCTTGAAGACTTCATCAGGTTGCCGCGGCAGGAACGTTCCGTCCACGATCGGCCGCGACGTATTGGCGGTCGCGACGATGACGTCGCCGCCGAGATTGCGCAGTTCGGCGATCGATGCGGCATTGAGCTTGGCGCCGAGCGCCGTGCCCGCCGCTTCGGCTGCGCTTCGGTCGAGCATCCGCTCGCCGGTGCCGAACCCGCCGCTTTCGCCAATCGCCTTCTGGAACAGCCCCCTGGCCTTCGGCGACGTCATCAGGATCGAAATCGCCGCGGACCCTGCCGACTGCCCATACACCGTGACATTATGCGGATCGCCGCCGAATGAGGCGATGTTGGCCTTCACCCACTGCAGTGCCGCGACCATGTCCTTGAGGCCATAATTGCCGGAGGTGCCGTCAGGCGATTCCTTCGCGAGCTCCGGATGGCTGAGAAAGCCGAGCGTGCCGACGCGGTAATTGAACGACACCACCACGACGCCCTTGCGCGCCAGTCCGTCACCGGAATAGAGCGGCAGCGACGCGGAGCCGATGGTCCAGCCACCACCATAGATGAAAACCATCACCGGCTTCTTCGGCTGTCCGGCGCGTGGCGCCCAGACATTCAGATAGAGGCAGTCTTCGCTGCTCGCTTCCTCGCCGAGATAGAACACTGAATTCTTCGGCCGCAGCGACTGCAGGCACATCGGCGAGAAACGATCGGCGATCCGCGTGCCGCTCCACGGCGCAGCCGGTTGCGGGTCCCGCCACCGAAGATTGCGAACGGGAGGCGCGGCAAAGGGAATGCCTTTGAACACGTTCAGGCCAGTCTCGACGACGCCGACAACCTTGCCACCGGTCGTGGTCACCGGCTTGGTAAGTTGAGGATCCGATCCGGCGAACGCCGTTGCCATCGATGCGCCGAGAAGCGCGGCCGCCGCGAGGAATTTGCCCACTGTTTCCACCCGTTCTTGATTGCTTGCGCGAAAGCAGAGCGCAGCGGGCAAACGGTGTCAAATACCAGAATGTCAGTTGGTCAAAACATCATGTTAAATCGGCGGGGGCCGGTCCAGCGCGAGATCATCATGCGCCGCGCAGACCGCTCCCTTCGACCTTCCCCGGCCTCAAGGCACCGCCTGGACGATGTGGTCACGGATCGACGCCGGCCGAGGCAGCAGCTTCTGGCTCACCAACCAGTCGTTGAGGCTTTCCAGGGCGGCCAATTCGCGCTCACCCACCGGCACCGGTTCGCTGATCTCATAATTCGCCACCCGCGCCGCCACCGCCGGGCTGAGCTTCAGCTCCTGCACCCACAGCTTGGCTGCCTCGTCGCGGTTCGACTGCGCCCACCGCGCCGACGCCTGGAGTTCCGCCAGCACCTCGCGGATGATCTCGGGATGGGCGGTTGCGAACGGCGTACGCACCGCATAGACGACGGCGTTCTGCGAATTGATCTCCCTGGCGGTCGCGATCACCCGCGCATCCTGCTCCAGCAGGGCGATCGGGAAAAAGATGCTCCAGGCCGACCATGCATCCACATGGCCGTTGTTGAAGGCGGCGGCGGAATCCACCGGCGTCAGGAACGCGCGCTTGACCGTGTCAGAGGGAACATCGGCCTTCTCCAGCGCCTTGGTGAGCTGATAGTCGCCGGTGCCCCCGCGGTTGACCGCAATGGTCTTGCCCGCGAGATCCTTCAGGGAGCGGATCGGCGAGCCGGTCTTGACGATGATGCCCGACGAATCGCCGAAATCCCACTGGTAGGCGAACAGCGAAATCTGCGCTGTGCCGACAACCGACGAGATGGCGGCACTCGAACTGCCCACCGTGATGTCGATGGCGTCCGCGTTCAGCGCTTCGGCGGCGGGGGCATAGGCGTTGAACGGTCCGGCCCAAACCACCTTGACGTTCTTCGCCGCCAGCCGCTGCTCCAGCGTCCCGCGCAGACGGCTCACCGACAACGGCTCAGGCCCGCGCAGGAATCCAATCCGCAACGTCACCGGATCGGCCGCGGAGCACACAACGGTCGAGCCGAGCAGAACGGCGAGCGCACCGACAAATCCGGACAACAAACGAAAACGCGTCATCATAGTCATCGTCCCGCCGCTCCCCTTGCGGTGTTGTAGAAAGGCCCGAGATCGAGCTGCGGTTTGCGCACCGCATCACGATCGAACGGCAGCAGCGGCAGCAACAGATCGGCGACGCGATAGGTCTCCTCGAGCAGCGGCTGCCCCGAGACGATAAAGGTGTCGAAGCCGATATCGCTGTATTCGCGGATCCGCGCCGCAACCGTTTCGGGATCGCCGACAATCGCTGTGCCGGGCCCATTGCGGACCAGCCCGAAGCCGCCCCACATGTCCGGGTAGATTTCCAGGTCGCGGGCATGCTTCGGCTTGCGATCACCGACGATGTCGCGCATGCGGGCCTGCCCCACCGAATCCGAGGACTTGTTGCGAGCCTGGGCACCGGCAACCACCTCGTCGTCCATACGATCGAGCAGCCATTGCGCGGCGTCCCATGCCTCCTGCTTGGTCTCGCGCACGATCAGATTGAGCCGAATGCCGAATTTGACGGTTCGCCCCAGCGCCTTCGCGCGCTCCCGCACCGCCTTGATCTTCTCGGCGGCCTGCGGCGGCGGCTCGCCCCAGGTCAGATAAGTGTCCGCATGACGCGCGGCGACATTCAGCGCCGGCTCCGACGAGCCGCCGAAGAACAGTTTTGGATACGGCTTCTGCACCGGCGGGAGCCTGAGCTGCGCGCCCTTCAGATTCAGGAAGCGGCCCTCGAAATCGACCACTTCGCCTGCCATCAGCCGCCGCCACACACCCCAGTATTCGTCGGTGAGCGCGTAGCGTTCGTCATGGTCGAGCGTAATGCCATAGGGCGGCATCTGGCGGTTCTCGCCGGTCACCATGTTGATGATCAGTCGGCCATTGGAGAACTGGTCGAAGGTCGCGGCCTTCTGCGCCAGCATCAGCGGCGCGACGATGCCGGGATGCACGGCGACGATGAACTTCATTCGCCTGGTGAGCGGAATCAGCGACGAGCCGAGCACCCAGGCATCATGCTCGCCGCCGCCGGTCGCCAGCAACGCGCCGGTGTAGCCGAGATGATCGACCGCGCGCGCGATCTGCGCCAGATAATCGAAGTCGACGGTGCGCCGCCCCTTCTCGCTCCAGGGATACGGGCCATCTTGGGGAATGAGATACCAGTAGATTTCCATGATAAACTCCTTAGACGACAAACTCCTGCGATCACGCGCTTGCGCTGAAAGGCTGTTGCTGGCGCACAAGCTCCAGCGCGAGCGGCAACGGCCGCGGGTCGATCCAATCCGCGAGATCGAAATCCCGGGTGATGAAGCCGTGCCGCAGCAGGAAGTCCTTCTGCCTGCGCAGCCCCTGCTGTCGCAGCGGCGAGAGATCGAGATCGAAGTGAAGGTGCGCGTCCGGGCCGTAAGCGTCTTTTGCTTCACTGGCGGAACGCCCGACTTCGTTACCGATGATCTCGAAAACGTTCTGTGAATTGCGCTTGGCCCATTCCGATGCACGAACGAGTGTCGCCAGATAACGCGCGACCAGATCGGGGCGCTGCTCGGCGGTGCGCCGATCCACCGTAACCGGCCGCGGATTTCCGTTGTTGACGCGCACCAGCGGCTCGGGATGCTGGCTGAGGTCAATCAGAACACGAAAGCCCCGGAGACGCGCCGAGCCAAGGCCGGGCGCCCCCTTTGCATAGATCGCATCGACCTTTCCTTCGGCGAGCGCGGCGGCCTCACGCTCATAGAACTTTCCATTCGCCACGTTCGCGCCGGCGAACGCCGGCTGCTCGCTGGTCACATCATGAAGCGTGACGTCGTCGAGCGCGAGGCCGCCGAGTTCCAGCGCCGAGACGATGCCGCGCAGCGACATTGCGCGCGCGAAATCGATCCGCTCGCCGGTCTGCCGCGGCAAGCCGATGGTCTTGCCGGCAAGATCCGACAGCGTGCGGATCGGCGAATCCGCCCGCACCAGGATCGCCTGAAACTCATCCACCCACGTTAGCGCAACCACGACCGTGTCGCGTCCTTCCGACTTGGCCCAAATCGCAGGAATATTGCCGCCTTCACGGAACAGGCCCGGCAGCGTGTGGCTGAAGTGGGCGATCTGAACCTTCGGATCATCAGAGTCGCGAATCGACGCCAGCGAAATTCCAGAGGACGCGAACTCGTCGCGCAGCCAGCCGAGATCAAGTGCAATGCCGGACGCAGTCGGGACAGGACAACGCGTGTACCAAAGCTCGCTCACGGAGATGGATTTTCCAGCGACGCTGTCGTCCGCGGGCAAAGCTGTGATCGTCATGGCAACTCCTGATGTAACGCGATGATTAGACCACTAATTCAGTAGACAATTTTCACAGCAAAAAATAGTGTCACGATGATTTTTCGAAATGGAAATGCAGCGAACGTCTGCCTGAGGAGATCTTGCAATGTCTGAAACACTTCGCATCGGCGTCCATGCGAACAACCCCACGCTTCTGGTCTCGAGTCGAACCGGTCATGTGGAGAAGAAACTTTCCGCACTTGGCGTGAATGTAGAATGGCAGCGCATTGCAGCCGGCGCGCGCACCGTCGACCTGATCGGCGCCAACATCATTCAGATCGGCGGAACGGGATCGACACCGCCGATCACCGCGCAGGCCAAGGGCGTGCCGCTGGTCTATATCGCCACGTCGGCTGCGCGCCCCGTCGGCGGGATCTATGTGCGCAACGACAGCGCTATCCGGACGATCGCGGATCTGGCCGGCCGCTCGATCGCGCTTGGCGTCGGGTCATGGCTCCAGGCCTTGCTGGCGACGGCGCTCGATCGCGCCGGCCTCGTATGGAACGATATCGTGCCGCTCGATCTCACCGAGCCCGAAGCGCGATCGGCGCTGCTCGCCGGCGACATCGATGCATGGGTCTCCGGAGGCGGGCTGCAGCAGGGCGCCGAGAAACTGCGGGTGCTTGCCAACACCCAGGACCTGGTTTCGAACCCGTCGGTGTTCTTCGCCCGGCGCGACTATGCGGAGCGGCGGCCCGATGTCGTCACGGCCCTCGCCGCCGCCCTCGATGAGGTCGATCACTGGATCGCCGCACACCCCACGGAGGCGGCAGAGCATCTCGTCGCCGCGGCCGGTGGCCCGCTGACGGCAGCCGAATGGCAGGCCCATATCGCAAAACGGCCGTGGGGACTGACGGCGATCGGCGAGTCGTTCCTGTCGGAACAGCAGCGCGCCGCGGACATCTTTCATCGCTTCGGACTGCTGCCGCGCCCCATCGATGTGCGCGACGCAGTGCTTGCTGCCCCCATCGCCATCGAGCGCGCGGCCTGAGGCCTACGTCACTCCGGCGCGGACAGCCGCTCCAATGCTGCAGCGAGGTCGCTCTCGACATCCGCTGCGGCAATCACCGCCACGCGATAGCCGCGCGCTTCCAGCCACGTTTTCCGCGCCGCGCGATCGGCTGCGATTGCGTCGGTTTCATCTGCATTGACGAGTTCAACCGCGACCCGCTGGGTGAACGAGACGAAATCCGGGATGTGACGGCCCACCGGGGTCTGGCGCTTGAAATTGCCGGCAAAGCGGCGATCGGTGCGCAGCGCTTCCCACATCAGACGTTCGGCGTCAGTGGGATTGCGCCGCAGCAGCCGCGCGAGACCACGCACCGAGCCGCCGTCGTCGGAGGGCTTGCCACCGCCGCCCTGCTCGGCCAGCAGCGCGCGCAGCCGTGTCGCCTGCGTGCCGTCGAGTACGCCCCCCTTCGCCGGCCCCTTGCGACCATCGGCGATCGCCATCACCACGCCGTGCAGGGTGTGCATGTCCTGCTTGGTCGGCTCCATGCGGGTGAAGATGTTGCGCAGGTTCACCAGCATGGTGTCGCGCTTTTCCGGTGGGCGCAGGAACTCGACCTTGTCGAGCTCGGCGATCAGGTTGTCGAAGAACGCCGCCATCTGCTCCTTGCCGGCGCGCGGGCTGCGCTCGGGCATGGCATGTGGCAGAGCGCCCTGGGTCATCCGCTTGAACCATTCATAGCCGATCAGCAGCACGGCCTGCGCCAGGTTCAGCGAGGCGAACGCCGGATTGACCGGAAAGGTGATGATACGGTCGGCAAGCCCGACCTCCTCCGCCTGCAGGCCATAACGTTCCCGGCCGAACAGGATGCCGGCCCCGCCGCCGCCAGCGATATGCGTCGCGATCTCCCCCGCCGCCGCCTCCGGTCCGACCACCGGCTTGGCTTGGTCGTGCGGCCGTGCCGTGGTGGCGAACAACAAATTGAGATCGGCGATGGCGGCAGCGACGGTGTCGAACAGTTCGACATTGTCCATGATGTGGTCGGCGCCCGCGGCGGCACGGGTGGCGTGCAGATTCGGCCAGCCGTCCCGCGGGTTGACGATCCGCAGCCGCGTCAGCCCGAAATTGCCCATGGCGCGCGCGGCCATGCCGATGTTTTCGCCGAGCTGCGGCTCGACAAGAATAACGACAGGACCAGGCAGGTCCGCGGCGGTTTTGGTTCTGTCCGTGCCGGACATCGCGTATCCCGGTTTGAATGAGGCTCGGATCCCGTTTTCAACGTCCGAAGCCGCCTCGATTGCGCTTTTTGGAGAATTTCTCAAGCAAATAATGGGGTTAAGCGCGCCCCGTGATTCTCCTGTGAAATCTCAGCCGCCCAGCACAGACGGACCATTGCGCGCGAATTGCTTTCGGATAGGCTGGCAATCACAATAAAAACGAACGAAGTCGCTCAGCGGCGCTTCAAGGGAGGCTGGAATGCGGGCGCGATGGTCGTGGGCGATCGCCGGAATTGTGCTGATCATCGTCGGCGGCCTGATCGGCCACCTGACCCAGACCTCGGGCGGCATTCGCATCGAGGATGTCCGCTTCAAGGGCGCCAAGGGCAACACCATGAGTGCCCTCGTCTACATCCCGCCCGGCGCAACGGCGGACAAGCCGGCGCCCGGCATCCTCGCCGTCCACGGCTATATCAATTCCCGCGAGACCCAGGACGGCTTCGCCATCGAATTCGCCCGGCGCGGCTATGTGGTGGTGGCGCTGGACCAGACCGGCCACGGCTACAGCGACCCGCCGGCCTTCGCCAACGGATTCGGCGGCCCGGATGGCCTCGCCTACTTGCGCAGTCTTCCCTATGTCGACAAGGCCAATATCGGCCTCGAAGGCCATTCCATGGGCGGCTGGACCATCCTCGCCGCCGCAGCCGCAATGCCGAATGATTACAAGGCGATGGTGCTGGAGGGCTCGTCCACCGGCAAACCGTTCGCCGCCGACGGCACGCCGGCCTGGCCGCGCAACGTGGCGCTCGTGTTCGCTCAATACGAGGAATTCTCCACGCTGATGTGGGGCGTCGACCGCGCCAAGGACGTGACACAAAGCCCGAAGCTGTGGGCGCTGTTCGGCACCACCGGCCCGGTGGAACCCGGCAAGGTCTATGGCGACATCGCGCAGGGAACGGGCCGCGTGCTGTACACGCCGGCGATGACCCACCCGGCCGAACACATGTCCCATGAAGCGATCGGCTACAGCCTCGACTGGTTCGCGAAGACGCTGCAAGGCGGCACCCCGCTGCCCGCGGACAACCAGATCTGGTTCCGCAAGGAAGTGGGTACCCTGATCGCGCTGCTCGGTTTCGTCGCCCTCCTGATGGGAGCCTTCGACATCCTTATCGGCCTGCCCGTGTTCACGCGGCTTGCCTTGCCGCAGCCGGTGGACGGCACCCAGCCGGTTGCGATCGCCGACACCGGCGGCCGTTGGTGGACGGCGTTCTGGCTGTCCGCGCTGATCCCAGCCCTGACCTACTACCCGGCATTCGCGCTGGGCGGCACGTTCGTGACACCCTCGGCGTACCTGCCGCAGGGCATCACCAACCAGATCGTGGTGTGGGCGCTGATCAACGCGGCGATCACCCTCGCGCTGATGCCGTTCGCGCCAAAGCGCCCCCGTCGGATCGGCCTGGTCGGCCCCTCCATCCTGATCGCGATCGTCACCGTGGCGATCGGCTATCTGGCGCTGTGGCTTGCCGACGCAGCCTTCAAGATCGACTTCCGGTTCTGGATCGTGGCGCTGAAGCTGATGAGCGCCAAACAGTGGCTGATCTTCCTGATCTACCTGCCGCCGTTCATCGTCTTCTTCGTGATCGCGCTGCATGTCCTGCACCGCAATTTCAGCCGGCCCGGTGCCGGCTGCGTCACGCTTGCCCTCACCCATGCGCTGGCGCTGAGCGGCGGCTTCATCATCCTGCTGGCCCTGCAATACGGCACGCTCTGGATCACCGGGAAGCTGTTCAACCCGCTGCCCGATCCGGGCTTCGTGCCGCTCTCGACCATCGTCGCCATCCAGTTCGTACCGCTGCTTGCCGCCGTGGGCGTGCTGGCGGCCCATACTTGGCGGCGGACCGGATCGAGCCTGCCCGGCGCGCTGATCTGCGCCCTGGTGGTGACCTGGTACGTGGTGGCGGGGACGGCGACCCAGGCGGTGTTTTAGAGCCTCCAAAACGAGCGAAAAGTGAACGTCTTACAGAGCGAATGCAGCAAAAGTGGGCACCGGTTTTGCGTCCGCATTCGCTCTAAATATAGAGAAGAACGCGTTTCTGGGCGCGAAACGGTCCCCGCTTCGCGCCCAGAAACGCTGTGCTTCCGCCCGCCGGGTTGCGGTGCTATAGCCCGCCTGTAACCCTACCCAACGCCCTACCGAAGAAGGCTCGATCCCCCATGGCGAAAATCAAGGTGACCAACCCCGTCGTCGAACTCGATGGCGACGAGATGACCCGGATCATCTGGCAGTACATCAAGGACAAGCTGATCAACCCGTTCCTTGACGTCGAGCTGCTCTACTTCGACCTGGGCATGGAGTACCGCGACGAAACCAACGATCAGGTGACCATCGACGCCGCCGAGGCGATCAAGAAGGTCGGCGTCGGCGTCAAGTGCGCCACCATCACCCCGGACGAAGCCCGGGTGAAGGAGTTCAACCTCAAGCAGATGTGGAAGTCGCCGAACGGCACCATCCGCAACATCCTCGGCGGC
>JBGMOD010000208.1:0-43056 GCA_041424235.1 Hyphomicrobiales bacterium
AGCCGATGAACCAGGCGTCGCGGAAATCCTGGCTGGTGCCGGTCTTGCCGGCGGCTTGCCATCCCGGCAGCTCGGCCTTGTGCGCGGTGCCGCTGAGCAGCGTCTCCTGCATCATGGTGTTCATCTGCGCCACGTTGCGCGGCTCGATCACCTGATTGGCGGGGTCAGCCGGGCGCACATACAGCACCTTCTTGCCGTCGGTGGTCTTGATCCTGCTGATCACATGGGGCGAGACGCCCTTGCCACCATTGGCGAACGGCGCGAACGCGCCGACCATTTCCAGCACCGAGACCTCCGAGGTGCCGAGCGCGATCGACGGATTGGGATCGAGCTTGGAGGTGATGCCGAGACGGTGCGCGGTGCGCACCACGTTCTTCGGGCCGACCTCGAGCACCAGCCGCACCGCGACCGTGTTGAGCGACATCGCCAGGGCCTGTGTCAGCGTCACCGCGCCGAAATACTGGTGGGTGTAGTTCTCGGGCTTCCAGCCCTTGATATCGAGCGGTGCGTCCTGCCGGATGGTCTCCGGCGTCAATCCCTGCTCCATCGCGGTGAGATACACAAACGGCTTGAATGACGAGCCGGGCTGGCGTTTTGCGGTGACGGCGCGATTGTACTGGCTGTCGGAATAATTGCGCCCGCCGACCATGGCGCGAACCGCGCCGTCGGGCGACATCGCGACCAGTGCGCCCTGCGAGACGTTGAACTTGACGCTCTTGGCGGCGAGTTCGTCGATCACCGCGGCTTCGGCGATGCTCTGCAGTTTCGGATCAATCGAGGTTTCGACCGTGACGTCCTGGTCGATCTGGCCAATCAGGTCGTCGAGCACTTCGGCGATCCAGTCCGCCACATAGTTGACGGTGCCGGCGCCGGCCGGCTTCACATTGTAGGAGGGATGGCCGAGGTTGGCGGTGGCCTGCGCTTCGGTGATGAAGCCGGCATCGGCCATGGCGGTGAGCACGGTCTGCGCACGCCGCTCCGCACCTTCCGGATTGCGGTTCGGTGCCAGCCGCGACGGCGACTTGACGAGGCCGGCCAGCATCGCCGCTTCCGCGATGGTGACGTTCTTTGCGGATTTGCCGAAATAGCGCTGCGCCGCGGCCTCGACGCCATAGGCGCCGGAGCCGAAATAGACGCGGTTGAGATAGAGCTCCAGAATCTCGTTCTTGGAATGCTTGCGCTCCAGCCAGATCGCGAGCTCGGCCTCCTGCAGCTTGCGCTGCATGGTGCGTTCCTGGGTCAGGAACAGGTTCTTGGCGAGCTGCTGGGTCAGCGTCGAGCCGCCCTGTGACACGCCACGATGCAGCAGGTTGGTGACCGCGGCGCGCGCGATGCCCATCGGATCGACGCCGAAATGCGAATAGAAGCGACGGTCTTCGATGGCGATGAAGGCCTTCGGCAAGTAGGGCGGCAAATCCTTCAGCGCGACGTTGGCGCCGGCCATTTCGCCGCGGCTGGCCAGCAGCGATCCGTCGGCGCCGACGATCTGGATGGTCGGCGGTCGTTTTGGAATTTCCAGCGACTGGATCGGGGGCAGATGCGCGCCGACCCAGATCACCACGCCGACAACTGCGATCACCGCCCACAGGCCGGCGACCGCGCCCCAGTACACCAGGCGTCCGAGCCCGGCGCGCACGCCCGCGCCACGGCGGCCGCGACTCTTGCTGGAACTCTTTTTCGGCTTGCGCTCGCGCGGTGCGTCATCGTCGTCGGCGGGAGCCGCGCGACGACGCTTCGGCTTGTCCTCCTCGGAGACGCGCACGCGGTCGTCGGCGCCAAGCCGCAGCTCATCAAGCGACGAGCTCGGCCCGAAGTTGGGTTCCCGGCGCGCCCCGCCCTTTCGCCGTGCTGATCCCATCCCGTAACGACCCACGCAAAACCGAACCGTCGCACGCTATCGGCGGTGGTTTAAGGCGGGGTTAAGCAGAGGTTAACGGCAAATTAGGGACCAAGGCGGGCGGTGTTTGAGGCTCGCGAAAGAGCCTCGTTTTCAGGCCAGCCACACCAGAATGAGCGCAATCAGAGCGGGCGCGGCCTGCACATAAATGATCTTCGGCTTCACGGAATAGCCGCCATAGAGCCCGGCCACGATCACGCACAGCAGGAAGAACACCTTGATCTGAAACCCGATCGCCGGTGTGGGGTGCACGAGGCCCCAGACCAGGCCGGCGACGAGAAAGCCGTTGTACAATCCCTGATTGGCGGCGAGCACCGCCGTCTCCTGCGCCTTCTGCGGCGTGTTGCCGAAGGTTTTCAGTCCTTGCGGCTTGGTCCAGAGAAACATCTCCAGCACCAGGAAATAAGCGTGCAGCAGCGCGACCAGCGCGACAAAGACATTCGCGATCACGGACATGATGGCTTCCCCCAAGTAGACCAACCGATTCGGTCAGCATACGTGGTTCCGCGCGCCTATCCAT
This sequence comes from Hyphomicrobiales bacterium, assembly GCA_041424235.1. Classification (GTDB taxonomy): domain Bacteria; phylum Pseudomonadota; class Alphaproteobacteria; order Rhizobiales; family Xanthobacteraceae; genus Bradyrhizobium_A. The sequence goes on from JBGMOD010000208.1 coordinate 2,418, forward strand.
CGCGTAAGTATGGGAGGGAGGGACGACAGCAGGCGGAAGACGGTTGTGGCGTGACCGTCATGCTGTCCGCGGTCCGGTCTATGTGTGCGCCTGCCCTCCGGGTGGAGGCACATCAACACCGTCCGAAGAATACTCCGTGATCTTGTTGCGCAGCGTTCTCACGGAGAGCCCGAGCAGGCGCGCCGACATGGTGCGGTTGCCGTCGGTCTTCGCGAGTGTTTCCAGCACCAGATCGCGCTCGATGTCCCTGATGGGTGATCCAACAAGCCATCGCGCGAGACGGCGTCGTGATGCGTCGGAAATCTGGGATCGCTGAGGCGGCCGCATGGGCGTACTCCGTCGTACGTACAGTTGCCCCTCAGCCCCTTCAGGGGACATGATTTTGGTTAACAAAAACTTAATGCACGGGACGCCGCTTTGAGATCCCTGGACAGGCGGCGCGGTTTCAATCGCCGGACGTCACGATCAGTCCCCTGAGGATTGAAGCGGCGCCGCGTTCAATCTCAGCAGCCGGACAAACTCCACCGCTGCCGGAGACAGGGAACGATCCTCGCGATGGGCCACGTCGATGTCGCGCGCGACGGTCGGCTGGACCAGCTCGCGCGCGACCAGGGACTGGGTCGGAAGCGCCGAGAGGGCGTAGAGCGGCAGCACGGTGATGCCGAAACCGGTCTCCACCATGGCGAAGATCGTGGTCAATTGATCGAGTTCGAATGCGGGCTCCGCGTTCAGGCCGGCCGCCGCGTAGCCCTGTTCGAGTTGTTCGCGGATGCCGTTGCCGCGGCGAAGCGCGATGAGCGGGACATTCGCCAGATCGCTCCAGCGCGGCCGCGCAATGGCAGCCAGCGGATGATCGGCGCGGCACAGCAGCGCAAACAAATAGGACACCAGCGGGATGCGCGCGATACCGTCTTCGTCGCGCCGGAACGTACCGACCGCCAGGTCGATATCTCCGGACGTCAGCAGTTCGTAGATCGCGGCCACCGAGCGGTCCACCACGGTGACTGCGACACCCGGTGACGACTCCTGGAAGGTGCGAATCGCCTTCGGCAGCAACGCCGCGGCCAGCAGCGGCGGTGCGCCGACCTTGATGTGGCCGCGCCGGCGCGCGCCGACGTCGCGGGCCCGGCGCACGACACCATACATGTCATTGGTCAGCCGTTGTGCGTCGGTGAGGAATTCCGATGCCGCGTCGGTGAGCTGCACCCGGCGCGTGGTGCGGTCAAACAGGCGGAAGCCGAGCTCTGCTTCGAGCTCCCGGACCAGGCCGGAGACCATGGGCTGCGCCATCCGCAGCCGCTCCGACGCGCGGGTGAAGTTATGGGTTTCGGCGACGGCGATGAACGCCTCGAGCTGGCGGAGGGTGACGGCCATTTTCAGAGTTATTTATATGAATTTCATATTACTTTATAAATGAAGGCCGAATTGTCAAATAAATAGCGTGGCCCTACTCTCCAGACCAAGCGCTGCCGCGTGGGATATTTTCGAGAACGGCAGGCGGCGGGGAGGATGGATGGACGAATCGACAGTCCAAAGGGCGCTTGCGACGCCACTCGGCGGCGTCGGCAAGGTTTCCCCCGGCTGGCTGGTCGTGTTCGGCTCGACGCTTGCGCTCGTGGTCGGCAACGGTCCGATCATTCTCTTCACGTTCGGCGTGCTGTTGCAGCCGATCAGCGCCGAGTTCGGCTGGTCGCGCAGCGTGCTGGCCTCCGCGGTGGTGACGTCCCACATCACCGGCGCGCTGATGATGCCGTTTGTCGGGACCGCCGTGGATCGCGTCGGCGTTCGGCCCATCGCGTTGCCGGCCATCGTCATTTTCGCGCTTGCCACCGCGTCCGCCGGATTGCTTGGCGCGAGTCCGCTGGCGTTCATCTTGCTGTATGGCTTTCTCGGCGTTGTCGGCGCCGGACATTCCACGCTCACGTATGGACGTGTGGTCTCGACATGGTTCGATGCGCGGCGTGGCCTCGCACTCGGCGTCACCCTCGCGGGTATCGGCATCGGCGCGGCGCTGGTGCCGAAGTACACTCATTTTTTCGTCGCCGAATATGGCTGGCGGGACGCCTATTTCGCGCTCGGCGCGCTGTTGCTGCTGGTTGGATTTCCATCCGTCGCCCTGTTTGTCAGGGATCGGCCGCGGCAGAGCCGTGTCGCGGCGGTCATCGCCGAAGGGCTGACACTGCGCGACGCGCTGCGCGGGTATCGTTTCTGGTTCGCATCGGCATCGATGATGTTTGCCGCCGCCGCGATCAACGGCACCATTGCCCATATCGTGCCGATTCTGTCGGACCGCGGCATCACTGCTGGCACCGCCACCACCGCGGTGGCGGCTTCCGGGCTGTCGCTGATCGTCGGGCGCATGTTGTCGGGCCTCGCGCTTGACCGCTTCTACGGTCCTTATGTCGCGGCGTTCTTTTTCGCCATCCCGCTGATCGGCATGGCCATGCTTGGTCTCGGTGCGACGGGCGCGCTTGCGGTGCTTGCCGCCGTGCTGCTCGGCCTCGGCATCGGCGCGGAGGGCGACATCATGGCCTATCTCACCAGCCGTTATTTCGGCATGGCGCATTATGGCGTCATCTATGGCTGCATCCTCGCTTTCTTCACGCTGGGGTCCGGCCTCGGGCCTTGGATCATGGCGCATGCCTTCGATGCCTACCGCAGTTATGCGGCGGGGCTGATCGGGCTGGGCCTTTCCCTGCTCGTGGCTGTCGTGCTGGTCGTCACGATGGGGACTTACCGGTATCCGCCAAGACAGGATTGAAGAAGACAGGATTGAGGCCATGCGCCGGTGTGCACGGACCTCCTCACGCGACAGCCAACTTCGAACGATGTGAAACGCGACATGAAAAATAGGTCGACCGAATCTCTGCGTGTTGCCGTCGTGGGTGGCGGCATCGGGGGCCTGTCCGCAGCGCATGCGCTGCGTCGGCGTGGCATGGACGTCACCGTGTACGAACAAGCGAAGTCGCTGGGCGAAGTCGGCGCCGGCGTTTTCATCTATCCCAACAGCTTGCGTCAGCTCGAACGCACGGGCCTGGGTGACGCGATGGCCGAGGTCGGCGCCCGGGTCGGCAGCGGCTCGCAATATTACCGGATGGACGGAACGGTGGTGGGGCCGATCCTGACCACTGACTCGTGCGGCTGGAACGGCATGTACGGCATGCACCGGGCCGACCTGCTCGATGCTCTGGCGCGGGCGCAGCCCTCAAATGCTGTTCGCACGGATCATCGCTGCATCGGTTTCGAGCAGGATGACACTGTGGCGCGGCTGACGTTTGCGAACGGCGCAACCGCCGAAGCGGACGTCGTCGTTGCCGCCGATGGCATCCAGTCGGTATTGCAGAAACATGTCGTCGCGCCACAGCCGCCGGAATATTCGGGGGTGCGGGCCTATCGTGGCCTGATCACGCGCGAGAAGTTGCCGCAATGGCGGGACGAGGCGCACCAGGTCTGGATGGGCGACGGCAAACACTTCATGGTGTTTCCGGTGCGCAGCGGCCGCCTGCTCAACTATGTCGGGTTCGTGCCGACCACCAGCGAGACCGTGGAGTCATGGTCGGCAAAGGGCGATCGCGACGAACTCGCGGCCTCGTTCGATGGATGGGATCCGCGCGTTGTTGATCTGCTCGACAAGGTGGAGACATGTTTCTGGTGGGGCCTGTACGACCGCAGGCCGCTGCAATCCTGGACCAGGGGGCGTCTCGTCCTGCTGGGCGATGCGGCGCATCCGATGCTGCCGCATCTCGGTCAGGGCGCCAACCAGGCCATCGAGGATGGTGTGGCGCTGGCGGTTCTGCTCGAGGGCTGCAGTTCGGCCACCGTCGTCGATGTCCTGCCCCGCTATGAGCGGCTGCGCCGCGCCCGCACGGATGTCATCCAGGCCGAAGCGCGCCAGAACGGGCTCCGTTACGACTCGAAATACGAGAGCCTGGAACAGCGCGATCGCGAGATCGCGAACTCCGCAGCATTTCGCAAATCGCTCTACGACTATGACGTCGAGCAGGCCGCCATCGCCTGCCGGGATCATGGTGAGGATCTGCCGGCGCACGCCGTTCTCTCGGCTCATGCCGGTGACTAGAAGACGACGACGTGGGTGCGATCAGTCGCGCAGCCGTTCCCGCGATCCGAGCTCGCCCGCAAGCGTGTCCAGTGTGGCGGCCAGGGATTTGGGAATCTGAATCGACTCAGCGCTGGTGCGTGCGGCCCAGTTGCGCTCGCCCGGGGTTCGCAGCGGGCCGGCTTTCGATTTCGAGGTTCTGATCCGATTGAGCTCCGTGGCCGCTGCTGAGCGAAAGTCATCGACGTCGCGGAAATGTCCGATGTCGATGGCCATGAACAGCAGCGAGCAGACGAACGGCTTGGACAGGTCGCCATAGAGCGGCGGCACGCTGTCGCCGCCGGGGCCCTGCGCCAGCAGGCTGCACATCAGGTCGATGCCGAGCGCGAGCCCGAAGCCCTTGGCGCCACCGGAGGGCAGCAGCATGCCTTCGATGGCGGCGGTTGGATCCGTGGTGGGCTCGCCGTCCTTGTCCACGGCCCATCCGGTCGGGAGCGATCGGCCGGCTCTTTCATAGGTGCGGATCTTGCCAAGGGCCGCTTCGCTCAGCGCCATGTCGAGCACGAAATCCGGCTCGCCAACGGGGAGCCCGATCGACAGCGGATTGTTGCCGACCAGCTTGGTCAGCCCGTCGGGCGCCGGCATCATCGGCTTGGTGTTGCACATCGCCAGCCCGATGCAGCCGTGGTCGCTGGCCTGCTGGGTATAGCGGCCCGCCGCGCCGAAATGAAAGCTGTTGCGCACGGCGACGATGCCGATGCCGAACTCCTTGCTGCGCCCGATTGCGATTTGCATCGCATGGCGGCCGGCCAGGTGCCCGAACATGCCGCGGGCATCGAGCACCGCCGTGGCGGCGCGACTGTCGACGACCAGAGGTTCATTGTGGGTCGATATGCTGCCGAGCCGCAAACGGCGCAGGTACATCTCCGCCTGCGACAGGCCATGGGACGGCAAGCCGGCGCGATCGGCATCGACCAGCGCTTGCCCCATCTCGGCGGCCGCCGCCGGCGACAGGCCGGAGCGGGTGAACAGCTCAGTCAGGAAGCGCGCCGTCTGTGCGGCGCCCAGCGAGATGGTGTCCGACATGATTACTGGCCGCTGCGGCCGACGTTTGGCGCGGTCGGTCTCATGAAAGGGCCTGCGAGCGCTTGGTATCCGCCGGCGCGACGGAGGACAGCGTGAAGCCCGTGCCCGGCGTGACGCGCCATGTCATCAGCATGATCAGCGCGCTGGCGACGAGCACGGCGAGGGCGGCGGCCGGCACCGCCATGGCAGCCAGCGGGCTGCCCGCCCACTGCGCCACCCAGGGCATCAGGTTCTGTGCGGCAAATCCGCCCAGGCTGCCGATGGTGCTGATGGCTGCGATCGCCGCGGCGGCGTGCGCGCCCTTGAAGATCTGGGAGGGCAGATACCAGAAGCAGGGGAACAGCAGCGAGATGCAGGGCGTGCCGACGGCAAGCGCCACATAACGCATCCAGTTCTGCGTCAGCAGGGTCGAGGTGAAGAACGCGGCCATGCCGCACAGCGCGATCAGCGCCATGCCGATCAGCACGGTGCGATGTTCGCGCAGATGCCGCGGCAGCCAGACCAGCACCACGGCCGCGACCGCCCATGGCAGCGCATTGAGCAATCCGTTCTGGGTGCCGGTGGTGCCGAAGCCCTTCACCACCGTCGGCAGCCAGTAGATGATGCCGTAGAGCGACAGTGTGATCATGGTGTAGACGAAGGCGAACCACCACACCCGCAGGTCGATCAGAACGCGCAGCGGATTGCTGTGCATGGTCTCAGCGCTGTCGTCGCGGCCGAGCTCCTGCGCCAGCCATGTCTTCTCGGCGGTGGAGAGAAAGCCTGCAGTTTGCGGATTGTCCGGCAGGTATTTCAGGATCAGCGCGACCAGGATCAGGGTCGGCGCGCCCGTCATGATAAACACCCACTGCCATCCCGCCAGCCCCAGCATGCCGTCGAGATCGAGCAGCGCGCCGCCAAACAGCGAGCCGAACATGTTGCCCAGCGGGCTGCCGATGGTCAAAAGCGCCACCGCCTGCACGCGATAGCGCTTGGGGAACCACAGCGTCAGATAGAAGATGATGCCGGGATAGGCGCCGGCCTCGGCCACGCCGACCAGGAACCGCACTGCCGCGAACAGCGAGCCGCTGAAGGTGAAGCCGAGCGCGACGGTGAGGATGCCCCAGGTGATCAGGATGCGGGCGAACCAGAGCCGCGCGCCGAACCGGTGTGCGGCCAGCGCGCTCGGCACCTCGAAGATCGAATAGCCGATGAAGAACAGTGACGACGCCAGGCCATAGGTCGTTTCCGTCAAGCCCAGATGACTGACCATCTGCAGCTTGGCATAGCCGACATTGGAACGGTCGATCACCGCCAGCAGCATCATTCCGATCAGCAGCGGCATGATCCGCCACATCACCCGGCGCACCAGCAATTCACCGCTGTCGCGATCGATCGAATCCATCCTCATCCCTCCCTTTGGTGCCGGAGCCGTTGCGGCGGCTCTCTGCGGCTTTTTATGGCTATGGTTGTGCGTTTATTCGGCGGCGTGCTGCGCGGCCGGTTCGGCGGCCGGCAGATTCAGGAACTCCGCCGCATTGCCGCTGATCAGCTTCTTGATGGCGGCGCGCGGCATCTGCAGGTCCAGCAGCATCTGGGTGATGCTGCGGAAACCGTCGACCGGGCGTTGCGATCCCACCAGGCCAAGATCCGACGACAGGATGGTGTTGTCGACGCCGGCAACCTCGATCAGGTGCGCCAGGTCGTCGGCGCTGTATTTCTTCGACTTGCCCTCGATGAACATGCAGATCGAATGTTCCATCTTCACGCCCAGCGCCACCAACTGGCGGATATCGGCATCGCTGCAGCCGACGATGTAGGTCGGGTGGTTGACCATCATCTTCTTGACGCCGCGGCGCTTCGCTTCCTCGAACACGAGATGGAGTTCGCTGGCGTGCAGATGGCCACCGGACAGGATGATGTCGCCTTCCGCAATCAGGTCGATCACCTGCTTGGTGTCGTCGGTCAGCTTGCCGTTGGCGTCGAGCGCGGTCAGCGGGGTCGGATCCAGCATCTTCTGCGAGGTCTTGGGAAAGGTCTTGGCCTGGCCGCTGTTCTGCACATTGATGTGGTTCGCCGCCGACAGGGTCGGCATCCAGACGATCTTGCCGCCGAGCTTGATGGCATGGTCGACCGCATGCGGGTTGATGCCCCCGGACGCATTGTTGAGCGCGACGCCGGAAAACAGCCGGACATTGGTTTCGGGAAACAGCTTTTCCAGCAGGATGGCGTGCGCCATGCCCGGATAGAAGTGGTCCTTGTAGAGCACGGCGCGGAAACCCGCGGCCGCTGCATCCATCAGTTCCTCATGATGGTCGAGAATGCGCGGCATCGCGGCGGGGCCCGAGTGGCAATGCAGGTCGATGGCGCCGACCAGCAGTTCGGCGACCTCGGCGGGGCGCGACAGCGGCGGCAGCGGGACGGTGTTGGGATAGGTGGTCTGGGAATCGGCCATGTGTGGCGCCTTTCAGGTGTTGGCTTTGCCGGCGGCCGGCATCGGGTAGTCGGCGTCGTTCAGCACCCAACCCGGCTTGGTGGAGAAATCCACCCGCGGCGGACAGAAAATGTCGACCAGCAGGTTGAGGCCCGGGTCCATCGCCTGCGAGGTGTGGATCGACGGCGGCGGGATCACGGTGACGGAAGGCGAGCCGCAGACTTCATGATCGTCATTGCGCCATTGCCCCATGTCGGTGGTCCAGGGCCAGCGCAGGTGATGGATGAAGGTGCCGGCCAGCGCCAGCGAGCACTGCTCGAAATCGTCGTGGTGATGCGGCGACATCTTGGTGATGTCGCGCGGACCGTTTTTCGGATCGAGGAAGTTCACCATGAAGGTGGACCCGCGGAAGATCCGCCCGAATCGTCCGGGCGTGGGCGCGACCTCGAGGCTGTAGCTGTGGACCTTCGGGCCACCGGCCGGATCCGGCCATGCCTCGAACGGCGGAAGGTTGGGATGCGCGGTCGCATAGGAGGCGGCGTTGGAGCAGAGCCGCGCGAGATCGTCCGATTTCGACGTCATCATGCGCACGACCTTGGCGGCACCCAGCAGCTTCACCGAGCTCTTGCCGGCGGGAACGAAGCTGATGGAATGGCCGCTGACGACGGTCTTCTGGCCGCCCCAGACGATCTCGGCGCCGGCGCCGGGATCCGGCAGCAGCACCACATATTCATCCGGCTGGTCGGCACGGTTGAGCACGGCGCCGGTGTCGCCATCGCTGTAGGCGATGATGAAGTTCTGGCCGCGGGCGTACCAGGTGCGTGCGCCGTCCCTGGTCTCGGCCGGCGGCATCTCATAGAACTTGGCGTATTCGGCGCCGGCGAAATGCGTCGGGCTCGGCGTGGTGCCGACCGGCGTTGCGGCAAGGGCGGCGCGGGGGTCAGTGCTGTGATACATGAGCAGGGTCCGGTGTGTGGGTGAGTTTCTTGAAATCGGTGAGGGTCTGTGCGGCAGCCCGCCGCATCTGGCTCTGGTCGGACGAGATGATGAAGGCGCTGGCGCCCAGATCAGCAAAATCCTTGGCTTCCGCCGCGCTCGCCACCATGACGCACACCGGCTTGGCGACCCGGTTGGCCGCTGCGATGATCTGCTTGACCGCCTGTTGAACCTTGGCATCCGATGATGACGGCGCGCCCAGTGCGACGGTGAGATCGCCGCGCCCGATGAACAGCCCGTGGATGCCGTCGACAGCCGCGATGGCGTCGATCTGGTCCAGCGCTTCCGGATCCTCGATCATGGCGATGGCGCAGACCGAGGCGTCCTGTTCCTCGACCAGGCTCCACATCGGCGTGGCGCCATAACCGCCGGCGCGCGGCGAGCCCGAATAGCCGCGCTTGCCGCCGCGGTACCGCGCGGCTGCGGCCACGGCCTGCGCCTTTTCAACGCTGGCGACATGAGGAACCAGTACGCCTGCCGCGCCGCAATCCAGCACCGACAGGATCTTGGCCGGGTCGTCCGACGACACCCGGACGATGCCGGCGAGGTTACCGGCCCGCGCGGCCAGCAGCACCACATCGGTCATGGCGCGGTCGAACGGCGCATGTTCCTCGTCGATCACGACAAAATCGTAGCCCAGGGCCCCGAAGATTTCGGTGGCGTGAGTCGTCGGCGTCTTGATGAAGCTGCCGACCAGGTGCTGCCGGTCCGAGAACCGGCGGCGAAAGGACGAATAATGCGGTTTGATGGTATCGCCGGACAATGCTGTTCCTCCCAGCCGTCGATTGCGGTGGCCCCCGAGTGGCGAGGGCGATGGCAACGCGGCGCTTGCAGAACCCATTGCAGCGGAAATCGCTTTCGGCCATAGCTATTCACCTCCGTTCCACCAGGTGGAATTTCATGCCGCTAAAGTCCGAGAAAGTCGAAGCCGCCGCGCGCTCGCTGCTGCTGCTCGAGGAACTCAATCGCCATCGCGTGGCCTCGATCGATATGCTGCACAAGGCGACCCGGCTGCCGAAATCGACCGTGGTGCGGCTGATGAAATCGCTGTGCGCCATGGGTTATGCCGTCAACGACCGGCGGCAGGGCGGCTATGCGGTGGCCTCGCGGGTCAAATCCCTCAGCAATGGTTTCCACGGCGATCCGCTGGTGGTGGAGGCCGCGCGGCCCTGGGCGCTGGCCTTCACCGAACAGTATCAATGGCCGCTGGCGCTCGCCGTGCTCGATCGCACATCGGTCATGGTTCGCTTCAGCACCATTCCGGAAAGTCCGGTGTCACCGTTCCACGGCACCATCAACATGCACCTCAGCCTGCTGTGCCGCGCGCTCGGGCGAGCCTACCTCGCATTCTGTCCGGTCAGCGAACGGTCGATGCTGCTCGACATGCTGGTCCGCTCGAAGGAGCCGGAAGACGCGCTGGCCGCCGATCGCAAGCGGGCGCTGACGCTGCTGGCGACAATCCGCAGGCAGGGATTTGCCGAACGCGATGCCATGGTCGAGCCGCGCTCGTCGAACACCATCGCCGTGCCGATCGTCAGCGAGCGCAAGGTGCTCGCCACCGTCGGCATGACCTACTTCGTGTCCGCGCTGGACCGGGCCGATATCGTGCAGCGTTATGTGCCGCTGGTGAAAACACTGGCCGACAACATTGCCGGCAGCGTTGCGTCACTGCGGCAGGGATGACGCCCGGCCGCGCGGAGATGCGATCTACGCCGCCGGCTGCGCGGCGCCGTCACCATTGGCGAGCAGGTGCACCAGCGCGCGTTTGATCGCCGCCTGCCGGGTCGGCGCGGTGATCTGGGCGCCGAGCAGGTCGGTGACATAGAACACGTCGCGGGCGCGTTCGCCGAAGGTCGCCACGTGAGCGGAGGCGATGTTGAGGTTGAGCTTCGAGATCGCGGTGGTGAGCTGATACAACAGGCCCGGGCGATCGAGGCCCGAGACCTCGATCACGGTGTAGCGGTCCGACCACTGGTTGTTGATGATGACTTCCGGCTCGACGGTGAAGGCGCGGACCCGCGGCCGTCCGTTGCGCCGCGCCATCACCTCCGGCAGCCGCAGCTTGCCCTCCAGCACCTGCTCGATCATCTCGCCGATGCGGGTCGCGCGGCGGGCCTCGTCCTCGTCGCGGTCGTACTCGCGCGAGATCGCGATGGTGTCGAGCGCGAGCCCGTCGGTGGTGGTGTAGATCTGGGCGTCGACGATGTTGGCCCCGGCGGAGGCGCAGGCCCCCGCAATGATCGACAGCAGCCACGGGTGGTCCGGCGCCAGCAGCGTCAGTTCGGTGACGCCGCGGGCTTCATCGAAGCCGACATTGACCGCAAGTTTGTGGCCGCTGTGTTCGCTGGCGCGGACAAAGCGGGCATGGCGGATCTTGCGCTGCAGGTCGACCTTGAGCCAGTACGCCGGATAGTGCCGCGAAATGTAGGTGTTGATCTCGCTCTCCGGCCACTCGGTGAAGTTGGCGCGGAATTCGGCCTGCGAGGCGGCGATGCGCTGGGCGCGATTGACCTCGGAGAAGCCGCCGGTGAGCACCGGCTCGGTTTCGTAATACAGCGTGCGCAGCAGCTGCGCCTTCCAGCCGTTCCAGACACCCGGGCCGACGCCGCGGATGTCGGCGGTGGTCAGGATGGTCAGGAGTTTCAACTGCTCGAGCGACTGCACCACGGCGGCGAAATTCTCGATGGTCTTGCGGTCCGACAGGTCGCGCGACTGCGCCACCGTCGACATGGTCAGGTGTTCCTGAATCAGCCAGGCGATCAGTTCGGTGTCGGCGGCATTGAACCCCAGCCGCGGGCAGAGCCGCCGCGCCACCTTGGCGCCGGCGATCGAATGATCTTCCGGGCGGCCCTTGGCGATGTCGTGCAGGAACACCGTCACATACAGCAGGGCGCGATGCTCGGGTCTTATTTTGCGCATCAGGTCGGTGGCGACCACGAATTCGTCGCTGCCGCCGCGTTCGATCTCCTGCAGGATGCCGATGCAGCGGATCAGATGCTCGTCCACGGTGTAGTGATGATACATGTTGAACTGCATCATCGAGACGATCTTGCCGAAGGCGCGGATGAAGTGACCGAGCACGCCCGTCTCGTTCATGCGGCGCAGCACGATCTCGGCGTCGTTCGAGGTCAGGATCTCCACGAACAGCTTGTTGGCCTCGGGGTTCTCCCGCATCTTCTCATTGATGAGATTGAGCGAACGCGTCGCCGCCCGCATCGCGTCGGGATGGAAGGCAAGGTTGTTCTTCTGGGCCAGGCGGAAGATCCGGATCAAATTGACCGGATCGCGCTTGAACACGTCGGGCGAGGCCAGGTTGATGCGGTTGTTGTCGACCACGAAGTCGGGATTCTCGCGCAGCCGGTGGCGCCGTGCGCCCGGGCGCAGCCGCGCCATCATCCGGCTCAGCACCGGCGCGGGCTTGGCCTGCTGTTCTTCCAGCTTGGCGCAGAGGATGGCGGTCAGGTTGCCGACTTCCTTGGCGACCAGGAAGTAGTGCTTCATGAAGCGTTCGACATCCTGCATGCCGGGATGCGAGGTGTAGCCCAGCCGCTGGGCGATCTCGCGCTGCATGTCGAACGACAGCCGTTCCTCCGGCCGCCCGGTGTAGAAGTGGATGTTGCAGCGGACCGACCAGAGGAAGTCCTCGCAGCGGCGGAAGGTTCGGTATTCCTGGGCGTCGAACACGCCGCGCGCCACCAGTTCGTCGGTGTCGCGCACGCGATAGACGTACTTCGCCATCCAGAACAAAGTGTGCAGGTCGCGCAGGCCGCCCTTGCCGTCCTTGACGTTGGGCTCCACCAGATAACGCGACTGGCCGCCGCGCCGGTGGCGTTCTTCGCGCTCGGCGAGCTTGGCGGCGACGAACTCGGCGGCGGTGCCCTGCACCACGCTTTTGTCGAAGCGGGTGACCAGGTCGTCGTACAGCGCCTTGTCGCCGGTCACGAACCGGGTTTCCAGGATCGCGGTGCGAATGGTCATGTCGGCGCGCGATTGCCGGATGGTTTCGTCGATCGAGCGGGTGGCATGGCCGACCTTAAGGCCCATGTCCCACAAGCAATAGAGGATGGCCTCGGCCACCTGCTCACCCCACGCGGTCTGCTTGTAGGGCAGCAGGAACAGCAGGTCGATGTCGGACTGCGGCGCCAGCAGCCCGCGGCCGTAGCCGCCAGTGGCGACCACCGACATGCGCTCCGCCTCCGACGGCGTCGGCGTCTTGTACAGATACCAGGTCGCGGCATTGAACAGCAGGCGGATGACTTCGTCCTGGATGGCGCAGAGACGCTCGGCACAGCGGCGGCCGTGGCGGTCTTTCAGCAGCATTGCCTGGGCATACTCGCGCGACTTCGCGGTTTCCGCCTTGAGCAACTGGGCGAGCGCGGCACGAAACACGTCGTCGCGGCCGGCATGGGTTTTCGCCAGAGCGGCGATGTCAGCCTCGATGCGCGCGGTATCGAACAGCAGTTCGGGCTGCGGTGAAGTTTCGAGCAAGGCACTTTCCATGAGCATCCGGGATAATGGACAAGCCGCGTGGTGTCATCAGCGATTCTGGGCCGGCGACACAACCATTCTGGTTTGTCGCCCGGACGGGAAACTTCCTTCCGCACGCGAGTGACGCCGGATACGGATTTTCTGGTTGACGCGCCGTTCTAAGTATTTGAAATTAAATATCGAATTTCCGTCGAGCGCAAGGGTGGCCGAAAGGCCGGGCAAGATGTCCGGTGCCGGCGCGTTCGACGTCGATCCGTTCAACCGAACCTTCGCAATCGAAACCATTCACGGAGTTGATGATGAGCCTCATGTCTCGGCGTGCCTTCGCCGCCCTTGCACTGTTTGCCACCGCGGTGCCGCGGATGGCGTTCGCTGCCGATGCGCCGAAGCAGATCGTGCTCGACTGGGCGACCTACAACCCGGTCTCCATCGTGCTGAAGGAGAAGGGCCTGCTGGAGAAGGAGTTCGAGAAGGACGGCATCAAGATCGTCTGGGTGCAGTCGGCCGGCTCGAACAAGGCGCTGGAATTCCTCAATGCCGGCTCGATCGATTTCGGCTCCACCGCCGGCTCGGCCGCGCTGGTGGCCAGGATCAACGGCAATCCGATCAAGTCGATCTATGTCTATTCGCGGCCGGAATGGACCGCGCTGGTCACCACCAAGGACTCCAAGATCACCAAGGTCGAGGATCTCAAGGGCAAGCGGGTCGCGGTGACCCGCGGCACCGATCCGCACATCTTCCTGGTGCGGGCGCTGCAGGGGGCAGGGCTCACCGAAAAGGACATTACCCCGGTGCTGCTGCAGCACGCCGACGGCAAGACCGCGCTGATCCGCGGCGATGTCGATGCCTGGGCCGGGCTCGACCCGATGATGGCGCAGGCCGAGGTCGAGGACGGCGCCAAATTGTTCTTCCGCAAGCCCGAGGCAAACACCTGGGGTGTCCTCAATGTCCGCGAGCAGTTCCTCAAGGATCATCCGGAAATCGTGCGCCGCGTGCTGGCGGTGTATGAAGACGCCCGCAAATATTCGCTGGCGCATTACGACGATCTGAAGCGCTCCTTCATCGGCGTGACCAAGCTGTCGGATGTCGTGGTCGACAAGCAGCTCAAGGAGCGCACCGAACTGACCCACAGCCGCATTGGTGCGCCGCAACGCGAGTCGATCCTGGCCGCAGGCCTAGCCTTGCAGCAGGCCGGCGTCATCGAGGCCAAGGTCGACGTCAAGGCGGCGTTGGATTCTCTGATCGACGATCAGGTTCCGTTGCCGACCAACTGAGATCGCCGGCTGTTCTCGTCATGGCCCGCATGGAGCGATCCGGCGGGCCATTGCTTTGCGGACCACTTATTCGACCTGCGTCGACTTGCAATCTTCGCCGGGACGCGATTTGGCTATCGCCATGACTTTGGAAGACACGTCCCTTCAACCAAAATCGCTGCAGGAGCCGGCGCCGAACGCAGCCGTTGCGGCGGAACCGGTTCACCCGCCGTCGTCCTGGACGCGGTTCGCCCGGCCAGCGCTAGGCCTGCTGCTGCCGATCGGACTTGCGCTGATCTGGGAAGGCGCCGTTGCGCTCGGTCTCTCCAACGGCCGCTTGCTGCCGCCGCCGAGCCGCGTTTTCGCGACGCTGACCGATCTCGCGCGCAGCGGCGAACTGACGCGCCATGTCGCAGCGACGCTATGGCGCGTGGTGGCCGGATTTGTGCTCGGCGTTGCCGCGGGAACACTGTTCGGCGCCATCGCCGGATACTGGTCGCTGGCGCGGCGCATTCTCGATCCGACGCTGCAGGCGCTGCGCGCGATTCCGTCCATCGCCTGGGTGCCGCTGTTCATTCTCTGGCTCGGCATCTTCGAGCCGTCGAAGATTGCATTGATTGCGGTCGGCGTGTTCTTCCCGATCTATCTCGGGGTGATGGGCGCGATTCTGTCGGTCGATCGCAAGATCGTCGAGGTCGGCCGTATTTTCCGCCTGTCGGGGCCGGCCATGATCCGGCGCATCCTGCTGCCGGCCGTGCTGCCCGCCTATGTGGTGTCGCTGCGCGCCGGGCTTGGGCTCGGCTGGATGTTCGTGGTCGCTGCCGAGTTCATGGGGGCGTCCGAAGGGCTCGGTTATCTCCTGACCGACGGCCAGCAGCTCGGCAAGCCGGCTCAGATCATGGCGGCGATCATCGTGTTCGCTGTTCTCGGCAAGGCCACTGACTGGCTGGTCGAACTCGTCACCACCCCCTTGTTGCGCTGGCAGGACTCGTTCGGCGCCAACACGAGCGGGGCGTGAGCATGCTGGTGCTCGATCGGGTCGGCAAGGTCTATCCCAATGGTCTCCAGGCGCTGGAGGGTTTTTCGGCGCAGATCCAGCTCGGCGAGATCGTCGCCATCATCGGCGGCTCGGGCAGCGGCAAGTCGACGCTGCTGCGCGCCATCTGCGGGCTCGATCCCGCGTCCTCCGGCTCGATCGCGCTGGACGGCGACCGCATCACCGCTCCGCATCAGAAAATCGGGGTCATCTTCCAGGAGCCGCGGCTGCTGCCGTGGCTGAGCGTTGCCGACAATATCGGCTTCGGGCTTGCCGACGACAGCGCCGCCCTGCGTCGCGAAAAAGTGTCGCGGGCGCTGGCACGGGTCGGGCTGCTCGACAAGGCCAATGCCTGGCCGCGCGAACTTTCCGGTGGCCAGGCGCAGCGCGTCGCGATTGCGCGGGCGCTGGCGCCGCGGCCGGAGGTGCTGCTGCTGGACGAGCCGTTCTCCGCGCTCGATGCCTTCACCCGTGCGGACCTGCAGGATCACCTGCTGGCGCTGTGGGAGGATTTCCGTCCCACCTTGCTGCTGGTCACCCATGATGTGGACGAGGCGGTGGTGCTGGCGGACCGTGTCATGGTGATGCGGCCGCGTCCGGGACGGCTGTTCGAGGAAATTGCCGTCGACCTGTCGCGGCCGCGCGACCGTGCCTCGCCGCAGTTCGAGGTGGTGAAACGGCTGATAATGTCCTCGCTGGACCGTTCGCTCGATCGCACCCGTCGTTCGGTTGATGGTTGGATGACCGCAGGCGAGGGCATATAGTCGCGCCAAGGATACCGACGCACGAAACAGCCGGGAGAGAAAACCATGGATTCCACGCAACTTCGCGCCATGCAGGCGCCGATCAAGGACCGCTATCGCGCCGATCCGAAGGCCGCTTTCATCACGCTCAAGGCCAACGGATCGCTCGACAGCGACGGTCTCTCCTGCAAGGTCGAAACCGGCCGCGCCATCGCCACGGCCGGGCTGCATCCGGCCACCGGCGGCTCCGGCCTGGAGCTGTGTTCCGGCGATATGCTGCTGGAAGCGCTGGTGGCCTGCGCCGGTGTGACGCTGAAGTCGGTGGCCACCGCGATCGATGTGCCGCTCAAATCAGGCCATGTCGTTGCCGAAGGCGATCTCGATTTCCGCGGCACACTCGGCGTCGACAAGGAAGCCCCGGTCGGCTTTGCCGAAATCCGCCTGCGCTTCGACGTCGCAACCGATGCGCCCCAGGACAAGCTGGACCAGTTGCTCAAGCTCACTGAGCGCTATTGCGTGGTCTATCAGACCATCAAGAACGGCCCGAAGGTGTCGGTGTCGCTGCAGCGGGTGTGATTCCTGAACCCTCATGGTGAGGAGCGCGAAGCGCGTCTCGAACCATGAGACCCCATCGCCTCTCTGCTCTGGCCTCGCCCTTCGAGACGGCGCTTCGCGCCTCCTCAGGGTGAGGGTGAACGCTTTGCTTGCACGCCAACGCTCCCGCCAGGGAGCGTGTGAAGGCCTTTCGACCGATGTCTCCCGATCTTCTCTTCATCCTGCTGCTCGTGCTGCGCATGGTCGTGGCGGCCGCATTCGTGGTGTCGGCGTCCATCATCACCGAGCGGTCCGGTCCGGTGATCGGCGCCCTGATTGCGACACTGCCGATTTCGGCCGGTCCGTCCTACGTGTTCCTCGCACTGGATCACGACGCGGCGTTCATCTCCGACGGATCGCTGGCGAGCTTGCCGGTCAACGCGGCGACCATCTTTCTCGGACTGACCTATGTCGTGCTGGCGCAGCGCCGCAGTGTGGCCGTCAGCCTGTCCGCCGCCGTGAGTGTGTGGTTCGCGCTGGTTGCGTTGATGCAAACCGTCCAGTGGTCGCTTTGGGGCGGCCTTGCGGCGAATGCGGTGGCGTTCGCGATCTGTCTGCCGCTGCTGCGGCGTTACCGCGACGTGAAGATGCCGCTGGTCACGCGACGCTGGTACGACATCCCGCTGCGGGCGGCGCTGGTTGCAACGCTGGTGGCAACGGTCGTTGGGCTGTCCGGCTGGGTCGGCCCGCGGGTGAGCGGCGTGATAGCCCTGTTTCCAGCGGTGTTCACCAGCATGATGCTGATCCTGCACCCGCGCATCGGCGGGCGGCCGACCGCCGCCGTGATCGCCAACAGCGGATGGGGT
The DNA here is from genome assembly GCA_041424235.1 of Hyphomicrobiales bacterium. Taxonomy (GTDB): domain Bacteria; phylum Pseudomonadota; class Alphaproteobacteria; order Rhizobiales; family Xanthobacteraceae; genus Bradyrhizobium_A. Next base: position 19,890 of record JBGMOD010000208.1, read on the forward strand.
CTGCTGGGATTCGGCATCGGGATCGCCGTGCTGCATGTCGCCGCGCGGCCGCTGGGATCGGCGGCCGCTCTCGCTCTGGCGCTGATGACCTGCGTCGGCTGGAATCTGGTGCTGTGGGGTTTGAGCCGACGGCGTATCGTGCGGTGATCCGGACCTCGGCGTTCGTAGACCGGATGAGCCAACGGGTCCGCGCGAAGCGCGGCCCGATGACAGGCTCCGCGACATCCGGGAGTCTGTCGCAATGCAATCCCGCATGTCGCTTCGCTCATGCGGGCTACACCCTTGCAGATAGGGCGCGCTATTTCGTCTCCGCCTGCTTCTTCAGCGCATAAAGCGCCTCCAGCGCTTCGCGCGGCGACATCTCGTCCGGTTGCAGGGCATTGATCGCTTCGATCAAAAGATCGCCGGGGCCCTTCGGTGCCGGCTCTGCCGCGGCCCGCGATGGGACTGCGAACAGCGGCAGATCGTCGGCGAGTGCGCGGGTTGTCGAGGTGCGATCCTGCGCTTCGAGTTTCGCCAGCACGGTCTTGGCGCGTGCGATCACCGGCGCCGGCAGGCCCGCCAGCTTCGCCACCTGGATGCCGTAGGAGCGGTCGGCTGCGCCCGGCAGCACCTCGTGCAGGAACACCACGTCGCCGTGCCATTCCTTCACCCGCACCGTGGCGTTGAACAGCCGCGGCAGCCGCGCCGAGAGCGCGGTCAGCTCATGATAGTGGGTGGCGAACAGTGCGCGGCAGCGGTTGCTCTCATGCAGATGCTCGATGGTCGCCCATGCGATGGACAGGCCGTCGAACGTTGCGGTGCCGCGGCCGATCTCGTCCAGGATCACCAGCGCGCGTTCGCCGGCCTGATTGAGAATGGCGGCGGTTTCCACCATCTCGACCATGAAGGTCGAGCGGCCCCGCGCCAGATCGTCGGCGGCGCCGACGCGTGAGAACAGCCGGTCGACCACGCCGATGCGGGCCCTTTTGGCCGGCACGAAACTGCCGATCTGAGCCAGCAGTGCAATGAGCGCGTTCTGGCGCAGGAAGGTCGATTTACCGGCCATGTTCGGGCCGGTGATCAGCCAGATCTGGCCGGTCGCCTGTCCCGGTGTTGGCGACAGATTGCTGGCATTGGCGATGAAAGGCTGTCCGTCGCGCTTCAGCGCCAGCTCGACCACCGGATGGCGGCCGCCTTCGATGGCAAACGCCAATGAAGTGTCGACCTCGGGCCTTGCATAGTCCTGATCGATGGCGAGTTTGGCCAACGCGGTCGCCACGTCGAGCAGGGCGAAGGCATGGGCCGCGGCGCGCAGGTCGTCGCCGGCCGCGATCACCAGTGCGGCCAGCCGGTCGAAGATTTCGAGTTCGAGCCCCAGCGCGCGTTCGCCGGCATTGGCGATCTTGGCTTCGACTTCGCCGAGCTCGGTGGTGGTGAAACGCACCTGGCCGGCCAGGGTCTGGCGATGGATGAAACGCGCATTGAGCGGCGCCGCCATCAACCGGTCGCCGTGCTGCGCGGTGACCTCGACGAAATACCCCAGCACATTGTTGTGCCGGATCTTCAGCGCCTTGACGCCGGTTTCCTCCGCGTAGCGGGCCTGCATCGCGGCGACGACCTGGCGCGATTCGTCGCGCAGTGCGCGGGTCTCGTCGAGGGATGCGTCATATCCTGGACGAACGAAGCCGCCGTCGCGCTTCATCAGCGGTAGCTGCTCGTCGAGTGCGTTGGTGAGCTCGCGCGCCAGATCCCGCGACGGTCGCTGCAGGGCTTCGATCGCGGTCGCGATCTCCGGCGGCGGATTGCTGAGGCGGGTGAAGATCGCCAGCGCCTGGTCCGCGGCGCTGATGCCGTCGCGCAGGCCGGCAAGGTCGCGTGGGCCGCCGCGGCCCACCGACAGTCGCGCCAGCGCCCGCGACATGTCAGGGGCGGCTTTGAGCGTGGTGCGGATGTCGTCGCGAATGGCACTGTCGGCAACAAAGGCGGAGACCGCGTCGAGCCGTCGCGTAATTCCTGCGACATCGGTGAGCGGCGCGGCGAGGCGCTGTGCCAGGAGCCGCGAGCCGGCCGCGGTGACGGTCGTGTCAATGGCGTCGAGCAGTGATCCCCGCCGTTCGCCGGCCAGCGTGCGGGTCAGTTCGAGATTGGCGCGGGTGGCGGAATCGATCGCCAGCGTGGTGCCCGCGGCTTCGCGGGTCGGCGGCGACAGCGGCGGGCGTTTGCCCACTTGGGTCCGGTCGATATAGGTCAGCGTGGCAGCCGCGGCCGTGGCTTCGAGACGCGACATCGCGCCGAAGCCGTCCATGGTGGCGACGGCGAAATAGTCGCAGAGGCGTCGTTCGGCGGTGGCACTGTCGAACACGTCGCGGGTCAGCGGGGTCACCGCCGGCAGCGATCGCAGCAGCGGGCCCAGTTCGGCATCGCTGTAGAGCGCGTCGGTGACGATCACTTCATTGGGGTTGATCCGCGCCAAAGTGGCGCCGAGTTCGGCGGTCGTGCATTCGGTGACGATGAATTCCGCGGTCGAGATGTCGATCCAGGACAGGCCGACGCGATCGCCGCCGGCCGTGGACGAACGCGCGCGTGCGATCGCCAGCAGATAATTGTTGGCGCGCGCGTCGAGCAAATTGTCTTCGGTCAGCGTGCCCGGTGTGACCAGGCGCACCACGTCGCGGCGCACCACGCTCTTGTTGCCGCGCTTGCGCGCCGCGGCGGGATCTTCCATCTGCTCGCAGACGGCGACCCGGTGGCCCTTCTCAATCAGGCGATGCAGGTAGTCGTCGGAGCGCTCCACCGGCACGCCGCACATCGGGATGTCCTGCCCAAGATGTTTGCCGCGTTTGGTCAGCATGATGCCGAGGGATTGCGATGCAATCTCGGCATCGTCGAAGAACAATTCGTAGAAATCGCCCATGCGATAGAACAGCAGCAGGCCGGGGTGAGCGGCCTTGATCTCGAGATATTGTTCCATCATCGGCGTCAGCCGTCCGACGGGTTCGGGGGGCTGTTCGGCGTTGAGCTGGGCGGGGTCGGTGGATTGGATTGTCATGGCGGCGCAAACTAGCAAAGTTTGATCGCGCGATCCCGTCGTTTGCCGGAATTCGTGAGGTTTTCCCCGCTTCTTGGTTCAGGTGGTGAAACCCGCAACCACTGCAGGCGCGGCAATTTGACTATGCGCAGCAAGCATTTGATTTCCTTCGCGCCACTTCCTAAAACTCGGCCAACCAGGGGCCTTGCTGCAACGGCGGGCCGGGCGAACGATTTGTCAGGGAGCTTTCGACATGCGTGACGTTTTTATGTGCGATGCCGTGCGCACGCCGATCGGCCGGTTCGGCGGATCGCTGGCGAAGGTGCGGGCGGACGACCTCGGCGCGACCCCGATCAAGGCGCTGATGGCGAAGCACCCCAACCTCGACTGGTCGCAGGTCGACGAAGTGTATTTCGGCTGCGCCAACCAGGCCGGTGAAGACAACCGCAACGTCGCGCGCATGGCGCTGCTGCTCGCCGGTCTGCCGGAAACGGTTCCCGGCCAGACACTGAATCGCCTGTGCGCCTCCGGTCTCGACGCGGTCGGCGCCGCGGGCCGCGCGATCCGTGCCGGTGAAATCGATTTCGCCATTGCCGGCGGCGTCGAATCCATGACCCGCGCGCCGTTCGTGATGGGCAAGGCCACCGAAGCGTTCCAGCGCTCGGCTGAAACCTTCGACACCACCATCGGCTGGCGCTTCATCAACCCGCTGATGAAGCAGCAGTACGGCGTCGATTCGATGCCGGAGACCGGCGAGAATGTCGCTGAGGAATTCCAGGTGTCGCGTGCCGACCAGGATGCGTTCGCGATCCGCTCGCAGCAGCGCGCCGGTGCGGCGATCGCGTCGGGTTATTTCGCCGAGGAAATCACCCCGGTGACGATCCCCGGTGGCAAGGCCGGCCCGATCATCGTCGACAAGGACGAGCATCCGCGCCCCGAAACCACCCTCGAGGGCCTGTCCAAGCTGAAGACCCCGTTCCGCAATCCCGGCACGGTGACGGCCGGCAATGCCTCGGGCGTCAATGACGGCGCCGCCGCCATGATCCTCGCCTCGGAAGCCGCGGTGAAGAAGCACGGCCTGACGCCGCGCGCGCGCATCCTCGGCCTCGCCTCCGGCGCGGTGCCGCCGCGCATCATGGGCATCGGGCCGGTGCCCGCCACCCGCAAGCTGATGGAACGGCTCGGGCTGAAGATCAGCGATTTCGACCTGATCGAGCTCAATGAAGCATTCGCCTCGCAGGGCATTGCCGTGCTGCGTCAGCTCGGCGTCAAGGAAGACGCCGACTTCGTCAATCCGCATGGCGGTGCGATTGCGCTCGGCCATCCGCTCGGCATGAGTGGTGCGCGGCTGGCGCTGACGGCGGTGCATGGCCTGGAGAAGCGCGGCGGCAAGCTGGCGCTCGCCACCATGTGTGTCGGCGTCGGCCAGGGCGTGTCGCTCGCGGTCGAGAAACTGAACTGATCGAGCCAATCGCAGCGGGACGCGACATGTCGATGTCGCGTCCGGAGGGATCACCCACATGACGTTCGTCTACCCCCGCGCCAGCACCGAGGAATCCTTCGGTCCGCGCCTCTACCCAGGCTACAAGAGCACCATCAAGCGCGCGCCGCAGAAGCCGCTGATCATCGCGCCGCATACGCTGTCCGAATTGACGGGACCGGTGTACGGCCATGAAACCGTCAGGGAGCACGACAGCGACCTGACCGTGCAGCACACCGGCGAGCCGATCGGCGAACGCATCATCGTGCACGGCCATGTGTTGGACGAAGACGGCCGCGGTCTCGCCAACGCCCTGGTCGAGCTGTGGCAGGCCAACGCCTGCGGCCGCTACATCCACAAGGTTGATCAGCATCCCGCTCCGCTCGACCCGAACTTCACCGGCGCGGGCCGTGCGGTGACCGACGAGAAGGGCTATTACCGCTTCGTCACCATCAAGCCCGGCGCTTATCCCTGGGGCAACCATCACAATGCCTGGCGTCCGGCGCACATCCATTTCTCCGTGTTCGGCCACTCGTTCCTGTCGCGGGTCGTGACCCAGATGTACTTCCCGAACGACCCGCTGTTCCCGTTCGATCCGATCTACAATTCGATCACGGACGAGGCGGCGCGGCTGCGCATGGTGTCGAGCTTCGATCTCGACGCCACCAAGCCCGACTGGGCGCTCGCCTATCGTTTCAACATCGTGCTGCGCGGCCGCAACGCCACCCCGCAGGAGACCCATTGATGACCGGCCTTACCCCCTCACAGACCGTCGGTCCTTATTTCAAGTACGGTCTGACGCCGGGCGGCGAATACGCCTGGAACGACGCCTTCAGCAATGACCTGGTGACCCCGGACGTGACCGGCGATCGCATCCGCATCGAAGGCACCGTGTTCGACGGCGACGGCAAGATCATTCCGGATTCGATGCTGGAGATCTGGCAGGCCGACGCCCAGGGCCGCTTCAACGATCCGCAGGACAAGCGCTCGCTGCCCAACGCGGCGTTCCGCGGTTTCGGCCGCTGCGGCACCAGCGACGAAGGCGGGTATTCGTTCCAGACCATCAAGCCGGGCGTGGTGCCGGGCCCCGGCGACAAGCCGCAGGCGCCGCATATCCTGCTCGCCGTCTATGCCCGCGGCATGACGCGGCAGGCGCAGACCCGGATCTATTTCGACGACGAAGCTGCGGCGAATGCGACCGATCCGATCCTGGCGCTGGTCCCCGCGGATCGTCGCGACACCCTGATTGCCAAGCGCGATGCGAGTGCCAAGGGCATTGTCTATCGCCTCGATATTCATCTGCAGGGCGACAAGGAAACGGTGTTCTTCGATATCTAGGCCTTAATTTATGCAGACAAAAAAATAGGGCGTCACCGTTGCCGGGGACGCCCTAATCTTTTTTGCGAGATTTTTTCAGAGGCCGGTGGTCTCGCTCCAGTCGGCTCCTAATCCATCACCGCCGCATGGTCGCTCGGCCCTTGCGCCTGCTTGCGCAAGGCGGCCTTGGTCGATCCGATCATGATTGCGAGCGGGATCGCGCACAGCGTCACCACCATCACCAGCTGGTAGTCGCGCGAGAAGGCGATGATCTGCGCCTGCAGTTGTAGGATGCTGTCCATCATGGCGCGGCCCATGTCGGTGTTCATGTCGATGAGACGCGCGACATCCGGCATCTGCATGGCGCTGTTGAACGGTGTGACGTGCTCGTTGAGAATGGCGTAGCTGCGCCGCCCGCCTTCGGTCAGTTCGGCGATCACAACCGAGATGCCGATCGAGCTCGCCACGTTGCGCACAAGGGTCAGCATCGAGGTGCCGTCGGTGCGCAAATGGCCGGGCAGCGTCAGGAAGGCGACCGTGCTCAGCGGCACGAACACCAGGCCCAGGCCGAAGCCCTGGGCGATGCTCCAGACGATAATGCTGGGAACGCTGGTCTGGTCGGTCCAGCCGGTCATGAAGAACAGCGACAGCGCCATCAGCGACAATCCGGAAAAGATCAGGGTGCGCGCCTCGATGTATTTCATGAGACGGCCGACCAGCATCATCGCCACGAAGGTGCCGCAGCCACGGGTGGCGAGCAGCAGGCCGGCGGTGATGATCGGATAGCCGATCACGTTCTGCAGGTAGGGCGACGACAGCGCCATGGTGGAAAACAGCACCAGTCCCATCACCGCCATGAACACGCAGCCGCTGATGAAGTTGCGATCCCGGAAGATCGCGAACTGGATGAACGGTTTCGGCGTGGTCAGCGAATGGGCGAAGAAATAATAGAACCCGACGATCGAGATGATGGTCTCGGTAATGATCTCCTTCGACTCGAACCAGGCGAGCTGTTCGCCGCGGTCGAGCGCGATCTGCATGGCGCCGATGCCGACGGCCAGCGCGCCGAAGCCGAACCAGTCGAACCGCAACTCGGTGTTGGTCTTGGTTTCGTCCATGAACGCCAACAGGCCCAGCACGGTGAGGATGCCGAACGGGATGTTGACGAAGAAAACCCAGTGCCAGGAATAGGTCTCGGTCAGCCAGGCGCCGAGCGAGGGACCCATGATCGGTCCCATCATCACGCCCATGCCCCAGATCGACATCGCCTTGGCGCGCTCGTGCAGCGCATAGGAATCCAGCATCACCGCCTGTGACAGCGGTACCAGCGCCGCGCCGAACACGCCTTGCAGCAGCCGGAACAGCACCATCTGGGTGATATCCTGGGCAAGGCCGCACATCACCGATGCGATGGTGAAACCGGCGGAGCAGATGATGAAGATCTTCTTGCGGCCGAACCGGTTGGCGATCCAGCCCACCGGCGCGGTCATGATCGCCGCGGCCACGATATAGGACGTCAGCACCCAGTTGATCTGGTCCTGCGACGCCGACAGCGTGCCCTGCATATAAGGCAGCGCCACATTGGCGATCGTGGTGTCGAGCGCCTGCATGATGGTCGCCGTCATGGCGCAGATCGTCACCATGTTGCGGCGAAAGCCAGGGACCGCCGCCGTGGAGGTGGCGGCGGCGGTCACTGGTTGTCCTCCTTCGCGGACGCGGAGGAGAAACCGAACAGACCGGCGAGCGACCGGCGATGCCCGGTATCGATCCAGACATAGGTGCTCATGCCGGCCTTAAGTTTGCGCACGGCTTTGTCGTTGTAATCGAAATAGATGCGCACCGGCACGCGCTGCACCACCTTGACGAAGTTGCCGGTGGCATTTTGCGGCGGCAGGATCGCGAACTGCGCGCCGGTGCCCGGGCTCAGCGAACCCACCGTGCCCTTGAAGTCATGGTCGGGAAACGCGTCGATGCTGAGCGTCACCGGCTGGCCGAGGGCCACATAGGTGAAATCGGATTCCTTCAGGTTGGCGTCGACCCAGGGCTTCGCATCATCGATGATGGTGAACACCGGCGTGCCGGCCGGAATGAAGCGGCCGAGCTGGATGCTGTCGACCTGGGTGGCGGTGCCGTCGATCGGAGCGCGCAGCACGGTGTGGTCGAGGTTGCGCTGGGCTTGCGCGAGCGCCGCCTGGGCCTGGGCATAGGGCGGGAACTTCTCGAGCGGCAGGTCGGGATTGCCCAGGAGCTGGCTTTGGACGCTGGCAAGCTGCTGCTGCAGATACTGGACACCCGACTGAGCCAGCACGAGGTAGGTCATGCTGGTGTCGAGGTCGAGCTGCGAACCGAAATTCTGCTTGGCCAGCGTGCTCTTGCGTTCGACATCGCGCTGCTTGAGGTTGACGCTCTCCTTGGCGAGATCGAGCATCTGCGTGTAGATCTGATAATTCGACTTCAGCGTGTTGAAGTTGGTCTTCGCGGTTTCGAGCGTCGCCTGGGCCTGGTCCAGCGCGAGCTGGAACGGCACCGGGTCGATTTCGAACAGCTCGTCGTTGGCCTTGACGTGCTGGCCTTCCTTGATGAGGACCTTTTCGATCTTGCCGGAGATGTCCGGCGTGATCAGCACCTTCTGAGCGCCGACATAGGCGTCGTCGGTGGTCGCGTAGCGTCCGCCTGACAGATAGAAAATCACGCCGCCGATCAGCACGATCACCGGCACCACCACCAGCAGCAGGGTGCGGCGGTTGTCGCGCAAACGTTGACCCAGGCTCTTCCTGGTCTGGTCCGGCGCCGGTTTTTCCGGCTGGGTCTGGTCGGGCGGAAATTTCAGAACGGGATCAGCCATAGCGCTGTGCCTTTGTCTTGGCGTCGCCAGCGCTTTGCACCGCGTCGCGTACGTTGTTTTTGATGTGTTCGAGTTGGGCGACCAGGCCGTCGGCCTCGGCGGCGGTCATATGGCCAAGCGCGGTCTGGGTGATCTCGGCGCGCAGTTCGGCGAGCTTGTCCAGCAACGGCCGCGCGGCGGGCCGCAGATAAAGCCGGTTGACCCGGCGGTCGGTCGCGTCGGCGCGGCGCTCGATCAGGTCGTTGTCGCAGAGCCGGTCGATCAGCCGCGTCAGGGTGATCGGCTGGACTTCCATCAGATCGGCGAGTTCGGACTGTTTCAGCCCTTCGGTGCGTTCGAGTTTTGCCAGCACCGCCCACTGGGCGCGGGTGATGCCGAACTGCGTGGCCAGCTTGTCGGCATAAAGCCGGACCATCCGCTGGGTCTCGAACAGCACGAACAGGAAATCGGTATTGCCACCCGGCATCGTTCGCCGCCTCTCATAAGCTTGCGATATAATAAGCTTGCTTATGAATTGGTCGAGCGGCCGGACGCGGATGCTGCCCTGCAAAATCGCATGGCTAGCTAGAAAGCAGAGCTAAACCAGTGGATTAAAGGCCTCAGGCCCACTCGACCCCGGCTTCGGCTGCCAGGTCGAGGGTGCTGGCGTGGCCGATCGCATCGAAATGCTGGTCCAGGAACTTGCGCGCGGCCCGCTGTCCGGCGCGGTGCAGCAGCTCCAGGAAATCGAAATCGGTCTTCATCTTGCTGGAGCCGGCAAGGCGGGTGCCGAGCCCACCGAGGTCGATCCGGTGAATGTTGAGCTTGCGAAACTGGTCCTTGCCGGTGCCGCGCTGAAGATGGCCGTCGTCGATCAGCTGGTTGACGAAATCCATGCTGCGCAACTCGGAGATCAGCGCCGAATTGAAGGTGATCTCGTTCAGCCGGTTGAGAATGTCCGACGTGGTGCGCGGCGTGGTCGGGCGCGTCACCGGATTGATCTGCACCACCAGCACGTCTTCCGCGTCGGTGGCCTGCAGGAACGGAAAGATCGCCGGATTGCCCATGTAGCCGCCATCCCAGAACGGGATGCCGTCGATCTCGACGGCGCGGAACATCAGCGGCAGCGCCGCCGAGGCCATCACCACGTCGGCGGTGATCTTGTCGCGGGGAAAGATCCGAAGCCGGCCGGTATGCACGTTGGTGGCCGATATGAAGAGCTCGAGATTGCTGTTGCGCACGGCCTCGAAATCGACCGAGCGCGCGATCAGGTCGCTGAGCGGGTTGATGTTGAGCGGGTTGAGGTCGTACGGCGAAAAATAATGCGCCATCGCCTCGAACCAGTTCTGCATCGGCGTCGCGGCGAAGGGCATCAGCGACAGCATGTGGTCGGTGACGGCGCGCTGCACCGGAGGCAGGCCGCCGCCGGCACTTGCCGCGCGCCAGAAATCGGCCAGACGTTTGCGCGCCTCGTCATGATCGCCACGCGCGAGGCCGTCGGCCAGCATCACGGCATTCACGGCGCCGGCGGATGCTCCGGAAATTCCGGTGATCTCCAGCCGCCCGTCAGCTAGCAAATGATCGAGCACACCCCATGTAAACGCTCCATGGGCGCCTCCGCCCTGGAGTGCCAGATTGATCTTCTTGGCGGCCGGCCGTGACGGCCCGGCGCTGGCGCGTCGGGTCCAGTTGGTCAAGCCATCGAGATAGGATTTGAGATTGGTCGCCAAGTTGCAGCTTCTTTCTCAAGGCCGAAAATTCTGTCACGTCACGACAGGATTGCGTGCGTGATAGTCCGTACGTGGTCATGATTTGGGAGGTTTTTGCTGCGTTGCAATACGTAATGCGGCATTGCAAAAATTTCATGCTGGAACCTTATGCTGGAACCAGCTGCTGAAATAACAGGCGGAATCACGTTAAACGGTTTAAATGGTCCCCTGATGACGCAGACGAAGATGGCCCAGCCCAGTCAACCCTTCCCGACGCCGGATCATGACCACGGCCGCTGCACGGCCGACGCGATCACGCATGCCGAAAAAGTCTGTGCCGGCCGCGGACAGAAGTTCACCGCCATTCGTCGCCAGGTGCTGCAGGCGCTGCTGGTGAGCCATCGTCCGCTCGGCGCTTATGAAGTGATCGATCTTCTCGCCAAGGACATGGCGCGACCGGCACCGATCACGGTGTACCGCGCGCTCGATTTCCTGATGGAGAACGGGCTGGTCCATCGCATCGAAAGCCGCAATGCGTTTCTCGCCTGCGCGCACAATCACGATGAGCTGTCGATGGTGGCGTTTCTGATTTGCGACCAATGTGGGTCGGTCGGGGAAATTCCTGCGGCGCCCGTCGCCAACAGCATCAATGAAGCGGCGCGTGGCACCGGTTTCGCGCCGAAACTGTCCGTGGTCGAAATCACCGGCACATGCGCGCATTGCCAGACAACAACATAAAAAAAGCGGCGCCCGACTCTCATGTCATCTGAAATACCTTCCGCAGCGGGCCGTCCGCTGAGCGTCAGCGCCATCGCCATCATGATGCTGCTCTGCTTCAGCTGGGGTTTCAACCAGATCGCCATCAAGCTGGCGCTGCCGGACATCCCGCCGCTGATGATGGCGACCATTCGCTCGATCGGCGGGCTCCTGGTGGTGCTGCTGGTGGCGCGCCTGCGCGGGGTCGAGATCTTCAAGCGCGACGGCACACTGAAGGCGGGCCTGTTCGCGGGCCTGCTGTTTGGTCTCGAATTCGTGGTGATCTATCGCGGGCTGGTATGGACCAGCGCCACCCGCGCGGTGGTGTTTCTTTACGTGGCGCCGTTTGTGGTGGCGTTCGGATCGTTCCGCCTGCTTGGCGAGCGCCTGGGGCCGGCGCAATGGGGTGGCCTGGCACTGTCATTTGCCGGTGTCGCATTGGCGATCGGCGTTCCGCAGGCCGGCGTTGACACCCAGGTGCTGCTTGGCGACCTGCTGGTGGTGATCGGCGGGATACTGTGGGCGGCCACCACCGTCGCGGTCAAGGTGAGCCCGCTTTTGCGGGTACCTGCCGAGAAAACCCTGGCCTACCAATTGGCCACTTCGATCCCCATACTGGGGCTCTCGTCGCTGGTATTCGGGGAGAGATTGACCGCGGTTCCCGGTCATGTCGCCCTTATGTCATTGGCCTACCAGACATTTTGGGTGGTGGGCCTGACCTTTCTGTTCTGGTTCATGCTTGTGCGCACCTATTCCGCCAGCAAATTGTCGGCTTTTACCTTCATCACCCCGTTGTTTGGGGTGGCGGCCGGCTATTTCGTGATGCATGACCCCATCACGCCTGCGTTTGCGGGTGCCGCCATTCTCGTCATCGCCGGGCTGGTGCTCGTTAACCGCCCCACGCGCGTGGTGATTGATCCGTTGCTGCCTGTCACAAAAACCTGATATTTGAGGCCCATGAGCAAGCTCGAAAAACCCTCCGAAATCGACGTCGCAGGTCCCGCGGCGCGCCACACCACCACCGCAGTCAAGGTCGGCGGGGTCACCGTCGGCGGCGGGGCGCCGATTGTCGTGCAGTCGATGACCAACACCGACACCGCGGATATCAATGGCACCATCGCTCAGGTCGCAGCACTGGCGCGCGCCGGATCGGAAATGGTTCGCATCACCGTGGACCGCGATGAAGCGGCGGCCGCTGTTCCTCACATTCGCGAAGGGCTGAACAAGCGTGGCATCAAGGTGCCGCTGATCGGCGACTTCCACTACATCGGCCACCAGTTGCTGGCCGATCATCCGGCCTGCGCCGAAGCGCTCGACAAGTACCGCATCAATCCGGGCAATGTCGGTTTCAAGGCCAAGCGCGACACCCAATTCAGCACCATCGTCGAAACCGCGATCAAGTACGGCAAGGCCGTTCGCATCGGCGCCAACTGGGGCTCGCTCGACCAGGAGCTGCTCACCAAGCTGATGGAAGAAAACGCGGCGTCGGCCAACCCCCGCGAAGCGCGGGCCGTCACCCGCGAAGCCATGGTGCAGTCGGCGCTGCTGTCGGCGGCGCGTGCGGAAGAACTCGGCCTTGCCAAGAACCGCATCATCCTCTCGGCGAAAGTCTCCGCGGTGCAGGATCTGATCGCGGTGTACCGCGATCTCGCCGCGCGCTCCGATTACGCCATCCATCTCGGCCTCACCGAAGCCGGCATGGGTTCGAAGGGCATCGTTGCCTCCGCCGCTGCGCTGAGCGTGCTGCTGCAGTCCGGCATCGGCGACACCATCCGCGTGTCGCTGACACCGGAGCCGGGCGGCGACCGCACGCTTGAAGTGCAGGTCGGCCAGGAAATCCTGCAGACCATGGGCTTCCGCACCTTCGTGCCGCTGGTCGCGGCGTGTCCCGGCTGCGGCCGCACCACCTCCACCGTGTTCCAGGAGCTGGCGCGCGACATCCAGGATTTCATCCGTGTCGAGATGCCGACCTGGAAGACGCGTTATCCCGGCGTCGAGAACCTCAACGTCGCGGTGATGGGCTGCATCGTCAACGGTCCCGGCGAATCCAAGCACGCCGACATCGGCATCTCGCTGCCCGGCACCGGCGAAACCCCGGCCGCGCCGGTGTTCGTCGACGGCAAGAAATTCACCACTTTGCGCGGTCCGACCATCGCGGCCGATTTCAAGACCATGGTGATCGACTACATCGAACGCCGTTACGGCGTGCCTGGCCAGACCGCGGCCGAATAGCCGCTGATTTCATCCCTGTCATTCGAAGCGCCGGCTGTTGTCAGCCGGCGCTTTTTTTGTGCCGGCGAACGGCGCTCGCCGATCGCCTGTTCCCTTATTTGGTTGCAACATAAAACCTCATGTGTTATTTCAAAATGGTCCTAACATAGGACCAGGTTGCCACCACCCTCTTCAAACGCGTCCCACACAGCGGGCTTGCGATCGTTCGATCGTGGGTCCGTCGGAGGAACCGCGCTTCATTTCGACAAGGATGAGCCTTCCATGATCCCACACGACGAGACCTTCAACGGCACCTTCCCCTTCGCGCCGCATTTTTCCGAGGCCCCTGGTTTCCGGATGCACTATGTCGACGAGGGACCGCGTGAGCGCGACGTGGTGCTGTGTCTGCACGGCGAGCCGACCTGGGGCTATCTGTTTCGTGATCTGATCCCGGTGCTGAGTGCGGACCATCGCGTGATTGTTCCCGATCACATGGGGTTCGGCAAAAGCGCGACGCCGCAGGACCGCAGTTACTGGGTGCAGGATCACATCGACAATCTGGAGCGTTTTGTCCTTGCTCTCGATCTGCGCCACATCACGCTCGTGTTGCATGACTTCGGTGGGCCGGTTGGGATGGGCCTGGCGGCTCGCCATCCGGATCGCATCGCCCGGGTGATCTCGGCCAACGGGCCGACACCGTTCGGCCAGGCCGATCTTGTCGATCGATTGACGGCGAATGCCGCTGTCTCACCCTGGTTCCAGTGGATCATCAATGCGGAGACGGAGGGCCGCCTCGAAACCGTGCTGGGTCAACTCGGATTCAACATCCTGAGCGCACTCAAGCTCAACGGCTTCGAGAACAACGCGGTCATCACCGACACCTGGATTTCAGCCTATGGATCGCACTTCACGAAACCCGCCGATTGCCTTGGGGCCATCGGCTGGGCGAAGGGCGTTCCTGCCAATGCCCATCGGTTCGAGGCGCCGGACGCGGCAGCCGATCGTGCGATCCGCGGCAAGCCCGCGCTTGCGATTTGGGGCGACAAGGACCGGACCTTGCAAGCGGATCAATTCCTGCCGCTGTTTACCGCGCTGTTTCCGGCCGCGCCGGTTCACCAACTAGCCGGCGTCGGCCATTACTGCTTCGAGGATGCTTCGGAGCAGGTTGCTACGCTGATCGCCCAGTTCATCCGGCAGACACAGCGGACGGCGGCGTAATCGCCATCTCCGTCAAACGTTATGGGCACACCAGGTCACGCCGCTTTACAGCGGCGTGTTCTTTTCCCGGTTGTTGACCACGGCCTCTTCAAGATCGAGGTCGCGTTCGATGCGGCGCCGGGTTTCGTCGGTGATCTTTCCCTGACGCAACAGCGCATGCAGGAACTTGCGTTCCGCGGTGATCAGTTCGCGCACAACCGGTGCGCCCTGGGTAGCGGGCGTGTGCTGACCTTGCTCGGCGGGGGGCTCGGGGATCGCACGCGTTCGGGTTTCGTGGCGCGCTTCGAGGAATTTGACCAAGCCGTCAGACAAATCGCGGCCGGCGGTGATGTCCTCCAGCGACTGCCGTGCCGATTGCAGGATCTCGCGGCGCGCCACGATTTCCGCTTCGCGCTCGTGCCGGGCCTCGGCCAATCCATGCTTCGACAGTCCAAGCAACTTCACCAGCAATGGCAGCGTCAGCCCGATCCCGACCAGGGTGACAAAGATCACGCCGAAACTTGCGAACAGGATGAGGTCGCGGTGTGGGAAGTCCTCGCCGTTCGGCAGCGTCAATGGCAATGCCAGCGCGACTGCGAGCGACACCACGCCGCGAATGCCGGTGAAGCCGATCACCACGACATAGCGCCAGGACGGCAGCGGATCGCGTTGCCGGACCCGCTCGCTGATCCAGCGCGTCAGATACGTGCCGGGAAAGACCCAGACGAAGCGCGCGATGATCACGATGGCCGATGTCAGTGCGATCGCCGCGACGATGTCATGGAGGGGAACGACCTTGGACTTCTCCATCAGCAGACGCATCTGGAAGCCCATCAGCAGGAACAGCAGTCCCTCGATCATCCAGATCACGAAGTCCCAGAAGAAGATGCCCTGCAGGCGGGTCGCGGCGGAGATCAGCAGCGGTCCGTTCCAGCTGACATAAAGTCCGGCGGCGACGGTGGCGATGACGCCGGAGCCGCCGAGATGTTCCGGCACCCAGTAGGCCAGGTAGGGCGTCAGCAGCGATAGCGTGATCTCGACCCGCTCGTCGCGCGCCCATTGCCGCAGGCGCAGGCTGAGCCAGCCGACCGCGATGCCGAAGAAAACCTCGAGGGCCACGATGGCGATGAACGATCCCGCCGCCTTTGTCAGCGAAAACATGCCGGTGCCGACGGCGAGCACGGCGAAGCGATAGAGGATCAGCGCGGTGGCGTCGTTGGCGAGGCCTTCGCCTTCGAGAATGACCAGGATGCGATGCGGCAGGTTCAGCCGTCGTGCGATCGCCAGCGGTGCGACCACGTCGGGCGGCGAGACGATGGCGCCGAGCACGAAGCCCACGCTCCACGGCAGTCCCAGCACCCAGTGCGCTGCGGCGGCGACCGCCCAGGTGGTGAAGACCACACAGCCGATCGCAAGCAGTGCAATCGGCCGCAGGTTGGATTTGAACTCGCGCCAGCTCATCGACACGCCGGCGGAATAGATCAGCGGCGGCAGCACGATCAGCAGCACCACCTTCGGCTCGAGCTCGATCCTCGGCATGCCGGGGATGAAGGCCAGTGCGATGCCGATGGCCAGGAAAGCGAGGGCGGGGGTCAGTTGGTAGCGTCGCGCCACCGCCGCGGTCGCGGCCATTGCGGTGAGAAGCAGAAGAACGATCAGAAAACTTTCGGTCATGCCCGACACGACCCCCTTGTCACGCGCTGGTCTCTCGTGAGGTGCTCACATGATCCTGACTTGGCCCGTGCGTCCGCCGCGGTCAAGCATGATCCCCGTTCAGATCGCGCTGGCCGCGATGTTGACCGTCAGCGCCAGCAGCGCGGTGTTGAATATAAAAGAGGCAACGCCGTGCGCGGTCGCGGTGCGGCGGATGATCTTGTCGGTGATGCCGACGTCGGAGACCTGCGCTGTCATGCCGATGACAAAGGAGAAGTACACGAAGTCCCAGTAATCCGGCTCCTTTTCGTCGCCGGGGAATGCCAGGCCCCCGACAGTCGCACCGCGGTAATATTCATGCGCATAATGCAGGGCGAACGTCGTATGGATCGCGGCCCACGACAACACGATTGTCACCGTCGCGAGCGCGAGCGAATAGGCTCCGCGATGATCGGCGCCAAGCTCGGATACGATGGCGCCGAGAGTCGCGAACGCGGCGATGGCGGTCAGCGCGAGAACCGCGAAACCGCCGTCGTCCTGCAGGGCGGCTCGGCGGCGCATCTTGGTCACGCCCGTGGTCATCACCGTGGTGAACGCCAGCGTGAGATACAGCGCCATGGCGATGTCCCACGCAATCAGCAGGCGGGTCGCGAGTCGCAGCGAGGCCGGCAGCACCAGCAGCGCGACAAGGCCGATGGCGATGGAGATGAAGAGCCGCGGCCGCAGGATCATGATGCGCAACGGCCGCGGCCAGCGCCGCAGCCGTTTCAGAAGGCCTTCGAGATCGTCGTCTCCGGCCATGCCTGGTGTCCCGAATTCCGCTGTCAGTTCTTGCGTTCGGCGACGAAGCGGGCGGCGGCGCGCAGGATGTCGGCCTTGGCGCCGAACGGCGCGAGCGCCTTGTCCGCGGTTGCGAGCAGGTCCTGCAACCGCTTCTTTGCGCCGTCGAGGCCGAGCTGGGTGACGAAGGTGGCCTTGCCGAGCGCTGCGTCCTGGCCAGCCGGCTTGCCGAGCGCGGCGGCATCGCCTTCGACGTCGAGCAGATCGTCGGCGATCTGGAAGGCCTCGCCGAAGGCGCGGCCGTAATCGTCGAGCGCCTTGTAGTCGGCGTCGGATGACTTGCCGAGGATCGCGCCGGCCTGGCAGCCGAAGCGCAGCAAGGCGCCGGTCTTCATCTGCTGCAGCCGCGCCACGTCGGGCTGCGCCTTGTCGCCGAAGCGGCCTTCGCCGGCGAGATCGAGGATCTGGCCGCCGGCCATGCCGCCGACGCCGGAGGCACGCGCCAGCGCACGGGTCAGTTTGAGGCGCACATCGGCGTCGGGATGAATCTCGTCGCGGGTGGTGATGTCGAAGGCGATGGTCAGGAGCGCGTCGCCGGCGAGAATGGCGGTGGCGTCGTCATAGACCTTGTGGGTGGTGGGGCGACCGCGACGCAGGTCGCTGTTGTCCATCGCCGGAAGGTCGTCGTGGATCAGCGAATAACAATGGATGCATTCCAGTGCAGCGCCGGCCAGCAGCGCGCCGGCGGCCGGCACGTCGAACAGCGCCGCACTTTCCACCACCAGGAACGGCCGCAGCCGCTTGCCGCCATTGAGGCTGCCGTATCGCATCGCCTCGATCAGCCGCTGCGGGCGGGCGATTTCATTCTGCAGGACGTCATCGGACAGAAGCTTGCCGAGCAGGGTCTCAATGTCGTCCGCGGTCTTGTCGAGCCGCTTGGCGAAGTCCTGCGGGGTAGGCGCGGATGTCATTCAAAAAGCTCCAGAGAAAAATATGCGACAATCGGTCGTGGCGCGGGACCGCCGGTTCCCGTCGGGCGCCTTTCGCCGCAACTGGAGCGCCGGACCAATCCGGGGTATCCATCTGCGGGAGCGTTGTCCGCCAGCGGGGGTTGGGAACCAGTTTTGGAACCATTCCATACCGTTAGTTCCGTGAGCCGGTAGCACAGCCTTTGCGCCTTGTCCGCAGACTTCTTCTCATCGTGGTTATCCTGCTGGCGCTGCCCTATGGGATCGTCCTGCTGTACGGCTCCGGGCACCCGGTTTCGACCCTGATGCTCTGGCGGACGTTGACGGGGGCGCCGATGTCGCGCACCTGGGTGGACCTGGACACCATCTCGGCCGCCCTGCCGCGCACCGTGATCGCCTCGGAGGACGCCAAATTCTGCACCCATCACGGCATCGACTGGGACGCCCTGCAGGACGTCATCGAAGACGCCCAGGAGGGCGAGGCGACCCGGGGCGGCTCGACCATCACCCAGCAGGTGGCCAAGAACCTGTTTCTCTGGCCCGGCCGCAGCGTCATCCGCAAGGGCCTGGAACTGCCGCTGGCGTTGTGGATCGATTTCGTGCTGCCCAAGCGCCGGGTTCTCGAAATCTACCTCAATATTGCCGAATGGGGCCCGGACGGCCGGTTTGGGGCCGAAGCCGGAGCCGCCTATGCCTTCGGCCGGCCGGCGGCGGCTCTTTCGGCTCGCGAAGCGGCCCTGATGGCGGCAATCCTGCCCAATCCGATCACCCGCAGCGCCCGGAGCCCGGGCCCCGGGGTGCGCCGGCTGGCCGGGAAATACGCTGCGCGGGCCCAGGCGTCCGGAGCGCCCCCCTGTCTCAGCCGGAATCGGGCCTCTTGACGCCCAAATTTAAAGAAATTGATCCGCCGCAGGCGGCTGCGCCCCCTAGATTTGGCCGCATCCATCCTCTATAAGCCCGGCCTTAATCCGAATTTCGAGCTCGTGCGGCGTGCCGGGCCGTCCTGATCGGGACGCGCGAGCGCTGCGACTTGATGATCACCTGAAGGATATCCGACATGGCCGTTCCACGTAGAAAAACATCGCCCTCGCGGCGTGGCATGCGTCGCTCCGCCGATGCGCTGAAGACCCCGACCTATGCCGAGGACAAGGACTCCGGCGAACTGCGCCGTCCGCACCACCTCGACCTGAAGACCGGCATGTACAAGGGCCGTCAGGTCCTGAAGCCGAAGAAGGACGCCTGATCGGCGTTTGACGGTTGGTTGCGCCGCCTTGCGCGGCGCGACTTGATAACGGCGTGGGGCACGGCGCGAGCCGGGTTGAACGGGACACGCCGGACGCGTTGCCATCCCAAGCCTATGAGAAGGCCCCGCCGATGATGATCGGTTTCCCGCTGCTTCTGATCCCGCTCGCAATCGTCAACATCCTCGTCTTCCTGATGCCGGGGGTGTCGTTCACCGACCCGATCTTCACCGTGCCGCTGTTGTCGCAGGCGGCGTGGAAGATCACGTTCGGCGATATGCTGATCGCGTTCAGCATGCTGCTGTTGCTGGTCGAGGTGATCAAGGGCGCGCGTCCGGGCGGAAAGTATTTCACCGACCATTTCCTGGCGCTGCTGGTGTTTGCCGGTGCGGTCGCCGAGTTCCTGCTGCTGCCGCAGTTCGCGACCTCGGTGTTCTTCCTGCTGACGGTCTTGATGCTGGTGGATTTCCTCGCCGGCATCTCGCTTCGCCTGCGCAGCGAGACCCGCCGCGCGGCCGCCGCCGCCAAGGCCGCGCGCGCCGCGCCGCCGCCTGCCGCCGCCCCCGCGACGCAACCGCAATTCGAGCCGGTGGTCCCGCAAGCCGTGCCGCCGATGGCAACCATCGAGCCCGCGCACCCGGCACCGGCGCCGACCGTTAATCCGTCGCCGCAGTTGCAGCCCGGTGCGCCGTCCATTCCCCCGCAGGATCAGCCGTCGCGCTGATCAAACGAAAGCCGCGGCTTTATCCGAAGCTTGTTGTCGGGCGTGCCGGCTCACGCCACCCGTGGCGTTCCGGGCGGACGGGCGGGCTGCTTGTTCTGGTTGGCCACCGAACGATAGCTGGCCTGGGCGTCCTGCGGGCTGGCGCGGCACAGGGTGCGGGTTTGCGGGATGTGGGCGGCCGTCGCGATCAGGTGGGTGACGAAGGACGGGTCGGGATGGCTCAGTGCATGGCGAGCCGGAGAGGGGCCGGTCTGCGGGGCAAGCGGCACCAGGGCGCGGCTCTGCGGATGCGGGGCGACGTTGGCGTCGTCGCCGGAATCATCCAGGGCGCCGTCCAAAGCCGAGTCGTCTAAAGAAATGTCTCGTTTTGGGACAGGGGTGTGCTCCATAGGCTCACCCTCGCAAACCCCGTGCCGGGTCCGGCAAGGGCCTACCTCTGGCGCAGGTCCGGCAATTTTTAAGTTCTTTAGGAACTTGCCGTAGTCTCTCTCTCGCCAGGAATGATCGTCACCGTAACGAATCATGTGGCGGCGTCCCAGAATGAGGCGACCTTGAAACCTGCTGTGTCCCTGACCGCGCGGACTGTTGCGCAACGGCCGGATGGCGAATCCCACGCCGCGGCGCCGGTGCCGGACGCCGTCGAGCTGCCGGAGCCGTCGGCCATCCTGGCCTCGCTTGGGCAGGCGGCTTTTGTCTGGGACATGGCCACCGACGCGATCGGCTGGAGCGCCAATGTGGCCGGGGTGTTCGAGGACCTGCCGCCATCGGCGCTCGCCAGCGGCAATGCGTTCGCAAAATTCATCGAGCCGTTGCGGGACGTTCGCGCCGATACCGTGTTGAATTCCGGCAAGGTCGATCGTGGCGACGGTGTTCAGTACCAGATCGAATACGGCGTGCGCGCCAAGGCGTCGGCCGAGGTGATGTGGATCGAGGAGAGCGGCTGCTGGTTCGCCGGCGCCGACGGCCGGCCGGCCCGGGTGCAGGGGCTGGTGCGCCTCAACAACGAGCGTCATGCGCGCGAGCAGCAACTGCTCAAGCTGTCGCAACACGATCCGCTGACCGGCGAGCTCAATCGCACCCATCTGGTGGCCTCGCTTGCCGAAGCGGTCGAGGAAGCGTCGCGGTTCCGCTCGTCGTTCGCCTTCCTGCTGCTCGGCATCGACCATCTCGCCCACATCAATGATGCCTTCGGCTTCGATGTGGCCGATGAAGTGATCGTGGAGATCGCCCGGCGCATCCGGGCCCGGCTGCGCGGCGGCGATGTCCTGGCGCGGTTCTCCGGCAACAAGTTCGGCGTGATCCTGAAGAACTGCACCAGCGACGAGATGGCGATCGCCTCCGAGCGTTTCCTCGCCGCGATCCGCAACGACGTGGTGCCGACCAGATCGGGCCCGGTGTCGCTCACGGCCTCGATCGGCGCGGTCAGCGTGCCGCGCTATGCCCGCTCCGCCGACGAAGCCATGGTGCGTGCGCAGGAGGCGCTCGACCGGGCGAAGGCCCGGCGGTCCGGTTCGTACCTTGCCTGGCGGCCCAATGTGGAGCGCGATGCCCAGCGCCGCGTCAACATTCGCGTCACCGACGAGATCGTCAGTGCGCTCAACGAGCGGCGCCTGGTGATGGCCTACGAGCCGGTGGTGGACGCGCGTTCGCGGGCCACCGTGTTTCATGAATGCCTGGTGCGCATGAAGCAGGATGACGGCGAATTGCTGCTCGCCCCCGATATCGTTCCGGTCGCCGAGAAGCTGGGGCTGGTCCATCTGGTGGATCAGCGGGTGCTCGAGCTCGTGGTCGCGGAACTCGCGGCCGCGCCGCAGATCCAGCTCAGCCTGAACATTTCACCCGACACCACGATGGATCCGGACTGGTGGCTGCGAATCGAATCGCTGATGCGCGCTCATCCCGGCGTGGCCGAACGGCTGATCGTCGAGATCACGGAGACCGTGGCGATCCAGGACATCGACGATGTGCGCGGCTTCGTCACCCGTTTGAAGAATTTCGGCAGCCGCATCGCCATCGATGATTTCGGCGCCGGCAACACCTCGTTCCGCAACCTGCGCAAGCTCGGCGTCGACCTCATCAAGATCGACGGCGCCTTCGTCCAGAATATCGTGCGCTCCGCGGACGACCGGGCCTTCGTACAGACGCTGATCGATCTGGCACGCCGGCTGGACATCAAGACGGTCGCCGAATGGGTGCAGGATGAAGAGTCCGCGGCGCTGCTGAGCAACTGGGGTTGCGACTACATCCAGGGTCGTCTCACCGGCCTGGCCTCGGCGGAGAGGCCTTGGGCTCTCGCATCCCGTGCCGAGGCGCCGGCCGCGGGTTGACCGCCGCAACAGAGATCGCCTGACGCGCGGTTCGCAACAAAACGGTGCGCTGCCGCAGCGCGGCGTGGGAAATGCGATTCCCTTCCCGATCGATTTCTGATTCGCTCCGTGCAGCGATTTGCAATCGGGGGATGCCATGGCGCAGCCTTGTGATGCGCGGCAGAAGGAGTTGTTCCGGCCGGCGCTGGACCAGATCATCGATGAGAGCCATCCACTGGTGCGCCTGGCGCGCAGCATTGACTGGGAGGGTCTCGGTCGCGACCTCGGCGGTGTCTTCAAGCCGGGGGCCGGTCATCCACCTCTGCCGGTCCGGTTAATGGCCGGACTGCTGATCCTCAAACACATGCACGGGCTCAGCGACGAAGCGCTGTGCGCGCGCTGGATCGAAAATCCGTATTTCCAGTACTTCTGCGGCGAACAGGTGTTTCGGCATGACTGCGGCTTCGATCGCTCATCGCTGTCGCGCTGGCGTCAGCGGCTCGGCCAGGAACGGCTCGCGACGCTGATCCGGCATCATGTGCCGACACAAAAAAGTGCGCTTCCGGCTCACGGAAGCGCACTGAACATTCGAAGCCTGAACTGAAAGAAGCCTGAACTGAAATCTATTCCTTGCCGGGCTCTTTCGACATCCGCTCGAGCCGATCCTGCATTTCCTTCATCTGCCGCTTCAGGTCGTCGATGTCATCGGCCTCGGGTGGCGGAGCGGCGGGTTCGGGCTCCGTGGTCGGCGGATCCTTGCGCAGCGATCCGATGCCGAACGGCTTGAACATCGCGAAGGTTCGCTCGAACAGCTCCATGTTGCGGCGGACCTGCTCCTCGAGCGGTGCGAACGGGCCGGTGCCGAAGGCGCTGGTCATCTGCTTGCGGAATTTTTCCTGCTCGCGGGTCAGCGATTCGATCGAGGCTTCCAGATATTTCGGCACCACCATCTGCATGCTGTCGCCGTAGAAACGGATCAGCTGTCGCAGGA
>JBGMOD010000209.1:0-42955 GCA_041424235.1 Hyphomicrobiales bacterium
GCGAGGGCATCACCATCTATCCGATCCAGTCGCCGGCGCTGAAGGATTTCGAGGAGATGCCGGAGCGCTGGCTCGACGTGCGCTGGGATGTCGATGAGACGACGCCGCAGCGGTTTCCGGCGCGGCTGTTCGTGCAGAATGTCAACGAGCCCGGCAGTCTCGCACAGATCGCCACCGTGATCGCCGAACACGACGGCAACATCGACAACATCTCGATGAGCCGCCGCTCGCCCGATTTCACCGAGCTGACCATCGATCTGGAGGTCTATGACCTCAAGCATCTCAGCGCTATCATCGCCCAGCTGCGGGCCAAGGCCGTGGTGGCGCGGGTCGAGCGCGTCAACGGGTGATCGTCTCGTCTTTCACAGTTCGTCTTTCACAGTCTGTCTCACAGGTTTTTCCGTCTCTCAGGTCTTTCGCGAGTAAGCCATGTCTTCAGCTCCTCCGCTGCGTCTCGGAGTCAATGTCGATCACGTCGCAACCCTGCGCAACGCCCGCGGCGGCGCCTTGCCCGATCCGGTGCGCGCGGCGCTGCTGGCGATCGAGGCCGGCGCCGACGGCATCACGGCGCACCTGCGCGAGGATCGCCGGCACATCCGCGACGACGACATGGCGCGGCTCAAGGCCGAGATCTCCAAGCCGCTGAATTTCGAGATGGCCGCGACCCAGGAGATGCTGCAGATATCGCTGGCGACCAAGCCCCATGCGGTGTGCCTGGTGCCCGAGCGGCGCGAGGAGGTGACCACCGAAGGCGGGCTCGACGTGGTCGCGCAACACAATGTGCTGGCGCCGTTCATCGCGCGTTTGAACGACGCCGGCATCCGCGTCTCGCTGTTCATCGCCGCCGATCCCGTCCAGATCGAAACTGCGGCCAAGCTGAAGGCGCCCGTGATCGAGATCCACACCGGCGCCTGGTGCCACGCGGTGATCGACGGCAAGCCGGACAAGGCGGAGATCGAGTGGCAGCGCATCGTCGCGGGCGCCGCGCTGGCGCAGTCCGTCGGGCTCGAGGTGCACGCCGGCCACGGGCTCGATTACGCCACCGCGGAAACCATCGCCGGGCTGCCGCAGATCGTCGAACTCAACATCGGCCACTACATGATGGGCGAGGCGCTGTTTGTCGGCCTCAGTGAAACGGTTCGGGCCATGCGCGCGGCGATGACGCGGGGCCGCGCCAAAGCGAGGCTTTCGGCATGATCATCGGCATCGGCTCCGACCTGATCGACATCCGCCGGATCGAGAAGGTGATGGAGCGGCACGGCGAGCGGTTCCTCGACCGCATTTTCACCGAAGCCGAGCGCGCCCGGGCCGAGCGGCGGGCCAAAGTGCCGAAAATGGTCGCCGCCACCTATGCCAAGCGATTCGCCGCCAAGGAGGCCTGCAGCAAGGCGCTCGGCACCGGCATCCGGCTGGGGGTCTGGTGGCGGGACATGGGGGTGGTCAATTTACCCGGGGGGCGGCCGACCATGAAACTGTCCGGCGGGGCCAAAGCCCGGCTGGACCAGCTGACGCCGCCGGGGCACGAGGCGCGAATTGACCTCACGATCACCGATGATTGGCCGCTGGCGCAGGCTTTTGTCATAATTTCGGCGGTCGAGGCGGGCAAATCCTGATCCATCCCGGCGCCCAGGGCGGCGGACGGCTTTGATTCGCAAGCCAAACTAAAAATCACTGATTCGTCAGACCATTAGCAAGTTTTTTCGGGAGGCTTGATTGCGCGCCCCCGGACAACCGTCTACAACGCGCCCGGGCGCTTTGATTGGGCCGTTTTGCGGCTCCCACAGGAACAAGAACGGCAATGAGCGTGACATCTGGGACCAAGACCGAGGGCGGCGTTGGTGAAACCATCCGTGTCGTCATTCATGCGCTCATCATCGCGCTGGTGATCCGAACCTTCCTGTTCCAGCCGTTCAACATTCCGTCCGGGTCGATGAAGGCAACGCTGCTGGTCGGCGATTACCTGTTCGTCTCGAAATACTCCTACGGCTACAGCCACTACTCCATTCCGCTTTCGCCGCCGCTGTTTTCCGGACGCATCTTCGGCTCCGATCCCGCGCGCGGCGACATCGTCGTGTTCCGGCTGCCGAAGGACGACACCACCGATTACATCAAGCGCGTGATCGGGCTGCCGGGCGATCGCATCCAGGTCAAGGAAGGCCAGCTCTACATCAACGAGAAGCCGGTGCCGCGCGAGCGGCTGTCGGATTTCGTCGGCGAGGACCCTTGCGGATCCGATGCGACCGCGCGCGTCAAGCGCTGGAAAGAGACGCTGCCCAACGGCGTGTCCTATGAGACGCTGGATTGCGTCGACAACGGCTTCTACGACAACACCACCGTCTACACGGTGCCCCCGGGCCATTTCTTCATGATGGGCGACAACCGCGACAACTCCACCGACAGCCGCGTGCTGTCCGCGGTGGGGTATGTGCCGCTGGAGAACATCGTTGGCCGCGCCCAGATGATCTTCTTCTCGATCGCCGAAGGCGAGCAGGCATGGCAGATCTGGCGCTGGCCGGTTGCTGTGCGCTGGAATCGCATCTTCTCCATTGTGCGATGAGTGACGACACTCCTCTCATTCCCCGACCACCCAATGCTGACGACAACGCTGGCCAGCTGACGGCTGAACAACCGGCGGCGGCGCCGGCCAAGAAGCCGCGCCGGCGCGTCAGCACCAAGACCGCCGCCAAGGCCATCGAGCAGCGGATCGGTCACGCGTTCACGGATCCGTCGCTGCTGGCCACGGCGTTCACCCATGTGTCGGCGCTGAAGTCGTCGCGCAACCGCACCGAGAGCTATCAGCGGCTTGAGTTTCTCGGCGACCACGTGCTGGGCCTGATCGTCTCCGACATGCTGTATCGCGCCTTTCCCAAGGCCGACGAAGGCGAACTGTCGAAGCGGCTGGCCGATCTGGTGCGCAAGGAAGCCTGCGCCGACGTCGCCAAGACGCTGGGGTTGCACGAGGCGATCAAGCTCGGCACCGTCGGAGCCGGCGTCGGCGAGCGGCTGCGCAAGTCGGTTCTCGGCGACATCTGCGAAGCGGTGATCGGCGCGGTGTTTCTTGACGGCGGCTACGCGGCTGCCGCGAAGTTCGTCGAGGCGAACTGGACCGAGCGCATGCGCAAGCCGGTGCGGCCGCTGCGCGACGCCAAGACCGTGCTGCAGGAATGGGCGCAAGGGCAGGGCCTGCCGACGCCGGTCTATCGCGAGGTCGAGCGCACCGGCCCGCATCACGACCCGCAATTCCGCGTGTCGGTCGAATTGCCCGGATTGACGCCGGCCGAAGGCGTCGGCGGCAGCAAGCGCGCGGCGGAGAAACTCGCGGCGCTGGCAATGTTGAAACAGGAAGGCGTGCCGAGCGGCAACAATGATGGCTGAGACGGCCGACCATACCACCTCGACGCGCTGCGGTTTCGTGGCCCTGATCGGCGCGCCCAATGTCGGAAAATCGACACTGGTCAATGCGCTGGTCGGCTCCAAGGTCACGATCGTGTCGCGCAAGGTGCAGACCACGCGGGCGCTGATCCGCGGCATTGTCGTGGAAGATCAGTCGCAGATCATCCTGGTCGACACGCCAGGCATCTTCGCACCGAAGCGGCGGCTCGACCGCGCCATGGTCTCGACCGCATGGAGCGGGGCGCACGACGCCGATCTGGTGTGCGTGCTGCTGGATGCGCGCGCCGGCATCGATGAGGAAGCCGATGCGATCCTGACCAAGCTCGGCAGCGTGGCGCATCCCAAGATCCTGGTGATCAACAAGGTCGATCTCGTCGCGCGCGAGAAGCTGCTGCTGCTGGCGCAGGCCGCCAACGCGCGGCTGCCGTTCGAACAGACCTTCATGATCTCGGCCATCTCCGGCGACGGCGTCGACGACCTGCGCGGTGCGCTGGCGCAGGCGGTGCCCGCCGGTCCGTTTCATTACCCCGAAGACCAGATGTCGGATGCTCCGATCAGGCATCTCGCGGCCGAGATCACCCGCGAAAAGATCTATCGCAAGCTGCATCAGGAACTGCCGTACCAGTCGACCGTCGAAACCGACACCTGGACCGAGCGCAAGGACAAGTCCGTTCGCATCGAGCAAACGATTTTTGTCGAGCGCGAAAGCCAGCGCAAGATCGTGCTCGGCAAGGGCGGCGCCACCATCAAGGCGATCGGTGCCGATGCGCGCAGGGAGATCGCCGAGATCGTCGGCCAGCCGGTGCACCTGTTCCTGTTCGTGAAGGTGCGCGACGGCTGGGGCGACGATCCCGAGCGCTATCGTGAAATGGGTCTGGAATTTCCCAAGGAATAAGCGAAAGAATGAGCGTTTGCTCGCCGCGATTGCGGGTGCGAGCGGAATGCGGGACCAGCCGTGGAATGGATCGATGAGGGCATCGTGCTGGGCGTGCGGCGGCATGGCGAAGCCAACGCCATCGTCGAGCTGCTGACACGCACGCACGGCCGCCATCTCGGCATGGTGCGCGGGGGCGGCGGATCGCGGATGCGCCCGACGCTGCAGCCCGGAAACACGGTGAGCGCGGTGTGGCGCGCGCGCCTCGACGAACACCTCGGCTACTATCAGATCGACGGCGTCCGGCTGCGCGCCGCCACCATGCTGGCCTCCTCATATGCCGTCTATGGCGTCACCCACCTGGCGTCGCTGGCGCGGCTGTTGCCGGAACGCGATCCGCACGAGGACATCTATGAGATGCTCGAGGGCATCCTCGACGATTTCGATGATGCGGGGCATGCGGCGATTCACACGGTGAGGTTCGAACTGGCGATGCTCACCGAGCTCGGTTTCGGTCTTGATCTCGCCAACTGCGCGGCCACCGGCACAACCGATGATCTCGTCTACGTGTCGCCGAAGTCCGGCAATGCGGTGTCGCGCCAGGCGGGGGAGCCGTGGCGGGACAAACTGCTGCGGCTGCCGCCGTTCCTGCGGGACGACGCACCGGAGGCCGGCTGGTCGCAGAGCGATCTGCTGGATGGCTTCCAGCTCACCGGTTTGTTCCTGATGCGCCATGTGCTGGAGCCGCGCGGGCAGCAGCACTCCAACGCACGCGAGGGCTTCATTGCGGCGGTGACCCGCAACGCGGGGCGCGGGCGATCGCTGCCGCCGCCTCGGCAGGCTTAGGGGCTGGATGAATTGAGGCTGTATCAACTCCGTCATCCTGAGGCGCGAGCGTAGCGAGCCTCGAAGGATGCACGGCCAATTCTATTGAAGCATTGGCCGTCGTCCTTCGAGGGCCGCGCTACGCACGGCCACCTCAGGATGACGGATTACGTTAAGCGACCATCTCTCATCCCGGTCCAGCTTGATCTTTCCCACGTGATCGTCATCCTGAGGTGCGCGCTCTTGCGCGCCTCGAAGGACGACAGCCCGTGACTCTCTTCGTCTACATGCTCCGCTCAGGATGACGGATTACATTGCTGCGTCAGCTTGTTCGGCCAGCAAATGTGTGGTCCCGTTGCGGATGCCAGTTTCCCTGGAGGCCTCGGCGTTTGCCGGCGCGGCGCAGTTCTATGATCGTTTCCGCGCGCCCTACGCGCCGTCGGCAATCGCGTTCATCATCGCGCGCTGCAAACTCGGCGAGGGTGTCCGTGCTCTCGATCTGGGATGTGGGCCGGGCACCATCGCAATCCCGCTGTCCCGCACCGTTGCCGAGGTTGTTGCTGTCGATCCGGATGCGGACATGATCGCCGAGGGGCGGCGGTTGGCGATGTCCGCTGGTCGAGGGAATATCCGGTGGCTGCAGTCGACGGCGGAGGACCTATCGCCTGAAGCGGGGCCGTTTCAGGTCGCCACAATCGGGCAGGCTTTCCACTGGATGGATCGTGACGCGG
The DNA here is from genome assembly GCA_041424235.1 of Hyphomicrobiales bacterium. Taxonomy (GTDB): domain Bacteria; phylum Pseudomonadota; class Alphaproteobacteria; order Rhizobiales; family Xanthobacteraceae; genus Bradyrhizobium_A. Next base: position 5,824 of record JBGMOD010000209.1, read on the forward strand.
TGCTCCGGAAACTGGCGATCCTGATCGCGGACGGAGGAGGGGTGGCGCTGGTGAACCCGGGCAAGCGGCGGCCACAAGAGAGCTGGGAGCCCGTGGCCGATCGTGTCGTCGCCAAATTCCTTGGCCCGCAGGCTCGGCATCCGAAATCCAATCCACAAGAGCCTGAACACGAACCAGCGCTGCTCCGGTCAGAATATTTCTCTGATTTCACAGCTCATGAGTTTCCGAACACGATGACGCGCGACACGCGTTCGATCATCGGATGCATCTATTCGAAATCAAACTCCACGAGATCATTGTTCGGCGCCGCCGCCGAGGCTTTCGAGGCGGAATTATCCCGGGCGTTGCTCGGCTTGAATCCAACCGGTGTTTTCAACGAGCAGACCGAGACTGAAGTCATTTTCGCGAGCAAGAGAGCCCGGTAGCGCCGTGCTTGAGGGGACAGGCATCGCGCTTTCGGGAGGGTTTTTCTCTCGTCACGGGCGATTTCAGCGACACCAACGGTCGGGTCGGCCAGTGCCATTGTGATGAAGCTCGGGAATTTTTCCCGATGGTCGCGGAAAAGAATCCCATCGCGGTGAAGCCTTTTTCGTTTGCGGGCGATGGGAAATATCGAGCAATATTTCAGGGCCGCTTGTGGGGAATAGCTCGCGGCCGGAGTGGCGGACGCTGCCTCCGAAAAGGTTGTTCATAAACAAAAAGATAGAGCGCAACGGCGCCTCGACTTCGGCCATTGCGCTCTCATAATGGGGAGAGAGCAATGCAGTTCCGGGGGGAACGCGCGGCGGCGTGTGGCCGCGCGCATGTGAAACGTTGTGCCGGACGATCCCGCGCGGTGGGCGCGCTGATCGCGATCAGCGCCTGCATCATCCCGGTGGCGGCCATTGCTCAAACAAATCAGGCCCAGACACAGACGCTTCCCGAAATTCGCGTGATCGCCAATACGCCGCTGCAGGGGAGCGGCATCGACCAGGACAAGGTCCCGTCGATGACCTATTCGGTCAATCCCGACGATTTCCAGCGCTCCTATTCGCCCAACGTCACCGATACGCTGTTCCAGCGCATTCCCGGCGTTTCGCTCTCCGATCCCAATGGCAATAATTCCCAGCAGGAGATCCGTTATCGCGGTTTCGCGGCGTCGCCGTTGCAGGGGACGCCGCAGGGCCTTGCGGTTTACATGAACGGCATCCGCATCAACGAAGCCTTCGGCGATACCGTCAACTGGGACTTGATCCCGACCAATGCGATCCAGCGCGCCGATCTCACCACCGGCAATCCGATCTTCGGCCTCAATGCGCTGGGCGGTGCGGTCAACCTGCAGATGAAGAACGGATTCACCTACAAGGGGTTCGAGCAGGAGATTCAGGGCGGATCGTTCGGGCGTGTGCAGGGAGCCCTGCAATACGGCGCTGAATTCGGCAACTGGAGCGCCTACGTGGCGGCGCAAGGCGTCCGCGACGACGGCTGGCGCAAATCATCGCCGACCGAGCTCGGCCGCTTCTATGGCGACGTCGGCTGGCGCGACGATCGCGCCGAAGTTCATCTGTTCGGATCGGTGGCGTCGAGCTCGTTCGGGGTGGCGGCGGCAACGCCGCTGCAGATGCTGCAGCAGAGCTGGAGCTCCGTCTATACGACGCCGCAAACCACGACAAACCAGATGGCGATGATCGGCCTCAACGGCAAATATGCGCTGACCGATGATTGGTCATTGCAGGGCAATGTGTACGGGCGCTGGTTCAAGCAGGCCCATGTCGATGGCAATGATGGCGACTTCGAGCGCTGCAGCAACTCGTCGTCGTTTCCCAACCGCCTGTGCCTCGAGGACGACGGCTTCCCGCGGCCGGTGCCGTTCACCGGCGCCGCGGCGCTGGCATTCCGCAACCAGTTCGTGGTCCTGGATGCGAACAACCAGCCGATTCCCTGTCCCCCCGGGGCCGGCAACACCTGCGCGCCGGTTCCCTATGGGACCATCGACCGCACCAATATCCAGTCGAACACCATCGGCGGATCGTTGCAGGCGGTCAACGAGGCGAGGCTGTTCGACCATGGCAACCGCTTCGTCGTGGGCGGCAGCATCGATCGCGGCAACTCCAATTTCGCCGCCAACAGCACGCTCGGCTACATCTTCCCCGATCTCGTGGTCGGCTCCAATCCCTCGATCCCCGGCATGGGCTCGATCATTCACACCCTCGGCAACATCGGTTTCTCGCCCGTCGCCATCAACGCGAAGAACACCTATTACGGGATCTATGCGACCGACACCTTCGACATCACCGACAAGCTCTCGGCGACGGCCGGCGCGCGCTACAACATCGCCAGGATCGCGGTGGCGGACGTGCTGGGGACCAGTCCCGATCTCAACAGCGACTCCACCTTCTCGCGGCTCAATCCGATGGCCGGCCTCGCCTACAAGGCGACGTCGTGGCTTACGGTCTATGGCAGCTATTCGGAAGCCAATCGAGCGCCGACGCCGCTCGAGCTTGGATGCTCCAATCCGAACAAGCCATGCCTGCTCGAAAGCTTCCTGGTGTCCGACCCGCCGTTGAAGCAGGTGGTCGCGCACACCTACGAGGCCGGCCTGCGCGGGACCGCGGCGATGTGGGGCGGCAATCTGGAATGGAAAGCCGGGTTCTTCCGGACCGATGCCGATGACGACATCATCAATCTGGCCAGTGCGATCGCCGGCCGCGGCTACTACCAGAACGTGCCGCAAACCCGGCGCCAGGGTGTCGAGCTGTCGGCGGAATACAAATCGAGCCGATGGCTGGTCTATGGCGGCTACAGCTACATCGACGCGACCTACCGGTTCACCGGCGATATTGCCTCGCCGAACAATCCGCTCGCCGACGCCAACGGCAATGTTCATGTCGTGCCGGGCAACCACATCCCCGGCATTCCGCAGCATCAGTTCAAGGCGGGGGCGGAATATCTGGTCACACCGGAGTGGAAGGTCGGCGCCGACATGGTCGCGGTGGGATCGCAATATTTCGTTGGCGACGACGCCAACCAGAACCCGAAACTGCCGGCCTATGTCGTGGTCAACCTTCACACCTCGTATCAGCTCACTGCCAACATCACGCTGTTCGCGAGCGTCAACAACCTGTTCAACAACAAGTACGCGTTGTTTGGCACTTATTTCGAACCGTCGGGGACCAGCAAGGCCGGGCTTCCCATCATGCTGACCGACCAGCGAACCGAAGTCCCCGGCCAGCCATTTGCGGTCTACGGCGGCCTGCGGATGAAAATCTGATCTGGGCCAGCCTGGCTGACCGCGTCATGCGTCATCAGTCACCGGACGCATGTCCGGTGACTGGGCGAAGAGGGCAGACAAGAGGGCAGACGTCTTTGGCAGATGACGGCGCGGGCCGGGGGGCTGCGCCGGATGCTCTGGCTAAGACCCAGCTCAATAATAGCCGTAGTAGCGCGGGCCGCGGTGCCATCCGCCGTAATACCCATAACCGCCGCCATAACCATAACCATAACCATAGCCGTAACCCGGACCGTAGCCGTAGCCCGGCACGATATCGACGCAGCTGCGCACCCAGGTCCAGCCATTCCAGACCCGCCTGCAACGCAGATAGACCTGCTCGGCGGTTGAGGTTGCGCCGGCGAGATGGCTGGCTCCGGCCAGCGGCATGGCCTCGGCGCGGCTGCCGGCCAGCATTCCGGCCCCGGCGAGTGCCGCGACCGCCGCGGCAGCAAACATCAAACGACGCATGTCCTTTTGCTCCTCATGATCCTGAAACCCTGCCGGGACACCGGTCCGGGCCGGCTGGGAAACTAGCCGGGAATCGTCAAATCTTGCACTAACGGTTCCGTAATCTGCCGAAAATGCCGAATTATGGCAGGCTGGGCCAGAACAAGGGGGAGAGCGATAAAATTCGCGCCTTGTTCATTGACGGCGCAGCGGTTAACCCCATCCCATGGGAAAGAGATTGATTCCACCCGAGCCGGCGGACATCGAGGACGTCGCTCTGCGCGAGGCGCTCGAGGAGCGCTACCTCGCGTATGCACTGTCGACCATCATGCACCGGGCTCTCCCGGACGCTCGCGATGGCCTGAAGCCGGTTCACCGCCGCATCCTCTACGGCATGCGGCTGCTTCGGCTCGATCCCGGCACGACCTTCAAGAAATCCGCCAAGATCGTCGGCGACGTGATGGGCAGTTTCCATCCGCACGGCGACCAGTCGATTTATGACGCACTGGTGCGGCTGGCGCAGGATTTCGCGGCGCGTTACCCGCTGGTGGACGGGCAGGGTAATTTCGGCAACATCGACGGCGATAATCCCGCGGCCTACCGCTATACCGAAGCGCGGATGACCGAGGTCGCGCGCCTCCTGCTCGAAGGCATCGACGAGGACGCGGTCGAATTTCGCCCCAATTATGACGGCCAGTCGAAAGAGCCGGCGGTGCTGCCCGGCGGGTTTCCGAACCTGCTGGCCAACGGTGCGCAGGGCATCGCGGTCGGCATGGCCACCGCGATCCCGCCGCACAATGCCGCCGAGCTGTGCGATGCCGCGCTGCATCTGATCGAGAAACCGGACGCCAAAACCAAGGCGCTGATGCGCTGGATCAAGGGCCCCGATTTCCCGACCGGCGGCATCATCATCGATTCCAAGGACAGCATCGCGGAGGCCTACACCACCGGGCGCGGCGCGTTCCGCACCCGCGCCAAGTGGCACCAGGAAGACGGCGCCCGCGGCACCTGGGTGGTGGTCATCACCGAAATCCCCTGGCTGGTGCAGAAGTCGCGCCTGATCGAGCGGATCGCGGAGCTGTTGAACGAGCGCAAGCTGCCGCTGATCGGCGACATCCGCGACGAATCCGCCGAGGACGTCCGCATTGTCATCGAGCCGAAGTCGCGCACCGTCGATCCGGCGCTGCTGATGGAATCGCTGTTCAAGCTCACCGAGCTGGAAAGCCGCATCTCGCTCAATCTCAACGTGCTGGTGAAGGGCCGGATCCCCAAGGTGATCAGCCTTGCGGAAGCGCTGCGCGAATGGCTCGATCATCTGCGCGACGTGCTGCTGCGCCGGTCGAACTATCGCAAGGAGCAGATCGAGCACCGGCTGGAAGTGCTCGGCGGCTATCTGATCGCCTATCTCAACCTCGACAAGGTGATCAAGATCATCCGCACCGAGGACGAGCCCAAGCCGGTGCTGATGAAGACCTTCACGCTCACCGAAGTCCAGGCCGACGCCATCCTCAACATGCGGCTGCGCTCCCTGCGCAAGCTGGAGGAAATGGAAATCCGCCGTGAGGACAAGGATCTTCGCGCGGAGCTGAAAGGCATCAAGTCGATCCTCGGCTCGGAAACCGAGCAGTGGGCCAAGGTCGGCGAGCAGGTTCGCACCGTGCGCGACATGTTCGGGCCGAAGACGGCGCTCGGCAAGCGCCGCACCCAGTTCGCGGATGCGCCCGAGCACGATCTCGCGGCGATCGAAGAGGCGCTGGTGGAACGCGAGCCGATCACGGTGGTGGTCTCCGACAAGGGCTGGGTGCGCACTCTGAAGGGGCAGGTCGCCGATCTCTCCGGCCTGACCTTCAAGACCGATGACAGCCTCGGCACCACGTTCTTCGCCGAGACCACGTCGAAGCTGCTGCTGTTCGCGACCAACGGCAAGTTCTACACCCTGGACGCCGCCAAGCTGCCCGGCGGCCGCGGTCATGGCGATCCGATCCGCATGTTCATCGACATGGAGCAGGACGCCTCGATCGTCTCGCTGTTCGTGAACACCGGCGGCCGCAAGTTCCTGGTCGCAAGCCATGACGGGCAGGGCTTCATCGTCAACGAGGACGACTGCGTCGGCAACACCCGCAAGGGCAAGCAGGTGCTGAACGTCACGATGCCCAACGAAGCGCGGGCGGTGACCACGGTCGACGGCGATACCGTCGCGGTGATCGGCGACAACCGCAAGATGCTGATCTTCCCGCTTGAGCAGGTGCCGGAAATGGCGCGTGGTCGTGGCGTGCGGCTGCAGAAGTACAAGGACGGCGGTCTCTCCGACATCGTCACCTTCGTTGCCAAGGACGGCCTGACCTGGCGCGATTCCGCCAATCGCGAGTTCAGCGCGACCAACAAGGAACTGGCCGACTGGCGCGGCAACCGCGCCGACGCCGGCCGCCTGCCGCCGAAGGGTTTCCCGAAGTCCAACAAGTTCGGCAAGACTATCGCGTAGCGTTTTCGCGGAGAAAACGCGTCAAACCAAAAAGCTCGATATCCGCGCGTTGTGATTTGCGCGATGCGCGGCGCGCGTTACACTCTCTCCGTGATTGGCTATCGGTTTCACACATCTCGATCTGAAATTGCTGACGTCGCGGCGATGTGATGCGCGGCTCCCTCCCCCCTTGTGGGGGAGGGCTGGGGAGGGGGGTACCTCCGCACTCTGACATCGTGATGTAACGGCATCCGATCAGTTGCGCTGCGGATTTGCAGCTACCCCCCTCCCTAACCCTCCCCCACAAGGGGGGAGGGAACGAGTCTTTGCCGAGCGGAGATGTGTGAATACGACAGCCGTTATTGGCAGACGAGAGGATGCGCATGGTCCGCGAAAACGAAATCCGCGAAGGCGAGGTGGCCGTCGCATTGCCGCCGCCCACCGATGCGGGGCTGATCTTCATCGGCCGCATCCGCACGCCGTGGACATCGCGGCTGGAAACGCCGCGGCAGGGCCGGCAGGATGGCCCGCTGTGTCGTATCGAGATTTTCGATCCGTGGGTGCCGGCGCTCAAGGGCCTTGATCTGTATCAGCAGGTCGAGGTGATCTACTGGCTGCACCAGTCGCGCCGTGACCTGGTGCTGCAGAGTCCCGCCAGCGACGCCAACACCCGCGGCACGTTTTCGCTGCGCTCCCCGGTGCGGCCCAATCCGCTGGGGACGTCGATCGCCAAATTCGTCGGCATCGAGGGCGCCACGGTGGTGGTGCGCGGATTAGATTGCCTCGACGGCACGCCGCTGGTCGATCTGAAGCCGGATCGTTGTGCGTTCACCCCGATCGCGCCGCCGCAGCCGGGCGATTTTCAGGTCGGCGACACCTGAGGCCGCGATCTCACAGCAGATGCGCGGAATCTGCCGGGTCGACCAAATGCTCGACCATGCGCTTCACGGCAGGCAGCGCGATCACCAGCAACGGCAGCGCGATCGTCCATGAAGCAAGCCACGCCGCCAGCCACCGGATCAGGTAGCCGTCGCGCACCCCGAAGCCGATGGCGATGGCGACGCCTGAGGCGACGAACGACAGCCCCATCGACAGCAGCACCGCTGCTGCGATGGTGGCGTAGTTGCGGGACAGCGGTGTCTCGCGATCATCTTGCAGGTTCTCGTGCATGGTGATGGCTTCGTCAGTCGATGAGTTCGTCAATCGTCAGCTTTCCTCGATCGCAACCGCCGCCGCATCCAGTGCCGCCGCGATGGTGCGGATCTGCTCGGTTGTCAGCGGTCCGCGTGTCTGGCGCAGATGCAGCGACAGCCTCAGGTTCTCGACCGCCCGGACGATCTGTGGCGCGGGGCCCGATCGCTCAGAGGCGCTGGCTTCCTTGAGACGGGCCAGCACGCCATCGACGGCCACCTTGTTCTCTTCCAGGAAGGCTGTGCCCGCCGGTGTGATCTCATAAAGCTTCCGGGTGCCGTCCGGCGAACTCACCGTGGCGTGCCCCATTTCCTCCAGCAGGGTCAGCGTGGGGTAGACCACGCCGGGGCTGGGGCTGTAGGCGCCGGACAGTTCGTCCTCGATGCCCTTGATCACTTCGTAGCCGTGCCGCGGCTTTTGCGAGATCAGGTGCAGGATCAGCAGTTTCAGGTCGCCGTGGCCGAACATGCGCCCGCCGCGCCGGCCCCGGCCGCCGAACTCGCGTCCGTGGCCCTCGCCGTGGCGTCCGCGGCCGCGCTCCAAACCGTCTTCGAAACGTCCCCGTCCAGAGCGGTGGGATCGCTCGCCGTCATATCGATGTCTCATAAGTTCAGTCTCCGATGTATTTAGATATATCTAAATACGATCAAGAATGGATTTCGTCAAGGCCTGAAAAAAGAGTCTCCTAAAAGTTGCGGATTAGCTCTGCCTCAATCGTCTACATTTTAGCGGCGGAGTTTTTTATTGATGCGTTTGGGAAACCCGAGGGGGGCCGGGTGGGCTCTGGGCGTTTGATCTGGCCCAGCCTTTTTGCAGCCGGGGGAGCAAAACAAGACCGGTGTGGCGAGGGGCGATGGAGCCACGGCGTGATTGCTGGCATCGTGCTGCTCCTGCTTCTCGTCGGTATGCATCCCCGCGCGATGGCAGACACCAGGCCCGAGGATCTGCCGCCTCCGCCGGGCGCGCTGGAGCGCGAACTGGGATTGGCGCCCGCTGATCGCGCACCCGCCGTCGCCCCGGACAAGGTCACCGCTCTTGGCTCACCGATCGAGATTCCCTTCCTGTTCGAGGGCGGGCACATCATCATTGACGCATCGATCGATGGTTTGACGCCGAAGCCGTTCATGTTCGATACGGGCGCGCGACACATGATCACGCCGGATACCGCCCGGCTGCTCACCAGGACATCCGCTGTCCGGACGGCCCGCGCGGCCGGTATCGGTCCGAAGATTTCGCAGATCGAGATGATCAAGGTCGGCCGTATCGCCATCGGATCGGCGACGCTCGACGAGCCGACCGTCGGCGTTCTCGACATCCCCAACATCATCGTCGATCGCGGAGCGCGGCCGCGGCTCGCCGGCCTGATTGGTTCGGAATTGCTGAACCGCTACGTCGTGACGATCGATTACGGTCGCCATCTCCTGATCTTCAATTCTCCCGGATTTCGGCCGTCTTCCATCACGTTCTCGCTGCCGCTCGGGTTGGCGATGTCCCCCGATGGTCTCAGTCATCCGTCGATCGCGGCGGAACTCGGCGGTGTTGCCGGAAATTTTTCGATCGACACCGGTTCGGGCGGTCAGCTCTTTCTGTCGGACAGGTTCGAGCAGGCGAACAAGCCGTTCACGGAGTCCGGCACGACGCTGCATTTCCTGTCGCCCGGTGGCATCGGCGGGCGCCTGAATGTCCGGATGGGGTTTGGCAAGCGTCTGCGCATCGGGCCGTTTGAGCTGGCGTCGCCGGTGATGATGGGGCCTGATGGCGGCGGCGCCGCGCTGACCGGTATTGCCGGCATCATCGGCAATGCCGTTCTTTCCAATTTCATTGTCACGATCGATGTTCCCGCCGGCCGCGTCCATTTCCAGGCCGTAGCTGCACGGCCACTGGTGAAAAGCATCCAGGGTGTCGGATTGATTCTCGACAAGCCCGATCACGAGGCATTCGAGGTGCTCGACGTCTTGAAGGGCACCGCGGCCGAGCGGGCCGGGCTTCGTCGTGGCGATCGCATTGTCGAGATCGGCGGGCGGCCCGCGCGCGATCTCGGGTACCGTGACATCCACATGCTGGATTTTGCTCCGGTCCGCAGCAGCATCACGGTGCGAACGTCGGACCAGCGCCGGCTGGATTTGACATACAGCCGGCTGCTGCCATGACGGGATCCGCCGTCAAATGGCGGCATGGTGCGAACTGTCGTTACGATTTCTGGCAGGCGATCTCGCTCTCATCGAACATCTCGGGCTGCCGGGCGAGCCCGACGGCCGGTGAGAGCAGGATCACCAGCGCCTGTGCGCCGAAGCCCGCGACCGCCAGATAGAGGCAGGCTTCCGCGCCATAGGTGGCGCCGACGATCGCACCGATCGCAGCCCCCAGCGGACGGGCGCCATAGCTCATGATGTTGATGGCGGAGACGCGGCCGAGCAAGCGCGCGGGTGTCACCGCCTGGCGCAGCGTGGTGGTGCTGATCACCCACAGGATCGGCCCGACACCGAGGAAGAAGAAGCCGAGCCTGGCGAGCGCCGGGAAGGGGGCATGGATGGTCAGCGCCAGGATGGCGGCGGCGATGAAGCCGGAGATCGGCCCAAGCCCGACCACGACGCCGAATGGCAGCCGCCGCAGGATACGTGTCGCCAGCAGCGCGCCGACGATCATGCCGACGCCGTACATCGCCAGCGTCGTGCCGACGCCGGACGCCGAGAGGTTCAGGTGGCGCACGGCGTACGGCACGAACACCGCAAGGATCAGGAACGACGAGGTGTTGAAGATGAACTGGGTCACGAACACCGGCCGCAACAGCGCGTGGCTGAAGACGAAGACGGCGCCTTCCTTGATCTCCTGCAGCGGATGACGCCGGGCAACCGGCTTGCGGGCGGGCTCCGCGAGACCCGAGAGTGCAATCACTGCAATCACTGATAGCATTGCGGCAAAACCGAAGGCGGCCGCGGCGCCGATCCAGCCGACCAGAACGCCGCCGAGCGCCGGACCCGCCGCGAACGCCACGGTCCGCGCCAGTTCGATGCGCGCGTTGGCTGCGGCCAGTGCGTCCGATCCCACCAGCGCGGGCACCAGCGCCGGCGCCGCCACGCTGTACACCACCGTGCCGCAGACCGAGACGAAGCCGAGCAAGGCGAGCAGCGGCATGGTCAGGAGCTTCAGTGTGATCAAAGCGAGGATCACAAACAGCGCGCCCGCACGCAGGGCCTCGGCGGCCGTCATCAGCCAGCGCCGCGACATCCGGTCGGCCAGCAGGCCGGCGGGGATCGCGAACAGCATGAAGGGCAGCGTCAGCGCGGTCTGTAATGCGCCGGTCTCGCCTTCGCCGACCCCCAGCAGCAGGACGGCGACGATGGGGGCGGCGGCGAGCGCAATCTGCTCCGCCGACTGCGCGGCCAGGTTGGACCACGCCAGGCGATTGAAGGAGGACGGCAGTTTCGGGGTGGTGCTGGTCGACATGGGTCAGGTCTCGATCGGTTGGCTTTGTCTGACTCTAGGAGCCGGCGAGGGGCCAACCCACCCGATTTCGGACGACACCGGTAAGGGGATCCGACACAGATGCAGTTGCAAATGAATTGCAACAAGGAATGTTGTGTGCTCTGATACCGGTCATGGATGCAAAAACTCCCTTTCTGCCGCCCGATCGCGCTGCGGCCGGTTCGTCACAAGCCCCTCAGGGCCAAATCGCTCAAGGCAAGGGATGGCGCGCCGCGCGCGGCGAGCCGTCGCTGGCCAACGTGTTCGGCTCGGTCAGGGTCGTCAAAAGCGGCTCGTTCTGGCGCAAGCTCGCGGCCTTCCTCGGCCCCGGTTATCTCGTCGCCGTCGGCTACATGGATCCCGGCAACTGGGCGACCTCGCTCGCCGGCGGCTCCAAGTTCGGCTACGCGCTGCTCACCGTCGCGCTGATCTCCAACATCATGGCGATCGTGCTGCAGGCGCTGTGCGCGCGGCTCGGCGTCGGCTCCGGCCGCGACCTGGCGCAGGCCTGCCGCGACGCGTTTCCGAAATGGGTGTCCTGGCCGCTGTGGCTGTTCGCCGAAATCGCCATCACCGCGACCGACCTCGCCGAGATCATCGGCACGGCGATCGGGCTCAACCTGCTGTTCGGGATTCCGCTGGAAATCGGCGTGCTGATCACGGCGGTCGACGTGTTCGTCATCCTCGGCCTGCAATGGCTGGGGTTCCGCTGGGTCGAAGCCTTCGTGGTGGCGCTGCTCGGCGTGATCGCCGCGTGCTTCGCGGTGCAGATCGCAATGGCCGATCCGGATTGGGGTGCGGTGATCCGCGGCTTCGCACCCACGGTGGATATCGTCGCGAACAAAGACATGCTGTATCTCGCGCTCGGCATTCTCGGCGCCACCGTGATGCCGCACAATCTCTATCTGCATTCGGGGCTGGTGCAGACCCGGGGGTACGGCGACAGCGACGAAGAGAAACACGAGGCGATCAAGCTCTCGGTGATCGATTCCACCATCGCGCTGTGCCTTGCGCTGACCATCAACGCCTCGATCCTGATCCTCGCCGCCGCCACCTTCCACAAGGCGGGCAAGACCGACGTCGCCGAACTCGATCAGGCCCACGCGTTCCTGTCGCCGCTGTTGGGATCGGCGCTGGCGCCGACCCTGTTCGGCATCGCGCTGTTGTGTTGCGGACTGAATTCGACCGTGACGGCGACGCTGTCGGGCCAGATCGTGATGGAGGGGTTCATCAACATCAAGGTGGCGCCCTGGCTGCGCCGCATGATCACCCGCATCATCGCCATCGTGCCGGCCGCGCTGGTGACGGTCTGGTACGGCGAGAAGGGCACTGGCGAGCTTCTGATCCTCAGCCAGGTGGTGCTGAGCCTGCAACTGCCGTTCGCGGTGGTGCCGCTGGTGATGTTCACCGCGAGCCGCGCCAAGATGGGCGTGTTCGTGGCGCCGCGCTGGCTGACCATGGCGGCGGCGCTGATCGCCGCCATCATCATCGTGCTGAACGCCAAGCTGGTGCTGGATTTCGTGACCGGCTAAGCGAGATGAAGTTTGGTTGAATCAGTGTTTCCGCGCCCGCAGTTCACCTCGCCCCGCTTGCGGGGAGAGGTCGCCGCGCTCTTGCGCGGCGGGTGAGGGGGCGTCGCCATGAACTCCGCGGCTGGAAAGTGCCCCTCATCCCAACCTTCTCCCCGCAGGCGGGGAGAAGGAGCGTGCTGTCCATTGCCGCAACGATTTACCCCAAGCTGATCACGACAGATGGCGTTGATCGACCATAACCCATCCTGCTTTAGGCCCGGAAATGGCGGTTCAATTGAGCGCCCACAGATAGGCCAGCGTCCCCAGCCCACCGAGCGCCGTCCGCACCGCATGCAGGCGCCCCCAGTTCTCGATCAGCGCGCGTGAGTTGGCGTCGGCCTGCTCAATGGGGATCGCATTGAGCCGTTCGTTGGTCGGCTTGATGCCGAGCAGCGTATAAGGCCAGTTCGCGAGCATCAGCACGGCGCCGATGACCCAGCTCCCGTCGTCGGTCCCCCACCATGTGGCCAGTCCGAGCAGGCCGGAGATCATGGCGAGGCTCGCCTGCATCTTGAGGCCGTTGGCATAGCTCGGCTTCCATTGCGCCAGCAGGGCGCGGTCATCGAGCGCGAGGCGGGCCGGTTGCTCGGCGATGTTGACGTAGAATGCGGTGGCGGCGAACGCCGCAGCGGATGCGAGCGCCAGATCTCCGATCAGCATGGCCATGCTCCCCTGTTGCCACGATCAATGCGTTGCCCTCGGCGGCGATCGTGATACGCCGCGCGGTCCCGTCGCGCGTCTGTGGCCGCGCCGTGCTCTCGCACTGAGGCTTCCGACGTTGCCCCTTGGCTTTCGCGCATGCGATGCATATACATACCATATATGAATCGTATATGGAGCTCTCAATGGGCATCGTCAGCATCGATGATGATCTGCACGATCAACTGCGCAGAGCGAGCAAGGTCTCGTACCGTTCGATCAACGCGCAGGCCGCCTATTGGATCAAGGTCGGCATGCTCTGCGAAACCAATCCGACGCTCAGTTTTACCGAGATCATGGAGCGCGAGCTTCAGTCCGCAGGCGTTTCGGCTCAGTCGATGTCCCTGAGCGACGCATGACGAAGCAGCCCGAGGAGCTGGCGCTGCTGGCCGAATCCGGCCGGCTGCTGGCGTCCGTATTCGCCTTGCTGGATCGAACCCCGCTCGCCGGTCTGTCGACACTTCAGGTCGATGACATGGTCGAGCGTTTCATCGTTCGTGATCTCCAGGCCCGGCCCGCGAGCAAGGGCCAGTATGGCTATCATTTTGTGTTGAATTCCTCGGTGAACGATGTGGTTTGCCACGGCATTCCATCGCAATCGAACGTGCTTCGGGACGGCGACATCGTCAATTTCGACATCACGCTCGAGAAGAACGGCTATATCGCGGATTCCAGCAAAACTTATCTCGTTGGCGACGTTCATCCAGCCGCGAGGCGGCTGGTCCAGACCACCTACGAAGCCATGTGGATGGGCATCCGGGCGGTTCGCCCGGGGGCGCGGCTCGGAGACATCGGCTGGGCGATCGAACGACATGCCAAGCGCAACGGCTATTCGGTGGTGCGTGAATATTGCGGTCACGGCATCGGCCGGGAGATGCATGAGGAGCCGCAGGTTCTGCACTTCGGAAAGCCGGGGACTGGCCTTGCACTGCGTGAGGGCATGGTTTTCACCATCGAGCCGATGCTCAATCGCGGCCGGCGCAGTGTGAGAACCGAGCCTGACGGCTGGACTGTTGTGACCCGAGACGGGTCGCTTTCCGCACAGTTCGAGCACACCGTTGCCGTGACGGCGTCCGGCGTGTCGGTGCTGACGCTGCGTCCTGACGAACCGGGCTCCGGACCGGTTTAGCTGCTTTCGGTGGTGGCGATTGGTCGATTCAACGTCAGCGCAAAAGGCACCGCCATCGTCATCTTCTGGCTCTGATCAATGAGTCCTGAACTTAGTCGCCTTTGGCGTCAAAGCGCCGCCGTGCAGCTTCGATGTCCGGCATGTTCGCAAACGCCCACTGTCCCAGCGCCTTCACCGGCTCGGCCAGTGACCGACCGAGATCGGTGAGTTCATAATCGACCCGGGGCGGGATCGTCGGGAAGACGGTTCGGGTGACAACACCGTCCCGCTCCAGGCCCCGCAGCGTCAGGGTCAGCATCCGCTGCGAGATGCCGCCGATCATCCGCTTGAGCTCGTTGAAGCGCCGCGGGCCCTCGACCAGCAGCATGATCACCAGCACGCTCCATTTGTCGCCGACGCGGGCGAGCACCGAACTGACCGCCCGGCAGTCGCTGTGCTCGGGGGCGTCGGTCAGGCCGGGAACACCGGTGTGACCTGGGTTGGTTGATGTGCGTTGGTTCAAGGGACCTGTCCGAGTCTCAAAAATGTGCCTTCTTGCGGGATGTAAGCACAGTCACTCATATAGTCCAGGGTACAATTTTATACCTAACACCAAAAGGTGACTAATGAGTGGGACCAAACTTCTGCATATCGACGCCAGCATCCTGGGCGGCAACTCCGTCTCCCGGCAGCTCTCGGGGGCGATCGTGGACCGCCTGCGCAAGGCCACGCCGGGCCTGAATGTGACCTATCGCGATATCGGCTCCGCGCCGCTGCCGCATCTGTCCGGGGCCCATCTGGCGGCTGCCCACGGGGCGGTGCCGGAGACCGCCGCCCTTGAGCAGGACATCTCCGCCAGCCAAGCCGTGCTGGACGAGTTCCTAGCCGCGGACATCGTGGTGATCGGTGCGCCGATGTACAACTTCACCATCCCGAGCCAGCTCAAGGCCTGGATCGACCGCATCCTGGTCGCGGGCAAGACCTTCAGTTATTCCGAGAAGGGCGTGCAGGGTCTGGCCGCCGGCAAGCGGGTGATCGTCGCGGTCTCGCGCGGCGGCTTCTATGGCGCCGACACGCCGATGGCGGCCGGCGAGCATCTGGAGACCTATCTGCGCTGGGTGTTCGGCTTCATCGGCATCACCGATCTCGAGATCATCAGCGCCGACGGAATCCAGATCGGTCCCGAGCAGCGCGAGAAGGCGCTCTCCGCAGCGCTGCAGGCGGCGACCAGCCTTCGTGCAGCTTGAGACGCCACGGTAACATCCTGACGACTTGCATCAGAAGGCGCGGCTAAATCGTTGATTGATTTGCAGGTTAATCCGCAGATTAATTCAGAGGTTAATCCTGGGGCTCCGCGATCGCGCCGGTGGCGTCGATCCGGAGCCAGCCACTCGGCGCCAGCCGCTGCTGCGGCAGGAAGCGGCCCTTGTAGTCCATCTTCTTGGAGCCTTCGATCCAGTAGCCGAGATAGACGTAGGGCAGCCCCATCCGCCGCGCCCGCGTGATGTGGTCGAGGATCATGAAGGTGCCGAGCGAGCGGTCTTGCTCGTCCGGCTCGAAGAACGAATACACCATCGACAGGCCGTCACTGAGGATGTCGGTCAGCGCGACCGCGATCAGCCGGTCGCCGCGGCCGGTGATGCCGCTGTCGGGGCCGCGGGTGCGGTATTCGATCAGGCGGGTCTGGACGTGGCTGTCCTCCACCATCATGGCGTAGTCGAGCACGGTCATGTCGGCCATGCCGCCGTGGCGGTGCCGCTCGTCCAGGTAGGCGCGGAACACCGAATACTGTTCGGACGTCGGCGCCGCGGTCCGCAGCTCGCCCACAATGTCGCTGTTGCGCGCCTGGACTTTCCGGAAGTTGCGGGAGGGGCGGAACTCGTTGGCGATCACCCGCACCGAGACGCAGGCGCGGCAATTGTCGCAGGCCGGCCGATAGGCGATCGACTGGCTGCGGCGGAAGCCGCCATGGGTCAGCAAGTCATTGAGGTCGCCGGCTTTGTCCCCGACCAGGTGGGTAAACACCTTGCGCTCGTGCCGCCCCGGCAGATACGGGCACGGCGACGGCGCCGTGAGATAGAACTGCGGGGTATCGCGCGAATGTTGCGTCACGGAACTCGGGGGCCTCCGGATAGAGCATGATCGCCGCCGGAAGTGTAACGGTCAACGTGTTTCGAATTCATCAAGCCGTGCGGGCCGGGGAATAGGGGGCGATCCGCGCCGAGCGGTTGATGACCACCGTGCCCAGCACGATGTCATGCAGCAGGCGCTTGCGGGTGTTTAACAGGCCGACCAGCAGCACCGGGGCGAACACCGAGATCGACACCCAGAACAGCACCGCATGCACGGCGCCGAGCACGAAGTAGCCGGGTGCGCCGTACCAGGTGCGCAGTTGCAGATCCATGGCGCGCATGCCCAGCGTCGCCGAATGCGGGCCGCCCAGCGACGTGCCGTAATAGACCAGCGCCCAGATCACCGAGAACGGCGACACCAGCCAGAACAGCATCCAGCCGAGGCCCAAGGTGATGACGCCGAAGACGGCAATGAAGATGACCGCCAGCACCACGGGAATCGACAGCACGATCAGGTCGATCACGAATGCGACCACGCGGCGAATCAGCACGCCGCGGAACAGGTCCGGCTGGGTATAGGGATCGTAGGCGTGCGGCTGCGCATCGAAGCCGCCGCTGCTGCGCCAGGTATTCCCCGTCTGATAGCCATTGCCACGCGATGAGTCGGACATGTTCAGGTTCCCTCTCGACCACCGGAAGATGGATATCCCCAAATTGGGGCACAAGAGGGAGACACAAGCCGGAACCCGGCCTGCGACATTAAAAATCTGACAGGCGCAAGTCACTTGCTTTCAAGTCACTTGCTTTCACAAATCACCTGCATTCAGGAGCGATGCGCCTTCAGCCCTTCGGCCACTTTGGGTGCGAAGTAGGTGAGCACCCCGTCGGCGCCGGCGCGCTTGAACGCTAGCAGGCTTTCCAGCATCGCCCGGTCGCCGTCGATCCAGCCGTGGCCGGCGGCAGCCGCGATCATCGCGTATTCGCCGGACACCTGATAGGCGAAAGTCGGCATCGCGAAGGTGTCCTTCACGCGCCGCACGATGTCGAGATAGGGCAGGCCGGGCTTCACCATCACCATGTCGGCGCCCTCCGCAATGTCGAGTTCGACCTCGCGCAGCGCCTCGTCGGAATTGGCGGCGTCCATCTGATAGGTGCGCTTGTCGCCGGTCAGCGTCTTCGACGAACCGATGGCATCGCGGAACGGGCCGTAGAACGCGGAGGCATATTTCGCGGCATAAGCCATGATCTGCACGTCGCGCAGGCCGGCATGGTCCAGCCCTTCGCGGATGGCGCCGACGCGACCGTCCATCATGTCCGAGGGCGCGATGATGTCGCAGCCGGCTTCGGCCTGCACCAGCGCCTGCTTCACCAGCACCGCGACGGTTTCGTCGTTGAGGATCACGCCGTCGCCGCGCAGCAGGCCGTCGTGGCCATGGCTGGTGAACGGATCGAGCGCGACATCGCAGAGGAGGCCGATCTCGGGAAACTCCTTCTTGATGGCGCGCACGGCGCGGCACACCAGGTTGTCGGCGTTCAGCGCCTCGCTGCCGGTCTCGTCGCGCAGGGACGGGTCGGTGTAGGGGAACAGGGCGATGCAGGGAATGTCGAGCTTCGCGGCGCGCTCGGCGTCGCGCACGGCCTGATCGACGGTGAGCCGGTCCACGCCGGGCATCGAGGCCACCGGCAGGCGCTTGTTGTCGCCGTCGACCACGAAGATCGGCCAGATCAGGTCGTCGGTGGTGATCACGTTTTCGCGCACCATCCGCCGCGCCCATTCGGCCTTGCGGTTGCGGCGCGGGCGGATGGCGAGATCGAGAGAGGGGGCGGCGGGCGTGGCGTCCCGTTGTTCGCCACGCGCTTCGATCGGCCGTCCAAACTTAATCGCCATGATCAGGTCTCCGTTTCGTCGTCAGATTTACCAGTCCGCGCGGCCGCCGTCACCGCATGATCGCGGGTTGATTTTGGTCGTATATAGGGACAATGAAGGCGGCTGGCTTGGACATAATGCCCAAGTCGCTATGCTCAAGTCACTATCGAGTCACCATGCTAGCCACTGTCACCGCCGACCATCGGGATGCCCGCGACATTTCATGACTGATCCGACCACCCACGATCATGCCGCCCGCGATAACCTGCCGATGACGTCGGCGATCGCCGCCAATGCGTCCGAGTCCGGCGACGGCGCATGGACGCGCCGCCTCGTCATCTTCCTGCGGGTGATGGCGGTGCTCGCCATCATCAAGGGCCTCTATCACTGGGCGCAGGTCACCGGCTTCATCGGCGGCGAAGACGACGCGTTCGAGAACCAGTCGATGGCATGGCAGACGGCGACGGTGTATTTCGCCGTCATCGAACTTGTCGCCGCGGTCGGACTCTGGCTCGCGACGCCGTGGGGCGCGGTGGTGTGGCTGACGTCCGTGGTGTCGATGGCGGTGATCGAGCTGATGTTTCCCGCGATCTACGGCGGTAGCCTCGCGATCATCGTGGTCGAAGGCGTTCTGCTGCTCGGCTATCTCGCGCTGGCGTGGATGGCGGCACTGGAGCGGCCGCCATAGACGGCGCACATGTCTTCAGATGTGCGCTCTTCGGAAAACCGCTCTTCGGGAATCTGCTCTTCGAAAATCTGCGCCGGAAGTTGCGTGCTGGCCTTAAGAACTTGCGAAACTGTCAGCGACAATCTTCAAAGCGCGTCGCAATCATTTTTTTATTGTATCGAAATGACACTCGTTTTTTTACGTATCCGGGCCGCCATAGTTATCGAATTTTGAACGGCGAACGGGCACAGGTCTTACCGCAATATTTCGAATTTGAACGGTCCTGTTCCGGAACGCGACAACGCCTCAGACGAAGCGTGAACAGAGCGACCTTTTCCTCAATTAAAGATTACAAAAAGCCCTTTGTTTTCGGGCTTAATCGACGATTCACTCTCATAAATTCATGATCTCTTTATGCTGTTGTTTAAGCTGATCTTCAAAAGCGACCCTTACGTTGAGGCCATCAGACGGGACACAAGTTTCGTCGCATAAGTCGATAAAACGACGACAGGGGAAAGTGTCATGATTAAAGCCGTAGCTACGGCCGTCGAACCCGTTGAACGCGATGCCGGCAAGGTGGCCGTGCAGCCGCTCTATCTCGAAGCACTGACTTTGGTAGAGCGTCTGCACCGCCGCCTGCTCGACGTCATCAAGGACGAGTTCGATCGTCGCGGCCGCGCCGACATCAATTCGGTGCAGGCTCTGTTGCTCTACAATATCGGCGACAAGGAGCTGACCGCCGGCGAACTGCGCACCCGCGGTTATTATCTCGGCTCCAACGTGTCCTACAATCTGAAGAAGCTCGTGGAGATGGGCTTCCTCGATCATCAGCGCTCGCGCGTTGATCGTCGCTCGGTCCGCATCCGCCTGACCGCGCAGGGCCAGGAGATCCGCCGCATCGTCGACGCGCTGTATCAGAAGCACGTCAAGACGGTGGAGCAGGTGGGCGGCATCTCGAACGAAGAGTTCGCGAGCCTCAACAAGTCGCTGCATCGCCTCGAGCGGTTCTGGACCGACCAGATCCTGTATCGGCTCTGAGCACATCCAACAGCTGCGCGCCACCGCGGGGTGGCGCGAGAGGGACATCAGGCGAGGCCAAAGCGCACGCAGAGGCGCAGGACTCGCTCCGGTCAACGCCAGTGCCCTCTGGCCGGACCGAAGTGCCCGCAAGAGGCACGCGGCCTAATTCTCCTATGCACCCCCATGGCGGGGATTAGCGACTTGTGGATCAAGCCACGCAGGCGCCCTTCGGGGCGCCTTTTCGTCGTCATGACCGTGGCTGGCCTCGTGATGTGATGGGTATCGCGGAGCCTGTCATCGGGCCGCGCTTCGCGCGGACCCGTTGGCTCCACCCATCCTACGAGGTCTGCGGGCGCGCAGGATGGGTTGAGCTTCGCGAACCCACATCTTGCTGGGGCTGCCCGGTTCCCGGCTTCAGCTTTGGTCGAAAAAGCTAGTTCCCGCCCTCGCGGAACCGTTTGCTGCACCGCACATTCGGCTGTGCCCCACGATCGGCTACGCGCTTTGCAATGGTTTTGGTGCGGATGACGCTGCTAAGTGGATCGACGGACGATGTCAAAAGCCGGTTGACTGGATGACTTTGAAATTCACGTCGTGTTTGGTGGGAGCACTCCTCATCAGTCTGCTGCTGTGTGCAGGACTTTTCCTTCCTCTGCCGCCCCCCAACATGGTTGTTTTGGCAGATCGTCTGCAGCTTCCGACGCCTGCTCATCTCCTTGGGACCGACGAATTGGGGCGCGATCTGCTCAGCAGGCTTGTCGCCGGGACGCGCTATTCGATCCTGACGGCCGCATCGACGACCACCATTGCCGTGGTGCTGGGCTGGCTTGTGGGGCGGTCGGCCCGGAGCGCTCCGATCTGGATCGGCAAGCTTCTGGTAGTTCTCGCCCGTACCGGCTTCATCGTGCCGCGATTGATCCTGTCTCGCGCATGGTTGTGGCGGGCATTGGCAACGCTGCTGTGCATTTTCGGGATTTTCCCGGCCCTATGGGCCAGCGTGGCGGCCGTGGCGCTCTGGGATCTGGTCGGGCAGGGCAACTCGCTGGCGCTTGGCCCGGCTTTCGCCATTGCTGTCGCCTATGCCGTCCATGGCGGTCGTCAACCGGCCTGCGATGCGAGGACACAGGATCTGTCACTCGCAGCCCTGATTCCGATCGTCCTGGCCTGGAGCGCCGGTTCACATGCCGCGCTCGATATCATCGGGCTCGGCGTGCATTCGCCGGACATGAGCTGGGGAAGCCTGCTCCGGGCTCAAAGTCCCTCCTGGTGGCCCTGCATCGCCATCGGCTTCAGTTTTGCTGTCTTGACGGTGGCGGCTTTCATGCTCAGCGACCTGCTGGATGCGCACGTACAAAGGACATGACTGCTGGTGTTTGCCGTTTGCCCAGCGAGCCTTTCGAGGTCCTGGAAGACGACAGCAAGCCATAGCAACAGGCGGCACTTTTCCCTACCTTGATTGCATTGATCGCGAGCTATTTCAAAATTGGGATCATCAACATGAAAATCGATCGCCGAAGCGTTTTGGTCGGAGTCGGCGCCAGCGCGGCTGCCGCCATCTGTCCCACGGCCGCCCGCTCAGCAGGTTGCGAGGTCGACGCGGACACCAGATGCCGCATCTTCGATTCCAGCAAGACCATCACCAGGACGGCCTCGAAAATGGCGGATGCCGGCGCCAGGTCGGTCCTTCGATTTTATTCCCGGCAAAAGAACCTGGATCCGCATCTCGGCCCCTATCAAAATGAGGTGCTGACGACGGATGAGCTGAAGGCGATCGAGGATGCGGGGTTATCGGTCGCCACCGTCTTCCAGTATTTCAGCGGTGGAAGCGGCAGGACATTCCACGACGACAAGAAGAAGATCAACGACGTCGCGGAGGCCCTGGCCTTTGCCGACCGGATGAAGCAGCCCGAGCACAGCACGCTTTATTTCGGAGCGGACTTTCCGCTGAAGCCCGACGACGAGACGGTCGTCAAGCAATATTTCGAATACGCCATGCAGGAGATGTCCAGGTATTCGAAGACATGGAAAATCGGTGTTTATGGCTGCGGCAAAACCTGTGAGATTCTGTCCGCGGAAGGATGGGATATCGACTGCTGGATTTCCGCCTCGGTGAGTTTCTGGCACACGGCCGAATTCTTTAATTCGGGCAATTGGACCCTGTTCCAGACCAAGACCGAGCTGAGCCGGTCATTCGGCGGAATCGACACCAACATTCTCAATCCAAAGCGCACCTCCTTTGGCCAATGGCGCTCCGACGGAAAGCCGGTCGGCGAGCCGATCGCGATTTCGCAAAAGATTCGCGATCATCGGAGATTCATCCAGGTTCCCAGGCTTCAGCTTTTCCCCGATCCGCGCCCTGTCAATCCGATCGCGTTGACGGGTCTCGACGCGTCGCGGGCGCTCAAAGGGCGGTCGGTGAGGGTGCTCTGCGCGCAGGGTGATTTTGTCGGGGTCAGCTTCGATGAAACCGACACATTGCTCGGCTATTGCAAAGCGTCCGACCTGGGAGCGACGATCCCGCACTTTTCGCAGGATTGGGAGCGCTGACGACGTGCGCCGGCGCCCTTCGGGCGCCTTTTCATCGCCCATCGTGAGCGATTGGAGCTCTGGGCACCCGATGTCCGAGGCCGCCTGGTTCCCGGGTTCACCTTTAGTTTTAGTCGGAAAAGGCCGGTTCCACCCTTGCGGAACGCTTTGCTGCATCGCACGTTGTGCTGTGCACCATTGGAGGCCGTCATGCCCGCAGCCGTCGAAACCGCACATCGCAAGATCACCGAGGCCCTCGCACCGTCGGAAGAGGCGGGAAAGCAGCTTCGGCGCTATCTGTCCGAGCTGTTCTTCGAAGGCGAGACCAACATCGACCGGCTGTCCTCGGCCGGCACCGCCTACCTGTCCGTGCTGGCCGGCAAGGACCGCCCGGCCGCCTAGCGGTAGGCTGCGACCACCGCATCCCGGATGCGGTCGGGTTTCTGGCTGAGATCCAGCACCTTGCCGTACTTCTGCCGAATCGCGGCCTGAAGCGCGTCGCGCTCCCCGGGCTTCATGGCGCCGATTGAGACGATGGTTTGCCAGTCGCAGACCCAGATGCGCCGGGCGACCTCTTCCAAATCCTGCATTCCACATTCCGTCAGAGCAACAACACCGCGATGGCGATGGACGTTACCATCGCCGCAAACAAGCCGCCGATGATTCTGAGTGCGCGGCTGTCGAGACGGTGGATCTTTTCCGGCGTTCGGCCGGTTATGAAATCGTGCAATTCGTTTGCCACGGCGCTCCCCCAAGAGCCTGCACAAGGGTCTGCATCCGGATGCAATGAATCAGCGTCGGATTCCGCCGTCAACGCCAAACGGATTTGCAATCCACAGGGCATTTGAGGCGTGGCGCGGATCGCTGCGGTCGCCGCACAAAGACCACCAGGAAAATATGCGCGCGCCTAATCACTTACCGGCAATTAGTTTTGGAAAGTTGGCTATCAAGCTGTCACTCATGCGTTCGTTGCATCGGACATGTGCACTTTGCGCCGGCCATCATAAATGATTGTCGCACGCGGTACGGCCAGGGGCTCAGCACCCGCACGGCTCAAGAGCAATCCCCGGGTTGAGAGCCGGATTGAGGCCCTCCCATCTAATGGGGTCTCCAGAACGCCGATTGGTTTTTGGACGATAGGGCGCCTGATTGGCTCCTATGGTTTGTCGAAATTTCGCCTCTCGGTCTCCGACAACTTCTGCCGCTGCTCCGGTGACAAATCTCCTGCGCCGATCACCTGGACTGCGCTGTCTGGATCCTGACGCTGACCGTTGTCGCTCCTACTGCGCTGGCGCTCGTCGTCGCGGCGCGTGTCGGGGGTGCCGTCGCCGCCACCATAGCCGAGCACCTCCACGATGATGACGCTGGGCCTGTCGTTGGCGTTCGACTGCGGCGGCAATGCTGTTTGAGTGGCGGCGGCGGTGTTTCCGGCCGTGGTCAGCGCGCCGATCGGCGGGGCCGCGACCGTCGGGACACCGACCGTCACGCCTTGCACTTGGATGTTGAAGGCGTTTGCGATGAACAGCGCCGCGATATTGAGATTGCCCGAGACCCGGATGCCGGCGGCGCCCGCATCCACCGTCCCGCGGGGGGCAATCAGATTGGCGTTGCCCACGGGAGCATCCGGCTTGGTCTGGATCACCGCAATGCCGGCGCCGGTGACCTGCGACTTGGCATCGACGGTGCAATAGCCGGTCGGGTCGCAGACATATTGCGGCGGCGGGATTTCCGACGTGGTCTTGACGCCCTTGCCGGCGTTGATGTCGCCGTTCGAGCTCCAGATCACGATATCGCCGCCCTGTTCGGTAAAGATCCGGCTCTGCGCCAACAGGATGCTTTGATCGCTGAAGATGTCGATGTTGCCGGTTTCCAGGGTCAGGATGCCTTGATTGTTCGGGCCGACCAGGGTCCGGCCGTTGCTGTCGACGATGTAAGGCGGCGCCGAGGAACTGCCGACCAGGATGCGTCCGCCCGGTCCCAGGATCGAAATGTTGCCGCCCTGCTGGGTCTGCACCGTCGAGCCGCGCATGTCGAGATAGCCGGTACTGACCGGCGCATTGGCGCCGTTCGCACCGCCGCCGAGATTGTTCGCGGTGTAGCCGTCAGCCGCCGGGAATAGCGTGTTGATGGCCTGATAACCGCGGGCATACTGCAGATGGTAGGGGCTGGCCGCATTGTTGTAGTCGAGGCCGGTCTGATTGAGGATCTGGAACAAGGCGCTCTCGATCAAGATCCGTTGCCGGTAATCCGGCAGTGTCTCGAACACGGCCCAGGCCTGGCTCGGCGTCAGCGTGGCGATGCTCCCGGTCACGCCGTTTCTTGTCGCCTGATCTGTCTGGTACTGCTGGATGAAGGCAACGAGCTGGTCGCTGAAATCCGGCAGGCCCGGCAGCGGACTGGCCGGATTGATGTAGCTGTTGGCGAAATTCTGATCCTCGATGCCGCGGCCGATCCCGAACAGCAGATCGATGGCGGCGCTCTGCGACGGCAGATAGGCATTGAAGCGGTTGCCGAAGGTCTGGATGCCGGTCGCGACGCTGCTCAGTATGGGATTGCTGAAGCCCTGCTGATTGGCCTCGTTGGCCGAGGTCAATGGACCGATGTTGCGGCCGGCTTCGATGTCGAAGGTGCCGGGACCGGCGAGACCCAGCAGTGGAGCGCTGCCGCTTCCCGGCAAGTCCATGCCGACGCCGGAGGACGACCCGCCCGGCAGGGGCGTGTCGTAGATATCGTGGCCTGCGATGATGCGGGTGACATCGGAGGCCAGGTCGTTCTGGCCGAACAGCGACAGGTTGACGATGTCGTGGCCGGCATAGACGAAGGCCGGTTTGTTTGGAACGATCGTCAGCTCGTTGACGAAGAAACCGGTCGTCGGATTGGTCGCGCCGTCGATGATGTCGCCGGTCAGGCTGTAGATGCGAACCGGCGCGGGATCCTGCGCATGCAGGCTCAACTGCGGGGCATAGCGCGCCGCACCCGTTGCGGGAGCCAGCAATCCGCCGGTCGATGCGCCATACTGCGCGAGCGGTGAGGCATAGGCCGATGCCGGCAAATCGCTCACGCCAAAATACGGGTTGCTCGCTCCGGCGACGGCGTTCGACAACTGGATCGTTCCGTCCGCGATCAGGCTGAGCTGGCCGTTGACGGATGGATAGAGCTCGCCGGGCCCCTGAATCGAGATCCCGCCATTGAGGGCCGTCAGGAACAGCGAAGCCGGCAGCACCAGGCCGTCGTTGGTCGGCGGCGCGAATGAATCGGTGTTGCCGATAGGCCCATAGTTGAACAACGTTGCAGGCAGGCGATTGGTATCGAACCTCACATCGCCGGTGGTCGAAAGCAGGCTCAGCGACGAGCGGGCGCTGTAGCTTTGCGATTCGGTGCTGGTGCCGGTCAACGGAATCGACGAGTAGGACGGATTATAGACGCCGCCGATGTCGATGGTCTGCCGCGCTGTCACGTTCACCACCGCATCCTGCATCGCCAGCAAGGTCGAAACCGGCGTGGTGATCTGAGTATGGGTGTAGAAACTGGTATCGTTGACGGGAGCGAAGGTGAAGTCGGAGCCGATGCTCCCGCCGGCGGTGATGGTTCCGGTCCCCTTTGCGACAAAATAGCTGCCGCTCATGATGTCGCCGCCGGCGCTGACGGCGAGGTTGCCGCCGCCGACCGTATTGACCGTCAGGTTCGGCGTGGTCACCACGCCGTGGACCAGCGAATAACTGCTCACTTGAACGGGCGCGCCGGTGACCGGGTCGGGCGTGGTGAGATACCAGGTGGATGGCAGGGAAACCGAAAGATCGTTGATGTTGCGGCCGGCCGCGATCGACACGTTGCCGCCGACGCTCATGATGCCCTGATCGAATCCGCCGAAATTGATCGACGAGCTGGAGGCCGCCAACACGCCGTTTCCATTCGGGTCCGAGCCGGAAATCTTCGGATTGCCGGTCTGCATCCACGGCCACCAGAACTGGCCGAGATAGGCGCCGGTCGTTCCGGTGATCGCTCCGGTGGTGTCGTAGACCTGCTCCACACCGATGACGTCGCGGCCGGCACTGATCGAGATATTGCCGCCGGCGACCGGATTGACCTGGCCGGTCACCAGGATCTCCGCCGCCAGGGTGCCGCTGCCGTTGGCTTGTGTCTGCAGGATCGAGATGGTCGGGCCGGCCGTGGTGCCGGCGGCTGGTGTGCCAGCAGTATAGATGACGCCCGGCGCGGTGTTGTCGAGCAGCGCGACATCACCGGCAGCGGCGATGTCGATCGAGCCGGTGCCGGTGCGGATCACGGTTGGAAATACCAGGGTCGGTTGCGACGCTGCCGTGGTGTTGTTGATATCGACCGCGCTGAAATGTCCGTCGACGGTGACGTTGCCGGTGCTCCCCGCCAGCACCGTGAGCGGATTCGCCGCGCTCATGTCGGCGCCGGCGACGAAGCGATAGGAGCTGGTGCCGCCGCTCAGGTTCGCATTCGGCAAAAGGTTCGCCATTTGCAGTGGTGCTGGATTGGTGGGCGTCGGCATGTTCGCGGGAGAATTGCCGACGATCAGCGGCGGCGGAAACGTCGGTGCAGATCCGCCGGTGCCGCTGCTCGCCGCCAGCGGCGGTGTCAGAGCAAACATGTATTGGTTGTTTCCGGCGGGATCGTACACGCTGCTTAATTCTGAATAATAGAAAGTCGTCAGCTTATCGACGTAATCTGCATAGTTCGATGGATCGGAAGGCGGCGTTGGCGCAACGGGCGTAGCCGTCGCACTCATCGAACCGTCCTGGGCGATGAATGTCCTGTTGAACCACTGGCTGTATCTGAAGAGGTAAAGCGCGTAGTTTCGGTAGTTCGCGGGATTGGGTGCTGCGGGATAGGCCGTGTTGGCCCAGGCCTGATAGTCGCTCACAAAAGCCGTATAAGTCGTGTAGGAGCTTGGGTTGGGCGGCGCGGACAGGCTGATCGGCTCGAAGAAGCCTTGATTGAGGGTGATGTCTCCATACCAGGTTTCATAACCGCTCAGATAAGTCATGTAGGCCGTATAATAACCGCTGCTCTGGTTTTCACTCGGCTTGGTCAGCAGATAGTTCGGGTCGGTCGGGAAGAAGCTTTCCGAGGTACCGCTGACAAACCGGATGGTCGACGATGTATCGGTCTGCATTGCGCTGAGATAAGCGGCGAGGTCGGACGCATAGGTAGGGCCTTCCACCGAGAAGAGTGAGGCGGTCTGGTGGAAGCCATCGCTGATACTGGCATTGACGGCGATATTGTTCGTGGCGCGCAGCGTAATGAACGGTGCTTGCCCCCCGTACCTGAACAACAGGTTTCCGCTGGCGTCGGACGCGCCCAAATTCCAGTTGGTCAGGACGGAAACGTTGCCGTTGTTGGTGACGCGGCTTGGATTGTCCAGTTCGACACCCGGGCGGACGTTGAAGCCGATAATGCCGGCGAAGCGATTTGCAAAGGTGAAGCCGGGCGCCTGAATGAAGCCCATCAGTGTGCCGGGGCGTGCTTGCGTGGTGTCGCCGTCGAGATAGCCGTAGAAGGTCTGGTGATCGCTATTGGCCGTACCCGGCACGAAGTAGTCCTGGCTGAGATACGGCGCCAACTGCGCCGCGGTCATACTGCCGGCCGTGTAGTTGAGCACGACACCGCCGTTCTGATTGACGAATGTCCCGGATAACAGCGCGCCGTTGCTGTCGTACCAACCGGCGGGATCGACGATGCCGTCGAAATGTTGCGGCCCGGCAGTGCCGCCGCGATCGGTGGTGCTCCACACCGCATAGGCTTCCAGATTGATCGCGTGCGCGCCCTGCAGCGACGCTGTGCCGGCGATCGTCACATTGACGTCGCCATTGCCGAGCAGCGGCGCACGCAGGTTGATGACTCCGCCGTTCAGATTGTCAATCGTGCCGCCGCCGACATTGATAACAGCGCCTGGCCCAATGGTGATCGCGCCGGAATTCGCAATGGTCTCGTAGCCGTAGCTCGTGTTGTAAGTGCCGGTGGTGGGATCAAACACGGCGCTGGTGCCGATATTGACGGTGCCGCCGAGTTGCGTGGAACTGGTGCCGACGGCGAGAAGCGTGCCCTCGACATCGACGCCATTCTTGCCGAACAGATTGATGGTGCCGCCGGCCGCGCCCGAGGCATTGATGGTGCCGTTGATGACAACATTGCCGTTGGCGGTATCGGTGAAGTTGCCGGCGCCGCTATCGGCAATGAGTGACACCGTCGCAGCGGTCAGGACGTCGCCCGACGCGAGCGACAGATTGCCGGTGCGGGTGTGCACCGAGATCAGCTTGGTGACGCCGCTCGCGGCCAGTTGCTGGGCGAGCGCATCGAGATCGGCGGCGCCGCCGGTGTCGAGACTGAACGAGCCGCCGGTAAAGCCGTTGCTGGCGCCGCCGTGGATGATGCCTTGAAGCGTTGCGCTCTGCACCGGCGCGGACACACTGAGGCTGCCGGCATTGCCGCCTCCCGCGGCGGCGGAGAAGTCGATGACGGCGCCAACCGCGACATTGATGTTGCCGAGATCGGCGGTGAGCGTGATGGCGCCGGCCGGGGCATATTGCGTCACATCGTAGAATTGCTTGGCCACGCCGGCGACGCTGATGGTGGCATTGGCGCCGAGTAAGAGATCGCCGCTGGTCGCGCGCAGGCCGACATTGCCGGCGGGAGCCGCGATCGCAATGGCGTCGGTGAGCGTGCCGCCGGTCAGGTTGATGGCGCCGCCGAGCGCCGCGCGCTGCAGCGGGGCCGATGCCAGCGACGCCAGGGTGAACGCGCCGGTGGTTTGCAGGGTCTGGCTCGAGCCGGAATCGGCCAGCACCAGTGGGGAATTGAAGGTGACCGGCGTGCTGCCGAAGTCGAAGACGCCGCCGGTGCCCTGGCCGACGACGGCAGCGGTGGCATTGGCGGTCACGCTGCTGAAGCCGTAGAAGGCGCTGGTGATCGGCGCGGTGGCGGTCGCGCGTTGTCCGGTGCCGAAATCAAGTTCGCCGGCGTTGATGGTGAGTGAACCGGAGGTCGGGCCGCTCCAGGTTCCGGGCTGGCCGCCGAGCACATTGGTGAGAATGACGTTGGGCGCGGCAATCGTGACCGTACTGCCGGTCGAGTTGGTGAAGGCGCCGGCGCCGAGTTCGAGGGTGCCGCTGCCGAGCGCGACGGTGACATCGCCCTGGAAGTCGATGGCGCCGGTGCTCTGCAGGATGATCCGGCTGGCGTTCTGCAACTGGGCCAGCGTGTTGGGGCCGATCACCAGACCGTTGCCGGTGGCATTGTTCTGGGTGACGAAGGTGATGGCGCGCGCATCGGCGGTAATGGTCGTGCCGAGCAGGGTGGCGTCGCCCCCGACCAGGGTGTTGCCCGAGGAGTCCAGCAGCAGGGCATTGCCGCCATCGATCTTCGCGCCGTCCTGAATTTGCAGCAATCCGGCGGGACTGCTCGGCACGTTGAGCCGGGTCACCGTCACCGGCGCGCCGTTGGAGACGATCAGCAAGGCGCCGTCGCCGCTGACGCCGGCAACAGAGGAGGTCGCAACCCGGCCAATGCTGATCGGCAGATCCGAACTGGCCGCGATGGTGCCCTTGGCGCGGATCACGCTGCCGCTTTGAACCAGCAGGCCGTTGGCGGCGTTGGGGTCGATGCCGCTCGGATCGGTCTTGGTGACCAGCAAGATCTCCGGTCCGGTCAGCGGATTGGTGGCGTCGTTGGCGACGACGATGCTGTTGGCGACGGCGTTGATGGTCACGCCCGACGCGGTGTTGGTGCGAGTGCCGCCGATCAACAGGCTCTCGGCGCCGATGGCGTCGAGCGACGAGGCACTGATGGTCAGATAGCCCGGCATTGCGGCTTCGCCCGTCCCGATGATCTGGATGTCCTGCGAGGCGATGTCGACCTGCGCACCGCGGCCGCCCGGCGCCGAGGTGTTCAGGATGGCGCCGAGGCCGAGGCTGTTGATCGCGGCGATCGACAATTGTCCGGCATCGAGCGGCAGTCGTGGCGTCGGATTGCCCGCGGCGGTGGCCTGTGCCGCGAAGAAGCTGTTGGCGCTGATCAAGGTGTAATCGGAATACTGCCGCCACACGGACTGCGACTGCACCATGAAGCTGGTGCTGCGGGCGCTGCTGGTGCCTGCGAGCGCGTTGACGAAGCTGCCGGCGACAATCGTGGTGCCGT
This sequence comes from Hyphomicrobiales bacterium, assembly GCA_041424235.1. Taxonomy (GTDB): domain Bacteria; phylum Pseudomonadota; class Alphaproteobacteria; order Rhizobiales; family Xanthobacteraceae; genus Bradyrhizobium_A. The sequence continues at coordinate 36,331 of JBGMOD010000209.1, forward strand.
CTGGCAGCGTGACGTTGCTGCGCGCCAGCGCATCGCTGACGCCGGTGTTTTGCACGACGCGGAACGCCCCCGGCAGCGTTGCATATTGCGCCGGAAGCAGCGTGTAGGTGCCCGCCGGCAGACCGGGCGCACCGGAGAGATAGACCGATTGTCCCACCGCGGTGCCGGGCTGCGCGAACTCCGGATCATAGGGCGCGCCTGATGCGTTGTAGCCGGGCAGGATCGCATAGATCTGCCGTCCGTCGGGGAACAGCGGCACCTGGATCGGCGTCGCACCGCTGGCATAGCTGGTGTTGGTCTGCAGCAGCAGATTGCGCGAGCCGCCGGTGCCCGCCACCCATTCCTGCGCCTGCAGATCGCCGCCGCCCGACAGGTCGATGGTCGCACCCGCGAGTGTGACCGTGAGGCCGTTGATGCTGATGGTTTTGCCCGGCGGCGCCGTCAGATTGGGAGAGGTCTGGGTTACATTGCCGGGACTGTAGATCTGATATTGCCAGTTGGTGCCGTCGACGGTGGTGCCGTAGGGAATGATCGCGCCGTCGAGCGACACCGACGTGATGCTGCCTGCCGCCAGCGTCACGGTCTGGGTCTGGACCAGCGGCAGATTGTTGAACGCCGCAGCCTGGGCGGTGGTGTCGCTGACGCCGAGCACGAGCGTGCCGGATGGCGCGCGGATCGTACCGCTCTGGATGATGGTGGTGGCATCGATCAGCAGGCTGCCGGCGGCCGACAGCGGCGTGCTGGAGGCGCCGTTGGGCAGGATGGTCACGGTGGTCGTGAGCGCGTTGCCGTTCGCGTCTGTCAGACCATTGGCGCTGGCGTCGATGATGAAGGTGCTGGCGGTGGCCGGATAGAGCTGCGTCGCGGTGAAGGTCAGGTTGCCCGGCGTCACCAGTTCGCCGGGCAAAAGTGATGCGCTGCCAATCGTACTGGCGAAGGCGACCACGGTATAGAAGCGGATATCGCCGCTCGAGGTGAAATTGGCCTGACCGAAGTTCTGCAGGCCGAACCGGCCGGTGAGATCGATCAAACCCGGCGTCCCGTTCGCGGTGACCGCCGTGATATTCAATGTGCCGTCGGCCAGCGCCAACACCGGTTTGAAAGACCCGTTGTTCGAATTGTTGCCGCCGAGCTGCACATAGGGTGCGGTGATGGAGACGGTCGTGCCGCCGACCGAACTTTGCCCGGCAGACAGCGCCGGTGTCCCCGCAAGACCGGGAAGGCTGGTGGTCCCGGCAGCCAGCGCGACGAAATTGGCGGCATTGGCGATGAACGACTGTCCCAGCGACAGCGAAACATCCCCGGCAAAACCAATGGTGATCGGCCCGGCGTTGTTGGCGGTGGGTGTGCCGGGGTCGACGCCCAGCATCAGTTGCGTGATCCCCGAACCGTCCAGGCGATCCGCTGCGAAATATTCGATGCCGGACGGCAGCGGTGATGCCATGCCCGGTTGCAAGCCCTGCGGCACCAGCAAGCCCGATTGTTGCAGCAGGATGCCGACGGCGGCGAAGGAGCGGTTGTAGTTGTTGAAATGGGCATCCGTGATGGTCAGGCTGCCGCCCTGGGCCTGCGAGGCGCCGCCATGGGCAACGAGCGTGCCGTCGAAATACAGTCCGTTTGTCGCGCCCAGCGTGATTTGCCCGGCGTTGCTCCAGACCTGGGTCGGTGTCGTGAGCGGCTGCCTGGTCAGACCCGGGGCGGCGCTCGGGCCTGAGGGAAGGTCGAGCACGCCGGTGGTGCCGGACACATCGATCACCGCGCCGGGCTGGGCAACCAGATAGCCGTCGAAGCTCAGCATTGTCACCGAGCCGCCCGGCAGCACCTGGCCGGTTCGCGGCGTGATGAGGCCGGCGGCGCCGACCACCGGCGCGGCGAACGGATCGAGCAACACGGTGCCTGAGGCGTCGAGGCTGGCCTTCGAGCCCAGCCAGATCGATCTGGTCGGACTGGTCCCCAGTGTGTAAAGGCCGCTGAGGGTAATCGCGCCGCCCGGCGCCCGGATGGCGCCGAGATCGGTGAGCTGGCCGTAGGAACCGAGCGTGATGCTTGCGCCGGCATCGGCGACGATCGATGCGCCTTGGTCGAGCAACAACGTGCCGCTCACCCCCTGAAAATTGGGCGGCACAAAACTGTTGGGATCGGCAGTGGCGTTCCAGTTCAGATAATTGCCCGCGGTCAACGAGAAGCTTGTTGCCTGACGGTGATAGGGATCGAGCCGGCCGAGCGTCACCAGCGTGCCGTCGGGTTGCGTGGTCCCGACGCCGTAGAGACTGGTTCCGGTCGGCGCCTGCAACAACGCAGGCACGTTCGGGATAAAATTGGCCTGGATCGGCGTGACCGTGGTGCCGGCGACGATGGTCGCATCGTATTCCGAGATCAGGCTGTAGGCGCCGAAGCCCTGGTTGGTGAAAAAGCTTGCCGGCAATGTGAGCGTGCCGTCAGGCGCGGTCGCGGGATCGCCGCCGATCTGGATGCCGGGCGCCTGCAACGATAAGGTGCCGCCGCCGGAGAAGCCGTAGCCGCGCAGACTGCCGTCCATGACGATGCGGCCAGTGGTCGGCTGCGCCGCCGGCAGGGCCTGACCGGCGGTGCCGCCGAAATTAAGGCCCAGCGAGGCTGCATAATAGGTGACGAGCGCGATGCTGCCGCCGCGACCCGCGGGAATTCCGTTCACGGTTTGAAGCTGGCCGTTCGGTTTGACATAACCGCCGCTCGAGACGTCGAGCAGGCTGCCCGCCTGCAGGTCGATCGCGCCGGTGGTGTCCAGTGTCGGGCCATAGGTCGGCGAGCCAGTCCTGCGATCGCCGCTCAGGAGCTGTTGGCCGCTGCTCTGCAGGGTCGTGAGCGAGATGCTGCCGCCATTGATATTGGCGTTGCCGGCGATCTGATCGATGGCCGCGCCGGAGTCGTTGACCCATCGCCCGGCGGCGCTGAGAACGGCGCCTGAACCGATGATGATATCGCCAGATATCGGCACTGCGGTGCTGGTCGGGTCCGGCAGCAGGCTGGTGAAGATGGTCGTCGTCAGCCCGGTCGTGGTGATGCCGATCTGCCCCGAGGGCGCGATCAGGCTGCCGTAGATGGATGCAATGGCGGCGCTGAACGTGATCTTCCCGCCGGGCTGCACCGCCAGCGTGGCGCCCTGGTTCACGGTGATGCGGTTGGTGTTGGTGACGACCGACACCGCGGACAGGCCGGCCGCGTCGAGCAGCGCGCTCGACAGCGTCGACGTAAAGAGAATGTTGCTGGGATCGTCGGCGGTCTTCGCCAGCATCGCGGGTGTCGCCAGCGAGGTGGCGGCCGTAAAGTTGGCCGCGATGTCGGATAGAGTGGTGCCCTGATCGGTGAAGGCAATGGCCTGGGCGGCGTTGATCGCCAGCGACCCGCCGCTCGGCAGCATTCCATTCGCCACCTGATGACGCCCGGCCTCGGCCATCGCCAGGATCTGACCGGCCAGGATGGTTGCTGCGGGACCGCCGGGAATAACCGGCACGGTATTGATGTTGAGGGCACCAGCATTGCCGCCCTGAATGTAATCCGACTCGTAGGTGCTGCCGCCGGCCAGCAACGGGCTGATATAGACCTCGGTGATCCCCCAGCGGGAGTGGTTGACCGTAAACTGGCCGGCGATACCGACGATGGGCACGTTGGGATCGGCGGTGGCGGCGCTGTAGATGCGCCCGTCGGCGCCGATGTACCTGATGTTCGGCACCATGCCGCCGAGATAGTGCAGATAACCGCCGGCGAGATTGAGCGTGGAGCTGGGCGCGGTGATGACCTCGGCGCCGTTCAGATTGAGTGTTCCGCCATTGATCAGCATCTGGTCGATGCTGCGCGGCATATCCTGCACATAGCCCTGGGCATCGACCAGCGGCGAGCCCACCCAGGCGCGACCATCGATGGTGGTGCCGCTGATGCGGCTGTCGACGACAATGCTGCGGCCGGTGCTGCCGTTGCTGGCGAGATAACCGTCACGCTGCAGCGGCGTGTCGGCGAGATCGTTGGCGGTGATCGGCCCGATGGTGACGAAATTCGCCGACATCGGCAATTGCACGTCAGGCAAGCCGGCAACGTCGATGATGGCGCCGTTGTCGACATAGATGCGGCCATGGACCGTCGGATCGCCCGGCGCGTAGGAGAAATTGGAATTGAATTGCGTGGAGATCATTGCGTTGGCGCCCGGCGCATAGAGCAGCGCGCCGCCGCCCTGGCCATCCCCCTGGAACGTGACCGATCCTCCGATCAACGATGCGCTGCCCGGCTGAAACGCTGCGGTGGCGGCGGCGCTCGAGGTCGTCGTTTGACCGTTCTCCTCGGGGACGATGGCGGTGACGGACTGCGGTGCGAAGATCAACGGTCCGATCCGACCGCCGCCGTCGCTGGTGCCGATCGACGTGTTTTCGTCCTGGGCTCTCAGTGTGATGCTGCCGGGCTGCGTGACGCCCGTCGTCACCCGTACCACGCCGGCCTGGGTGACACTGTAGCCGGTCATGGTGACATCACCGGTCGTCGCCTCGATCAAACCGGTGTTGGTTACATTGAACAGCGGTGTCGTATCCAGGCGGCCGGCGCTCGGCGTGTTTCCGACGGCGAACGGGTGAAGTTGGGCAACGTTGCCTGAGCTTGCAGTGCCCGGCTGGATGAGGACCACGCCCATCCCGGCGACCAGGGCGATCTGGCCGCCATTGGCGGTCAGCGATCCCTGATTGGAGACATTCGGCGCGGCGATCAGGGCGTAGCCCAGATTGCCGACGGTGATCGTCGCGCCCGGTTGGACCGAAATATCGCCATAACTTTGCACGGTCGCCAGCGGTGTGGTTCCGCTGCTGCCCAGGATTGGACTGTGGTAAATCCCTTCGATCCCCGAACTCAAAAAGGTCGTGTTGCTGGCGCTGACGGCGGCATCATAGGCTGCACTGCCCGGTATCATCTGGTTGTTGGAGAGGTCGCCGAGCAGCGGCAGCGACGAGGCGATCAGCGAGTGGATGTTGATCTGGCTCGAGCCCCCGAAAATGATGCCGTTCTGGTTGATCAGATAGACCGAGCCCTCGGCCTTGATCTGCCCGAGAATCTGGCTTGGCGCGCCCGATGGATCGAGGATGCGATTGAACACAACCCAGTTGTTGGTGCCGTCAGCGGCGGTTCCGGCGCTCTGATTGAAATAGAGCGATGTCTGCCGGCCGACATTGAAGGTGCCCCAGGTCAGGATCGCCTTCTGCGCGGTCTGCTGGATGGTGACTGTGGTCTGGCCATTGGCGTTCGACTGCGTCGGCAGATTGGCGTTTTGCCACAGCGTCGGATCGCTGCCGACGCCGGACGTCACCTGCAAGCCGCCGGCGCCCAATCCGTTCGGCACATTGGGAAGAAGTTGTCCGGGATGGTTCGGATCCGCGCCCAGATTGTCGGGACCGTTTGTCGCGGCGTTGCGAGCCGCTGCCTGTGCCGCGCGCATGGCCTGGATCGCCTGGGTGGCGCGCAACATTGAATTTTGAGATTGCGCGGCGATCACAGCGGCTTGCTGAGCGGTGGCGACGGCGGACGCTGCGGCATTGACTGGAGCGGCAAGCGCGGCGCTGCTGCCGAACGGACGCGCGTTCGCGCCGTGAGATGCGGTCAACAGGGCAATCGCGCTGACGCCGACGAGCAATGCGGATCGATGGAGACATCGGCGAGGGGAATCTTGCCGAGCGTCAGGCAGGCGATTGCGCGTCATCAGGATCTTTCGGCCAATGGTCTTGCGAGGGCGAGGAACGACGGTGATCAGGAGCCGCAGTTCGACCGCCGACCGATCCGGTGGAGAACCTGGTCAAGGCAGAACTGCGCAGGTGTCTTGAAGACGCCCGCCCAGCCATCCGGACCGCCAACAAAAGTCATGAAACTTTTGTGACGCCGGGTTTGCGGCTGCTCAGCTCAACAAGACCACGTTGCCCGGAAGCGTTCTGATCTTCAGACCAAAAAGATGAGTGATCTTTGGAACAGCCTCATCGATTCGGTCGAGGCGGAACGTCGCATCCAGCGACAGCCGGCCGATGTCGTCGTTCATCAGCACGATTCGCCCACGCCGGTAGCGGTTGATCTCCGTGACCACTTGCGCGAGCGGTTGATTATTGAACACCAGCAGGCCTTGCCGCCACGCTTCGACGCGGCGGCCGTCGGTCGCGGTTGTCTCGCCGAAGCCGCGCGCGTCATAGGTGATCTGCTGGCCCGCCTTGAGCGCTGTGACATCGCTCCGGCATTCGACCCGCATGTCGCCTTCGAGACAGGTGACCGCGACGCTCTGCCCGTCGTGGCGCAGATCGAACCGCGCGCGCACGGCACTGGCCCGGCCGTTGCCTGCCACCACCACGAACGGCTCCGATGGCGCCGCCGCGCCGAGGCCCGCCGTGACCGCGACCTCGCCGGCGATCAGTTCGATCTGACGCGTTGCCGATCCGGCTTTGCCTGTGCTCAGGCTGGTCCGCGTGTTCATCTCGACGGACACCTTGTCGGCAAAGGCGATCTCGCGCCGTTCGCCGATACCGGTGCGGTAGTCGGCCGCGAATTCCACCAGCGAGGGCCAAAGCTCCAGCGGTGGCCGGACCATGAGATAGGCGGCGCCGCCGACCGAGGCCGCAATCGCGCCGCC
>JBGMOD010000210.1:0-4494 GCA_041424235.1 Hyphomicrobiales bacterium
GCGGAACGCATCCCATGAAATGTCGCGCGCAGCCTCCTCGTCGGACATGCCGGCGTCAAACCGTTTGCGCGCTTCCACCAGGATGAACTCGAAATAGGATTTGAGCTCGCGCACGCCATTCTTGTCGGTGATGGCGCCGTGTCCGGGCACCACGGTCTCGACATCCCACGCCAGGATCTGGTCGCACGCCTTGACCCAGTTCGAGATCGGCCCGGCCCAGACCACCGGATGGCCCTTCACGAACATGATGTCCCCGGAAAACACCGTGCGGTCCTCGGGCACGTACACCAGGAGGTCGCCATGGGTGTGGGCCGGTCCCACTTCCAGCAGCTTGACCTCCTTGGCGCCGACCCGCAGCGACATCTCGCCGTCGAACGCCGCTGTCGGCGGCGTATTCACCACGCCTTCGAAATCGAAGCGGCTGCCCATCACCTCGTGCATGAAGGCGCCGGCCTCGCCGAGTTGCTGCCAGTTCGCCATGCGCTCGCGCAGGAACTCCGGCGGCCGTTCCAGCATTTCGCTGACGCAGGCCTTGGTGCCGATGATGCGCGCGTCGGCGACCAGTTGGTTGCCGAAGGTGTGGTCGCCATTGGCGTGGGTGTTGACCAGGGTATCGATATGGGCTGATTGCGGCACCTTGGTGCGCATGCCGGCCAGCATCTCCCGCGTCAATTTGAGATCGAACAGCGTATCGACCAGCAGGCTGTCGTCGCCGTCGACGATCAGGCCGGCGTTGCTGTAGCCCCACGATCCGTCCGGCACCAGCCAGGCAAAACAGCCGTTACCGAGATCGTGAAGCCCTTTTTCGTATGGCCATCGGCTCATTCGTCTCTCCCCTGACTCTTTTTGCTGTCGCCGGCTTTTTGCCGGGCGTTTTATCGGCGACCTTGGGTCGCACGGGCTGACTGCGCGTATCCGCAGTCGTGAATCCGGGCGGCAACTGAACGCGCGGACTGTCCTTTGGCGCGGTCATCCCGGCGGCCAGAAAGATGGTGAGCTGGTGCACCAGCTCATCGAGATTGTTGAGATCGGCATGCCCGTCCGAGATCCGCGCCAGGCGGTTGCCCTGCCCGCGCTCGGAGGCCGTGAACAGGATCGAGCTCACCATGAAATAATAGCGCCACCACAGCGCCTTCTTGTCGAGATGGCCGATCGATTCCGTGAACACCTCGACGAACTTGTAGGCGACCTTGTCGAAGTACTTCGACAGGATTCGTTCTGCGGTTCGCGTCGGCGAGACCCGGTGGTGCAGGATCATGTTGATCAGCAGCGCGCCGTCGCGCCCGCCTTCATGCAGCACATAGGGCTCCATGAAGAAATAGACGATCTCCTCGATACCGAGCGGCTTGCCTCCAACAGCCAATTTCCGCGCCGCGAGCAGCGCCAGCCGCCGCCGCGAGATGCGGTCGGCCAGATCGTCGAACACCGCGAACACCAGCTCTTCCTTCGAGCCGAAATGATAATTCACGGCGGCGAGGTTCACCCCCGCCTCCTGCGTGACCATCTTCAGCGTGGCGTTCTCGACGCCCTTTTCCGCAAAGAGCCGTTCTGCCGCCAAAAGGATGCGTTCGCGTGTTGTCATAAAAATTCAAATGCTCATTTGAAATGCATATTTGAATCCGTCCGGATGAATGTCAACCGGCAAATTGGCGCCGGTTCGCGGTTCCGGATGTCTTGCGGAGATGCGTGCGCGCGAATGTCGCTGGGATCAGCCGATCTTCGATCGCGGCGGCTGCAGCATGTAACCTGTGAGACGTGCGACAACCTGGCGGACAACCGGCGATTGCCGGCGCCGCCTCTGAATGCAGAGCGCCCAGGACACCGAGGCGCCCGAGATCGGCCACGCCGCAACACCGGCGCGAGGCACGACTTCGACGCCCGATTGCGGGACGATGGAGAAGCATTCGCCGCCCATCACGAGATCGTTGGCGAGACGCATGGAGTCGACCTCCAGCCCGATCCGCGGCGCGAGGCCCTTCTTGCGGAACAAGGTTTCGATGCGGTGGCGCAGGTAGTTGCGCTTGCCCGGAAGCGCCAGGTCCTTGTCGGCGATGTCGCTGATCTTGACTTGAGCATCAGGTGGAAAAGCCGAAACCCGGCCGATCAGCATCAGCGGCTCGCGAACCAGCGGCGCCTGGTCGACGCCATCGATGATCCGCTCCGGATCGTGGACCAGGACACCGAGATCGACCAGGCCATCGCGCAACTGGTCGTGCAGCATCGCGTCGAACCCGTCGATCACCCGCAGCCGTAACCCCGGCACTGTGCGCCTGAGATCGGCGACCAGCGGTGACGTGACCGAGCGATGCAGTGACGCAGGCATGCAGATGGCGACGTCGCCGGAGAGCGCGCCACGCCATTCCGACAACTCCTCCACAACTTGCTCGGCTTGATCCAGCAGCGGCCGGATGCGGGGCAACAGGAACTCGCCGGCCTCGGTGAGCTGAACGCCACGGGACTCTCGCACCAGCAGTTCGCTTCCCAGCGCATGCTCCAACCGCTTCATCTGCCGGGTCAGCGCCGGCTGGGATATTCCGAGTTCGGATGCAGCCCTGGACACGCTGCCGAGCTCGACAATGCGCAGGAAGCTTTTCAGGACATCCAGATCCATTGCCGGCCTTCCTTCAAAACGATTATGGGAGCGATAACCACTCTGCATTTCCCAGGGCGTACCGGATTGCTGGATGGTGGCCCGATAAAAAGGGAGGACATCAATGCTCGAACTCTACCACGCGCCGATCTCGACATGCAGCCAGAAGGTTCGACTGGTGCTTGCGGAGAAGCAACTGGACTGGACCAGCCGCCTGATCCAGTTCTCATCAGGCGACCATCTCTCGCCCGCGTACCTCAAGATGAATCCGAACGGCGTGGTCCCGACCCTGCTCGACGGCGGCGACGTCGTGATCGACAGCACGGTGATCAACGAATATCTCGAAGATGTCTATCCCGAGCGGCCGGTACGGCCGAAGAACCCCAAGGTCGCGGCGCGCATGCGCGCCTGGCGGCAATACATCGACGAGGTGCCGACGCCGGCGATCCGGCCCCCGTCGTTCAACGCCTATTTCGTGCCGATCTGGTCGCAAATGACCGACGAACAGTTCTTCGACTACACCGAACGGCTACCGCTGCGAAAACACTTCTATCGCAAGATGGGGCGCACCGGCTTCGGGAAGGCCGATATCGATGAAGCGCTGGACAAGCTCAACCAGACGCTGCAGCGGATGGAGCAGGCGCTGGCAGACGGCCCCTGGCTGATCGGCGATCAGTACACCCTCGCCGACGTCAGCCTCACGCCGACCATCGTGCGGATGGACGATCTCGGCCTGTCGCCGATGTGGAGCGCACTGTCCTGCGTCACCGACTGGTATGCCCGGATTCAGGCCCGTCCGAACTTCAGCGTCGCCTACATGCCGGGATCGCGGGATCTGGGCCCCTCTTGCTAGGCGCTCTCGCGCTGGGCCGCCTCCCCTGGTGCACCACCGATTCGCTTAAAATCGGTGGTGCGAACGGCGGGAATCGAACCCGCACGACGTTGCCATCGAGGGATTTTAAGTCCCTTGCGTCTACCAGTTCCGCCACGTTCGCGCGCAGGCCTTCTAGCCTGTTTCCGCAAAATGGAAAATAGCTTCCATGCCGCCGGCTCATGGCCGGCACGGCTTTGTCGCGTTGTCCTCAGGCCACCGCCATGACACCATGGCGGCAACCACAACAGAGCGTGAGACGAGGAAATCCGGATGGCCTACGAGCAGATCAAGTACGACGTCGAAGATCAGATTCTGACCATCACGCTGAACCGGCCCGACAAGCTCAACGCCTATACCCACACCATGCAGTCCGAGATGATCGACGCGTTCGATCGGGCTGACGCTGACGACAATATCCGCGCCATTATCGTCACCGGCGCCGGGCGCGCGTTCTGCGCAGGCGCCGACCTCTCCGCCGGCGGGCGGACCTTCGACCGCGCCGCGCGCGCCGACCGCAAGACTGCACCGCTGCAAGCCAACGGCGAAGTGGACTGGAGCGACGATGCGGTGCGCGACGGCGGCGGCCGCCTCACATTGCGCATCTTCAAGAGCCTGAAACCCGTGATCGCCGCGGTCAATGGTCCGGCCGTGGGCATCGGCGTCACCATGCAGCTCGCCATGGATATCCGCATCGCCGCCGACAACGCCCGCTTCGGCTTCGTGTTTGCGCGCCGCGGCATCGTGCCGGAAGCCTGCTCGAGCTGGTTCCTGCCCCGCATTGTCGGCATCGCGCAAGCGCTGGAATGGACTTATTCCGGCCGGGTGTTCCAGGCCCGCGAGGCGCTGGCCGGACGGCTGGTCAGCAAGGTGGTGCCGCCGGAAGAGTTGCTGGAGACCGCGCGCGACCTCGCCCGCGAGATCGCCGACAACACCGCGCCGGTGTCGGTGGCGCTGATCCGGCAGATGATGTGGCGGATGATGGGCGCCGACGATCCGATGGAAGCCCACAAGATCGACAGCCGCGGCATCT
>JBGMOD010000211.1:0-4478 GCA_041424235.1 Hyphomicrobiales bacterium
CTGATGAAGCGCAAGGGCAAGTTCGACGCCATCATCCTGGAAACCACCGGCCTCGCCGATCCGGCGCCGGTGGCGCAGACCTTCTTTGTCGACGAGGACGTGCAGGCCAAGTCGCGGCTGGACGCGGTGGTGACGGTGGCCGACGCCAAGTGGCTGAGCGATCGCCTCAAGGACGCCCCGGAGGCCAAGAACCAGATCGCTTTCGCCGACGTCATCGTGCTCAACAAGACCGATCTCGTTTCCAAGGCAGAGCTGGCCGAAGTCGAGGCGCGGATCCGCGGCATCAACCCCTACGCCAAGCTGCACCGCACCGAGCGCTGCCAGGTGGCGCTGGCGGACGTGCTGGAGCGCAACGCCTTCGATCTCGACCGTATCCTGGAGATCGAGCCGGAATTCCTCGAGGCCGGCGACGACCACGATCACGACCATCACCACCACGATCATGATCACGGCCATGACCATCATCACGATCACGGCCATGGCCACGGCCTGAAGCACTATCACGACGAGGACATGCAATCGCTGTCGCTGCGCACCTCCAAGCCGCTCGATGCCAACAAGTTCATGCCGTGGCTGCAGGAGCTGGTCGCCAAGGACGGCGCCCGCATCCTGCGCTCCAAGGGCATCCTGTCGTTCAAGGACGATGACGACCGCTATGTGTTCCAGGGCGTGCACATGATGCTGGAAGGCGATCATCAGCGCGAATGGAAAGAGGGCGAGGCGCGCGAAAGCCGCGTCGTCTTCATCGGTCGCGAACTGCCGGAGCAGGCGATCCGCGACGGCTTCGAGAAGTGCATCGCGGCGTGATGAGCGACCTCGATCCGCGCGGCAACGCCCAACAATCCATCGTCTCCGTCACCGATCGCGTGCGTCCGGTGACGCTCAGCGGTCCCGCGACATCGGTGCATTTCCTCGGCGAGGTGGCGGCCTTCGTCGCCACTGAAGAGACCATCACCCTGGTGACTGCCGAGGGCGAGGCGTCGCCCGTCACCGGTCATGGCGGCGGCATCCTGTGCGCGGTCTCCGACGGCAAGCGGCTGCTGACCGGTGGTGACGACGGCAAGGTGGTGACCATCGACGCCAAGGGCGCTACCGAGGTGATCGCCACCGAGGCCAAGCGGCGCTGGATCGACAATGTGGCGCTGCATGCCGATGGCGCGGTGGCGTGGTCGGCCGGCAAGACGGCGTTCATCCGCGCGCCCAAGCACGAGGACAAGTCATTCGATGCGCCGTCCACCGTGGGCGGTCTCGCTTTCGCCCCGAAAGGGCTGCGGCTGGCGATCGCGCATTACAACGGCGTGACACTGTGGTTTCCCAACATGGCGGCCAAGCCGGATTTGCTGGAATGGAAGGGATCGCATCTCGGCGTCAGCTTCAGCGCCGACAACCGTTTCCTGGTCACCGCCATGCACGAATCGGCGCTGCACGGCTGGCGGTTGGCCGACAACAAGCACATGCGCATGACCGGTTATCCCGGGCGCGTGCGCTCGATGGCCTGGACCGCCGGCGGCAAGGGGCTTGCCACATCCGGCGCCGACACCGTGATCATCTGGCCGTTCGCCAGCAAGGACGGCCCGATGGGCAAGGAGCCGGCGATGCTGGCGCCGCTGCAGGCCCGCGTGTCCGTCGTCGCCTGCCATCCCAAGCAGGATGTGGTCGCCGCCGGTTACGGCGACGGCACCATTTTGATGGTCCGCATGGTCGATGGCGCGGAAATCCTGGTCCGCCGCAACGACGGTGCCGCGGTCTCGGCGCTCGGCTGGAATCGCACCGGCGAACGGCTCGCGTTCGCGACCGAAAGTGGCGACGCGGGGCTGTTGGATTTCTGATCTTCCGGATCCGAAGTCCGCTTGATCTGGCGGTGTCATGGCCTAAAAGGGGCCATGCGCCTGATTGAAACCTTCCATACGTATGATTTCCTCGACACCCTGGCGAGCCTGGCGGTGGCGTTCGTGCTCGGCACCATCATCGGCGCGGAGCGGCAGTATCGCCTGCGCACCGCGGGACTGCGCACCAATGTGCTGGTCGCGGTCGGCGCATCGGCCTTCGTCGATCTCGCGATGCATCTCGCCGGCCCCGATGGCGCCACCCGCGTCATCGCTTATGTGGTCTCCGGCATCGGCTTTCTCGGCGCCGGCGTGATCATGAAGGAAGGCACCAATGTGCGTGGCCTCAACACCGCGGCCACGTTGTGGAGTTCGGCTGCGGTCGGCGCGTGCGCGGGCTCCGATCTCGCCGCCCAGGCCGTCGCGCTGACGGTGTTCGTGCTGGCCGGCAACACGCTGCTGCGTCCGCTGGTCAACGCCATCAACCGCACGCCGCTGAACGAGCAGTCCTCGGAAGTGGATTACGACGTCAAGGTTACGGTCGATGCCGCGGCCATGGCCGACCTGCGCGACGAGGTGATCGAGATGCTGGAGAAGGCCGACTATCCGGTCGGCGATGTCGAGGTGGTCGATCGCTCCAACGGCGCGGCCGAGATCGTGGCCCGCCTGACCCGCACCACGGTCGATCCCAAGGAGCTCGATGCGGTGATCGAGGCCATGGAGCAAAAGGGCGGCGTTCGCCACGCCACATGGGAAGCCAGCACCCGGGACTGAGGCGTCAGCCACGGCCGCCTCCCGGATGGTTTTACCGCCCGGAACTTTCGCTGGACTCGTCTGTTTTCCTTCCAGATCGACGGTCCGGAGGCGGAACAACATGACGCTGAGCCAAGATCCGACAGGCCAGAACAGGGAGCAACGGCGACGGCAGGATCTGCGGCTGCAGATGGTGCTCGGCGTGTCGTTGTTCGTCGCCGGCTTTGCGATTTCAGGCGTGTCGCTCGCCCGCATCGCCTCCGGCGAGATGCAGGTGGCGCAGCAGACAGCCCAGACGTCGACGCCGGTTCAGCAGAACCCGGCTCTCCAGAATCCTGGCACCACCGGTCAGGCGCCCGGCGCCAGCGCGCCCGCCGAATCCAAGCCGGGCGGAACCCGGCCGACCACGCCGGCCCCCGAACCGGCCACGCCGGATGCGGATGCGCGGAAGTCCGGTGCATCCACGGCGCTGCCGCCGGCGCCCGCGGAAAAGACCGCGCCGCCGATCAGTACCAAATAACGGATCGCCGTTACGTTCAGGGTGCAGCCGTTTGGCTGCGCCGGAGCTGACAGGCTGCTGACCATGTTGTGATGACGGCTGCCGATTTTAAGGCCTCGCCTGCCTTGGGCCGCTGATCCATAGTGCGCGCGCACGCCGTGTGCGGTGGATCAGAGGTTGCCCATGAAGATCGAGGACGTGAAGCGCACTGCCTATTCGATGCCGTTGACCAATCCGTCGTTTCCGCCCGGTCCCTATCGTTTCTTCAACCGCGAATATTTCATCATCACCTACCGCACCGATCCCGAAGCGCTGGCGGCCGTGGTGCCGGAGCCGCTGAAGGTGACCGAACCGCTGGTGAAGTACGAATTCATTCGCATGCCGGATTCCACCGGCTTCGGCGACTACACCGAGACCGGGCAGGTGATCCCGGTCACGCTCGATGGGGTGGAAGGCGCCTACACCCACGCCATGTATCTCGACGACGATGCGCCGATCGCCGGTGGCCGTGAGCTGTGGGGTTTTCCGAAAAAGCTGGCATCGCCGAAAATCGTCACCGAGACCGACGTGCTGGTGGGCACGCTGCATTACGGCTCGGTGCTCTGCGCCAGCGCCACCATGGGCTACAAGCATCGCGCCGCCGACACCGCCGCGGTGATGCATTCGCTCAACCTGCCGAACTTCATTCTCAAGATCATCCCGCATGTCGACGGCACGCCGCGGATCTGCGAACTGGTGCGCTTCCACCTGAAGGACATCGTCCTGAAGGAAGCCTGGACCGGCCCTGCCGCGCTCGGCCTGTTTCCGCACGCGCTTGCCGACGTCTCGCGACTGCCGGTGCGCGAAGTGGTGTCGGCGCTGCATTTCAAGGCCGATTTGACGCTGGGATTGGGCGAGGTCGCCTACGATTATATGGCGAAGTAGAGCTGACTACAGCGCAATACGAAGGCATTGCGCTTATTATTGTCATCACCGGGCTCGTCCCGGTGATCCCGCTTAGGAGGGCACTGCGTTCCTAAGTTAGGAAAGCACTGCGTCCCTAAGCGAGGTTGTGTCCGCGACTTCGGCGAAGCCGAAGTCGCTGAGGACAAGCCCGGCAACGACAAGGGAGGTGAGTGCATCGCGATAGCTTCGTAAGCGTCGTCACAAGCCTCGTTGCAACGAACGCCGTCGCCTCACCGCACCAGGACGTTCCTGAACTGCCAGGGATCGCTGGTGTCGATGTCCTCGGGGAACAGGCCGGGGCGGCCCTCCAGCGGGGTCCAGTCGGTGTAATAACCCTTCACCGGGCCGAGATACGGCATCTGGATTTCAAGCAGGCGGTCGTAATCCATCTCGTCGGCTTCGACGATGCCTTCGTTCGGGTTTTCCAGCGCCCACACCATGCCGCCGAGCACGGC
>JBGMOD010000212.1:0-42075 GCA_041424235.1 Hyphomicrobiales bacterium
TCGAAGCCGGAGCGCACCACCACCTTGACGTCTTCGCCGCCGAGCCGGCGCGCGGAGCGGCAGCAGTCCATCGCGGTGTTGCCGCCGCCGAGTACGATGACGCGCTTGCCAATGCTGTGGATATGATCGAACGACACGCTGGAGAGCCAGTCGATGCCGATATGAATGTTCTCCGCCGCTTCCTTGCGGCCGGGGATGTCGAGGTCGCGGCCGCGCGGTGCGCCGGAGCCGACAACAATGGCGTCGTAATCCTCGGCCAGCAGCGCTGCCATGCTCTCGACGCGGGTGCCGGCGCGGAATTCGACGCCGAGATTGAGCACGAAGCCGGTTTCCTCGTCGATCACGCTGTCCGGCAGGCGGAATTTCGGGATCTGCGTGCGCATCATGCCGCCGGCCCGCTTGTCGCCGTCATATACCACGCAGGTGTAGCCGAGTGGCGCGAGATCGCGCGCCACCGTCAGCGAGGCTGGGCCCGCGCCCACCAGGGCAATGCGTTTGCCGTTCTTCACCGCCGCGGGCTGCGGCAGCCGGCTGGTGATGTCGTCCTTGTAATCTGCAGCAACACGCTTCAGCCGGCAGATCGCGACCGGTTCCTCCTCGACGCGGACGCGGCGGCAGGCCGGTTCGCACGGACGATCGCAAGTGCGCCCCAGAATTCCGGGAAACACGTTCGAGCGCCAATTGATCATGTAGGCATCGCTATAGCGGCCTGCGGCGATCAACCGGATGTATTCGGGAACAGGCGTATGCGCGGGACAGGCCCATTGGCAGTCGACCACTTTGTGAAAGTAGTCGGGCGCAGCAATATCAGTTGCTTTCATTCTTCCCCGTCCGCACGGGCGAAAGACCGCGCGGCCTTTATCGTTTCCAGCAAACGCTCATGCGGCGTTCTTATTTGTTATCCAACCGGATAATTAGAACCATTCAACATGATCCGCGCCGTCGTGAAAAGCCAATTTTGTTTGATTTGCAATTGCCCTTTGGTCGCAGTTGTGGCGTGTGCCGCACCGCCGAAGAATCATGCGGCGATGCAATATGATCAGCCCACGTCAATTCCGCTGTTATCGACCGCGGATGTCTGCGCCTGCAGATAAAGATCGTACCGGTCGGCCAGCACGTCGCCGCTCCTGATCTCCGGATCCAGCGTAAACAGGTCCTGCGCCTGCCCGATGCCGCGCAATGCGAAGCGTCCGGTCGACACGAAATGATTGCGGCCTTCGGCGTCGAGACCGATCAGGAACGCCGAGGAGATCAAGAGCTCGCGATCGACCGAATTGCACATCGATGCAATGCGGCTGACTTCGTTCACCGCCGGCCCCACCACGGTGAAGTCGAGCCGGTCTTCGCTGCCGATGTTGCCGTAGAAGACCTCGCCGACATGCAGCCCGACATAGGCGGTCGTGAACGGCCGGCTTTCCGAAGCGCGGCGGCGGTTGATCTCCTGGATGTTTTTCCGGAACTGGTTTTCAGCACGCAACGCCGCATGCTTGGCCACCGCGAGATCCGCGGTGTTGAAGATCGCCAGCACACCATCGCCGATCAGCTTCAGCACATCGCCGCCCGCATCATGGATCGCGCTGATCGCCGCGTCCGCATAGTCGTTCAGGAACGGAATGATTTCCGCCGGCTCCATCGCGGCGCTGATCGCGGTGTAGGTGCGCAGGTCGGAAAACCACAGCACCGCCTTGATGCGATCGGCCACGCCGCGCGAGATCCGTCCGCTCAGCACGCGTTCGGCCGCATCGCGGCCGAGATAGACCTGGCCGAGGGTGCGGGCCACGCGCGTCAGCGAACGCGCCTTCACCGCGAGCCCGAGCACCGGCACGAGATCACGCAGCGCGCCGCGCGCCTGGTCGTGGAATCCGTGCTGGTGGCGCAGCGTCCAGTAGGAATAGACGCAATCCATCTCGCCGATGAAGTTGCGGGTCTCGAGCCGATGCACGAAGGCGACAAGATCCTTGTGGCCCTTCGCGGCGATATCCTCGATCTGGGAAAAATCATAGGCCGCGAGATTGCAGAGATCGATCCGCAGTTCGCTGTGGCCCTGTTCCAGCATGGCGTAGAACATCGAACGCCGCCAGTTCCGGGCCGCCTCGCCTTCGCTGGTGGAGCCGTATTCGAAGGTGTCGCTCTCCTCCACATTGCCGTCGCTCCAGCGAAAGCCCCGCCCCTCGAAGATGGGGTCCAGCGTGTCGATGAAAACGAGGCCGCGCGACAATTCCAGCCCAGCCTCGCGGCATCGCTCGCAGAAACCGCGCACAAGATCGGTCTCGGGAAGGCCCGAAAGCCCCGAACTGACAAGCCAGTTGGTGATATCGAGTCGTGCGGTTTGATCCATCGGGCCTCTGAAGAACGGACAGCCAAAATAGCCGGGATCATGGTCCGGATCCGTGGGAACGACCATCCCAGCCATGGCGCCGCCACGACTGTTCACAGAGGCGACAGATATCGCAGCGCACGCGCCCGGTCGAGCACGTTGTCAGGCGCCGCCGGACAGGGCTGATTAACGTTTCACCCGCGGGCAAAAACTGGTCAGGCTTGGAATGCAGGGCGGCGGTGTCGGCGGATCCGCGGCGACGAGTTGGGCCACACTGCTGAGGGGGCCGGAATCACGATTCGGCCAGATCGTATTGTCGTCGCCAAGCCCCAGCGGAAGGATGGTTTGGCCGAAGCTTTCATCGACGCTGACCAGATGCCCATTGTCGTCGATGCGGCTGATGGAAAAGGTTCCCGCGTCAAGTGCAACACCCGCATTCGACAGATTGGCGCCATTGAGGTTGGCGGCGGTAAAATCAGCCCCTTGCAGGCGAGCCCCCGACAACGACGAACTCTTGCCTCCCTCCGACGGACCGAGATCCACACCCTCGAAATTGCAGCGGACCAGGATGGAGCCGCTCATATCCACCCCCTTCATGTGCGCCTGGGTGAAGTTCATGTCGCAGAGGTTCGCATTGGACAGATCGGCGCTTTCCAGATGTGCGGCATCGACCTTGGCGTTGGCATAGATCTGGGCGAACGACAAATCGACCCCGTAGAGTTCGGCTTCGGTCAGAACCACACCAGGCATGAAGGCGTAGGACAGAACGGCTGACTTTTGCGTCGGGTTGTTCGCCACGCCGCCCAGTTTTGCGCGCGTCATATCGGCGCCTTTCAGCGTCGCGCCGGACAGATCCGCGGCATAGAGCGTCGTGCCGATCAGCTTGCAGCCGGAGAGATCGGCGTCATTGAGGTGCGCGGCGGTCAGATCCGCGCCGCTGAAGTCGGCTCCCTGGCACAGGCATCCGACCATCGGCGCCCTTTCGAACACGATGTTGACGGCGTTGATGCCCGACAGGTCGCTGCCGGGACCAAGACCGACCAGGTTGGCGCCGGTCAGATGCAGGTGAGACCAGTCCTTGCCGAGCGCGGTAAAAGGTATCCTGGCATTGTCCAGGACGGTGCGGTAACGATCGTCGCGCGACCATTTCGGCTGCGGGCTGAACGTCACCGCAGTGAGGTCGCTCCCATTGAAACGGGTGCCGTAAAGCGTTGCATCGGTAAAGTTCGCGCCGTCCAGACTTGAGCAACGGATATCCGCACCGCTGAGATCGGCGGAGCTGAAATCCACATCGCGAAGATCGTTGCCCGGGGCCGGCATTTGCGCGGGCAGCGATGCCCCGCTTGCCAGCGACCCGAGGATGGCTCCCTGCAAATTGCGGCCATGCAGCGGAATGCCGCGCACGTTCGCAAGCGAGAGATCGACCCCGGACAGGTCCATCGGCGCGACCGGCCAGGCCAGGTTGTCGCGATTCCAGCCCGGCCCGAGGGAAATGCCCAACATCCCGTCATTGCCCTGGCCAGATTCGTCGTGCACCGCGGATTGCAGCCTGCCGACAAAGCCAAGCGGCCAATACAGCAGCAATTTGGGATGCGCGGCCAGATAGCCGGTCATTTCGACCGCAAGCTGCTTGGGTGAGCGAACACCGTCCCAGATCCGGACTTCGGCAATCGATCCCAGCCCTTCGCGGTATTTCCCGGTCGAACTGCCGTCGCTGTCCTGGTACTCGTAGAACGGAAATCCGACATTGAACGGGCCGCCGGAGCCCAACTGCTCGCCGTCGTCCACCTGCAGTTCGATCTGGCCGGCGGACATTCCGTCGCGGATGATATGAACCACCACCGAGGGCGCGCGCTGCTCGACGGCAATGGCCAGATGGTGCCATTGGCCGTCTCCCACGCTCACGCCCGAACTTCCCGAGGTGCCCCCGAACCAGACCGTGATGTTGTCGGGGTCCTTGACCAGAAAACGCGGGCCCGGACTGGCGTTGGGATGATCCATGTCGCCCATGCCGTCGCAGTAGCCGATCAGTTGCGCCGCACTGAAATCACCGGGGATCCGACGCCACTGAATCCAGAACGAAAAAGTCACGTCCCCTTGCGGAAAATTTGCAACCCTGTTGCGGCTGACAATGACCTGCTTGCTGAAATCGACACGCTTGAGCGACCCATCCGGCGGCATTCGATTTTTCCTGTCTGACGGCTGTTGTTGCAGCGGTTACGACTCGACACCGCCCGTGTGACCGGGCGGTGTCGCAGCGACACATGTCATCCTCACCCGTTGGGATCGGTGCCGGCGGGTGTGGAAGGAATCCACTGGCTGATCGATGGTTCGGTGCGCTGCTGCGGCCCGAGCAGAACCTCGTAGTTGAGCGCGTAGACATCACGCCACATGCTGACAACGATCTTGGCCGCGTTCAGGCCATTGGTGGTGCACAGATGCTCCCCCGTCGGCTGATAGATGTCCAGATTGTAGTCGGTCTGCGCCTCGCCGCTGTTGAGACAGGAGAGAACGTAGATATAGCCCTTGGACTCGGTGCCGACGTCCAGATAGGTCACGGTCCCGGTCTGCTCCTTCAACGCCATGAAGGATTGCATCCCGCTGGTCGCGGTAAAGGCCTGGACCGGCTTGCCTGCGGTGTCGAAGGCCTGAATGCGGTTGTTCTTGGTCTCCAGAATCAGGAACTTGCCGTCCGGGGTGACGGCCATCGCGATCGGCCCGTTCATGAGGCCTTCACGCAGGCCCTCGCCGGAGCACAAAACCGCCACCGGCGCGTCGGCATCCGCCGACCCCTGGGCTGGAATTCTCAAAAGCTCCATCTTCGAATTGGCCCAGCTGACAGCGGCGACATAACCGGCCGGGTGCACCACCACCGCATCCAGATGCGGTTGAGTGAATTGCCCCCAGCTCTGCACTGTTGCGGTCAGGTCGAACGGCTGGCCGTCGAAATCGACGCGCCGGAGGTGATAGACCTTGTCGACCACATCCAGATAGAAGTTGTTGCCCGCGCCGGTCGCGCCTTCTTCGATCGGGCCGAACTGATCGTAAAGAATGTGCGGCTTTCCGGTCATTCCGCGATTGACGGCCTTCAGGCCCGTGTCCGGCGTGGCCAGATAGGAAATGTTCTGGAACGTATACATCTGCGCGTTGGAGGCGGCGGTGTCGCCAACCAACGGCAATCCCTGGCCGCCGGCTCGCCAGCAATAGCCGAGCATGTGCGCGTGATCGTTGATGGTGATATCGACCAGCTCGGCCAGCTTGTGGCCGTCGGGCGTATCGTCCAGCGCCTTCGCCGTGTCGGTGGGCGCAGCCAGGCTCGTCGTGTCCGACGACGCGCCGAGCCAGTAATGGCCTTTCGTGCTGTCGTAGGCCAGTTTCTCGTTGTGGCTGTAGAGCGTGTCCGCAGACAGCGGCACCAGTTGCTCCGTGATGACAAGCCCGACGGTCATGCTGCCATCCGCCCCCGGCCGCGCGTCGACCCAGTCGGGCGAGCTCGCATACCCGCAGATCCACCAGTTCTTCGAATAGATCACCGCATAGACCTTGAGCGAGCCGCCGGCGGGCACATTCGACAACAACTTGGAGAGCGTGGCACTGGATGTCACGCCATTGGTGATCTCGAACATCTCACCGTTCAGGTGCATGAACGTGCCGCCCTGATACTGCACCATCAGGCGATAATAATGCGCGGTGGACGGCCACACCGAGTGCTGCGGATCCGGCTGAACGCTGACACCGAGCGTCATGGTTCGCGCGATTTCGATCGAGGACTTGGATGGCGTCTGGATCACCGCCGCGGTGGTCTCCGCCAGATCCACCAGTGTTCCGGCGACGCCCAGCGCGGCAAAGACGAAGCCGACAAAAGGAATGCAGCGTTCGGCTTCCTCGACCACCATCTTCTTGACGATGTAATCCCGCAGCCGGCCCATCGCGCTCTTGAGCAGCGTCGCCATCAGCTTGTTGCCGATCATCAGCAGTGCGCCGACAGGATCCGACGAGATGGTCTTGGAAAGGACCGGCGAGACGAAGTCCACCGCGAGTGCCGCGATCGCGGCCATGAAATATCTATCCTTGAGGATCCCTTCATATTCGCCGTCGTCGTCTCCCTTCCAGACACCGGCGACAAGCATGAAGGTCGGCACCGCCATCTCGAACAGGCTGGTGCAGAACGTCCCCATCGCGGCCACGCTGCTGTCGAAATGACCGGTCCCCAGCGTGCCGAACAGGATGCGGGCGCCCGAGGCCTGCCGCGGCATGGTGAAGGAGAGCGTTGTCGCCGCCGTCGATATCGGGATGCCCATCAGGAAATTGCCCGGCGTCAGCAAGTCGAGCTGCTGCCGGGAATCTGCGATGACATTGCCCATGTCATCGAGAAATTCGACCCATGTGCCCATGTGACGGAGCGCGTTGTTTGTGACATCGATCGCGAACGAGTCCCCGTTTTGCTGCGCGGTTCCAAGCGTGAGGCCGTGAATTCCCGACCAGTCCTGCGGCACCCATTGGGCGTCCGCGTTCGTTGGCGGGGTGGGCTGCGGGGTCTCGCTCACGCCGGTCCCTGCCGTCACCTGCCCGGCGAACGACGATGTGCTCGATGCGGAATGATCGATTGAAGCGAGGCCGTAGCTTTGCCCCCACGTCTTGTCCTTCAGCGCAAGATCGTTCTTGCTGGTGCGCAGCGCTCCCTTGACCGGAGCGGCCAGAGCGGCCTGCGTGGCATCGGACAGGGCATAATGGTAGACCGGCTGACCAGCATCGTTGGTCAGCGTCGCGCCGTTCTCGTCGACACACGCAGAGATCGTGGCCCAGCCGCCATCGACATCGGCGGCGCCCTGCGCACTGATCGCCAGCGCCAGATCATTGACGCCGGGTGCCGAGACCAGATGAGTGTCATGGATGTGAGCCGCTGTTGCCGGATCGAGATGCATCAGTTCAGGATGCATGGACACCAGCGACAACGCGGTATCGAGCGGGGTCCTGAAGCTGTTGCCGTGATCGTCACCGGGATCGAGTGCCGGAGGCGCGGCCCCCAGCACCGCGAGCTTCCTGGCGGCCAGCGACGGCCCGGATGCGGCCGTGGGCGCCGGGCTGGCGCCGGGTGGAATATATGTCGCCATCAGCGACAACGCCGGCAGCGGCGCGTTGGCGTCCTTGGCCGGATGCTGCACGAACATCAACGCGACGCCGGACGGCAGTGCGACGTTTTCAGCAAAATGGCTGACGTGATGCTGCTGATCCACCGGCACCGCGGCCAGCATCGGATTGAGCGACGCGTGCAGTTGCAGCGTCTGCGGCGTATGCGCCGTCAGAACATAGTCTTGTCCCGCGATGTGGAGGGTGTGATCGACATCCTGCGGCGCGTGGGAGAGATCGAAATGAAGCGTCGTTACATTGGTCATGTCGCTGTCCTGCAAATGTTTTTTAAAAAAATGCGGTCAATGGCACCGCCGTAAAAAAACAAAATTCATCAATTCAAATAGTAAAATAATATTCCGGCGCGCGTTCACCCGGCACGATACACGCATTGCGATCATAGTCGGGAGTCGCCTGCGACGGAATCTCACTCCGCGCAAAAGTGCCAAATTTTAACGAACGTTTTATTTCACCGCGGAGCCCGGAACGTCGCGACGATGCGGCGTTGGGCTGTGATCGCCGACCCATTTAGATTGCTCGGTTGAGGTGGCACCAACCGAGGGTTATCGCGCCCGCAAACGGAGCGGACCCGGCTCCGTGGCGCCGAGCGCCACGCGGCGGTCGACCACCGCGTGGTGAAACTGCTCCAGCACGAGATTGAACGCCGACAGGTCCCCCGCCTCGAGCGCTCCGTCATCGTAACAATCGAGGGTTTCGCGCAGCATGCGGTCGACCTCGAGCTGCATCGTGGCCAGTTCATCAAGGGATTCCACCTGGCGCACCCTGGATAATGTCATCAGCAGCTTGTCGCGATGGATGGTGTTCTCTCGCTTTTCGTCCCGTTTCAGATAATGGCGCAGCCATGCGGCGCCGGATCCGAGCCCCGACAGCAGCAGGATGCCGGCCCAGATGTAGTCGCTGTACTGATCGAGAAAGGTCCGCTCGGTGCCGTCGATATAGGCGGCCGCTCCCGGATGTGCCGGCAACGCCGCGTCCTTGTCGGTGTCCGGCTTCTCGATTCTCCCGGCCGCCGGCAGTTCCTTGGCCAGCGACGGACGCACGGCGAACAGCTGCCGGACGAACGTGCCGACCGCGGTTTCGGACAGCGAGCTTCGGGCGATCAGCAGATGATTGACACTGACCGTCTCGATCTTGTCGCCGGGACGCGCCGGCGATGAACTGAAAGCGCTCCCGGGAATTTCCTCGGATTCGTACAGCGGATGCCTTTGCGCGATCGCTTCCGACACGTCGATCGGCAGAAACCTGGGCTCTCCCCTGGCAAGCGCCGTCGATGCGACGGCGTCGGCGGTGATCTTGCTGTTCAGCGGGCTGACCGACATGTAGGCGTCGATGCTCTCGTCATGCACCATCTGACTGATCTGCTCGGGACCGAATTGCACGATCGTCACCTTGTCGGGCGCGATGCCGGATTCCTTCAGGATGACCCGCAGCAGCGTGACATTGGCCAGCGATCGGCCGATCACGCCCACGCGATGCCCGGCGAGATCGCCGATCTCCTTGATTTTGGACGCCGGTGTCTTGTGCGAGCCCTTGCGCTGATGGCCCGATGGGGCCCACAGCACCACGACATTCTTGTGCAGGATCGCGACCGAGCGGGCGTCGCCCGGCATCTCCAGGTCACCGCGCGCGACCGCAAGATCGGCCTTTGCCGCGCCCAGCAGGGCGATGCTTTCAATCACCCCGTCGGTTGCGACCGGGGCCAATCGAACCGGACTTCCCGCGCGCGCAAACGCCTGCGCCAGGGCCTGAACCAGCTTCTGATCGCCGCTGCCCACCGGCCCGACCGCGACCCGCAAGATGGTCGGCCGATTGGCGAGATACAGCACGCCCGTAACGACGGCGAGGCCAAGCAGACCGACAGCAACGATCAACAATGGGACGCTCGTCCGCTGCTGCCGCCTGCGCGGCGCGGCTTCGGTTCTGCCGAGATCGTCCGATGAAGACATCAGTCTGGCACGCCGAATGAACCCATCAAACTTGTTGAGACACAGAACGCACGCATCTGTGCAAGGTTGCGACGATACCGATGCACCGACAGCGGCTAACGCCACAGACGGCCGCATTCACGCGGCGGATCGACCACCGGCCGCAACACCCAGCCTCAAGGTCAATAACATACTTCAAGCCGAGGCCAGTGACGCTTTCATGACCCGCCGTGTCCTGCCGGACATCTGCAGACACATTATCCGCAGGCCCATCGGACGGGATCAGGATGCAACGGCCTCACTGTCGACGCTGAAGGTTTTCGCCGCTTGCCTGACCATGTCGGCAAATCGGCGAACCGCCGCCGACGGCTCGCCGCGGCGGGTGGCAAGACGGAGCGGCGCCATCGGCTGGGCCGCGCCCTTGAGACGACGATAGACCACGCCATCGAGGTGCATGCGTTGCAGCGACGCGGGCACAAGCGAGATCCCGAGACCGGCCGCCACGAGGTTGAGTGTCGCCACGATGCGCGGGGCCTCCTGGCCGACGCGCGGACTGAAACCAGCGGCGTGACACGCGGCGATGATCGCGTCGTACAAGCCCTGCCCGTTGGGGCGCCGATAGACGATGAAGGTTTCCGCGGCGAAGGCTTTCAGCGGCACGGCCGTGTCGGTGTCGCTGGCGAGAGCGTGCCCGTCGGGCAATGCCACCAGCATTTTCTCCTCGATCAGGGGATTGATGACGAGCCCGGCAGGATCGGCCACCGGCGTGCGAATGAAGACCGCATCGACGCGTTCGTTGCGCAGATTGTCGATCAGGGTGTTGGTGCCGTTCTCCTGCAAGGTCAGCGACACCCGGGGATACGTCTCCCGGAATGCGCGGATGACCCGCGGCACAAAGGGATGAAACGGCACGGAGCTGGTGAACCCGACGGAAATCTGCCCCTGTTCGCCCCGCGCGGTCCGCTTGGTGGTGGCGAAGGCGTGGTCGACATGCGCCAGGATCGCCCGGGCATCGGCGAGCAAGGCGCGGCCGGCGTCGGTCAGTTCGACGCCGCGCGGCTTGCGGCGCAGCAACTGCACGTCGAGTTCGCGCTCCAGCGCCTTGATCTGCTGACTGAGCGGCGGCTGCTGCATGCCGAGCCGCTCAGCAGCGCCGGTGATGTGGCCTTCTTCCGCGACCGCGATGAAGTACCGGAGATGACGCAGTTCCATGACTCGTGTCCCGACATCAACATATCCAGAAAGTCTGGATAATGCATTTCCCATATTATGGATCAGCAATCGGGAAAAGCCTAGGTCTGCTTGCAGCAATTCACCTCGCGAGCAGAAGGGCCCGAACAATGCTGGACATCGAATCGACACCCGCCATGGCGGCCAAACTCTACGCCACGATGGAGCGCAACATCGCCGTGATCCGCCGCCGCTCCGGCAAACCGCTCACCCTCGCCGACAAGGTGCTGCTGGGCCATCTCGACGACCCCGAACACCAGGAGATCGAGCCGGGCCGCAGCTATCTGGCGCTGCGCCCGGATCGCGTGGTGTTTCAGGATGTGCTGGGCCAGAGCGGCATGCTGCAGTTCATGCAGACCGGGCGCGACCGCGTCGCCGTGCCGACCACCATCCATTGCGATCACCTGATCCAGGCGCGCACCGAAGGCGGCGCCGACCTGCGCGCGTCGGTCGCGGAGAACAAGGAGGTCTATGACTTCCTGCGAGCGGCGGCGGCGAAGTATGGCTGCGGCTTCTGGGAGCCCGGCGCCGGAATCATTCACCAGGTGGTGCTGGAGAACTACGCGTTTCCGGGCGAACTGATCATCGGGACCGACTCGCACACGCCGAACGCCGGCGGCCTCGGCGCCTGCGCCGTCGGCGTTGGCGGCGCAGACGCGGTCGAGGTGATTTCCGGGCTGCCGTGGGAGGTGCTCTACCCCCGGCACATCGCGGTGTACCTGACCGGTGAACTCAATGGCTGGGCGGCGCCGAAGGATGTCATCCTGTATGTCGCGGGACAGCTCACCGTGGCCGGCGGCACCAACGCGATCCTGGAATATATCGGTCCCGGTGCGCGCACCATCAGCGCCACGGGCAAGGCGACGATCACCAACATGGGCGCCGAACTCGGCGCCACCACATCGATGTTCCCCGCCGACGACCGGATGGCGCGTTATCTTCGCGCCACCGGCCGCGCCGACCTGGTGCCGCTGATGCAACGGCATCACGCGCTGCTCGCGCCGGATGCCGAGGTGGAGGCGAAGCCCGAAAAACACTACGACCGCGTCATCGAACTCGATCTCTCGAAGCTCGAACCCTATGTGGTCGGGCCGCATACGCCGGACCGGGCGCGCCCGATCTCGGTGTTCGCCGCCGAAGTCGCTGACACGAGCAACGCGTTTGTCGACGACATCTCCACCGCGCTGATCGGCAGCTGCACCAATTCGTCCTATGAAGACATGAGCCGCGCTGCCGATGTCGCCAGCCAGGCGCGCGCGCACGGCATCAAGGCTGCTGTGCCGCTGCTGGTGACGCCGGGATCCGAACAGGTCCGCGCGACCATCGCCCGTGACGGACAGATGCAATCGCTGAGGGATATCGACGCCACCGTGCTGGCCAACGCCTGCGGCCCCTGCATCGGCCAATGGCGACGGGCCGGCGACGCGTCCCATGCGCCGAACACCATCGTCACCTCGTACAACCGCAACTTTCCCCGGCGCAATGACGGCCAGCCGACCACCATGAACTTCATCGCCAGTCCCGAACTGGTGACGGCGCTGGCCGTCTCCGGCCGGCTCTCGTTCAATCCCCTGACCGACAGCCTGGTCGGTGCCGACGGCCACGCCTTCAAGCTGGACGCACCGAAGGCCGCGCCCGACGTGCCCAGCGACAATTTCACCGGCGGCCGCACCGCCTATGTCAAACCGCCCGAACACGGCGAGGACGTCGTCCTCGAGATCGACCCGGCCAGCGAGCGGCTGCAACGGCTGCAGCCATGGCCCGCGTGGGACGGCCGGGATCTGATCGAGATGCCGGTGCTGCTGAAGGCGAAGGGCAAGACCACCACCGACCATATTTCACCGGCCGGACCGTGGCTGCGCTACCGCGGGCATCTGGACCGGTTCAGCGACAACATGTTCATGGGCGCGACCAATGCCTTCACCGCGGAGACCGGCAAAGGCCGCAATGTGCTCTCCGGCGAAAGCCACCAGACCTTCTCGGCCATTGCGCGCTCCTACAAAGCGCACGGACAGAAATGGGTGGTGATCGGCGACCGGAACTACGGCGAAGGCAGCAGCCGCGAACACGCCGCGCTCTCGCCGCGGCTGCTCAACGGCGCTGCGGTGATTGCCCGCAGCTTCGCCCGCATTCACGAGTCGAATCTGAAGAAGCAGGGCCTGCTGGCGCTGACGTTCCAGAACGCCGATGACTACGACAGGATTCGCGAGGACGACCGCGTCAGCCTCATCGACCTGGACGAGCTTGCGCCGGGCGAACCCGTCGACTGCCTGGTCCGGCACGCGGACGGCACCACGGAGGTCCTGTCGCTGCTGCATTCCTTCAGCGCCCCGCAACTGGAGTGGTTTCGTGCCGGTGCGGCGCTCAACCTGGTGCGCGGGCGATAGCACCCCCTGACCCGCAATTTCGTGCCTGCGACGACCGAAGAGGGCCTGCTGCAACTTTGTTGCGGCAGGCCCTCGCTCATCTCGACCAGCGCTGTCGC
Organism: Hyphomicrobiales bacterium; assembly: GCA_041424235.1. GTDB lineage: Bacteria > Pseudomonadota > Alphaproteobacteria > Rhizobiales > Xanthobacteraceae > Bradyrhizobium_A. The sequence continues at coordinate 13,109 of JBGMOD010000212.1, forward strand.
CGCGCCTGATCAAGACCGCATAGAGGGGTGTCCAATTTGGCCATTGACCCCGCGGCGCGCGTTTTGTATCTGTTTAGAATAATTCTAAAGTAACTCGAAAAGCTGAAATCATGAAGAATTTCGCGGACTTGACCGAACGAGAAATCCTGGCCGTCGCCATCTCGGCGGAGGAGGAGGACAGCCGGATCTATATGAGTTTCGCGGAAGACCTCGCGGAGCGTTATCCGGAATCCGCCAGGATTTTCCAGGAGATGGCCGAGGAAGAAAAAGGCCACCGCCATATGCTGCTGGAAATGTTCGAGCAGCGCTTCGGGCCCAATTTGCCGCCGATCCGGCGCGACAACGTCAAAGGCTTTTTGCGCCGCCGGCCGATCTGGCTGACCAAGAACCTGTCGCTGGACGCCATCCGCAAGGAAGCCGAGACCATGGAGCTCGAGGCCGAGCGGTTCTACGCCAAGGCCGCGGAGCACGCCCAGGATGTCGGCGTGCGCAAGCTGCTCGGCGATCTTGCCGAGAAGGAAAAGGACCACGAGCATCTCGCATCCCGACTGACGGACACCATCCTCAGCCCGGACGTGCGCGCGGCGGAGGACCGGACGCGCCAGCGCATGTTTGTCCTGCAATATGTGCAGCCCGGCCTCGCCGGCCTGATGGACGGCTCGGTTTCGACGCTGGCGCCGCTGTTCGCGGCCGCCTTCGCCACCCATCAGAACTGGCAGACCTTTCTGGTCGGCCTTGCGGCGTCGATCGGCGCCGGCATCAGCATGGGCTTCGCCGAGGCGCTGTCCGACGATGGATCGCTCACCGGCCGCGGCTCACCCTGGCTGCGCGGCGGCACCTGCGGCCTGATGACCACGCTCGGAGGCCTCGGTCATACACTGCCCTACCTTGTCCCCGACGGCTGGCCCAACGCATTCTGGATTGCGACCTCGATCGCCGGCATCGTCGTGTTTTTCGAGCTGTGGGCCATCGCCTACATTCGCGCGCGCTACATGGACACGCCGTTCATGCAGGCCGTGTTCCAGATCGTGCTCGGCGGCGTCATTGTCCTGGGGGTGGGTATCCTGATCGGCGCGGCGTAGCAGCCCGCAGGTTTGCCGGCCACTGAGGGCATCCGCTCAGAAAAACAGCACGTCGTCCGTTTCGTCGGCGCGTTGCGGAGCTTGCAGCGATGACGTCTCGTCGACAAGACCCAAACGCTGCAACAATTTCACGTGGACCTCCCTCTCGCCGGCCATCGTGTACTGGGCATAAAGCTCATCGAACAATGGCTGGACACAACGAGCTGCGTCCGCCGACAGGCCGGGCGCGGCCGCCCCGCCCGCATCCAGGCGCGTGACGACGGGCGGGAGTGTCGTTGACGTCTCCTTGACCGATCTCAGCAGAGACGTCGCGCTCGTCATCAGGTCGTCAAATTCGAGGTTCTCTCGACCGAGGCGATCCATCAACTGGCTAAGTTGTTCATTGCCGGTCTCGATCTGCCGGATCGCCTGCAGAATCGCCGGCTCCAGGGTCGCAATCCGGGTTGAATCTCCATCTGCCCGCAGATGTTTCAGATCGTGCGCAGAGCGTTCGATATCGTCCAAAACCGGCCGCAACGTCCTGGCACCGCCGGAGATGTGATCCGCTGTTATCTTGAGCTCATGCGCGATGACGACGAATGCTCTGCCCTTGACGCCGAGCTGGCCTGCCTTGAGGCCGGCGTTCATACCGATCAGATTGATATCGACAACGGCCTCGGACAACCCCGAGATCGCACTGCGAAAGTTCCCGAGTTTGTCCTCCACCACCGACAGTGCGGCATCGACCGATTTTCTGGCGGCCTCGCACGCAACGATCAACGCCGATGCGTGCGCCAGCGACCGCTTCATGCCGGCAAGGAACGATGTCATATCGCCCTCCTGCCCGCGATAGAGCGCACCTCCCTGATCGACGACACCGGATGCGGCGGACGTCAGTGTTGTGAACGAGCGAGCGATTTCGCTGACATCAGCATCGAACTCGGAGAGCGCATCCCGCAATTGCGCGGCCTGAAGCCGGCAGATCAACGGCGCGGCGAGAGCAACGGCATCGATCTCATCTGTCGGAGCAGGACTCAGGCCGGCTTTGGCGCCCACGGCCATGCGTAACCCGCGGCCGACATGCTCCAGGCGCTGCCGCGTGCTGTCGCCTGCCTGCAGGGAGACGATTGAACGGCCGACGGCCGTGGCGATCTGCTCCGTGCTCTGCCTTGCCACATCGGCCAATTGGACGCTCTCGGCCTGGCGGTCCCGCATCGTGGCGTGGGCCGAAGCAAGCTCGGCCCCGACCGAAATCAATTGTGCGTGGTAGTCGCGCTCGAACTCGCGCTGCCGGCTCAACGCAACGGCAATCGCCTCCGAAAGCCGCTCCTGCTCTCCGGCACAAGCTTCGATCGAGATCTGCACCGACTTGGCGAGATCGAAAACCTCCCGCGTGAAATCCAGAAAGTTTCCACGGTTTTCATCGAGCGAGGCCGCTTCGATCCGCGCGCTGCGCGCGATGATCGTGATCATCTGGATTTGCTTGACGAGCGCCTTCAGCAGCGCGGCTGCCTCTATGGAATTCCCGCTGATGGCGCCAAGCAGCGTACTCTCGGACGGCAGCGCCTCGGCCAGTTGGTTCAGCTTCGACGCGATGTCCCGCAGCGCCACGGAAGCACCATCGATTTTCGTCCCGGACAATTCCTGCGAAAGCAGAGCCAGGCCGCCATTGAGATCCTGGAACATGGCATGCCCGCGCCCGAGCCGGCTCCCGACCTCGGCGAACGTATCCTCGATGCGGGATGCGATGTCCTCGATAGAGGCCATGGCCTCTGTCAACATCTCTGGTGAAGACCCAACGGACATCACGATTCAACCTGCCAGCACGGCTTGCCCGGCATGATGCCAAAGCATGATTTCCCTGGGAATTTGAGTCAGCGAAACGATCTTCTCGGCTGCGCCACAGGCAATCGCTTCCTTCGGCATGCCGAAGACGACACAACTGTCTTCGTCCTGTGCACGCGTCGCAGCGCCCAGCTTGCGCATCTCGAGCAATCCCCTTGCTCCATCATCGCCCATGCCGGTCATGATGATTCCGAGCGCATTGCGGCCCGCATACTGCGCCGCCGACCGAAACAGGACATCCACCGAGGGACGATGCCGGGACACCGGCGGGCCATCCTTGATTGCGATCTGATAACGCAGGCCAAGACGCTGCAGCAGCATATGACGGCTTCCCGGGGCGATGTAGGCGCACCCAGGCAGCACGGCTTCGCCGTCCTCGGCTTCCTTGACATTGATTTCGCAGAGCCCGTTGAGGCGTTTGGCAAATGCAGCGGTGAATCCCTGCGGCATGTGCTGCACGATCAGAATACCGGGACAATTGCGCGGCAACACCTCAAGCACATCGCGAAGGGCTTCGGTGCCGCCCGTCGAGACACCGAGGCACACGATCCGTTCCGTCGCCGGCCGCAGACGGCTCTGGACCGGGGGAGGAATAATGGCGTCCGCAGTCAGTTTGGCCTCTACCACCGTGCGGTGGCCGCTACGCGGGCGCACACGGGCACGCGCCGCCGACTTGACCGCATCCCGCAACCGCGTCGATGATTCCAGCAACGCCTGCCGGGTATCCACACGCGGCTTGGGCAGGATGTCGACAGCGCCGGCCTCGAATGCCTCGAACATCAGATCCGAACCCTGCTCGGTCAGCGTCGAGCAGATGATCACCGGTATCGGGCGCTGCGCCATGATCTTGCGAAGAAACGTCAGTCCGTCCATCCGTGGCATTTCGATATCGAGGATGATCACATCGGGCAGCTCGTCCTGCAGACGTCGCGCCGCAACGAAAGGATCCGAGGCCGCGGCCATCACCTCGATGTCCGGATCCTCATTGAGGATGGTCATGAGGATCTGACGGACCGACGCGGAATCGTCGACGATCAGTACGCGAATTTTCGGCTTGGGCATGCGATCCGCTCCGCGTCTCTAGACTTTGAAGATCGTGGGCTGGATCTGCTTGAGACCGCTGGAGCCGTGGTGAATCATCGATTCCGAATGCCCGACCATAAGGTAGCCTCCAGGCCTGAGATGGGAACAGAGACGATCCACGACTTTGCGCTGGGTTTGCTTGTCGAAATAGATCAGCACGTTCCGGCAAAAGACGATGTCGACGTCACGATCCACGGGATAGACCGAGTCCATCAGATTCATCCGCATGAAATTCGTCATTTGTCGCAACTCGGGAACCACACGCACCTCGGCGCGCGATCGATCTCGCGACGACAGGAAATACCGCCTCGCCAGTGCCGGGGGGACAGGCGCGATCATTTCCTCCGAATAAATTCCGGCTTTGGCGAGACGCAGCACACTGGTCGAGATATCCGTACCCAGGATGCGAAACTCGAATCTGGCGCCGGACCGCAACGTATCGTCGAGCACGATGGCGGCCGTGTAAGCCTCCATGCCCGTCGAGCACGCCGCACTCCAGACCTTCAGCAACCGCGATCGGCGGCCACGCAGGCTCAGAAGCTCCGATACGGCGACCTCTTTCATGAAAACGAAGTGCGAAGGTTCACGAAAGAAATCCGTCTTGTTCGTCGTGACGCAATCGATCAGGTGGACGAGTTCGGTATCCAGCTGGCCACCGTCGAACAGTTGCTCGACATATTCATTCAGGTTCGAATAACTGAGTGCGCGAACCCGCTTGTGAAGCCGCCCTTCCAGCATCAGCCGCTTGGCCGCGGGCAGCTTGATTCCGACATGTCCTTCGATCAGCTCGGCGATCGACCGGAAATGTCGATCCGACAGGTGCGATACGGCTTCGGGCAAGGCGGATTGTCCTGCTCTAGGCCGCGCGGAACGTGTCGGGCGCAGCCTCGTACGCGGGCATCTCGGCGGACTTCATCAGCTTCGCAAGGTCAAAAATGATGATGAACTTGTCCGCTTTCCGGCCGATACCCGCGAGATAATCCGATTTCCAGCGCCCTCCGACCGAAGGCGGCGGTTCGATCCGGCTCTCGTCGATGTCCGTGACCTCGAAGACGCAGTCCGCGACAAAGCCAACCCCGATCAAGCGGTTTTCCATCGGCACGTCGAGGATGATGATGCGCGTGGCCTCTGTCGCGGGCACGCTCGGCAAATCAAGTTTCGTGCGCAAATCGACGATCGGATAACCGTTGCCGCGGACGTCGATCATCCCGAGCAGAAAGTCCGGCGCGTGGGGCAATCTCGAAATCTGACGCATGTCGAGAATCTCGCGGACATTCCGGATGCTGATGCCGAAGGTCTCTCCCGCGAGACCGAGCGTCAGATATTGAGCCGGTTCGGCCATGGCACACTCCACGCGATTGGGAAGCAAGGAAAGATTCCGGCCGCGCCCGCAGGGCGAAGCCGGAACACGTGTCAGCGTTGGAATTCGGCATCCCGATCGTCTTCGCCGTCGTCCATCGCGAAGGCAAAACCACCGCCGCCGGCCGCCTTGAGCGCCCGCGCGGCAGGCTTGGCGACGACCGGCCGCCTTACGCCCCGATCGGCAACCTGCATGCTGGCCGCCTTGGCCCGCAACTGGTTGACGGCTTTGTCGACCGGAAAACCTCCACGTGAGGGGGCCGCCTGCGAGACCTGATCGATCCTGAAATAAGCGATCGTGGACTGAAGCTGCTCGGCCTGCGAAGCGAGCTCTTCCGACGTCGACGAAACCTGCTCGGACGCACTGGCATTCTGCTGGCCGACCTTGTCGAGCTGCTGGATCGCCTGGTTGATCTGCGATGAACCGACGTCCTGCTCCCGGCACGCCGACGTGATTTCTTCGACCAGTTCGGCCGTCTTCTTGATGTTCGGCACCAGCTTGGAGAGCATCGTACCTGCCTCCTGGGCGACCTTGACGGTCTCGGTCGACAGCGCTCCGATCTCGGCGGCCGCAGCCTGGCTGCGCTCGGCGAGCTTGCGGACTTCCGAAGCCACCACCGCGAAGCCCTTGCCGTGCTCGCCGGCCCGTGCCGCCTCGACGGCCGCGTTCAGTGCGAGCAAATCCGTCTGCCGCGCGATTTCCTGGACGATCGTGATCTTCTCCGCGATGGTCTGCATCGCTTCGACGGCACGCCCCACGGCAGCGCCGCTCGCCTCGGCATCCTTGGCCGACTGGGCGGAGATCCGCTCCGTCTGGCTGGCGTTCTCGGCATTCTGCTTCACGTTGGCGGCCATCTCTTCCATCGAGGAGGAAGCTTCCTCCGCGGAGGAGGCTTGCTCGGTCGCGCCCTGCGAGAGCTGCTCGGCACTGGCAGAGAGTTCCTGGCTCCCCGCCGAAACGTTTTGCGCCGCCGTGATGGCTTCGGCAACGATGCTGCGGAGTTTCTCGATCATCCGCTCAAGCGCGATTCCCAGCGTATCCTTGTCCGACAGCCGCTTCGCCTCGATCGTCAAATTTCCGCCGGCGATCGTGTCGGCGACCTTGGCGGTCGCATCGAGGTTGACCGTCATCACATTCAGCGACTTGATCAGATCGCCAATTTCATCATTGCTGGACACATCGATCTTCTGGCTGAGATCGCCGATCGCGACGGCGTCCGCCAGACCGACCGCGCGACCGAGCCCGCGGCTGATATTGAGCGCAATCCACGCAGCCGACACAACGGCAATCAGCGCCGACGCGAGGATGATGCTGATCAGCAGTGTTTTTGCGAAGGCCGCTTCCTCGGATCCCTCAGCCGAGATTTCCTGTGTCCGCTGCTTGGCATACTTGGCGTAATCGCCGAAGCCGGCGAGAGCCGCATCGAAAGCGCTGCGGCCGTCACCGCCGGAGATTACCGCCGCCTTGATGTTTCCGCCTTCCTGGGCGACCCCGACCACCTTGTCAGCCGCCTTGGCCAGCCGTTCATACTGAACATTGATGCTGCTCGATGACAGACCGGCCGCCGCCATCTGGGCAATGGCCGATTTCGCGACGTTGATCTGCGTCGCCGCATCTCTGGCTTCCGCAGTGACATCTTCCATGGATGTTGCCGCGATTGCGGAGATCACAAAACGCCACAGGCGCTCGACCTCCACCTTGGCTGTCAGCACGGCCGCTTGGGCGCGCGGATTCTCGGAAGATGACGATGTCTTGCTCAATTCGGCGGCGGCGGCATCCAATGCCGCATTCAGTTCCTTGACGGCCGGCTGTCCCTCGTTTTTCCAGAGCTCCGCGGCCCGATTGTTCGAATTCAGCAGTGCAAACTTGCCGATCTGCTCTTCCAGATCGTTCATCCGCTTGAGTTTGCCGGTCGCCTGATCGAGAATCCGCCTGCCTTCATCGCTAGCGGCGTTGAAGAGTTCGTCCCGCTTCTTCAGCACGATGTCCCGGCGGGCGATCATCGCGTTGTAGAAGTCCGCGGTGTCCTTGTCCGAGACGGCCGCAATCATCCTGGTTTCGGCGCGCTGCTGTTCCTGGATGTCATCGATCATCTCGGCGGCGGCTCTCATCTTGCCCGCCTGCTCGACGATATGATCCTGCCCCTTGTCCAGCGTCGAAAGCTTGGAATAGGCGACCGCGCCGGTGATTATCGAAAGGGCGATGACCGCCCCGAAGGTGCTGGCCAGCTTTGCTTTTACCGTAAATCTCATATCTCAGCCCCCGTAGTCTTCGTCTCGGATTGGTTTCAATTCAGGATGCGTTCCATGTTTGGAACGATGACAAACTCTTCACGCCATTTCGTGATGAAGCTGATGAATTCCGGCTTCCAGTGCATGCCGACGCGCGGCGTCTGCTGCACATCGGCCCGGGAAATTTCAGTGACTTCATAGACCCTGTCGGCAATGATGCCGACGAGAACCGGATCCCCATTGACCGCAATCTCGACGACCACGAAGCGGGTGTCTGCGGACACCTCGCTCGTCGGCATCCCGAACCGGATCCGAAAATCCGCCAGCGGAATGACGTTGCCGCGAACATTGATCACGCTCGGGAGAAACGGCCGGGCGCCGGCGACCCGCGTCGTCGGAATCGGATCGATGATTTCCCTGACAAATCCGGCGTCCAGGGCAAAGATTTCCTCACCGACGCCGACCATGACGACCTGCATTGCACTCTCGTCGTGGGCAGCCGACATGCCGTGTCCAGCTTCCCGATTCATCAAGCGGCCTCCCCGATCTGCTGCTTGTCCAGCTGGGATTGGGCGACGGCCACCAGTTGGGCAACGTCGAGGATGAGAGCCGCGCTGCCGTCGCCGAGAATGGTCGCACCGGAGAACATCGTGACGTCGGAATGCAGTTTCGACAGCGACTTGATTACGGTCTGATGGTTGCCGATGATCTGGTCGGCGACCAGGCCAACGCGGGATTCGCCGGTCGAGATGATGATCGTTTTCTGATGACGGTCGGGCGCCCCCGGAGCGCCGAACAAGTCTCGCAGCCTGACGAACGGAACGAGGTCGCCTCGCACGTTGAGAAAGTTGCGGCCACGCGACCGTTCGTCCGCTGCCGTCAGCTCGACGCACTCCTCGACCGCCGACAGCGGCACGATATAGCGGCCTTCAGCGACGCGGATCAGCAAACCTTCGATGATCGCCAGCGTCAGCGGCAAGCGCAACGTCACCGTTGTGCCCTGACCGGGCGTGGTCGAGAGATCGATCGATCCCCGCATGGCCTCGATCGTACGCTTGACGACATCCATGCCTACGCCGCGTCCCGACAGCGCCGACACGGTCTGTGCCGTCGAAAAGCCCGGATGAAACAGAAACTGATGAATGTCGTGGTCCGACATCGCAGCTCCCGGCGCAATCAGCCCCTGCTCTTCGGCCTTGGCGCGAATCCGCGCCGTGTTGAGGCCCCCGCCATTGTCGACCACCGTCACCAGCACCTGCGCGCCCGAGTGAACGGCGGTCAGCTGGATCCGCCCCTGATCCGTCTTGCCCGCCGCGACACGACTGGCGGTATCCTCGATGCCGTGATCGATCGCGTTCCGAATCAAATGAACGAGAGGATCGGCGAGACGCTCGATCATGGTCTTGTCGAGTTCGGTGTCCTCACCCAGCGTCTCGAACGCGACCGGCTTGTCGAGGTCGCGCGAGAGATCATGAATCAACCGCCGGAAGCGTCCGAACAGCGAGCCGATGGGCACCATCCGGGCGCCCATCGTCGTGTCGCGCAGGCTCGCCGCCAGGCGCTCGATCTCTTCGGCAACCATCTTGATGGAGAGGTTGTCGCTGGCCGCTGCCAGTTGGCTCAGTCGCGCCTGGGCGATCACCAGCTCGCCGACACGATCCATGAGCTCGTCAAGACGCTCGGCCTGGACGCGAACGGTCGCAATGCCGCGATCGTCGCTCCGCTTTGGCTCATCCCGCCGGGTTTCGGGCCTGACTGCAACGTCGAGGGCGGCAGGAGCGGCATCGGCCACGGGGGGCGTGCTCGCCTCGGGCTTCACGTCCGGCAGTTGCGCCGGCAACACCACGGCGTCGGTATCGGTCAACGGCGCCACGACGAGCTTCATTTCGTCCAGCACGAACATGAAGACATCATCGATTGCGGCCCTGTCGCAATTGCTATGAAGCGTAACGTCCCACTTCAGGTAGCAGTACTCCGGCTCCAGTTCATCGAGGGACGGCACATCGTCAGTCAGCGCAACGACGAAACAGGTTCCCAGCTTGCGCAGGTCGTCCAGGAAATCAATCGGGTTCGACCCATTGCGAAGAATATGGCTGTCGAACTCCAGATGAAGCCGCCAACCCCATGTCCCGCTCTCGTTCGAAAGCGGCGCTTGCATATCGGGCGGCACGCCCCCCCGACCACTGCCGGTGTCCATGAATTGCTTGAGATCGTCCAGGATCGCGGCGCCGATAATGGGATCCGTGGATTCCGGCGTCTCGATCAGAGCGCGAATATAGTCTTTCGCGGCCAACGCCACCGAGATGAGATCGTGCGTAGGCCTGATCTCGCCTTTTCGAACAAGGTCGAAGGCGGTTTCGAACTCGTGGGTGAACGCGGCGACCTGATCGAAGCCGAACATCGCGCCCGAGCCCTTGATCGTATGCAGGGCACGAAACGCGGAATCGACCAGATCCCGGTCGTCCGGACGGAGACCCAGATCCAGCAACGCTCCTTCCAGGGTCTCGAACAGTTCGCTGGCTTCCTGGCGAAAGATGTCGGCAGGATCCAGCGCAGTCATGTTCGCACCAGTTTGCCGACCACTGCGAGGAGTTGTTCCGGCTTGAAGGGCTTGGTGATCCACCCCGTCGCGCCGGCGCTCTTGGCCTCCTGCTTGATGGTATCGTTGGATTCGGTGGTGAGGAAAACGATCGGCAGCCCGGTGAGCGACGGCAGCTTGCGCAACGCCCTGATCAGATCCAGCCCGTTCATCACCGGCATGTTGAGATCGGTAATGACCAGATCCATCCGGCTTGATTTGGCCTTCTCAAGTCCCTCGGCACCATCACTGGCCTCGATCACGTTGTGGCCTGCGGGTCCGAGCACCAGTTTGATCATCTGGCGAATACTTGGCGAGTCGTCGACCGTGAGAATGGTAGCCATTACGAACCGTCTTTGTGCTGAGGAAGCTGATGGTCGATCATCGCGTCGCTGGAAAATCCGGCGCGCTGGAATGTGTTGCGAAGAGTTTGCGAGAATGCAGTCAGGACGATCCCGCGTCCTTGAAGGTCTGCCGTTTTCGCCGTCGACAGCAAAAGCTGGACTGACGTGACGTCGGCCTTATCGACACCGGAACAATCGATTTCCAGCTTTTCCGGACGTCCGAACGCGTCTCGGATCAAACTATAGACGCTGCGAATTGCAGCGATACTGCAGTCCGCCGGAAGCCGCAGCAACCGACGCGAATCTGACGGCTTGTCCATGTAACCAGCGCCCACACCCCATCACCAGATGCACGCGGCCGACACCGCCTGAATCTCGTTCATCCTCGCCCGGTGCGGTAATATGTAACGGCTTGGTCAATAAAGTCTTAACCATAAGCCTGCAGCCCCGCCGCGCACCCGACGGTATTCAGGCACTTAGGCCGATGTTAAGCCGCGTTGACTAGCTTCCTGCGACTTGTGCTTTGCGGATGAAATCTGCCGGCTAGAAGGGCCGTCATATGGTTGCTGAATCGTTAACGATCACTCAAGCTCTGTTGGTCGACGATAGTCGCTCGGTCCTCGACTTGCTTAAACGCCTCGTCGAACATGACGGCTCGGTTCAGGCCGCTGCTTTCCTGGACCCGCTCGCAGCGTTGGCAGCCGCCCGCAACTACGATTTTGACATCGTGCTCGTAGACTACGAGATGCCGAAGATCGACGGGATTTCCTTCATTCGCGAGCTTCGTTCGCTTCAAGCCTATGCGGATGTGCCGATCGTCATGATCACGTCGATCGAGTCCGAGGACGTTCGCATCCGGGCTCTGCAAGCGGGCGCGACCGACTTTTTACCGAAACGCCCCCATGCGACCGAACTTCGCGTCAGGCTGCACAATCTCATCAAATTGGGAGCCGCTGTCAGAAAGCTGAACAATCAGGCTGCCCACCTCGCCAACGAGGTCACCGCAGCCACGCAGAAACTTCAGCAGCGCGAGGAGGAGATCATCCTGCGTCTCGCGCTCGCTGTCGAATACCGCGATAACGATACCGGCGAGCACACGCTTCGGGTGGCGAAGTACAGCCGCATCATTGCCGAGCAATTGGGCCTCAGTCAGCGGCTCTGCCGCGACATCTACCTTGCGGCACCGCTGCACGATGTCGGAAAGGTTGCGGTGCCCGACAAGATCCTTCTCAAACCGGGACGGTTGGACGCCGATGAGATGGCGATTATCCGGACCCATGCCGCGATCGGCGGGCGAATCCTCGCGGACAGCCATTGCGAGCTGATTCAACTCGCAGCCACAATCGCCAACGCCCACCACGAAAGATGGGACGGCAGCGGCTACCCGAACGGCCTCAAACAACAGCAAATCCCGATCGCGGCCAGAATCGTAACCGTGGCCGATGTCTTCGATGCCTTGACGACACAGCGGCCGTACAAGGAGGCCATGCCGCTCCAGGTCGCCCGGGCCTATCTTGAAGACAAGACGGGGAGCGAATTCGATCCGGCCTGCGTAGAAGCCTTTCTTTCGAAATGGGAAGATGTCGTCGACGTTTGGATGGCGCATCGTACCACCCTCGCTCCGTCGGCAGCGCCTGCTGCCGCGATGGACACCCATCGCAAACCGGCTGGAGATCGCAGCCCCCTCGCGCCGACAGCAGCAAGTGAAGTGAGCGCGATGGAAGCGAGCTTTGGATAGCGCCCGGACCATTGGCCTCCGGTCGGGTCGAATCCGCGCACCTGCCGAAGCTGCCTTTGCCTGTTTCGCACGGGATGCGATGCCAGATCGCCGCTGAGCTCTTTTCCGTACTGCCTCGCCAGGTGACGAGCATCGACGCTGCATCCGAGCTAATGCGGAGCGCGCCGCTGCCCGCACAGCGACAGTTATGTGACAAAAATACAACGAGCCTTATCGCAGAGGCGGCCCGAACCAGTTTCGGCCGCTTCGTCAAACCATCATTTGCCAGTCGTTCGCAAGAAGCCGCCCTGGGGCGCCGGAGTGACAGTTGTGTCACGCAAGTGTCACGAACCTATTTTAATCGAGCTCTATTGGTGAAGCCTGTCCTCTTGAGTGCTGACGAATTCAACAAAGGATTTTAGCGATGCACACGAGTCACAATGGTCATGATGAAAACCCTGCCAACGGCCCTGCCGATGAGCTGCATGATGACCAGGAAGGTGGCGGCCTGAACAAGACCGTCGCCACCGTCGTCGTGGTTGCCGCTGGAGCCGCCTTGTTCGAAGCAGCGCTGTTGCCGGGTCTTGCGCTTGGCGTCGCGGCGATGGCTGCGCCGAAATACCTGCCCAAACTGGCCGGCGCGCTGAACCCGCTGTTCAAATCCACCGTTCGCGGCACCTACAAGTTCGCGCAGAAGTCCAAGGAGATGTTCGCCGAAGCCCATGAGCAGGTGAACGACATCGTGGCCGAAGTGCATGCCGAGAAAGACGGCTTGGCGACGAAAGAGCCACGGGGCAAGGCGCGACCGGCGGCCTGAACGCCTGTAGCGACAACAACCAGCCCCGCGTGCGCGGCAACAGGCTGCACGAACGCGGGGTCTATGCTGGTTGCAGCATCGTCGAGCATGTGAAGGGCGACCGAACTCTGCCGGAGCGACCTGTTAGGGCCGCGTGACCTCTTGGAGCAACAAGACCTGCAATGTCGACAAAGATGAAACTGCAGATCGCGCACCAGATTCCGGGCCGCATTCGCATGAAGGTCCCGTCGGCGAAGGACAACCCCGATCTGCTCGAACAGATCAAGCAGACCTTCAGCGTCATACCTGGCATCGAGCAGGTGACCGTCAACCCGGCCACCGGAAGCGTGGTGCTGCACTACGATACGGAGCGGCACGACGAATTCCACGGCCGCCTGGAACATCACACCGGTGGCCACTACAAGCCGCCGACCAACGAGATCGACGCGCTCGCCAGCAAGATCGAACAGGAAGCCGAATATCTTGCGGAGCACTCCCACAGCGCCAAGGTGATCGTCGACTTCTTCAAGAACGTCGACATGCAGATCAAGGCCGCGAGCGGCAACGTCGTCGACCTGAAGATCCTGCTCGCCGCCGGCATTGCCGGCTTCACCATTTTCGAGGTGGGAGCCAGTGCGGCGACCCCCGTCTGGGTCACCCTCGCCATCTTCGCTTTGAATCACATGATACAGGCCAACATGCCGAAGGCCGACGACGATGAGACCGAGGCCGTCGCCACGGCCTGAGCGGGCGTGCCGGCCCGATGCTCTGGATTGCAGGTGAATGGAATATTCTTTTCGTCATTCGATGCCCGGACGCGTCCGGCTCAACGTTCCGGAACTGTGCCGTAAACGCCCGCTCGCCGAGACGTTCCTGAGCTGGCTGCGCGCGCAGACGGGGGTCAGGACCGCGCGGATCAACTATGACTGCGCCAGCCTGGTGCTCGAATACGATCCGGCCCAGGAGCCGCTGCTGTTCGCGCTGCTGGAGCGCTTCAAAAGCACGAGCCTCGCCGAGATCAGGACTTTCCTGGCGGGCGCGAAGACCGATGCCCCGCAGGCCGGCGCAAATCCACCGCCGCCCGCCATCTCGAAACGGTCGCCGCTGGCGCTGCCCACCCTGTCGCTAATGATGGCGTTCAGCGCCAATCCGGTCATCGCCGCGATCAACATGCCGCTGATGCTGTGGAACGCGATCCCGATCGCCCGGCGTGCGTGGAAGGTGTGGGACACCGAGCGCAGGCTCAATATCGACGTGCTCGACACCCTGGCGATCACCGCGTCGGTGCTGCAGGGCAATCCGCTGGCCGGCTGCATCGTCACCTGGCTGATCAAGCTCGGCGACTGGATCCGCGACCTGACCGCCGCAGGCTCGCGCCGCGCGATCAGCGAACTGCTCGAGTTCCAGTCGAAGACCGCCTGGGTGCTGGTGGACGGCGAGGTGGTGTCGATCCCGGCCACCGAGCTCAGGGATGGCGACCTCGTCGTGGTCTATCCCGGCGAGATGATCCCGGTGGACGGCGAGATCATCGACGGCCAGGCCACCATCGACCAGAAGACCATCACCGGCGAAGGCCTGCCGGTCAGCCGCGGCAAGGGCGAAGCCGCTTTTGCCGCGACCGTCATCCGCGAGGGACAGATCACCGTGCGGGCGCTGCGGGTCGGCTCGGCGACGACCGCGGGCCAGATCGTGCACCTCGTCGAGTCCGCGCCGATAGGCGACACGCGAATCCAGAACCATGCGGAGCGGTTTGCCGACCGGCTCGTCACCCCGACGCTGGCGCTGGCGGCCGGCACCGCGGCGGTCACCGGCGATTTCAACCGCTTCCTCTCGCTGGTGATCGTCGATTACGGCACCGGCATCCGCGTCGCCGCGCCGACTTCTGTGCTGTCGTCGATGACCCATGCGGCGCGCGCCGGCATCATCATCAAGAGCGGCGGGCACATGGAACGCCTCGCGGGCATCGACACCGTGGTATTCGACAAGACCGGCACCCTGACCCGCGGCACGCCGGCGGTGATCGATGTCGTCCCCTACCTGGACCACATCACCCCCGGCCATCTGCTCGGCCTTGCAGCCGCCGCTGAAACCCGCCTGCAGCACCCCGTCGCCGAGGCGCTGCGCAGCAAGGCGCGCGAACTCGCCGTCAACGTTCCGCCCTGCGACGAGACCACCTACCGGATCGGCCTCGGCGTCGAAGGCCAGGTCAACGGCTACTACATGCATGTCGGCAACGAGCGCTTCATGCGCCAGAGCGACATCAAGGTCGACAAGGCCGCGTCGGACCGACTGGCGCTCGACGAGCGCGGCTATTCCAGCCTCTACATCGCGGTCGACGGCCAGCTCGCCGGCCTCGTTCCCTATTCCGACGAAATTCGCAAAGAGAGCCGCCCCGTGATCCAGCGGCTGCACGCCATGGGGATCAAGAACACCATCATGCTGACCGGCGACAATGCCGTGGTCGCGCGCGCGGTCTGCAACGAAATCGGACTGACACGCCACTTCGCCGACATGCTGCCGGCGGACAAGGCCAGCGTCATCCAGGACCTGCAGCGCGAGGGCAAGCGGGTCGCCATGGTCGGCGACGGCATCAACGACTCCCCGGCCCTGAGTTTCGCCGACGTCGGCATCGCCATGAAGCATGGCGCCGAAGTCACCCATGAATCCGCCGACGTCATCCTGATGGAGGATTCGCTGTGGAAACTGGTCAAGGCGGTCGAGATCTCCCACGGCGCGGTCCGTCTGATCAAGCAGAACTACGCGATCGTCGCCGGCCTCAACACCCTGGCACTGGGATTGGCTCTGCCTGGCGGCCTGATCACCCCCGAGATCACCGCACTGATCAGCAACGGTTCGGCGATCCTGGCCAGCATGAACGGGATCCGCCCGATTCTGCGGTATCAATGACCGTGGACCCGACCCCGCTCGTCCTTTCCCAGGCCGACCGTGAGGCGTTGAGGCAGGCGGTGAAAAAACTCGAGAACCCGAACTTCGCCGCCAAGCTGGCCGATTACGCCGGCGTTCCGGTCAACCGCATCCTGGGCATTCTGCCGAAAGCCGCCAACAGTCAGCTCAGCACGCTGGTGCGAACAGCCGTCCTCAAAAGCCTCGATGTCGCCATCGACACGCTGCAGGACAAACCTCCTCCCGCTCCCGCAACCTGGTTTTCATCGTTCCTGGCCGGCGTGACCGGCGGCGTCAGCGGCCTGTTCGGCCTCGCCGCGCTTCCCGTCGAGCTTCCTCTGACCACCACGTTCATGCTGCGCGCCATCGCCGAGATCGCGCAGCATGAAGGCGAGGATCTTTCCAGGATCGAGGCGCGGCTCGCCTGCCTGGAAGTGTTCGCGTTCGGGACCAAGCGCCCGGCCGGCACTGTCGACGTGGGGTATTACGCGGCTCGCGCCCTGATCAGCAAGTACACCAGCGACGTCGCCGCACTTTTCGTGGAACGCGGCGCGGTCGATGTCTCGGCACCAGTGGTCACCAGCCTGGTCAGCGAGATCGTGTCGCGGTTCGGCCTCGTCGTCTCCGACAAGGTGGCCGCGGGCGCGTTGCCGATCCTGGGCGCGGTGGGCGGAGCAACGGTCAATGTCATCTTCATGGATCACTTTCAACGCATCGCGCAGGGGCATTTCACCCTGCGCCGGCTCGAGCGCGCCTATGGCGCGCCGGCGATCCGTCAACATTATGCCGCCTTGGCCGCACCGCCGGCGGCGGCGACCGCTTGAAACAGCCGCACGGGCGACGCGGGCGTGAGGCAGGAATCATTCCCGCAGGCGATCGTCGCCGGCCCCACCCCGGAAAGCCGGCTGCGCGACTTGCGCCGGATGCGCGTTCTCGCGACCTCGCTGCTGGTGCTGATGTTCGTGCTGTTCGTTGCAACGTCGATGGCGCAGCCGCAATGGCCGTGGCTGGCCTACGTGCGGGCATTCGCTGAAGCGGGCATGATCGGAGCCTGCGCCGACTGGTTCGCCGTCGTCGCCCTGTTCCGTCATCCGTTGGGTGTGCCGATCCCCCACACTGCAATCGTCCCGAACAGCAAGGAGCGCATCGGCGGCGCGATCGGCCGCTTCACCGCCAATAATTTCCTGTCCCCCAAGGTCCTGACTGCGAAGATCAAGGAGATCGATACGGCCGGATGGATCGCCCGCTGGCTGACCCGTCCCGGAAACGCCGCAGGCATCGCGCGGCGCGCCGCAGCGGCGGTGCCGCAGATCCTGCGTTCCCTGCCCCGCGAGGACCGCAATGCCTTCCTGACGCGCGCCGTACGGCACGGCGTCGAAGCCATCCCGGCCGCTCCGTTCACCTCGAAAGTGTTGTCCCTGCTGTGGGCGCAGGGCGCGACACAGGAGCTCGTCGAGCTGGCCATCGTTCGCGCGACATCAGCCCTCGCCGACAACCGGGAGATGATCAAGCAGAAGGTCTCGCAGAAGTCCTCGCGCTTCATCCCGAAGTGGGTTGACGGCATCGTCGCCGACAAGGTCATGAGCGGCCTGGCCCAGATCCTGACCGAGATGCGCGATCCGGCTCATCCCTGGCGGATCGACCTTTCGACCGCGGTCGATGGATTGATCGACGATCTCGCCGTAAAACCCGAGATGTATGCGCGGGGCGAGGAACTGAAGGCCGAGATCCTGCGCAACCCGGTGGTGCTCCAGCAGATCGGCACGCTGTGGACCGAGATCGAGGCCAAGCTGGACTCCCCGTCCACAACCACTCAACTCTCCGACGCGCTCGAACACACCCTGATTGCGCTCGGCCATCGGCTGGCAGGCGACCAGCAGATGCAGACCCGCATCAACACATGGCTGGGGATCGCGATCCTGCGTACCATCGCACCGCGGCGGGCCGAGATCGCCACCTTCATCAGGCAGGTGGTGGAAAAGTGGGACACCGAGACGCTGGTCAATCGCATCGAACTGCAGGTCGGGCGTGACCTGCAGTACATTCGCATCAATGGCACCCTGGTGGGCGGCCTCGTCGGCCTGATTATCTTCACCGTGACGCAGTGGTTCTGACCGGCGAGCGAAAGCTCACACCTCGAACCGGATCTCTTCGGTCCCGGTCATCTCGCGAATAGTGTCGTCAAACGACAGGCGGTCCGGATTGTCGGCCGACTGGCTGCGCAATGCGCCGACAAGTTCATCCTGTTCGAGAAGAAAGCGCCGGCCGTCGCGGAGACCGACATAGGCCGCCCATGGCACAAACTTGGTGAGGGGAAACGGAACCTCGTCGCGTGGCGACACATCGATGTTGACACCGGCGATGAACAGCAGGTTCTTGTTCCGATAGGCCTCCTCGCGCAGGATGCTGCGATAGGTGCGATCGAATTCGACCTGGGTGTGATAACGGGCGGCATCGAGCGCGGGATGTGGCGACGTCACCAGCGTCGGCATCGCCGGGCCGAGCGCCGTCTCGAGAATGTCGTGGCCCTCGATTCCCTCCGTCGGCGTGCGGCGGAACAAGAACATGTCGGGGGACAGCCGGGGGCCGATCGCGCCGGGCTTTTCACCCCACATATCCGACACGCGCGCGACAAGGGACGGGGCGGCGCGAAATATCTTCGAGGTGCTGAGCGCCCTGAGAGGCTCGTCCATCCGATCGATGATGCCTTCAAAGCTGAGAAAGAGGCCTTCGGACCGCTTGCCGTCGAGAAACAGATTGTCGATGACGACAACGGGCTCGCCGTCGAGCGTGCCGCACAGGACGTGCTCGCAGGCGTAACGATATTCGTGCTGATACCAGTGCAGCACCGCGCAAAGCTTGCCGCAATTGTCGCCGAAGCCGCGGCCGACGGTGCGCTCGCGCCGATAGACGCCGAAGCGTTTCGCATCGGCATCGTACCCCACGTGGCTGGCCTGGATGATGACGAGGTCTTCACCATGGTGGGCATACGGACCGTGACGGTTGATGGCGACCTTGCCACCCACCCGGCCGTGATCGAACGGGAAGGTCCCGAAATGCTGAGCGATCAGGATCACCGGATAGCCCTGGCTTTCGTCGGAGCAGAACGCCCGCGACGGCATCATGCGATCGCGCTCGAATCCCAGAGATCGGCAATAGTTGTAAAGCCGCGGGACGAACTGGCTGTAACGCATCGCACAGTCGGCGATCCGCAGGTTGTCAATCATGCGTCGCATGAAACAGTCTCCCGGCAAGCCACAGGTTCAGCGAGGTTCGCATGCGAGCCGAGAGAAGAGACATCGCCAGGCTCAGCCGCTTCGACCGCACCTAGCACACCGATTTTTACAGCCGTGTGACCGATTCCAGAGCCGCGCTGCACCGAACCGGAGACGTGGCCGCCGGCATCCTGCCGCACCATCGCCGCACCGCAACAAGCTCGCGGGCGTTTCTGATCGTCTCTTGTCAACCAACTTCAGAAGGATCAATCTGATGTGTGCAGACAATAAAAATTGTCGCCTTGCGCCATGAGCGCACCTTGGGAGGACACATATGGACAGACGCGAGGCATTGCAGTTGATCGGAGGCGCCGCGCTGGCCGGCACCTCGAGCCTGACCGCGAGGACGGCCTGGGCCGCGACGCCGACGATGGTAACGGTCGTCAAGATCGCCGGCATCCCCTGGTTCAATGCGGTGGAAAAAGGCATCAAGAAAGGCGCAACCGATTTCGGCATCGATGCGACGATGGTCGGGCCGGCGAATGTCGATCCCGCGCAACAGGTGAAACTGCTGGAAGATCTCATTGCCCGGAAGGTCAACGTCATCGGCCTCGTTCCTCTCGATGTGAAGGTGTGCGAGCCGGTGCTCAAACGCGCCCAGGCCGCCGGCATCAAGGTCATCACCCATGAAGGACCGGAGCAGGAAGGTCGGGACTGGAACGTCGAACTGATCGACTCCGTCCGCTTCGGCGAAGTCCAGATGCAGCGCCTCGCCAAGGATCTCGGCGAGGAAGGCGACTATGTGGTGTATGTCGGCACACTGACCACGCCGCTCCACAACAAGTGGGCGGACGCGGCGATCGCCTACCAGAAGCAGCACTATCCCAAGATGAAACTCGTGGCCGATCGTTTCCCGGGCGCGGACGAGATCGACACCGCCTACAAGACGACGCTCGACGTGATCAAGGCCTATCCGAACCTCAGGGGCATTCTGGGCTTCGGCTCCAACGGCCCGATCGGCGCCGGCAACGCCGTCAGGGAAAAACGACTGGGCAAGAAGATCGCGGTCGTCGGCACGGTGCTTCCCTCCCAGGCCAAGGACCTGATCGCCGACGGCATCATCCGGGAGGGCTTCCTCTGGAATCCCACCGAGGCCGGTTATGCGATGGTTGCCGTCACCCGCCTCATGCTGGACGGCAAGGAGATCAAGGACGGCGTCGAGATTCCCGGCCTCGGAAAGGCCAGCGTCGATGTTCCCGGCAAACTGATCAAGGTCGACAAGATCATGAGGATCAATTCCGAGACCATCGACGGCCTGATCGCAGGCGGACTGTAGGCATTCGGTTCGACATCGCGGGCCGAACAACTTCGCCCGCGATGTGCTGTGCAATCCCCGACGTTCGGGCGACGTGCTTCCGCAACATTCACCGCACCGCCCGCTCCGCTGACTTCAAGGGCTGTTCCATTTGGCCGAATTCGTCGACCTCCACGCGATCTCCAAACGATTCGGCGGCGTGGTTGCCTTGCGTCACGTCGACATGTCGCTTGAAGAGGGCGAGATCCATTGCCTGGTTGGTGAAAACGGCTCGGGCAAATCGACCCTGATCAAGATCATGTCCGGCGTCCTGAGGCCGGAACCAGGCGGCCGCATCGTCATTGCCGGAACTGAATATCCGCATCTCGACCCGGTGCAATCCACTGCCTGCGGCATCCAGGTGATCTATCAGGATCTGTCGTTGTTCTCCAACCTCACCGTCGCCGAGAACATCGCCATCGGCCACCATCTCGGCGGCCTGCATCTCGTCAACTGGCGGACCATCCATGCGACGGCCGAAGCCGCCATGGCCCGCATCGGCGTATCGCTCGATCCGCACGCGAAGGTCGAGGACCTTTCGATCGCGAACCGGCAACTGGTGGCGATCTGCCGGGCGATGGCTGCCGACGCCAGGCTCGTGATCATGGACGAGCCGACGGCCTCGCTCACCCGGCACGAGGTCGACGCCTTGATGCGCCTCGTTGCTGATCTCAAGCGGAAGGGGATCTGCACCGTTTTCGTCTCCCACCGCCTCGACGAAGTTTTGGAAGTCGCTGAACGCGTGACGGTGCTGCGCGACGGCGCCAAGGTCGGCGACTTCGCGGCACGGGACATGGACGACAAGAAGCTCGCGCTGCTGATGACCGGAAAGGCCTTCGCGTACGAAACCAGCGAGATCGACTTCTCCCAAGCGGCAACCGTGCTGTCGGTAAAACGGCTGACGCGGACCGGTCATTACCACGACATCAGCATGGACATTCGCGCCGGCGAGATCGTCGGATTGACCGGCCTCTTGGGATCGGGCCGCACTGAGTTTGCCTTGTCCCTGTTCGGCATGAATCCACCGACCTCAGGCGACATCCTGCTCGACGGCAAAGAGCTCCGGCTCAGGACCAATCGGCAGGCCATCGATGAAGGCATTGCCTATGTCTCCGAGGACCGGCTGACGCTCGGACTGGTGCTGGAACAGCCGATTTCGTCGAACATCCTCATCACCGTGCTCGACAAGCTCGCCAATGGTTTCGGGCTTGTCGAGGAAACGACGCGCCGGCGCGCGGCGCAACGCTGGATCGACGACCTCGCCATCAAGGCGCCCGAACCGGAGCGTCCGGTCAGGACGCTGTCCGGCGGAAACCAGCAGCGTGTCGCGCTCGCCAAATGGATGGCGACCAAACCCAAGCTGCTGATTCTCGACAGCCCGACGGTCGGCGTCGACATCGCCGCCAAGGACGGCATCTACGACGTGGTGAAGGCGCTGGCGGTCCACGGCGTCGCTGTAATGCTGATTTCGGACGAAATTCCCGAAGTCTTCTATCATGCCCACCGCGTCCTGATCATGCGGCGGGGACGCCTGGTTGGCGAATGTTTCCCTCACGCCTCCACCGAGCTTGAACTGCGGGCCGCCGTCAATGCATAGATCCCGGCGTGAACCCCAATGAGCTTGACCGCCGAACGCCCGTTTCTTGCGCCGGCCCTGCAGCGCTTTCGCCGCAGCCACGAGTTCTGGCTGCTCGCCGTCGTTGTCGCACTGTCCGCGATCCTGTCGCTGGCCACCGACAGTTTTCTCACACTGCAGAATCTGTTCGATCTGCTGACGTCGAATGCCTTCGTCGGCATTCTCGCCGCGGGCCTGCTGGTCGTGCTGGTGGCCGGCGGGATCGACATTTCGTTCACGGCAACGGCCTCCGTCGCGCAGTACGTCGCGCTGACGCTGGCCATGAGCCACGGGCTCGGCTGGCTCGCCATCTTCGCAATCGCCGGCGCCGTCGGCATCGCCTGCGGCCTGATCAACGCCGTCTTCATCACCAAGTTGCGGATTTCCTCGATCATCGTCTCGATCGCGACGCTGAACATCTTCTACGGGCTTCTGATCTTCGCCACCGGCGGCAAATACATCACCTCGCTGCCGAAGTTTTTCCGCGACGGCATCTGGTGGTTCGCTTACGAGGACGCCAGCGGCGTGCCGTACGCGCTGAACCTGCAAATCCTGGTGCTGGCGCTGACGTTTCTCGCCACATGGCTGCTGTTGAACCGCACCAATGTGGGTCGCCAGATCTATGCGATGGGAAGCAACAAGGATGCCGCACAGCGCCTCGGCTTCCACGTATTCCGGCTCAACTGCTTCGTCTACGGCTATCTCGGTCTCATCGCCGGAGTCGGTTCGCTGGTGCAGGCGCAGCTCGCCCAGTCCGTGACACCGACCGTACTCGTCGGCAAGGAACTCGACGTGCTGGCCGCGGTGGTGCTCGGCGGCGCGAGCCTCACCGGCGGCGTCGGCACGGTTCTCGGCACGATCCTTGGGGTGGCCTTGCTCGCGATCATCCAGAATGGCCTGGTTCTGATCGGCGTCTCCTCCTACTGGGGGCAGTTGTTCGTCGGACTGATCATCCTCGGCGCGGTGTCCATCACGGCCTGGTCCGAGCGGCGACGCCGCCGGGCCAAGGCCATCAATTGACGAGAAGCGCGATGAGCACCGCAACATCGACGCCGCGAAGAATTTCACTGCTGGCGCGCGCGGGGCGGGGCGGCGCGGTACAGATGCTGACCCTGGTGCTGGTTGCGCTGCTGCTGGTGTTCGGCCTGCTGCTCGGCGGCCAGCTGTTCAATGCCGGCGCCCTGCAATCGATCGCGTTCCAGTTGCCCGAACTGGGCATCCTGTCGCTCGCCATGATGGTCGCGCTGCTGTCCGGCGGACTCAATCTCTCCATCGTGGCCACCGCCAATCTCTGCGCGCTGACCATGGCCTGGGTGCTCACCACCCATGTGCCGGGATCACAGGGTTTCATGTGGGTCGCCTGGCAGGTGATCGCGATCCTTGCCGGCATCGCCGTCGCGATCCTGATCGGCCTCATCAACGGTGCCGTCATCGCCTATCTCGGCGCCTCGCCGATCCTGGCGACGCTCGGCACCATGACCATGTGCAAGGGCCTGTCGATCGGCCTCACCCGCGGCAACGTGATCTCCGGCTTTCCCGAGCCGATCGTGTTCCTGGGCAACGGCACGGTATTCGGCATCCCCGTCGCCATGATGATCTTCCTGGCGCTCTGCGTTCCGATCGCCGTGCTGCTGGGCAAAAGCCCGTTCGGGCACAAGATCTACATGCTCGGATCAAACGAGAAGGCGACGCGGTTTTCCGGCATCGATACCAGGCGGGTGATCCTCGGGGTCTATGTGCTGTCGAGCCTGCTCGCCGTCGTCGCGGCCCTGGTCATGATGGCGCGGTTCAATTCCGCGAACGCATCCTATGGCGAGAGCTATCTGCTGGTCACGATCCTGGCCGCGGTGCTCGGCGGTGTCGATCCGTTTGGCGGTTTCGGCAAGGTCGGCGGCGTGGTGATGGCGCTGATCGTGCTTCAGGTCATCTCCACCGCCTTCAACCTGCTCAATTTCAGCCCTTTCCTGACGGTCGCGATCTGGGGCGCCCTGATCATCGGGGTGACGGCGCTTGGCGTCCTGCGCGAGACGCTCGGTGGATTCCGGCGATAGAGGCGCGGCGAACAGTCAAGCTGCCGCGATCGGACACAATGAGGAGACACCATGATACGGTTTGGCATGCATTCGAGCCTCTGGACGTCCGAGTGGACGCGCGAAGGCGCTGAACTCAGCGTCACCGAGGCGGCCCAGCATGGGCTTGAGGTCGTCGAGATCGCCTTGCTCGAGCCCGACAAGGTCGACGTGGCGCATTCCCGCGAGCTGTTCAAGCGGCACGGCATCGCACCGACCGCGTCACTGGGCCTGCCGATGGATGCGACGGCGACACTGCATCCGGACAAGGCCCAGGCTTTCCTCATGCGGGCACTCGAAACCGCTCACGCTCTGGGCTGCAACACGCTGACCGGCGTCACCTATTCGACGCTCGGTTATCGCACGGGATCACCGCCGACGAGCCGGGAGTACGACAGCATCGTCAGCGCGCTGAAGCCCGTTGCCCGGCGCGCCGCCGAACTCGGCATGACCCTCGGCCTGGAGCCGTGCAACCGCTACGAAACGCATCTCCTGAACACCGCCCGGCAGACGCGCGAACTGGCCGCGCGCATCGACGAACCGGCGATCATGATCCATCTCGACACCTACCATACCAACATCGAGGAAAAGAGTTTCACCGAGGCGCTGGCCGAGGGCGCCGGCAAGGTGCGCTACGTCCATCTGTCCGAAAGCGATCGCGGCGTGCCCGGCTCGGGCAATGTCGACTGGAAAAGCACCATGATCGCGCTCAAGGCCGCCGGTTTTTCCGGCGACCTCGTGCTCGAATCCTTCGTCAACATGATGCCGCAACTGGCAAGCGCCCTGTCGGTCTGGCGCCCGGTTGCGCGCAACCGGGCCGAGGTGTTGGAGATCGGCGTCCCCTTCATCAAGAACCTCGCGCGCGCGACCGGGTTGATCACAAACTGAGAGTTGCGCTCACCGGTTCAACGACGGTTGCTGCGGGTGCAGCGCGAGGCTTCGGACAATGGTGACGGCACCTGGCCATCAGGCCAGTAGCAGGCGCGACCATCGGGA
Source organism: Hyphomicrobiales bacterium (assembly GCA_041424235.1). Taxonomy (GTDB): domain Bacteria; phylum Pseudomonadota; class Alphaproteobacteria; order Rhizobiales; family Xanthobacteraceae; genus Bradyrhizobium_A. The sequence goes on from JBGMOD010000212.1 coordinate 38,277, forward strand.
GCGACATTCGGTCCATCACGAACATGAGGACCGACGGATGAATACGATCGAGAGCTGGTCGAAAGACCTGCGACAGCTTGTCAGGGATTGGGCCGGGCGTGTGGTCGCCTTGCACAATGACGAGGGACCACCCGCAAGCGGCATCGCCTGGCGCAAGGGATATGTCGTGACCGCCGATGAAGCCGTCGGAGATCGCGTCGGGATTGTCGCCGCCGACGGACGCGAGATCACGGCAGAACTCGTCGGCCGCGATCCATCGACCGATATCGCGCTGTTCAAGGCGGACGTCGACCCGTCCCCGTTCGAACTTGCGGCGGCGGTCGAGCCCGGAGATTTCGCGCTGGCGATCGGGCGCGGCGCCACGTCCGAACTGGCGGCGACGGGCATCGTCGCCGAAACCGGGGGCGAATGGCGCAGCTCGCTGGGCGGCACCATCGAACGGAACCTCAGGTTCGACCTGGCGCTGCCACGCCGCGCCCACGGCGGCGCTATCGTCGACGCCACCGGACGGCTGATCGGGCTGGCCGCATTCGGCCCGCGACGAACCACGATTGCCATTCCCGCCGAGACCGTGACACGCATCACCGATCAGCTGGCGACATCCGGCACGATCCGGCGCGGTTATCTTGGCGTTCAGTTGCATCCTCTGCGCGACGGCCAGCGCCGTGCCGGTGCCATCATTGTCAAGCTCGAGCCGGGCGGACCGGGAGCCGCGGCAGGCCTGCTGGTGGGCGACAGCATCGTCAGTTGGAACGGCGACACCGTGGCAGGGGTTCGGGAGATCTTCCGGCATCTCGGTCCCGGCAGCGCCGGGACGAAAGTGGCGCTGGGCATCCTGCGCGCCGATCAGCCGGCCACCATCGACATTGTCGTTGGCGAGCGGCCACCTACATAGCCGGGATGGAAGCGGCACGCGACCAGGACAGCCCGGAGCCAGCGTTTGGCCCGGACGAGACCGACACGATTCTGGTCGGCCTCGCCGTGACCGACCAAGCCCTCGCGCTGCGCATCCGTGCGATGATCTCGCAGATGGCAACGGTGGAAGACGTCGACATCGACCATGCGGACGTTATCTTGACCGACGTGGCCCACGCGCACACCGCTCCGTATCTCGTCCTGCAGGACCGCGCAGCGATGAACGCAACGGCCAACGGCGTCGACAAGACCGCCGGCAAGGACGTGCTGGAGGCTGCGATCTGCCTTGTCGCGCACGGCTACCGGATCACGGCTCCTCGCGCCGAGCATCCCCTGCGCGCGGTGGCATCTTTCGACGACGGCCCGGCCGAAACCGGCGAACCGCTGACGGCGCGCGAACAGCAGGTGCTGGACAGGCTGGCCGCGGGTGCCTCCAACAAAATGATCGCCCGCGACCTGAACATCTCGGTCGCGACCGCCAAGTTCCACGTCGGTTCGCTGCTGACCAAGCTCGGCGCCCGCAACCGGACCGACGCCGTTGCGATCGGCCTCAAGCTCGGACTTCTGCTGTTGTGAAGGGCGCCTCGTTCTGCGGCGATCATCACGCCAGCGAGAAGCGGCGAAAACAATCACGAATCCAGTCGATGACGGTCCGCGCCGCCGGATCGCGCTTGAGATGATTCTGCACCAGCAGCCAGGCATCGCGGCCCTTGGGCAGCGGCGTCACCCGCAACCGGCGATCGGCCCGCAGATCCCCACACATATAGCCCGGCAGAATGCCGACTGCGCTGGAGCTCTGGACCTGGGTCTTGATGATGCGCGGGTTGTCGGTGATGCAGCGCAGGCGCGGGTGCAATCCATTCGCCTTGAGGAACTGAGTCTCCGGCGTGAAATCGAGTTCGGGAGGATAACCGCAGACAATGGGTGCGGCCTCGGTTGCGAGAACCGGTTCGACAAGACAGAGTTCGACCTCAGCGAGCTTCGAAATGGTGAAGTCGCCCTTGTCCGGCTTGCGCAGCCGGATCGCGAGATCGGCTTCCCAACCCGAAAAGTTGACGTTCTCGTTCGACGTCAGGAAATGAAGCGTCAGGCCCGGATTCTGCGCCAGCAATTCGCTGGCGTGCGGCGACAGCACCTCCTCGGCCATGGCGCTGGTGCACGCGATGCGGAAGCGGCCCACCGGACCAGACAGGGCCGCGCCGACCTTGCCGATCTCCGCGGCATGCCGCGCCATCGCCTGGATGTGGGCGAGCACCGCATCGCACTGCGCGGTCGGTTTGCGCAGGCCATCGACCGCCTCGAACAACCGCAGGCCGAGGCTGCGTTCGACCCGCGCCAGCCGCCGCGACACAGTGGTTTCGTCGATGCGCAACCGCGCGCTGGCCGCCGCGAAGGTCCCCTCTTCCTTGACGGCGGCGATGATGCGGAAATCGTCCCAGTTCATGCGGTGATTATCGCAGGACTGCCCGCCGCCTGCAATTATGCAGCCAACGGTGGCATTTTGCCTGCGTGAAAGCCGCCGCCGCCCTCGCCATAGTGCCGGAGTCGCCTCAAGGAAGGATTCATTTGCAGATGACCACCGCCAAAACCCTGTTCCAGCTCGCCGGCGCCGACCTCACCCCAGCCAAGGTGCGGGACGCCTGTCTCGTTCTCATCGACATCCAAAACGAGTATCTCGCCGGCCCCATCGCCGTCACCGGCGCCGAGGCCGCGATCGCCAACACGGCGAAACTGCTGGCGCAGGCCCGCAGCAGCGGCGCGCCGATCTTCCATATCGCGCACAAGGGAAAAGCCGGCAGCCTGTTCGACCGCGATGCCGAGCGCGGCGCGATCGTCTCGGCACTGGCTCCGCGGCCCGCTGAGCCGGTGATCGAGAAAGAGCTGCCGAACGCCTTTGCCGGCACTGATCTGCAGGCGCGCCTTGCCGCCACCGGACGCAAGGACATCATCGTGGTGGGCTTCATGACCCACATGTGCGTCAGCTCGACCGCACGCGCGGCCCTCGATCTCGGTTTCCGGACCACCATCGACGCCAGCAGCTGCGCCACACGCGACCTTCCGGACGGACGCGGCGGCACGATCGCCGCGGCGACCCTTCACGATGTCGCGCTGGCGGAATTGTCCGACCGCTTCGCCATCATCGCGCAACGCAGCGACGAGTTGCTCTGAGCGGCATCGATGGCCGCGCTTCAGGCCGTCGTCATCGGCACAGCAAAAAGCCCGCCGGAAGGCGGGCTTTTCGTTGATCGGCGATCAAAGCCTGGTTGCGGGGATAGGATTTGAACCTATGACCTTCAGGTTATGAGCCTGACGAGCTACCGGGCTGCTCCACCCCGCGATAAACTTGTGCTCCACCCTGCCTGGACCGTGATCCGGAGAAGGTCGAAAACAGCAGCCCTGAGATCAAGGCGCCGATCGAGCTTATCCGGGGTTCCAGAGAAGGCGGCCGGGGCAAACGCCCGCGGTGCGAGCGGTATGTACCAATCGATATCTGCTTTGGAAAGGGGCAGCACCGATCTTTTTCATGTTTTTATGACGCCGCCGCACGCTACTGTAACACATTGAAATTGCTCGATTTATTTCACTCACTTGCGGCGGGGGCGAAAACGTGAAGCATGGCGCGCGACATCGCGCCGTCCACTCGTCCTGAGTGGCGAAAACGGCGGGTCACCACAACAACATGCGGAGTAACGGCAGTGGATTTGGGAATTTCAGGGCGCAATGCGCTGGTTTGCGCAGCCAGCAAGGGTCTGGGCCGGGCCTGCGCCATCGCGCTGGCGGCCGAGGGGGTGAACGTCACCCTGACCGCCCGCGGCGCGGAAGCGCTGGAAAAAACCGCGGAGGAGATCCGCAAGGCCCACCCGAACATCACGGTCAAGACCGT
>JBGMOD010000213.1:0-4444 GCA_041424235.1 Hyphomicrobiales bacterium
TTGCGAGACGCCGCGGTGTAGGTCAGCGCGACCAGATCAGCGCACACTCGCCATCGTCGCCTTCGAAGAGGTTGGCGTAGATGGGCGCCGTAAAGGACGGATCGTCGAGCTTGACCGAGTGGTAGGAGCGATTGTCCTTCGAGGTCCGGCGCCAGGCGGCACCGATCTCGACGCCTGAGACGATCACGCGCAGGTCTGGCGCCTTGTCGCTGGTGGAGGCGGGATCGCTGGGGACGATGCGCGCCTTGGCATCGATCGCGAGCGTCTTGATGGTGCCGGTGTAGGTGCCATCGTTGCTGCGGGTGAACGAACCGATCTGGGACATGGTGGATCTCCTGTGCTGTGTTCAAGCCCGCGACCATCGCGGCCTTGTGGCGATCGAAAGCCCCGGGACGGCCGACCCGCACCGTCAGGCCGCAGCGCATGCGAAGGACGGCGTGCGGCGATCTTGTTGCTGCGCGAGGAGCGGCGCAGCCGCGGGGAAGAAGATCGCCGGCATGCTGTTGCGGGGACCAGGCCGGGTCGCCAGACCGCATCTCGGGGCAGATCCGCCCAGCAAGGCCCGTCGGTCGCAGGGCATCACGGCACGCCCGGAGAACCATCCGGCCCCAATCGGACACGTACGGCACGAGCGCGCCCAACACAACCGCTGACTGACGTTCCGAACAGCAACCACCTCGACCATAGTCCAGCCTCCACATGCAGAAGGGGGCGACATGCCAACAGGTGTCTATGTCCGTCAGAACGCGGTCTGGGACCGATTGAAGGCGGGAATGGCCGCAGACCACGCGGCCGACTTTGCTCAATGGCTCCGCGGGCGCCGATATACGCCACTTACCATCATCGAGAGGATGCGGCTGCTTGCGAGTTGGACGCACTGGGCGCGCGGGGAAGGCTACACGCTGGCTGCAATCCGTGAGGCGCATGCGGCCTCATTCGCCTTGATCGAAGCGGGACATCGGCCGCGCTTCCGCGGCGACCTCAACAAGGACGCGGTCGAGTGCGCCAAGCTGTTCATCGCCTACCTTGAGGATCAGGGCGTGATGACGCGATTACCGACCAAATCGGCGGCGCCACTGGTTCTCGAATTTGCGGCTTGGGCCCGCGAGCAGCGCGGCCTGGCTGAAACGACGCTCGCCGCGTACCTTGGGACGATTACTCCCTTCGTCGATGCGCTGGGGGATATCCCGACGGCCTACGACGCCGTGACGATCCGGGCATACATGATCGAACGTGCAAAGGCCGTATCGGTCGAGCGCATGAAGGGCATATCGGTCGGCATCCGCGCGTTCCTGCGCTTCCTGATCGCGACAGGACGATGTCCGCCTGGGCTCGACCACGCCATGCCGAATGTTGCGGGATGGCGGCTGGCATCGATCCCGCGCTTCCTGCCTGATGCCGATATCGCGCGGATCATCGGTGCGTGCGACGGGGAGCGGCGCCTGCGCGACCGAGCCATCATCCTGCTGTTGGTCCGGCTCGGGCTTCGGGCGAGCGAGGTGGCGCGGCTCAGCTTCGACGATATCGACTGGCGGCAGGGCAGCATCCGCCTGTGCGGCAAAGGCCGGCGCGAGGAACTGCTGCCGCTCACCCAGGAGATCGGCGACGCGCTGCTCGCCTACATCGAACGCGGACGGCCGGCACTGGCGACGCCATCCCTGTTCATCACCGAATATGCGCCGCTGCGGCCAATCGACCGCATCACGGTCAAATGTATGGTCAAGCGCGCGCTCAAGCGCGCGGGCGTCGAGAGCCGTTACAAGGGTGCGCATATCCTGCGCCACTCGGCGGCCACGGCGATGCTCCGCCACGGCGTCAGCCTGCCGGGCGTGAGCACGGTGCTGCGCCACCGATCGCAGACGATGACGGCGCATTACGCCAAGGTCGATATCGCGCTGCTGGCGGCCATCGCGCAGCCCTGGCCCGGGAGGTCGCCATGCTGATCGATGATGTTGATCGCTACATCGAGCTGCGCCGCTCGCTCGGCTTTAAGCTCGCAAAGACGACCCGACACCTCACCGCGTTCGCGCGTTATGCGGGCGACCGGGGCGATACTCATGTTCGCCGCGAGACCGCGACCGCCTGGGCGGCGGCCGTCTCGTCGACGCCGCGCAGTCACCAGCGGCGGCTTCAGGAGATCGCGCTCTTTGCACGCTTTCTCTACGCGGAGGATCGCGCGCATGAAGTGCCGCATCACCCCCGCAGCCCTGCAACACGTCCCGCGCCCTATATCTACACGCGGGAGGAACTGGCTCGCATGCTCGACGCTGCGGGCAATCTACGGCGCCAAAAGCCCAGCCCGCTCAGGCGCCACATCTATGTGATGCTGATCGGGCTGCTGGCATCGACGGGCCTGCGGATCTCCGAGGCCCTGAACCTGCGGTTGGACGATCTGCTGCCCGACGGCGTGCTGCACATCCGCCTGACCAAGTTCAACAAGAGCAGACTCGTGCCGATGCACCCCAGCGTGGTCGAGGCGCTGCAGGCCTACCTTGAGGTCCGGCGGCGGTTCGCCGGGATGGATGACCATGTGTTCCTGTCCGTGGGTGCCAAGCCTATGTCGCTTCGGACCGCCCAGAGCAACTTCTATGTGATCCTGCGCAAGGCTAGCGTCGGTCAGAATCGGCCGCGTCGCCCGCGTATCCATGATCTGCGCCACACCTTCGCGACGCGTGTGCTGGAGCAATGCGCGACGCGTCGTGATGATGTTGCGCGCGACTTCGTCGCTCTCGCCACTTATCTCGGCCATGCAGACATCCGACATACCTACTGGTATCTGGAAGCCACCCCGGACCTCATGGCCGATATAGCGGGTGCTGCCGAGGCGCTGATCGCCGGGGAGGTCGCATGACGCCGATCGCCCCGCTCATCACCAGCTTCATGCGCGAGCACATGCCGCAGCAACGCGGCTACAGTCCGCACTCCTGCGAGACCTATGCGTACAGCTTCCAGCTGTTGTTCGCCTTTGCCGCCCGGCGTCTGCACACGCGCCCCTCTCTGCTCCAGCTCGAGCAGATCGATGCAGACATGGTGGTCGCGTTCCTGCATCACATCGAACATGACCGCGGCAACGGTCCGGCGACTCGCAACCTGCGGCTCGCCGCGATCAAGTCGTTCATGCGCTACGTCGAGCTGCGGCATCCCGGCGCCTTGGAGCAGGTCGCCCAGATCAATGCGATCCCAGGCAAGCGTCATGACCAGAAGCTCATCCGCCATCTGACCATGGACGAGATCCGCGCCGTGCTCAATGCTCCCGACGCGACGACACGCCTCGGACTACGGGATCGGGCGATGTTGCATCTGTGCTTCGCCGGCGGCCTGCGCGTCTCCGAGTTGATCGGCCTCACCCTGGAGAACGTCACGCTGCAACCGAGGCCAAGCATCCTGGTGTTCGGCAAGGGCCGGCGCGAACGCAGCCTTCCGCTATGGAAGGAAACCGCTCGCGACTTGCGCGCTTGGCTGTCAGTGCGAGGAAAGCCGCCGGCGACAGAGCTGTTCGTCAACGCCCAAGGGATGGCGATGACCCGCGCCGGCTTTGAGTATATCCTCGAAAAGCACGCAAAGGCCGCCGCGGCTCGATGCCCGACCCTGAGCGGCCGCACGCTATCGCCACACCTTCTACGGCACAGTTGTGCGGTCCTGATGTTGCAGGCCACACGCGACATCCGCAAGGTGGCGCTCTGGCTTGGCCACGCCGATATCCGCACCACGGAGATTTATCTGCGCATGGATCCCTCTGAAAAGCTGGAGGCGGTGGAAGCGGTCATTCCGCCGGCGCTGCGCCGTGGACGGTTCAAGGCACCAGACGCGCTGATTGCCTCGCTGTTGGAGAAAGCACCTCTGCCTTCAGGGTGAGAGACGTCGGGCAGCCGATCGTTACGACGAAATACCTTTGATGCGCTGTGACGTCGCGGCATCACCGCGCCGTCCCGCACGAGCAATCGAGCTCTTCTCCATTGGGTTGGAATCGGCGAAGCAAAGCGCTGTGGCTCGATCGCGCTTGCCGTGATGGTGTCGCCGTCGCGGCGGTGGTGAGGCCTTTGAGCGATGCTCTCCTGTCGGGCTGCTTGGCCCACGTCCATACCGGCCTTTTGCTGGCGGATTACGCGCCACAATACGCTCGCTGCGCTCGCCGACCTTTACCCGCAATGGCTTGTTCGCGATCTTCTTCCCCTGCCGCCAAGCGGCGGCATTCCTCGCGAGGCAACAAGATCGCTCAGCCCGCCATCCTCCGCTGCGCTGCGGGCCAGAGGCTGCGGGTCGGTCGTTGCGGCGCTCAGAGATCGCCATCAAGGCCGCGATGGTCGCGGGCTTGGGAACAGCAACAGGAGATTACCATGGCTCAGATTGGCACCTTCACCCGCGCCGAAGACGGCTCATACACCGGCACCATCAAGACGCTCTCGCTCAACTTCAAGGCGCGCTTCCTTCCGGCCGAACCCTC
>JBGMOD010000214.1:0-4431 GCA_041424235.1 Hyphomicrobiales bacterium
GTCGTCCTTCGAGGGCCGCGCTACGCGCGGCCACCTCAGGATGACGGAGTTGATTTAACCTCATTTCATCCCGCTCTAGAGCAGGCGTGGACGTCGCGGCAATCGGGCCACGCCCTGCTCGCGGGCAAAGACGCTCGGAGCGACGCCCACATGGCGGCGAAAACGTCGGATGAAATGGCTCTGGTCCGCGAATCCCACAGCCAGCGCGACGTCGCTCAGCGACAGCTTGCCGGCCTGGAGCAGCTCCTGCGCCTTGCGAATGCGGGAACGCTCCAGATAGGCCATCGGCGTGAAGCCGGTGCTCTGCTTGAAAATCCTCAGGAAATGAAATCGGCTGACCCGCGCGATATCCGCAAGCCCGGCGAGGCTGACGGGCTCGTCAAGATGGCTTTCGATATAATCGATCACGCTGCCAATGGCGCGCGAACTCGCGGTGACGCGAAGCCCTGCCTTCGGTGAGCCGAATGCATTGTAGTCGCGCAACAGATGAGCGACCAGCCCGTACGACACGGCCTCCGCGATCATGGGCTGGGACGGATGCGGCCGCTTGACAAGTTCTGCCAGCAGCAGCCTGCTGAAGTGCTCGATCGTGGGATCGAACCTCCCGAAGACATTCAGGATCTCGACGTCCGACCGGGCGCGCGCCCCGATCTCGGCGGCGGCCTTTTCGATCAGGGCTGTCGGGATGCGCAAACGAGCGGATGTCGCGGCTTCGCCTTCCCAAACGGAATCGTATCCGGAGGGCATCAGCAGCGACATGCCGGGCGATATGACACTGTCGTGGATCTTGCCGTCGCGGCGCTGGATAAGCCGTCCTCGCCCCGCCGGGCAAAAACAGATCAGATGATGATCATGCGCCGGCGCGGAGACAAGATAGTGTGGCGCAGGTGCGTGAACATCCAGCGTGATGCCCGGCCATTCCCGGTGCCGCGTCGTCAGAACGGGCTGATCGGGAAGATACTCGGGCACAGTCGCGATCGACGCTCGCTGCTTCATGAGAAGACCAGTCCCGATTGCATGCTTACGTCCGTGACAGCATTCACACCGGCAGAGCCGTTCCGAGCGCGACGACGCCCCCCTCAAGCGCTCGGTCGACGTCAGCTTCGTCGTCTTCCGCAGGCTCCGGCGACTGCATTCGGCGTTCGGTCCAATGGACTTCTAACGGTTCGAACCAAATTGCTTTCCGCTCGCGGCCCATCTCCCGCGCGAGGCCGCGATACGCCTTCACCTCGGACACCAACGAAATTCAGTCAGAATACCTTGTGGTCTTGTTCGCGATCAGCATCGCGGGTGCCGTCACGACAAGGCTGATGTAGCCGAGCGCCGTTCCTGTGTTCAAGTTCTTTTTCTGAACTGACGGTTACAAAGCGCTCGGGCCGATGACGGGATGGCTGCCCTCGTATCGATTCAACGCGCTGTCATTCCGTTTGCGCCTCATCATCAGTCGTCGCGGGCTACAGTAGACGCCCCAGTCAATTTGACTTACAGTCATCTCGTCCCCGAGGATTTCAATCGCCCGTCATGGCCAACGTCGATCCGGTTCGCCGCGCCGAAATCGGGCGCGAAAAGCGCGCGAGGACGCGGGCTCAGCTCATTGCCGCGGCGCATGCGCTGTTCGCCCGGCAGGCCGTGGACTCCGTCACCGTCGACGACGTGGTGAAGGAGGCGGGCCTCGCCAAAGGCACCTTCTATGTTCACTTCACCGATCTGCGGTCGCTGACCACCGAGGTCGCGGATACGCTGCTTGTCTCGGCCAGTGACGCCGCTCACGCCGGATTGACGGAGCGGACCGATCCCGCCGCGCGCATCGCCTTCGGCTGCTGCTTTCTGATCGACAAGGCGCTGGCCGATCCGGGATGGGCGAAGGTGCTGGCGCGCTTGACCGCAATGTCCGGCAACAGCCGCGAGATCGCCCGCCGGCGTCACCGCCTGTTCGAGGATCTCAGCGAATTGTCGAGGGGATTGCCCGGCGGTGTTTCGCCCGATCTCAGTCTCGAAATCATCGCCGGCATTCTGCTCCAACTGGCGGATGCGATCGGGGACAAACGTTTGTCCTGGCGCGACCGTGACCCCAGCATCGCCGCGATCCTGCGCGCGCTGGGCGCCGACGCACGCCAGGTGAAAACCGCGCTCGCATCCCTGCCGGCGCCGCAGGAGGGCGGTGTCGCGCGCGCGAAGCCGCCGCGGCGGTCCGCAAAGTAAGATCCGGAACCGACCATATGTCATCCGTCATCCTGAGGCGCGCAGCAACCGGCTATGCCGGTTGCGTTCTTTGAGTGGTCGCAAGTCGGATAAATCCGACTTGCGGTGCGCAGAATGGCCCTCGAAGGACGACGGCCGCTGACTCGCGGGCCGTCGTCCTTCGAGACGCAGGCTTCGCCTGCTCCTCAGGATGACGGATTACATTGAGCGAACCTTATCTCATCCCGCTCCAGCAGCATCGCAGCGCGTGCTATTGCGCGCCCGGCTGGCTCCCCTGCAAGAGTTCCATTTTTTGCCGATCGCGCGATCACGATAGTATCAAATTGACCGTAAAGTCATTTTGACTTATATGGCCATTAGCGATGCAAGGACCCGCGGGGGCGGTCCGGTCGCGTCAGACCAGGACAATCCGATTGATCGGGAAAGAAGCGAGATTTGCCATGACAGCATGTTCTTCAAACGCCAGCCGCTATGCCGCCCCCGCCCGGCGCGTCGCCGCCGCGCTTTGCGCCGCCGCCGTTCTCGCCATGATGGGGACGCCCGCCGGCGCTGAGACCTTCGCGCAACGCCAGGCCTGCAAGCCGGATGTCTTTCGGCTGTGTTCCCAATTCATCCCGGACCGCGAGGCGATCACCCAGTGCCTGGCCCATAACCGCGCGCAACTCAGCAACGCCTGCCACGCGGTCTTCGATCAGCTGCAGAAATAGCTCACCCCGCGGTCGCCCACGTCTGGCGGCGGAGCGTTGTGCCAGAAATTAACATCATGTTATCTCCACCCGAGATCTTGATCATTGCGTGAGTGTCCGCGACCAGTAGTTTGGCCGCAGCTCACGACAATCAAGATCGCCGCCACGCCGGCGCCTTCGGGGAGGATCGATGGACATCAGGACGCCGGTGATTTCGCTGGGCGGGGTCGACGTATCCGGGATCATCGACAGCCACCGGTTGAGCGGTTTCCAGATCGGCATCTTCGTGCTGTGCGCGCTCACCATCATGATCGATGGCTTCGATGTGCAGTCCATCGCCTATGTCGCGCCGGTGCTGACGCACGCCTTCGGCATCGAGCGCGCGATGCTCGGGCCGGTGTTCTCGGCCGGGCTGGTCGGCACGGTGCTCGGCGCCCTGCTGATCGCGCCGCTCGCCGATCGCCTGGGCCGCAAGACCGCGCTGTTGGGATGCATCGCGCTGTTCGGTCTCTGCTCGCTGTTGACCGCCGCGGCCACGGATCTGCAGCAGCTGCTGATCGTTCGCCTGATCGGCGGTCTCGGCCTCGGCGGGGCGACGCCGATCGCGGTGGCCATCGGCGCCGAGTTCAGCCCGCAGCGCAGCCGCGCCACCATCGTGATGCTGATCTATTGCGGTTACGCGGTCGGCGCCGCCGGCGGCGGCCTGATCAGCGCCTATCTGCTCAAGGCCATGACCTGGCACGCGGTCTTCATCCTCGGCGCAGTGCTGCCGCTGCTGCTCTTGATCGCGATCTGGCTGTGGCTGCCGGAATCGATCAGCTATCTCGCTTATCGCGGCACGCGCAAGGATCTGATCGCGGCCTACGCGCGCCGGATCGATCCGGCTGTATCGATCGATAGCAATGGAGCCATCGAGATCGAGGACAAGGCGCAGGGCTTTCCGATCGCGCAATTGTTTGCCGGTGCTCGCGCGCCGCGCACGCTCTGGCTGTGGCTGATGTTCGTCACCAACATCCTGTCGCTCTATTTCATGATCTCCTGGTTTCCGACGCTGGCGACCACGGCGGGGGTGGATGTCAGTTCGGCGCTGGTCGCCGCCTCGCTGATCCAGGTGGGCAGCATTTTCGGGACCCTGACGCTGGCGGCGCTGGCGCGGCGCATCGATACGTTCGTGGTCATGACCATCGGGTACGCCGGCGGTGCCGTGGCGCTGGTGCTGATCGCGATCGCCGGCGGGTCGGTGGCGTATTTGATGGTGGTCGCCTTCCTGGCCGGCTTCTTTGTCATCGGCACGCAGACCGGCGCCAACGCAGTCAGCGCGCTGGTGTATCCGCCGAGCATCCGCTCCACCGGCGTCGGCTGGGCGCTCGGCATCGGCCGGCTCGGCGCCATTGCCGGGCCGTACATCGGCGGCGAACTGATCGCGCTGCACTGGTCGAGCCGCGAGCTGTTCATGGCGGCCGCCGTGCCGGCCGCGATCGCCGCGGCCAGTGCGCTGGTGATTTCTGGACTGGTTCGCGCCGCGCGTGGCGTTCTGTAAAGT
>JBGMOD010000215.1:0-41286 GCA_041424235.1 Hyphomicrobiales bacterium
CTTCAGCTGCAGGGCGATATAAGGCAGCACCCCGAGCAGCGACGCCAGCGTCACCTTCATCCCACCGTCACAAACACACGATGCGCTTCGAAACGTCGCAGCCGTTTCATCGAAAAATCACGCGGCATTCGCGCCGTGGTCACGCGGTGTGCGCGCAACAACGCTCGCAGCGAAGTGTTTCGATGCATCGCGATTTTCTTCAGTGTTTCGTTACGAGTCGGCTGCTAGTGCGCGGGCATGGCGGGGATCGAAAAGATCATCGCGACGAAAACAAGAAACTGCAGTTGATCACATGCTCCGATATCCGCGCCTGCATCGCCTCGCCCGCATCGTCCCGTCACTGCGCATCAGGATCGGCCTGCGGCTGAAGCTCGTGACGCTCGGCATCGCCGGCACGCTGATCACCGGCGCGGTCGGCCTCACCGGTTTGCAGGTCGCCTCGCGTGTCCAGCAGGAGTCCGACGCCAGTGTCGGTTTCCGCTTTCAGGTGATGGGCCTGGCACAGAGTTATCTCGAAGCCGGCCAGGTGGCGAATGCGTTCCTGCAGAAGCATGACGACAAACACATCGGCAAGCATGCCGAGATCCTCGCCCAGGCGGCCGACCGTCTGACGGCGATCGAAGCTTTTGTCGCGCCACTTTCCACCAGCGACCCGCTGCAGGCCGCCGGCGCCTTGCGCCCCGGCATCAATCAATATGCGGTGCGGTTCCAGAACGTGGTGTCGGCCCAGCGCGTGCTGGGGCTGACCGAGAATGACGGCTTGCAGGGCCGATTGCGCAACGCCGTGCGCGAACTCGAAAGCAAGCTCGCCGGCATCGATGCCCCCGGCCTGACCAACCTGATGCTGACCATGCGCCGCCATGAAAAGGATTTCATGTTGCGCGGCGACGAGAAATACGGCGACGCGCTGCAAAAGAGTGTCGCGACCTTCCAGTCGCAGGTCGCGGCGTCCAGCCTGCCGGGTGACCTGAAGGCGGAGCTGACCAAACTGGTGCAGGCCTATGAATCGAGCTTCATGGCCTACATGGTTTCCGATGGTTCGTTGCGCGAGGAAGCCGACGACCTCGCCACCATCTATGAGCGCAACCGCCCAGCGCTGCTCGCGGTGATCGCAGCGGCCGAGGCGCGTTATCGCGCGGCCGAGGACAATGCGCGCCGGCTGCGGCAGACCCTGGTGTGGATCATCGCGCTGGCGACGCTGGCCACCGGTCTCGTGATCTTCTATTTCGCCCACCGCGTCGCCGGCGCGGTCGCGCGGATGGCGCGCGCGATGCAGCAGTTGGCGACCGGAGAGCTGCAGATGGTGCTGCCGGGGCTCGCGCGCAGCGACGAGATCGGCGACATGGCGCGGGCGGTGGAGACCTTCAAGGTCAATGTCGGCGCACAGGCCGTGCGCGATGCGCAGGCCAAGGCCGAGCAGGACGACAGGGCCGCGGCGCAGCGCCAGGCCGAGATGAGACAACTGGCCGACGCCTTCGAGCGGGCCGTCGGCGAGGTCATCGACACCGTGTCGCGCGCGGCCAGCGGGCTGGAATCATCGGCCGATACGCTAACGCGCAATGCCGATCGCACCCGGCAACTGTCGGTCACGGTGGCGACCGCGTCCGCGCAGGCGTCGCAGAACGTGCAGTCGGTCGCTTCCGCCACGGAGGAGATGTCGTCATCGGTTGGCGAAATCGGCCGCCAGGTGGTGCAATCGACGGAAATCGCCACCGAGGCGGTGCGGCAGGCCGACCAGACCAACGCCCGCATCGCCGCGATGGCGGGCGCGGCCGAACGCATCGGCGACGTGGTCAAGCTGATCACCACCATCGCCGGCCAGACCAATCTCCTGGCGCTGAACGCCACCATCGAGGCGGCGCGCGCCGGAGCCGCAGGCCGCGGCTTTGCCGTGGTGGCCTCCGAAGTCAAACAACTGGCGACGCAGACGGCGGCGGCAACCGGCGAGATCAGCCAGCAGATCATGGCATTGCAGGCGACGACGCGGGACTCCGTCGCGGCGATCCGCGAGATCGGCGGCACCATCGCGCGGATGTCGGACATCGCCGCCTCGATTGCGGCCGCGGTCGAGCAGCAGGGCGCCGCCACCCGCGAGATCGCCCGCAACGTGCAGCACGCCACCGCCGGCACGGCCGAAGTCGCCTCCCATATCGCCGACGTCAGCCGCGGCGCCGGCGAAACCGGCGCGGCCTCGACCCACGTGCACGCCTCCGCGCAATCGCTGGCGAAAGAAAGTCATCGCCTCAAGACCGAGGTCGCACACTTCCTCGCCACGGTACGCGGGGCATGAGAGCCAACTGAGTCAACTCGGTTGAGTTGCTATGGCGTGAGGACACGAAGTTCGCTCAGCGTCATCCGTCATCCTGAGGTGCGAGCCGAAGGCGAGCCTCGAAGGACGACGGCCCATACGTTAAACGTCTCGGCCCTCCATCCTTCGAGGCTCGCCCAGCGGTGCAAGTGCACCGCAAGGCTCGCACCTCAGGATGACGGGAACGGCTCAATGAATTGATCATCCTCTAAGCCGCGCGACCGATCGGAAACCCGTCCCGCTTCGCCGCCCATGCGGCGATCAGTGTCGCCAGCAGCAGGGCAATGACCACCCAGGGAAACCAGGCCGGGCCAATCCCCTGCAGCAGCAGGCCGCCGATCACCCCGCCGCCGCCGATCGCGGCATTCCAGACCGTGACGATCATGGATTGGGCGACATCGGCGCCGTCGCCCGCGGCTTTTGCCGACGCGGTCTGGAACAGCGTCGGCGCGCCGCCATAGGCGACGCCCCACAACGCCACCGCTGCGTACACCACGGCGGGCGTGTGGCTGTTGATACCAAGCACGATGGCCGCGCCGCTGAACAGCAGGATGATGAGCAGCGTCATTTCGCGCAAGCGGCGGTCGACCACCAGGCCCACGCCCCAGATGCCGGCGAGCGAGGCAAGGCCGAACACCAGCAGCACGATTTCGAGCCTGTCGGCCATGCCACCTGGCGCGAGGAACGGCGCGATGTAGGTGAAGAGAATATTGTGCGCCAGCACGAAGGCGAGCGTCACGAACAGCACCGATCGGACGCCCGGCAGCATGAACACGCGCGCGAGCGGCAGGCGCTGGTCGGCCGCCTGCCCGGAAAAATCCGGCACCTTGACCAGCACCCAGACGATGACGACCAGGGTCAACAGGCTCATGACGCCGAAGGCGGCGCGCCAGCCGACGACACCACCAAACCAGGTCCCGGCCGGGATGCCCAGCGACAGCGCCAGCGCGGTGCCCAGCATGGCCACCGCAATGGCGCGGCCGCTGAGATGCGGCGGCGCCATGCGCGCGGCATATCCTGCGAGCAGCGCCCACAGCAGCCCGGCGAACACACCGGCGAAAAAGCGCGCCGCAAACGTCAGCGCATAACTGGTCGACAGCGCCGTGACCGTGTTGACGATGGCGAAGCCGACGATCGCGAATAGCAGCAGCGGCTTGCGCCGCATCCCCCGCGTCAATGCCGTCAGCGGAATCGCGGCAATCAGCGACCCGACGGCATAGATCGTCACCAACTGGCCAACCAGCGCTTCGGACAAACCGAAGCTGAGGCTGATCTGCGGCAGCAGGCCCGCCGGCATCGCCTCTGTCAGCACGGTGATGAACCCGGCCATCGCCAAAGCGAGCAGCCCCGCCATCGGCAACCTGTCGGCCGACACGGAGACGGCCAAAGCGACATCGTCGACGGCAGGCGCTGCGGCGCCGCCATCAGAAATCAGAGTGGTCATGGATCTGCCTGCCAAGGCCGCGCGGTCCGGCCTCGATGGAGGCCGAAAAGGCCCCGGCGGCCTCGTTGCAGGGCAACATAAGGGCTGCGCCTTTCAAGAAAATCAGGCTATAATTCGGAACACTTCCATCCAAAAGTTTGAAATGGAGCGAGCGGTGGAACATGTCGGCGCGATGAATGCCTTCGTCCAGGCAGCGGAAACCCGCAGTTTCACCGAGGCCGGACGCCGGCTCGGCGTCTCCTCGTCGGCGATCGGCAAGGCGATGGCCAAACTGGAAGAACGCCTTGGCGTGCGGCTGTTTCACCGCTCCACCCGCACCATCACGCTCACGCCGGAAGGCGCGCTGTATCTCGAGCGCTGCCGCCGGATCATGTGCGAGATCGAGGCGGCGGAGATGGAATTGGCGCAGACCCGCGGCGCCCCGCGCGGCAAATTGAAGATCAGCCTGCCGCTGGCCGGCATGTTCTTCATGCCGAAGATCGCCGAGTTTCACCGGCTCTATCCCGATGTCGAGCTCGACATCGACTGCAGCGACCGGCTGGTGGATGTGATCGAGGAAGGTTTCGATGCGGTCATCCGCGCCGGCGGCCCCAGCGATTCCCGGCTGATGGCGCGAACACTGGGATCGTTCCGCCAGACCATCGTCGGCTCGCCGGACTATTTCCGGCGGATGGGCATTCCCGAACAGCCGGAAGATCTCAGCCGCCACATCCGCCTGATGTACCGCCCGCCGTCGAGCGGGAAATTGTATCGATGGCCGTTCAGCCGCGACGGTCGCGCGCTCGACCTCGATCTGCCGGTCGCCATGGTCGCCAACACGCTGGAGCCGCAACTCTGTTTCGTCGAACAGGGACTTGGCCTCGCCTGCGTGCCGGACTTCGCCATTCACCGGCAACTGAACGACGGATCGCTGATCGCGGTGTTGAGCGCGTCCATCCAGGACAGCGTCATCATGCGGGTGCTCTGGCCATCGAGCCGGCACCTGTCGCCCAAGCTCCGGGTGTTCGTGGATTTCATGGCCGAGAATCTGTTTCCATCCGCAACCTGAGGCGGGAGCGTGCGTTGACGCACCATCTCGCAGGGCATTCTCCTGATGACGGGTGGCGGGACGCGAAATGTCTTCGCGACAAAGCCGCTGCAGCACAGCATTTCAAATCGGCTGCACGGCCTTGCCGAATTCCTTGTTTGGGTCAAACTTCGGTTCGAGATTAAAGCGCGCGCGTCACAGGCCAGCGACAATCAACAAGAACAGGAGACGGCATGACGATCAAGCCTGCCCCGACAACCGGAGATACGGCCATCGATCCCGTTCACTCGCGCCGGCGTTTTCTGCACGGCGCGGTTGCCGGCGGTCTCGCCGCGGGCGCCCTCAGCGGCACCGCGCTCGCTGAGGACGCGGCGGCCAATAACATCCCGCCGAACATTCCCGAATGGATGAAGTCGCCCGGCGACGCGATGGGCAGCCAGCTCTATGGCGCGCCCTCGCCGTTCGAGAAGAACCTGGTCAAGAACATTCCGAAGAACCTGCCGCAGTACATTTCCGCGTCCGGCCGCACGCCGTTGCAGGATCTGGACGGGATCATCACGCCCAACGGGCTGTTCTACGAGCGCCATCACGGCGGCGTGCCCACGATCGATCCGGCGCAGCATCGGCTGATGCTGCATGGCCTGGTCGAGCGCCCTCTCATTTTCACCATGGAGGACATCCGCAGCTTTCCGTCGGAGTCGCGCATCCATTTCATCGAATGCTCCGGCAACCCGGTCTACACAAAACCCTACGGCAAGACCGCCTCCGACCTGGTGGGATTGTTGAGCTGCGCCGAATGGACCGGCGTGCCGCTCAAGCTGGTGCTGCAGGAAGCCGGCCTCAAGCCCGGGGCGAAATGGATCGTGGCAGAAGGCGCCGATGCGGCGGCGCTGACCCGCAGCATCCCCATCGAAAAATGCCTCGATGATGCCATGCTGGTGTACAGCCAGAACGGCGAACGACTGCGCCCGCAACAGGGTTATCCGCTGCGGCTGCTGTTGCCGGGATTCGAAGGCAACATGAACGTGAAATGGCTGCGCCGGCTCAAGGTGGTCAGCGAACCCGCCTACTCCCGCGAAGAGACTTCCAAATACACCGACCTGATGCCGGACGGCACCGCGCGCGAATTTACCTTCTACATGGAAGCGAAATCCATCATCACCCGGCCCTCGGGCGGCCAGCGGCTGACCGAAAAGGGCTTTCATGAAATCAGCGGCATTGCCTGGAGCGGCCATGGCAAGATCCAGCGCGTCGACGTCTCGGTGGACGGCGGCGCCACATGGCAGGAGGCCAAATTGCAGGCCCCGGTGCTGACCCGGGCGCTGACGCGGTTCCGGCTGCCCTGGCAATGGGACGGCACGCCGGCGACCATTGTCAGCCGCGCCACCGACGAGACCGGCTATGTGCAGCCGACGCTCGCCGAACTGATCGCCGTGCGCGGCACCAACTCGTTCTACCACAACAACGCGATGTGGCCGTGGAAGATCGATGCGACCGGCGAGGTGAGCAATGCCAATGCATAAGCCGCACGTTGCCTTGATCGCCATCGCGCTGATGGCGTTGCCTGTCGCTCCATCCTACGGACAGCAGATGGCCCGCTACGGCATCGGCCATCCGGCAACCACCGACGAGATCAAGGGCTGGGACATTGACATCGGCCGCGACGGCAGCGGCCTGCCGCCGGGACACGGCAGCGTGGCGCAGGGACGCGAGCTGTTCGCCAACCAGTGCGCCGCCTGCCACGGCGCCAACGGCGAAGGCGGCGTCGGCGACAAACTGGTCGGCGGCCAGGGCACCATTGCGACGGCGAAGCCGGTGAAGACCGTCGGCAGCTTCTGGCCGTACGCGCCGACGCTGTTCGACTACATCCGCCGCGCCATGCCGCAGAACGCGCCGCAATCCCTGAGCAACGAGGAGGTCTATGCGGTCTCCGCCTACATCCTCAACCTCAACGGCCTGCTGCCCGCCGATGCCACGCTGGACGCCAGGACGCTGAGCGCCATCAGGATGCCGAACCGCGACAAGTTCGTGGATGATCCAAGGCCGGATGTGAAAAGTGGGGGGTGTACAGGGAAGTGCTGAGGGGATGGCGATGTTGATAATGTGAGCAACGCCTCGCCCACCTTTGTCGTTGCCGGGCTTGTCCTCAGCGACTTCGGCTTCGCCGAAGTCGCGGACACAACCTCGCTTAGGGGCGCACTGCCTCCCTAAGCGGGATCATCGGGACAAGCCCGGTGATGACACTGTGGGGATGATATGCCTCGAAAAAACAAACATACCACTCACCTCACCCTTCTCCCCGCAGTCGTGGTCTCCCTCGCCTCGATCTCTTCCATCACTGCCGCTAACTGTCGCGCTCCCGACCGGAGCTCCGATCGATCCACGAGCCTCCCGTTTTCGGTTGGGAATCCCCAAACAGCCGCCGACGCGTAATGATCCGCAGGCGCGCACGCGCCACGTTCTGCGGATTGAACATCACGCGTCCGTCGCGGCCCAGGTACCAGTCGCCGCTGTCGTCGTCGGCGATCTGCTGCATCTCGTCGAACAGCGTGTAGCAGCCGATCACGCGCGCGACATGGTAGCGTGCGGCGAAACCATGGTGATCGTGCTGGATCCAGCCCAGCACCGTGGTGTGATCCGGCATCCCTTCGCCACGACAGACCTGTTGCAGCGAGCGGCCGGTTTCGAGCTGACCGCAGATGCGCGCATCGAGCTCTTCGGTGTACCTGGTCGGAGGTCCGTTCCGGAGCGGAATGCCGTTGTAACGCGCGGCGAAGCCGTCGTGGTTCCGCCTCACCCAGTCCAGTACCGTGCGCCGGCCCGGCATGCCGGGATCGCGGCAAATCGTTCGCAGCGAGTGCCCCTCGCGCAGCAGCCCGCAGATGCGGTCTGCCATCTCTCTGGTGTAGGTCAGGCGTCTGCCCATGATGATCACGCTCCGGTTTGAAATGCATCGACCAGCGCCGCCACAACGCAAAACACCCCGCGGCAAAGCCGTGAGGCGGACCGGAGATGGCGACTGTCAGGGAAATCTCTTGCGAGGGTATCCAGTTTCGATGATTTGCCGTGATGCGGCAAGGCGGGGCAGACGAAAGATGTGGTCAAATCGAAACCGGCAGCCGTGTCATCCCTTATGATTGAAATCGACAACGATCCTGACGCTCATCTCCCTGGGCGGAGGCGCGAAGGGAACGCTGGCGCGAATGGTCTGCAGCGCGCTGGCGTCGACCTTGTATTGTCCGCTGCTGGCGACGATCTTGAGGCTGTCAGGGCGTATGTGTCCGTCGGACAGGATGAAGAACGATACGGTTGCCGAACTGGCGTGGCCGCTGCCGGGATTGACCAGATTGGCGCGCACTTTCTTCGATAACTGTTTCGCATACTCCCGGAGCAGTTCGGCCTCGGTCGGGCTCTCGGTCTTGATGGTTTGCGCAGCCTGTTTTTCAGTGGTCCCCGTGACATTGTTGGTGCCGGCCGTGCTCTGCGTTGCCGGGGGCGTGTCCGGCGTTGCCGGCGATGGCGCCGCTTGCGGTGGCTGGGCGTCATCAGCCTGCGGCGGCTGATCCGCGGGCGCCGGCTGATCGGCCGTCGCTTGCGCCGGCGATGGCGCGGGCTGCTCCGGCTGCTGCGCGGCCCCCTTGGTGTCCTGCTGCACCTTCTGTTCAGCCTGCACGTCGGAGACCGCGCCTTGCAGCTCGACGATGAGAACCGGAGGTTCATCCGGCGGCTCCGCCAGGGCATCGATAATGAACGGCAAGCCGATCATGAGGTGCAACAGAGCCGAGGCGACAAGGCAGGCGGACAGCCCGACGCGCGATCGTCGTTTTATCGGGGCGGACAATTGACCGTGGCTATGGGGTGCTCTCGCCATCTCTAAACACGGTTACCTGGCAACGTTTTTGGTCTGCACCGCGACCTTGGTGAACCCCAGCCGCTTGAGGATATCGGCGATATCGATGAACTGCTGGAACTGCAGCGCGCGATCGGCGCGGACGAGAAAGGATGTCTGGGGCGGCAGGGATTTTGCACGATCCTCGAACGCCTCCTTCGAGACCTGCTCACCGTCCAGGTAGATGCTGCCGTCGACGGCAAGGTCGATGGTCTTGTCCTGATGCTTTTCGACCTGGGACTGCGACGCCGACTGCGGCAAGGCGACCGGAATGCGGCCGGTGGCGATGAAACTTGCCGTGGTCAGCACGATGGTGAGCAGCACCAGCATGATATCCACGAACGGAATGACATTGAGGCTCTGGAACGGCTCCTCATCCATGTGCATTTTCCTGGGCGATGTCCCGCGCGATCTCCCACTGCATCAGCAGGACCTTGGTCTTTCGCAGCATCGCGTTGTAGGCAACGACCGAGACCAGCGCCACGACAAGGCCGATTGCGGTCGCCTTCAGCGCCAGGGCGAGGCCGATCATGATCTTGCTGGTATCGACGGAGGCGTCGAGGCCCATGTTGTAGAATGTCAGCATGATGCCGAGCACCGTGCCCAGCAGGCCGATATAGGGCGCGTTGGAGGCCACGGAGGCGACCACCACAAGCCGCCGGGTCAATTCCAGCTCGAGCGCCTTGATGTTGGTGAACGTGGAGAGCTCGACCGCCCGATAGAAGAAAAACCGCTCCATGGCGATGGCCACCACGACCACACTCAGCAGCACCAGCAATCCGACAACACCGTAGTCGATGATGGCCGCCAGCCACTCCGTCTGCATCACGACAATCCTCCAGATCTCATGGCGCGCGCAACGCCCTCACTCCTCCAGGGAGCATCTGCCGCTAGGGCACAATGAGTTTACGTTGAATCAACCCCCGTCATCCTGAGGTGCGAGCGTAGCGAGCCTCGAAGGATGCACGGCCCGGGCCGCCGTCCCTCGAGGGCCGCGCTACGCACGGCCACCTCAGGATGACGGATTACATTGAGCAAACAATATCTCATCACACTTTAGATCATGTTTCAGAACGTCAGGCCGACCTGCAGCAGCCCCTTGGTTCCGCGATCGTAGCTTTGCGCGCCGCCGGTGCCGCCATAGCTGTGCGCCACCTGCGCCTTGAGCAGCAGGAACCGCGCCGCCGAATACTCGTAGGTCGCATAATAACCGAGCCCGACATCGTTGAGCTGGGTGTAGCTTTTCTGCGTGGTCGTAAAGGAGGCATCCGCCAGCCAGACCGCGCCGACATCCGTGAACACACCGACCGCATGGCGATAACGCTCGATGTCGGGCAGCGCGTATTTGAGTTCGGGAGTGACGATATAGCCGCTGTCGCCGGCCAATCCCTCGTCATAGGAGCGCACGCCCCAGAAGCCGGCGAGACTGAGCTGCTCGCTCGAATCCAGGTTGCCAGACAATGATTGCTGCGCGCGCACGGACGCCGAGAACGACAGCTTGTCCGTCAGACCGACGGTTGTCAGGAACGACAGGTTGATCTTGGAGAAATCACCCGCGGTATTGACTCCGGCGACATTGGCGGCGCGCTGCGCCGGATCCGGGAACACAACATTGCCGGCGGTGACGGACAAGGTCGTGCTCGTCGTCCACGGCAGGCCGAACAGCGCACTGGTGGTGTCGCCTGTGAGCGCAACCGTTCCCTCGTCCATGTTGCGGTGGGCGAGCGAGACACCGAGAACATTGTCGTTCAGCGTCTTGTGGGTGTAATTGCCGGATATATAGAGGCTGCCATTGACCTGGCGGATGATCGGATAGCTCACCGTCGCCGTCACCGCGTCGGCGGTACCGGTGGCGTCGAGATCGCTGTAGATCCCGCCAAGCGCATAAGTGGTGCGATAGGCGCCGATTTCCGCGCGCAGGCCGTCATAACCGACCGGTGCGGAATAGGCCACGCGCCCGTTCGCCAGATGGCTGTCCTCGGACACGAGGCCGAAGGCCGACAACCGGTCGCCAAAGCCCAGCGGCGAATTGACATTGAGGCCACCGCTCAAACGCATGCGGCCGGTATACGGCGAGCCGTAATTGTCGCCGAGCAGATAACCGTCGAACCGCCGCGCCTGCGGCACGCCGAACACGAAATCCGAGGTTTCGAGCTGCCGTCCGGACCCGATGGCGATGCGCGGCGCTCCCGCGCCCGGCAGGTCCGACATCAGCAGCATGGCGCGCTCCAGCGGATCCTTGTGGATGATGGTCGCACCCGCGAGCGCGTGATCGACTAATCCCTGAAGCTCCTTGTCCCGCACAAGCGATTCGTTCTTGATGGTGACGGCGCCGTAGCGCCCGGCGACGATCTTGATCCGCAGCGTGCCGTTGCGCGCATCCTGGGCCGGGACATAAGCCTTGGCCACCAGATAACCTCGGCCGCGGTAGAGCGTGGTGAGCTGGTCCGCCGCGGCGTAGATCTCGGTGATCGTCAGCTTGCGGTGCTCGTAAGGCGCCAGCAGCGCACGGGCCTCCGCGTCATCGCCGAGACGATCGCCCTCGATCCTGAAGGTGCGGACGAACAGCTTCTCCTTGTCGTTAAGGGTGAACGGCGGCTCGACCAGGCGCGGCAGCACGGGAGCGGTGCCGGTGCGCGGCAGATCCGTTCCCTTCCGGGTCTCTTCCGATTGCCGCACCGCATCGCCGATGTTGGGCAGCGGCGCGGTCTGCGCGCGCGCTGCGAGCGAGGCCGTCAGCATCGCCAGCGCCGACATGGCCAGCACGGCGCCACCGCGCGCGATGAAGGGTCCGGTTGTCATCATGGGGTCCTTCGCAGCCGGGCTCTACGGGCCCGTACCCTTCTTGGTGGTGTTGTTCTGCAGGTCGAAGCGCTGACCGTCGATGTCGATGCTGCGGATGGTGGCGCCGAGGCCCCCGCTCCCACGGCCGAAGCCCGCGCGCCGCGCAGTGCGCGCCGCCGACGCAACCCGCCGGCGCTCGCGCTCGTCATCCGCCTTGATGGTGTCGTCGACGGATTTGAGGTCGGCATTGACCTTCGATGAGGACGAGGACGTTACCGCCTGTGTTCCAGCGGTGGACGCCGCCGCATCGGGATCTATCGTGGTGGATGTTTCCGCGCTTGTCGTCGAGACGTTCGCCGTGCGAACCGCCGTATTGGCCCGCTCGGCGGCGGCTTTTTGGGCCGCTGCGGCATCAGCAGCGGCTTTCGCTGCAGCCGCGGCCTCCGCACGTGCCTCGGCTTTTACGTCCTCGTAGGTGCTGTTGGAAACTGTCCCGAACAACGTCTGGTTGGCGGCATTGGTAGATGAGCTCGATCCGACGAGATTACCGGGGGCGCCGTTCACTTCCCCGGTCGCCCTGGATGAGTCGACCAGGCCACCATTGGCCCCGACCAACGCGCCGACATTGAACGAACCGAACACATCTCCTGTGGAGAGCGAATTTGTGACCTTGCCAAGATTGATGCCGGCGATGCCACCGACATTCGTCACACCTCTCACAGTTCCGGTGAAGGATGAGCCATCGATAATTCCCTGCGGGTAGTTCGTGGCCAGCTCATTCACGCCCACGACACCCCCGACGTCGGTTGTGCCGCTCACATTGCCGCTGGCAGTCGAGTTGCTGATAGTGCCGCCGCTGAGGTTATGGCCGGCCACCCCGCCAACCGACTGATTGCCGGTGACGTTACCGGTGGCGTAGGAATCGGAGATGATGTGGTGATTGGCCCCAACCAAACCACCGACTTCATAGCCGCCCGTTACGTCGGCGGTTGAATAGCTTCTTTCGATAGTGCCCGAGTTGTTTCCGACCAGGCCGCCCACGGTTGAACCACCCTGAACCCGCCCCTTCGCATAATACGAGTCGGTAATGGCACCCGAACCATTGATCCCCACCAAGCCGCCGACGGTGCTGGCATTCGGCGCCGTCACATTTCCCATTGCATAGGACTGTGAGATATTTCCAGCGCCCGGCACTCCATTCGGGCTGCTGCTTCCCACGAGGCCACCGATGCCAAACTTGGCATCGCCGCCAACAAGCGTCGAGGTTACATCTCCGGTCTCGTAGGAGTGATCGATATTTCCACCGGCGTTATAACCGACGAGTCCACCTACCGACTCACCCGGAGAGAAAACATTCCCCGTGGCATAGGAATTGCTGATCGTTGCGACAGGGCCAGAACCATCGCTCGTGTTATAGCCGACCAAACCGCCGACCTGCCAGAGATCGTTGTTTCCTTCCGAGCTGTTGAGGATCGTAGTTCCGTTCGATCGAGACGGCGAGAGCACGTCGCCGGTGGCATAGGAATTTCTGATCACACCGTCATAATTCATGCCGACCAGCCCGCCGAAACTGCTTCGCGCGTTGGCCCCATAGGGAAAGGCATTCACCGAACCTGTCGCATAGGAATTGATGATCGTGCCAATCGTACTAGGATAGACATTGGTGTCGTAATTATTTGATCCAACAAGACCGCCAACGTAACCGCTGCCAGTCACCGGCACACTCGCCCACGAGTTGGCAATCAAACCGCCATTATAACCGACGAGTCCGCCAACGTTTTGGGCGGTATTTCCGACGACTGCGCCGCCGATCGCGAATGAGTTAACGACGGTGCCTTCGTTGACGCCCACGAGCGTACCCATGGGGCCGTAACCGTTGACGATGGAGTCAAGCATCCCGATATTGCGGATCGTTCCACCATAATTATTGGCAACCAAGCCGTTATTGCCGGCATAGACCTGATCATTGATCGCGAGATGATTGACCGTATGGCCCAATCCATCCAAGACGCCGGATAGACCGGGCACGACACCGTAGCCCGCAGCCTGACCAAAATTCGCAAGAGATATCGCGGCGGAATCCGCTATTTTTTGCGACGTGTCATAACCGGTCGCATCAATATTGCTTCCTAATGCGTAGTGCCCACCAGCGAGGTAATAAAAATAAAAAGGATTCTGATTGCCACCGTTGTTCGCATCACGGGTCGTGACGTTATAAAGGTCATCGAGACTCTGAATCACGTAATAAAGATCACCATTGAGAATCAGCTGTCCCGTGCCGCTGAAATCAAGCCGGCCCGTAAATGTCCCGTTGTTGGTGCCATCCGCGTTCTTGCCCTGGGCCATATAGATGCCCATGGGCGTGCCGTCGGCATTGGTGCCGGTGCCATATATGCCTGTGAAGCTCCCGCTGCCGGTCACGGCCATCACCGCGTTGACGTAGATATTGTTGGTGGCGCTCAGTGTCAGCGTATTCTTCGACCAGCTGATGGCATCATTAACGTAGATATTGCCGTCCACCCCGTGGCCATCGGTCGAGTAGATGATCATCGATCCATTGGTCGCGAGCCAATTGCTCACCGCTGCGCCTGTGGTATCGCCGCCACTCGCCGCGATCGTGTAGCCGTCCGGATCGATCACGAAGGTTCCACTCTTGCCGTTAGCCGCCAGGGTCGTAATCGTTGCACCGTCGGCGATCCTGACCTTGTTGCCGCTGGTCTCGATGGTGCCGCCGTCTCCCCCCTTCGGCGCCGAGGCGTCGAGCTTGCCCGAGACGGTCGTGGTGCCGCCGTCCGCCACCAGCTTGATCTTGCCGATATGCACCGAGCCGGTTTTGGCCGAGCTGCCCTTGAGCGCGGAGATGGTGCGGGCCTGCACGATGCCGCTGTTGTTGACCTGCGCGGACAGCACAGCGTCGGCGGCCTTCGCCGTCATGATCACCTGGCCGCCGTCGGCGCGGATGGCGCGCTTGTTCTCGACCAGTGCGTTCAGTGTGCCCTGGTCGATGGTGACGTCGAGCAGCGAATTGCCGCCGAAATTCAGGGTGATCTTGTCGCCGGCCGCCATCGCCACGGTGCCGAGCCGGGCGCTGATGACGCCGTCGTTCGACACGGTCTTGCCGAGCAACGCAACATAACCGCCCTGCCCCGCGCGGATCCGGCCCTGGTTGACCACCGCGGCCGACGAACTGCCGGAGAAGGTGTAGTTGCCGGCCAAAAAATCGGCGTTGGAGATATCGCGGGTCGAGGCCACCAGGCCGCCGACATTGACCTGCGCGCCCTTGCCGAACAGCACGCCGGCGGAATTGACGATGAAGATCTGCCCGTTGGCGTTGAGCGCGCCGGAGATGACGCTGGTCTCGTTGCCGATCACGCGGTTGAGCGTGACGGAGGCGCTGTTCGGCTGGTTGAAATTGACGGTCTCCTGCGGCGGGACGGAAAAGCCCTGCCAGTTGATGATGGCCTTGTTGGACGACTGGTTGATGTTGGTCACGCTGCCGGCCTGGATGATGCCGGCCGAACCGCTGACAACGGTTCCGCCAAGCGGTTCCGCCGAAACCATCCGCGGCGGCAGCAGCAGCGCGGCGATGGCGGTCATGGTGACGAACGAGGCCTGAAGAGCGTGCCGTCCATCAGGGCGATGCAGCGGTTTCGGGAGATCAAGGGCGTGCGATGCTGCGGTGCGCACAAGACTGACCTTCGACAGACGGAGTGAAGGCATGGACACGGTCTCAACTTCGGCGGCGTTTCGTTATATTTCTGCCAACATAGCGGTAGCCGGACCGTGCGAGTCAAGAGCCGCGGCCGGATGGAACCGGTATGAGCACAGGCGCCGCCGCAGATCAGCTTTGCAGACAACACAACCATCGCCATCCGGAAGATGACGATGCTGTGACATCGACGATGGACAGGCGAACGAACCGCGCGCAAAGGCGCGCGGTTCGCCGCCCGCACAATTTATGGATAAGGCGTGGAGGACAGGGTGTAGCAGAAATTGGTGAACTGCGCCGATGCGTTCGGTGTCACCGTGCCGCCGCTGAAGTTCTTGCCCACCAGATACTGGACGAAACGCGTCAGTTCGAGCTGCTGCGCGGCCGTCCGTGTGTGGGCGATCTCGACACCGCCTTGCACGATCGGATCGTAGGTGCCGACACCCGACGCGATATCCTGGTGGCTGACGCCAATGTAAGGGGGTGTGTTGCTCATGTTGCAGATCTGCGATCTGGCGACAAAGCCATACAGTTCCGTCGGCGGATTCGGCGACACACCGTTGACGGCGTTGAAGGTGGCGGTGATGTCGGCGTACTGGTCGACCTTGCTGTTGGGCAGCGTGGCAATGCCGTACTGATTCTTCAGCACCTGTGAGGCCGCGAGGCCATAGGGCGCATTGGCCGGATTGGCGATGGCGACCTTGCTCCATCCCGACGGCAGGCCGCTGGAGACGTCGATGCCGGCGGTGTTGCTATAGAGATCGAGCTCTCCGATAACATATTGAATCAGATACTTCGGCGGCGTCGCCGGTGAATTGTAGGCAAACACCGTCGAGGGGTAGCTCGTAATCAGGTCCTGCGGGTGGGCCGTATCGGCGGACAGGAACAGATCATAGCCGGGCTGGTTCGGGGTACAGCCGGTGCAGGTGCCGTTGATCTGGGCTTCCAGGGTGCCCGATGCGGCAAAGGTCGCGGTGACTTGATAGTGCTGGGCGCTGAAATGCGATTCGAAATCCGAGATGATCGCCATCAGCGGGCCGGTCAGATTGGCCGCCGCGGCGACGCTGATGGTCACGGTCTGCGCATGCGCGGACGTGCCGGCGAGAGCCGCGAACGCCGCGCCCATCAGAAGTTTCTTGAGCCCTATCGACATGGTTCTTTCCTCTTACATTGCGGCGCGCGACGACAAGCCGTGAGCGGCCGTTGTTGGTTTTGACGTGAGGTTAAGACGATCCCGGAGGTGATTGCGCTCAACAGCAGCAGGGCTTGTTTTTTAAGACTTGTTTTTCAAGGACTTGTTCTTGTTGTCTCCCTGTCTGAACGACGTCCGGATGCCATTGCGAGCAACCAAAACGTCATCGCTATATTAAGTTGCATATAACGATGACAGAAACATTGCAGAAATGACAAGCAACCGAGCCTTGTCCACCCAAATGCGACAGCCGTGACATGTTCGTCGACGGCCCATGCTCGCATGTGACACGCACGGCGCGCAGGACATGATGCGATGGGTCAACAGGCGACGTTCAGACAATGTTACGGTCACGGCAAAGGCAGCTTCGCCGGCATGCCGCTCACGGCGCCGCCAAGTTCACGGTCTCTTCGAATATCCTGACGTCGTCGCCCTCACGCACCAGTAGCGCCGAATAGTAGCCGTGAAGCTGCTGGTTACCCAGCTTGGCTCTCCATTCTCCGGCATTGAAGACCATGTCGCCCAATGCACGCGAGACAGTGCGCTGGACACTGTAATCGTGAAGCCCCAGGTCAATCACCCTCTGCATCTCGCGCCGGATGGCATCGCGGCCCCGGAACATGCCGGACGGCGTGATGCGCACACCGTTTTCGCTGAAGAACGCGGCCATGGCGGCCACATCCTTGCGATTGTAGGCCTCGGCAAATTCCGACTGGACCTTTTGATAGGGTTCGCCTCCGAGGGGCGATTTCCGGGTTCGGACTCGCGGAGATGCCCCCTCACCCGGATTGCTTCGCAATCCGACCTCTCCCCGCAAGCGGCTGTCGCATTCACACATCTCAGCTCTCGGTTGAGTCGACATCTCGCCGACACTTGAGCCGTTCCCTCCCCCCTTGTGGGGGAGGGTTAGGGAGGGGGGGATGACAGTCCGCAGCGATCAGATCGGAGGTCGTTACATCACGACGTCAGAATGCTGGGTACCCCCCTCCCCAGCCCTCCCCCACAAGGGGGGAGGGAGCCGAAAATCATCACCTCGACGTCGAAGTGCACCCGATCGAGATGTGTGAATCCGACAGCCGCAAGCGGGGCGAGGTGAAGCAAACGCCTGCGTCGATTCAACTCAAACCCATCCTGCCCTCGTCATGCACGCGCTTATCGCGTCCCGCCGATCGACACGAAGGCCATGAGACAAGGCTCGGGCGACGGGTTGCGCCAGCGATGGCGGGTGCCGTTTTGCACGATGCAATCGCCCTGGCGCAGATGGATGATCTCGCCGTCGTCGAGCTCCAGCGTCATCTCGCCACGCACCACGATTCCATAATCGATGGTGTCGGTCGTGTGCATGCCCGGCGCGTCGCGTTCGAAATGATCGCCCATGCCGGGGACCTTCTCCGACATTTCCTTCAGCCCGCTCTCGAACGTGACGCCGGGTGGCGGCGTCCAGCCGTCAGGCCGCTTCGGCGGATACGAGATCAGGCGAAACAGCGAACCGCCCGGGCCGGGAAAGGCCTTGGTGCCCTGGAGCATCGGATCCGGCTCCAGGCCGGTGAGCCCTGGCACCCCTTCCGTCCTGTAGAGTTCGTAGAAGGTCAGTCCCGGATTGGAATCGATCTCCACCACCTTCGAAGTGACATCAAACGACCTGAACACCGATTTGCCGGTACCGTCGCGGCCGGTGAGTGCCCGTCTGGGGGGCGGCCGGTCGTTCGCGTCGTCCAGGGAAGCGGACGCCGATCTCGTCCCGTTTCTTGTCCACCAGCCCCAAGAGAGCTTCGAAGAGAGCCTGCCCACCCGTGTCCTCCGCTGTTTTGGTTTTTTGCAGTGCCGCTGCCGCAGCGCTGCGATGAGAATTTCGGAAGCGCCATATTAGGCGGCGCGGTCGCTCACTCGCATCCGACTAAAGCCCAATAGTGCCAACGATATTTCCAAGCGGATAGTGTGACCGACCGCCGCCGGAACGGCCTCGCCGGCGAAAGACATCAAAAGGTGCTCGCATGACGCCTGATGCCGTCGCCTTGTTCGCCACCGTGATCCTGCTGCTTCCGATGGGGTATTTCCTGCTGGCGGCGCCGGCCTTTCTGCTGGTGAAGCTCGACATCCCTCCGGTCGCCAGGCTGTTGCGCGGCATGTTCAATGCCTATTTCGTGGCGCTGATCGTTGCCGGCGTCATCGGGACGATCGCCTTTGCCACGGAAGGCCGGCTGGCTTTCGTTTTCGGCGTCGGCCTGATCGCGGCCTTTGCCGTCTGGGCGCGCCGCTGGTTTCTGCGCCAGATGGATGCCCAGCTCCACACCGGGCTGGCCGGCAATGCCGATGCGGCGCGTGAGCTGCGCCGGCTGCATTGGGGCGGCATGCTGTGCAATGCCGTGCAACTTGCCGCCATCGTCGGCAGCATTCCCTACATGGATGCGCCGGCCTGATCCGCATTGCGGGACGGAGTCCGCGACGCGGCACCGCCGCTTACGGCGGACAGATGTAGCCGCTGCCGCCGGGATTCTTGAAACAGCCGACCGACTCCGGAATCACCTGCTTGGGCAGCCACAGCACCACTTTGGGAAAGAAGATCGTGAATATGATGGTGAACAGGAACACCAGATAGATCGGCAGCGCCGCGCGCAGCGCATGGGAGAACCTGACGCCGACGAACTTCGAGGCCATCAGCAGCACCAGGCCATAGGGCGGCGTGATCAGGCCGAACGCCAGCGTCGCGATCAGCACCACACCCATGTGCACGGGATTGATGTCGCCGGCCTGGGTCAGCGTATTGACCAGCGGCATGAAGATGATGATGGTCGGCACCGGCTCGATGAAGTCGCCGATGATGGTGAACAGCAGCACCAGCAGCAGCATGATCAGATGCGGATCGTTGCCGGCGAGATCCGTGATCCATTCGGCGATCACCAGCGCGCCGCGCAGATAGGCGAACAACCAGCCGAACGAATTGGCTGCGCCGATGGTGATCAGCGGCAGCGAAAAGATCAAACCCGCCATGCAGAAATCCCACGGCAGCTGCTTGAGATGGCCGCGATTGAGCAATGGGATCACCACAACAACGATCCAGGCCACCGCCACCACGCCGGCTTCGGTCGGTGTGAAGAACCCGGTGAGAATGCCGCCAAGCAGGATCACCGGGATCATCATCGGCAGCGAGGCGTCGCGGAAGGCCACCGCCACGTCGCGGAACGGCGCGCGCGGGCGACGCATGCCGGCGGGGCCGAAGAAGTAACAATAGATCATCAGGCCGATGCCGATCATCAGCCCCGGCACCACGCCGGCCATGAACAGGCCCGCGATCGAGACATTGCCGATGGCGCCGTAGACCACGGCGGTGATGCTGGGCGGCACCAGCGCGGCGATGGTGGAGGCCGCGGCGATGATGGCGGCGATGAACGGCGGGCTGTAGCCCTCGCGCTTCATCGGGCCGCCGAGCGCGCGGCTGATGACGGCGACATCGGCGGTGGTCGAGCCCGACATCTCCGAGAAGAACATGCTGAACACGGTGACGACCTGGCTGAGGCCGCCACGGATGTGGCCGACCAGCGCCAGCGACAGATTGGCGACGCGCTGCACCACATTCGCCGAGCTCATCAGCTCGCCCACCAGCAGAAAGAAGGGAATCGCCAGCAGCGCCTCGGAATCCATACCGTCGAACATCTTCTGGATGATCGCGGTGTGCGAGACGTCGGTGAAGATGGCGCCGATCATCACCCCGGCCAAGAGCGAGAACGCCACCGGCACGCCGAGATAACCGAAGGCCAGGAAGCAGAACGTCATCAGCAGCAGGACCAGCGTGGCGCTCACGAGCGCCCCCCGGGCACGCTGTCGACCGGCGTCACCGCCATCAGCTCGTCCGAAGGCTCGTCATGCTCGAAACCATTGCGGCAGCCATTGACAAGCTGCTCGACCATGAACAACGCGATCAGGAGACCGCACAGCGGGATCGCCGCATAAAGCGAGGCGATCGGCGTCATCGACGGCATGCGGAAGGAGGAAAAGCCGCGCAGGAAATTGAGGTAACCAAAATAAATGAAACAGAGCGCGATGCAGAGCACGACCACGCGGGTGGCGACCTCGATCACCAGGCGGGCCCGGCCGTGCAGCACTTCCGCCAGCGCCGTGAGATAGAGATGATCGTTGCGGCGGGTGGCGACGGCGGTGCCGACAAAGATCGCATAGATGAAGAAGGTCGAGGTGACCTCCTGCAGCCAGAGCCAGGGATGGCCGATCTCGCGGGTGACGATATCCAGGATCACCGTGGTGCAGAAACCGAACAGCAGTACGCCGCACCCGATCATCAGCACGATC
The DNA here is from genome assembly GCA_041424235.1 of Hyphomicrobiales bacterium. Lineage (GTDB taxonomy): Bacteria > Pseudomonadota > Alphaproteobacteria > Rhizobiales > Xanthobacteraceae > Bradyrhizobium_A. Next base: position 20,659 of record JBGMOD010000215.1, read on the forward strand.
TCGAGCCCATCCAGCGCCGGCCACTTCAGGTGGCGCTGCCGCTTCATCACCAGGCGGTCGGCAAGGCTCATGAGTCCCTATTCCCCAAGAGATTCACGCATGATGCCCACCATGTTTTTGAAGACGAAGGTATCCCACCCACTTTTGTCATCACCGGGCTTGTCCCGGTGATCCCGCTTAGGTGGGTACAGTGCGTCCCCAAGCGGGGTTGTGTCCGCGACTTCGGCTTCGCCGAAGTCGCTGAGGACAAGCCCGGCAACGACAGGTGAAATGCCCACCTGAGAGATGTGCGCATGTCGCCCCCCACCCGCGATGAAGAGGCCGGAATCAGGTCACAGCCCTGATCAGGTCCTTGACCTTGACCGCATGCGGCCCGAGTTCCGTCGACAGCTTGTCGAGATAGGGATCGGCGATCTTCTGGAAGCCGGACTTGTCCACATCGGAGACGATCTTGACCCCGATCGCCTTCAGCCTGGTCTGCGACTCGTGCTCGAGATCGATGGCTTTCGCCGGCTGGATCTTGTTGACCTCGTCGGCCGCGGCCTGCACCCAGCCCTGCTGGTCCGCCGTCAGGCTGGTCCACAGCTTGTCGCTGATCCACACCAGGCTGTTGTTGGCCTCGTGCTCGGTCATCGAGAGCACGGGGGCGACTTCATAATGCTTGTTGGCGAGATAGACGTTGACGCCATTTTCAGCGACATCGACCACGCCGGTCTGCAGCGAGGTGTAGACGCTGCCGAACGGCATGTGCACGGTCTGCGCGCCATAGGCCGGGAACATGGTGTCCTCGGTGGCGGTGGCCTGCACCCGCACCTTGAGGCCCTTCATGTCCTCGATCTTCTTGATCTCGCGCTTGGAATACATGTTGCGCAGGCCGAGCGTCGAGAGCGCGATGACCCGCGCGCCCTGCACCGTCTCGGCGATCATCGTCTTGACCGCCGCCGACACCTTCGGGTCCGCCAGCGCCTTGGCGAGATGGGTTTCCGAACGGAACAGGAAGTGCAGCGACATCACCCCGGCCTGCGGCGAGAGCGTGGCGGCATTGGCGGAAGAGGAGATGCAGAATTCGATGTCGCCGGACTTCACCAGTTGCAGCACCTGCGGCTCCTGCCCGAGCTGCGCGCCCGGATACTGGTCGATCAGCATGGTGCCCTTGCTGAGCTCCTTGAGCCTGTTGCCGAAGGTGTCGCCGACAATGCCGTAGCCCGTGCTTTTCGGCTGATCGTAGGCGAAGCGGAAGCGGCGGACCTCCTGCGCCCTGGCGATCCCCGGCGCCGCAAGCACCACACTGGATATGATGGCTGTCGACGCCAATCCGGCAACGGCGTCCCGTCTGGTGATGCCCATTCCCAGCCCTCCCTGATGTGTCCGCTCGTTTTTTTATTGTGGTGGCGGATGATTGTTTCGCGAGCGTAACATCGCTGTCACGCGCGGGGAAGGCGCTATGTGAACGGAAGCATCACCGCGCTGCAGCGCGAAGCTCCGGCCTCGCGCGTCACGCATCGCTCAATTGCAGGGATGACGCCGACCATCCTGCCCGAGATAGGCGGCCGCGCCGTAATTGCAGAGCGCGGTCACCGGTCCATCCATCGTGACCACCGTGCCGGGAACAGGGCCCGGCGCATAATTGTGCAGGTAGTTCATCCCGCCATACACATCGCGGTGATGATGCCAATGATGATGGCGCCAATGATGCCCATGCCGGTGATGATGGTGGCGACCATGATGAGGACCGGCGAAGGCCGGACCCGTGAGCAGGCTCAGCACCGCGGCGAGACAAAAAAGCCTGACCATGTGGCATCCTCCGAGAACAGCAGAATAAAACGCGTAGACACCCCGGAATGTTCCCGGCCGCTCAGGAGGCCGGCACCGGACAGTGGACGGCGGGGCCCGCCCTCGTGTCAAGCCGGTGTGCGCCACTCTTCGGTGTCGGAAGATGTCCCCCAGCGGGCAAGTTGAGATAGGATGCCCCGCCGGACTGCGTGTCACGCCGACAAGGACCTATCACCCCATGACGATCTTCATCGTCCGGCATTCCACCACCTACCGCTACCGCCGGGCGGTCCGGCTCGGCCGGCACCAGGTGATGGCGCGGCCGCGCGACAGTTTCGACCAGCGGCTGATCGACTTTTCCCTCGACGTGACACCGCGACCCTCCGAAGTGAGATGGCTGCACGACGTCTACGGCAACTGCGTCGCCCATGTCGATTTCGACGGCGAAAACGACAGCCTGCGGTTCGACTGCGTCATCACCCTGGATCACACGCCGGAGAACGCACCGGACTTTCGCATCGAGGATTACGCGAGGGAGCATCCGTTTACGTATCACGATGATGAAGCGCCCGACCTCGCGCCCTATATGGCGCGCGCGGTGGCCGATCCCGACGACCGGGTCGGCCATTGGCTCGAGAGCTTCCTGCGCCGTGGAACACCCCGCCCCACCGGCGAAGTGCTGATGACCCTCAACGAGGCGATCGCGGACGGCTTTGCCTATGCGCGCCGCACCGCGCCGGGCACCCAAGCTCCGGCGACCACGCTCGAGTTGCGCAAGGGGACCTGCCGGGATTTCGCCCTGCTGATGATCGAAGCCGCGCGCACGCTGGGCTTCGCCGCGCGCTTCATCACCGGCTACATCTATGTGCCGGATCGCGATGGACCGACGTTGCTGGGCGGCGGCGCCACCCATGCCTGGTGCCAGATCTACATTCCCGGCTCCGGCTGGGTCGAGTTCGATCCGACCAACGGCATTGTCGGGAACCGCGATTTGATCCGCGTCGCGGTGGCGCGCACGCCAAGCCAGGCGATCCCGCTGTTCGGCACCTATTGGGGCGGGCGCGATGATGAACTAGGGATGGAGGTGGAGGTCAACGTCAAGACGGCATCACCTTAGGATGAGAGACTTCTGCGCTGGAAAGGCGCAGAGTGCATTGCACTGGCGCCGCATTCAGCCACGCGCATCTGACGCAAAAGCGCCGATGTTCCCTATCCGGCCCGGCCATCCCCGCATCTGACGTGCCGTCGCACCGCGCGACTTGAATTAAAGGACACTGAATGAAAATTCGCATCGGCTACGAGATGATCTACGACCTCCCGCAGCCGACACCGATGATCATGGTGATGGGAGCGCACTTCACCCGCGCCTCGGACATCATCGTGCCCGACTACCTGACCACCGAGCCCGCAGTCGAGATCGTTCCCTACCGCGACGGCTTCGGCAACTGGTGCAGCCGCATCGTGGCGCCGGCCGGCAGGATGCGGCTCTCGGCGGACGGCCTGGTGCGCGACACCGGCCTGCCCGACATCGCCGTGCCGCTGGCCCGGCAGCATGCGGTGGAAGACCTGCCGTCGGACACCATCGTGTATCTGCTCGGCAGCCGTTACTGCGAAACCGACCGTCTCTCCGACATTGCCTGGAAGCTGTTCGAAAAGACAACGCCGGGATGGGCGCGGGTGCAGGTGATCTGCGACTTCGTCCATCGCCATATCAAGTTCGGCTACGAACACGCCCGCGCCACCAAGACCGCCTTCGAGGCCTTCAATGAAGGCAAAGGCGTGTGCCGCGACTATGCGCACCTGGCAATCACGTTCTGCCGCTGCATGAACATTCCGGCCCGCTACTGCACCGGATATCTCGGCGACATGGGCACGCTGCCGCCCTATGGCCCGGGCGACTTCGCCGGCTGGTTCGAGGCCTATATCGGCGGCCACTGGCACACCTTCGATCCGCGCAACAACATCCCGCGGATCGGCCGCGTGCTGATCGCGCGCGGGCGCGATGCCGCGGACGTCCCGATCACGCAGACGTTCGGACCCAACACGCTCGTGAGTTTCAAGGTCTGGACCGACGAGGTGGCGGCTTAGGGGCTGGTCATATTGCGTCACATCCCCTCATGGTGAGGAGCGCGGCACGCGCGTCTCGAACCATGAGGCCCCGAATTACCGCGTCTGTGGCCTCGTCCTTCGAGACGGCGCTTCGCGCCTCCTCAGGATGAGGGATCAAGTCTGTATATGACGCAACAGGGCTAGCAGCCGCGACAAATGCCTTTGATGGCCTTGTCGAGCTTCTTCTCTTCTTCGTCGACCCGGCGTTGCTCCGCGGTCTTCGGATAGGCATCAGCCTGCATCCCGTTCGATGACGACGACGCGGGGGATGGCGCGGAAGGTGTCGCCCGTCCCTTGACCACAGCCTCGGAACTGGCCGGAGCAATCGACAGACATGCCGCGCATGCGATACCAACAACAAAACGGAGGAACATCCGGGCCTTTCTCGGGCCCAATGTTAAAGCTGGCGGGGACCCCAAGCCTGGACTGTATCACCTCCGCGCGGCGAACCGTCAGGTTTTTATCCCCGCACACCCGCCGGCCGCCCGGTTACGGACAGGCGGCCCCACAGGCGCTCAGGCCAGCAGGTCCAGGAACGCATCATGGGTCATCGGCCGCGAGAACATCCCGAAATTGTGCGCGAAAGCCATCTCCTGCGCCTCGCGGCTGAGCGCGGCGGTGCAGTCCTGCAGCGTGATGACGTCGAACCCGCGTTCATAGGCGCTGCGCATCGTCGATTCGACACAGCAATTGGTCAGGAAGCCGCCGAGCACCACCGTCTTGATGCCCTTGCTGCGCAGGATGAAATCGAGGTTGGTCGAGGGAAACGCGTCGAGCCCGCGCTTGCCTTCGATCAGGATGTCGCCGGGCTGCGGCTTCAGCACGTCGACGATGTCGGCGCCCCAGCTGCCCTTGCGAAAGGCCTTGTTGTCGACGACGCCCTTCAGGATGCCATAGGGATTGCCGGTCAGTTCGCCGTAGCCTTCGGCAAAGGTGATCGGCGCGTGCATGATGGTGACGCCCGCCTTGCGCGCCGCGTCGACGACGGCGACCGTGTTGCCGAGCATGTTGTTGGCTTCCATGACGTCCTTGACCCCGTCATGAAACACGCCCTTCGGCGTGGTGAAATCGTTCTGGTATTCGATCAGGACAATCGCTGTGCTCTGCGGCTCCATCGCGGGGCCTCCCATTGTGTGCTGCAGCATCCGGCTGCTGCCGACGCGGCTGAACCTAGCGCCCACGACGGCCCGGCGGGTAATAACGGATTGCTACGTTTCGCATGTGCGGACGGCCGGGCCGGATGGGGTTGGCGATGCGGCGATCCCGGGAGTATCGTCCGGCGTCTCTCCCACCATCGGCCCGCAGGGCGGCGAGGTACTCATGTGCAAGATCTTCATCGGTGCCGATCCGGCCCTCTACGAGACCAGCACCCGATCGATGCGGCTGCACGGCGTGGTGACCAGCATCCGGCTGGAGAACCTGTACTGGCAGGTGCTGGGGGAAATCGGCCGGCGCGACGGCATGACCGTCAACCAGCTGATCACCAGGCTCTACGATGAAATCATCGAGAGCCGTGGCGAGATCGTGAACTTCACCTCGTTCCTGCGGGTGTGCGGCCTGCGTTATCTGGCGCTGCAGGTCTCCGGCGGCATCCCCAGCGACACCTCGATCCCGATCCGCTCGCTCGATGCGGACACTGTGCTGGCGCATGAGCGCGCCGCGCGCGAAGCGCCGCCCACGGCGGCCTGAGCAGACATCTTTACAGCGAAGCCGGGCGCGCCGGGCAAAGCTGCTGCGCGTACAACCCGATTGCAAAGCACGGAGGTCGATAGCAGGCTGCACATCGATCGCGCCCCCTGCCATGTCCCGACAGGACGGCGTCACGCCTCAACATCCCGACCACGCCACACGACCAACCAACGATAAAAAATCCGGGAGAAACACCAATGGCTTCGACGAGCGTTGCGGCGCACGCGCCAGGCAGCCTGCGACTCTGGAACCGCGAACTCGCGGCCTACCCCGAAAACGGCACGCGGCGACTTTATCTGCTGCTGGTGGTGCTGATCACCGTCGCGCTCTATTACGAGCTGTATGTCAGTGGCGGCGTCGCCACCCTGATGCTGCCTGACCTGAAAATCCCGTTTCCGGTGTTCGTCTATGTGCTGGCCGCCGGCAACCTGCTCGGCGCCTTCGCGTCGCTGCTGGCCGGCCTCGCCGACAGGTTCGGCCGCGCCAATCTCGTGGTCTACGGCCTGCTGCTGGTCGGGCTGATCACCTTGTTCTGGATCCCCAACGTCACGACCACGCTGGAATGGGGGCTTGCGTCAAGCGCAGTGGCCTTTGTCGAGGGCGTCATCCTGGTGGCGACGCCGGCGCTGATCCGCGATTTCTCGCCGCAAGTGGGACGCGCCACCGCGATGGGCTTCTGGACCGTCGGCCCGGTGCTCGGCAGCCTGACGGTGAGCGCGGTGAATACCGTCACGCTGCCGCACACCCACACCTGGCAGAGCCAGTTCGTGATCTGCGGCGCGATCGGGCTCGTGGTGTTCGTGCTCGCCTTCCTGTTCCTGCGCGAACTGGCGCCGAACCTGCGCGACCAGGTGATGGTGAGCGAGCGCGACCGCGTGCTGGTGGAACTGAAGGCGAAGGGGCTCGATATCGAGGCCTCGCTGCGCAACCCGTGGCGGCAGATGCTGCATCTCGACGTGATCGCCTCGGCGCTCGGCGTCTCGACGCTGCTGCTGTTCTATTACACGGCGGTGGGCTTCGGGATCATCTATCTGGTGACCGTGTTCCAGTTCAGCGTCGCCGACGCCAACGCGCTGTCGAACTGGAGCTGGGGCACCAATGCGCTGGCGCTGGTGGTGGCGGGCGCGTGCTCGGACCGGCTGCGGGTGCGCAAGCCCTTCATGCTGGTGGGCGGCATCGGCGCCGTTCTCACCACCTGGCTGTATCTGATCCAGGCCGGCGGCCATCCCTCGTTCGGGACACTCGCGCTGATCACCTGCATCCAGTCGGTGTTCGTGGGCGCCGCCTATGTGACCTGGATGGCGAGCTTCACCGAGACGGTGGAGGCGCGCAACCCGGCGCTGACGGCGACCGGGCTTGCGATCTGGGGCTGGCTGCTGCGCCTGGTGGTGACGGCGTGCCTCGCCGGCCTGCCGGCGGTGGTCAAATCCGTGACGCCGCTGATCGAGGCGCCTTATGTGATGGCCGCGTACAAGCAGGCCGTCGCCGCCAACACCCAGCCGTCAGCCGCGATCGTGGAAGCGCTCGGCGACATCAAGCAGGCGGCGGCCGCCGCCCCCGGCGAGTGGCAGACCTGGTTCTGGATCTGCATCGGCGGCATCGTGTTCTTCATCGCCACCATCTTCCTGATGCGGGGCCGCTGGAGCCCCGCCGCGGCCAAGGCCGATCAGGCGGCCCACGATGCCGCCGTCGCCCGCGAACTCGAGGCCATGCGCCGGGCGTAGGATAAACTGCAACGACAGGCCGCGTGCGGCGCGGCCTGTCGTTCACCGCGCGATCATCGGCGAAGGAATCACCAGGGAGCCTGCTGTTGCCCACCACAAGTGCCGGCATCCTGATGTACCGGACCACGGACGCGCAGCTGCGCGTTCTGCTCGTTCACCCCGGCGGCCCGTTCTGGCGCAACAAGGAAAACGGCGCCTGGTCGATCCCCAAAGGCGAGATGAGCGCGGGCGAGGACGCGGAGGCCACCGCCCGCCGTGAGTTCAAAGAAGAGCTGGGCGCTGATGCGACCGGCACGCTGCAGCCGCTGGGCCAGATCCGCCAGCGCGGCGGCAAGATCGTGGAGGCCTTCGCGCTCAAGGGCGACCTCGACGTGCAGGCCATCACGAGCAACACGTTCGAGATCGAATGGCCGCCGAAAAGCGGACGGCGCCAGACGTTTCCGGAAGTCGATCGCGCGGACTGGTTTCCGCTGGCGGTCGCGCATCAGAAGATTCTGGCAGGCCAGCGGCCACTGCTGGACCGGCTGGAGGCGATGCTTGGCGCCATCTCCTGCAACAATCTAATGGCTGCTGAGGATGATGGGGATTGATTCAACGCAAATTTATCCGCTGTTGGCCTTCTTCTTGTCGTTGCCGGGCTTGTCCTCAGCGACTTCGGCGAAGCCGAAGTCGCTGACACAACCCCGCTTAGGTGCGCACTGCCCTCCTAAGCGGGATCACCGGGACAAGCCCGGTGATGACATCGTGGGTGGGGATACCTTCGTCTCTTAGATGTTGACGCAGAAAAAAATGTTTACCTAGCGTAGACCGCAGTCGGACACGACAGACGCTCGCGATGCCCGCGCCCTAGTTCGCCGGCAGCGGCTTGCCGGCGGAGCGCACCAGCTTGTCGGCCTTGATGAGCACGTAGGTGTTGTCGCCCTGCGGCCGGCTGAAGAAACAGACGGCGACAAAGGCCGCGCACAACAACAAGCCGACCAGCATGGTCTTGCGATGGGTTCGCCTGTCCGCATTGTAGAATGACGACGACATGACATGTCCAATCATCAAAGCGACGGGACAGACATAGCGCAGTGCCGTGGCGGCACAATCGAACTCACATTTTAACCTCACTTATGAAGGTTACCTGCGCGGGCCTTCCCGCGCCCAAATTCCCCGTTTTAGCGGGCAGCGTGGTTTTCCGGCCGAGATCTGCGCACCTGCCGACCGCCTGCGGCGGCGACCCTGCCGGTTTTGTGGGCTGCGCTGCCGCGCGATCCAGCAGGCCGCGACGGCGGTGCATCACGCAGGGGGCTGCCATTCCCGAACGTTGCTTGTGCAACGCAGCATGAACCCCTAAGTGAGTGCTTCCTCAAGAGGTTGCGCTTCAGTGTCCGATATCAATGCCGATGCCTGGGTCTCCTCGACCCACCGCCCGATGGGCTTTCCCGAATTCGTGATCCTGATCGCTTCCATCATGGCCCTCAATCCGCTGGCCATGGACATGATGCTGCCGGCGCTGCCCAACATCGGATCCGCGTTCCACATCGCTGACGGCAACCGGCTGCAGGCCGTGCTCTCGACCTTCCTGGCCGGCTTCGGCATCGGACAGTTCATCATGGGACCGCTGGCCGACCGTTTCGGCCGCCGCCCGGTGCTGATCGGCGGCATGATCATGTACGGCATCGCCAGCCTGCTCGCGATCGCCGCGCCCTCGTTCGAGACGCTGCTGCTGGCGCGCCTGATGCAGGGCTTCTCCACCTCCGCCACCCGCGTGATCGCCACCTCGATCGTGCGCGACTGTTATGCCGGCCGCCGCATGGCCAGCGTGATGTCGCTGACCATGATGATCTTCATCGCGGTGCCGGTGATCGCGCCGTCGTTCGGCCAGATGGTGATGCTGATGACGCAGTGGCACGGCATCTTCGTGGTGCTGCTGGTCTACGGCGTGCTGGCGCTGATCTGGGCCGCGCTGCGGATGCCGGAGACGCTGCCTGTCTCCGAGCGCAAGTCGCTGGCGATCGCCGACGTGTTCGGCGCCTTCCGCCAGACCGTGACCAATCGCCAGACGCTGGGCTACGCGCTGGCGGCCGGCGCCGTGCAGGGCGCGCTGTTCGCCTTCGTGTTCTGCTCGCAGCAGGTGTTCACCGGCATCTACAAGCTCGGACATTATTTTCCGCTGGCCTTCGCCGCCATCGCATTCGGCGTCGCCGTTGCCGGTTTCCTCAACTCGCGCCTGGTCGGCCGGCTCGGCATGCGCAAGATGTCCCACGGCGCGCTGGTCGGCTTTGTCGCCGTGGCCACCATCCTGCTGGCGGCGGAAAGCCTGCAGATGCTGCCGCTGCCGCTGTTCATGCTGCTGGCGGCCGGCATGATGTTCGCCTTCGGCATGATGTTCGCGAACTTCACCGCGCTGGCGATGGAGCCGCACGGCCATATCGCCGGCACCGCCTCCTCGCTCTACGGCTCGGTGACCACCCTGCTCGGCATCGGCATCGGCACCCTGATCGGCCAGAGCTATGACGGCACGCTGCTGCCGTTCGCGATCGGCTTCTTCCTCTGCACGATCGCCGCGCTTGCCGTGGTGCTGTTCGTGGAGCGGGGACGGCTGTTTGTTCCGCACAACAAGCCGGTGAGCTAAGTCCGCCTTACGAAGAGCCGACGCTCCGACCCACCTCATCTTCGGTGCGGGGGACGCACCCAACCGTAAGCTGCGGCGCGCGGCTATCTTGCGCGAACCTTTTTTCTTCCGAAACGACCAATCAACTCGTTGTCTGGATGCCGCTGTGCGCGTCCAGTCCATGTTTGCTCGTGTGACGGTTTCAACAGGTGCGAGATCGATTGGGAGTCATCCGAGCACTTCTGAGCGCGCTATTGTGCGCTATCCTGATCCCCGCCTATGTTCTGCAGATTCATCCCGACTCGTTAACAGGTTGGGATGCGTCAACGATCGGCGCCTGGACCACCACGCTGTTCGCACCGCTGTCGTTGGCAGCCTGGTCCGTCGTCGCCGCACGGCCATCCGGACGTGCTTCGCTCCTTCGATGGGCGCGAATTTTCATCACGTGGCACTTCGTTCTGATCCTGCTGGCGGTCGGTCTGCTTTGGGGATACTTTTCGCTTCGTCTTTTAGGATATTTGTCATCCCTGGACGTTGCCTTCGCGGTTTTTGTCCTCATTCCGACCGTCATCGGTTTTAGCCCCGGCGCGCTTGCGACCGATTTGCTCCTGTTGGCTGTCGGGCCGCCGGCATCATCGAGTCCCACCGTGTTGCGGATTTATCGGACCAGCATCCTGGCGCTTTGCTCAGCCGGTCTCATCGTCCTGTTTATTTGGTCATTCGCGACCATCGGGCTGCTGGTCCGGCAAGCCGAGGCGGTCTCCGGGGCCTCGCGGTACTGCATGATGATCCCGATCGATGGCCAAAATCACTATCGGCCGATAACAAGTTTGCTGGATCTTCGCGGATTAAAATTGCTGGGCCCGGTGGGTCCTCGCCTCGTCCTGATCACCGCAACCAGCCAGGACCCGATATATGGATCGAACGGCGAAGAGCGCGATTTGGAGTTTTCGCAGTGGTCCCACCGAAAACAGCGCTTCATTGTCATGGGGCGCCCAGCCGATTTTTCGAATGACGGTATCATTCTTCCTTTCCGTCATTTGTGCACTCCCAGCACAAATTTCGCCGGTCGGTTGCCGATACTGTCCAGCGACGGTGAGACCGCGAAAGCAGATCCCGGCGAAAGATCGGGCAGCGGAATCTTCAACGGCCTCAAGGCTGTTCCACGTCGGGATTAAATCCAAAGCGTCCTCTCCGGTCGCGGCTTGCCGCACAAGTTCGTCCCGCACAGCAAGACGCCTCAGCATCTCGAAGCGCTGATCCGGCGCGCCCCGGGTGTGGACGCGCTCATCCATGATTGTCATCGGCCGGCTTGACGGCAGCGGGTGTCGAGGCGTCTCGCCTCCCCGGCGTCATGCCCGCGCTTGTCCGGCAACTCGGCAGAGCCGATTCGCCGGGGTCGCGTCACAAAAAGTCGTGGATGCCCGGCACAAGGCCGGGCATGACGGCGGAGGCCGATGCGCTGCCTAGCCCTGCGGACCGAACCCCGCGGGGATGAAGGCCGGCAGCTTGTCGTCGATGAACTGCTTCACCTGCGGCGACTTGAAGACTTCGATGAAGGCCCGCAGCCGGGGATCGTCCTTCCTGTCCTCGCGCGCGGTGAAGCGCAGCACCAAAGCGTCATCGACGGTGCGGTCGATCAGCAGCGCCGATTTCGGATCGCCGCCGGCCGCGATCAGGTAGGTGACGTTGACCAGGGCAAGGGTGACGTCGTCGAGGGAGCGGTAGGTCTGGGCCGGATCGAGCTCGACGATCTTGAGGTTCTTCGGATTCTCGACAATGTCGAACTTGCTCACCGAGAAGCCCTTGCCCGGCGCCAACTTGATCAGACCGGCCCGCTCCAGCAGGATCAGGCCGCGCGCGCCGTTCAGCGGCTCGTTGGGGATGGCGACGGAATCGCCCGGCTTGATGTCGTCGAGCGTCTTGATCTTCCTGGAGAACAATCCGACCGGCGCGATCACGCCGACCTTGTCGACCTGGACGAGGTTGAGGCCGCGCTGCTTGTTCTGAACGGCCAAGTAAGCGCCGTGCTGGAACAGGTTAGCATCGACATCCCGGCTGAACACCGCCTCGTTGATCGCCACCCAGTCGGTGAACTCGACGACCTTGACGTCGATCCCCTTCTGCTTGGCGAGGTTGGCCGCGAACGACACCAGTTGCCCGACCGGCCCGGCGCTGGTGGCGATCTTGAGCGGCTCGTCGGCAGCGGCCGCGGTTGTCAACGCGAAAAACACGCCGACTGCGCGCGCGATTTTGATCAGTGTCGTCATCGTCCTGGTCCATCTCTCCTGAAAAGCGTGGAGACGAACTGTAGACGAGGCGCACACGGGAAGAACGAGATCGATATTTTTTTGCTGCGCACCAGCGTGAACGAAACATGGCGGCGAAACGCGCGACGGGAGATTGAAACAATCGGCGGAGAACATTCGTTCGCCGCAGGACGGCGATTGTATCTATTCATTCTCGGCGATGCAGGCGGGTTGCACAAAAGCGGCGCCTCGCAACCGCCGCACGACGGGGCAACGACAATGGATGACTACGTCCGGATGCCGACGCAGCATGATTTCCACCCCGCGCCTGAAAATTGAAAACAAACCCGCCGGCATGAAGTGATAGCTTCCGCGCAACACAGCGAGTTGGATTCCAGATATCGGCATAAGGCCACGCGGCCGTCGCGCGATCGTCGTCTCGCTCGATCAGGAGCACCCATGGCCAGACCCCGCGAACTTCGTTTCAATGCCTTCAGCATGACCGCCCCCAGCCACAATTGGTCCGGCCTGTGGTCGCATCCCCGCGATGCTTCGATCGACTACAACACCCTCGACTATTGGGTGAACACCGCGCGAACCGCGGAGCGCGGCCTGCTGGACGGGATTTTCCTGGCCGACGTGTTCGGCGTCTACGATGTGTTCGGCGGCGATGCCTCCACCGCCCTCACCCACGCGGTGCAGCTTCCCAATGCAGACCCGACGCTGCTGGTCTCCGCCATGGCGCTGGTGACCAAACATCTCGGGTTCGGCATCACCTCGAATCTCACCTTCGAACATCCCTACCAGCTGGCCCGCACGTTCTCGACCCTGGATCATCTGACGAAGGGGCGCATCGGCTGGAATATCGTCACCGGCTATCTCGACAGCGGCGCGCGCGGCATGGGCTTGCCGGGCGGACGCGCGCACGACGATCGTTATGACACGGCCGACGACTTCCTCACCGCGGTTTATAAATTGTGGGAAGGCAGTTGGGAGCACGGCGCCGTGCTGCGCGATCGCAAGACGCGCGTATTCACCGATCCCACCAAGGTCCATCGCGTGAAACACGAGGGGCCGCACTACCGTGTTGACGGCATCCACCTGGCCGAGCCATCGCCGCAACGCACCCCGCTGCTGTATCAGGCCGGCACCTCCCGGCGCGGCCGCCTGTTCGCGGCCCGGCACGCCGAGGCAATCTTCCTCAACGGCCCGACCAGGCCCCTCCTCGCGCAAAGCGTTCGCGACATCCGCAATGCCGCCAGGGATTGCGGGCGCGATCCCTATGACATCCGGCTGTTCGCGGGAGCGACCGTCATTGTCGCGCCGACGCGGGCCGAGGCGCGGGATCTTCACGACGACTATCGGCGCCATGTCGATCAGGCCGGGCAACTCGCACTGCTGTCCGGCTGGACCGGCATCGATTTCTCCACTTACCGTCCTGATCAGGCGGTACAATATGTGGAGAGCAACGCGATCCAGTCGATGGTCGAGAACTTCACGGTGCGCCGGGAGCAGCCGGTGCGGATCGGCGATCTCGCCACTCTCGACCACATCGGCGCGCGCTCGCCATTCGTGGTGGGCTCGCCGCAGGACGTGGCGGACGAACTGATGGCGTGGGCGGACGACACCGACGTCGACGGCTTCAACCTGTTCCGGCTGGTGATGCCGGAATCACTGGAGGCCTTCGTCGACCTCGTCGTTCCGGAGTTGCAGTCGCGCGGCGTCTACAAGACCAGCTATCGCGAGGGCACGTTGCGCGAAAAACTGTTCCCGGGACGGGCCGCCCTGCTGCACACCACGCACCCGGGCGCCGCGTTTCGGCGGTCGGCGGCGACGAAGACCGCGTCGGCAGCTTTGTAAGCGCGTTAGCTCCCGTTGTCTCGTTGGTGCAACGCACCAACATTGGCGGCGCATGCGGGTCTGCCGAAAGCAGTCTTCGATCACGGTCGCGAGGCTGCTAGGCTCTCGTCGTGAACTCTGTCGACCACCAGGCGAAGCCGCAGCCGCAAGTCAAAAAACAAGACAATCGGAGGGAAACACGTGCGCCAGGATCTGTTGCGAACAGTCGTGCTTTCACTTGCCCTTGGAGCCGGACTCGCCGGCCCGGCAGCCAGCGAGCAGCCGCTGCCATCGCTGGAGTATGCAGCCAAGGCCGCGAGCCAGGCAGCTGCGAACGCCGCGGCGGGAGACCGACACTCGCCGGCCCAGACCAGCCCGGCGCCGACGACGGACGACGTCAGTCCGCAATTGCAGGCCCTGATCAAGGCGCCCTATCCGCCGCACTTCAACGCCGATCCTAAGACGCCGGAGGAATGGAAGGCGCTGATCAACCAGCGCGCCCAACTGATCGTGGCGGCGCTGCCAGCGGTGAAGGAGAAACTCGGCGTCACCGTCGAGCCGTCGACCATCGCCGGCGTCAAGGTGTTCATCGTCACACCCAAATCGATCCCGCCGATCAACCAGAACCGGCTGCTGGTCCATGTCCATGGCGGCGGCTATGTGTTCGCGCCCGGTGAAGCCGCCACGCTCGAAGCCGTGCTGATGGCCGGCTTCGGCGGCTTCAAGGTGATCTCGATAGACTACCGCATGCCGCCGGACGCGCCCTATCCCGCGGCGATGGACGACGCGATGGCGGTGTGGAAGGAAGCGGTGAAGATGGCGAAGCCGCAGAACATGGCGATTTTCGGCACCTCGACGGGCGGCGCCATGACCCTCGCCATGGTGCTGCGCGCCAAGGATGAAAAGCTGCCGCTGCCGGCCGCGATCGCGCCGGGCACGCCGTGGTCGGACATCGACCGCATCGGCGACACCTACAAGACCAACGAATGGACCGACAACATCCTGGTCACCTGGGACGGCTGGCTCGGGCGCGCGGCGAAGCTCTATGCCAACGGCCACGATCTCAAGGATCCCTACATCTCGCCGATCTATGGCGACTTCAGCAACTTCCCTCCGACCATCCTGACCTCCGGCACGCGCGACCTGTTCCTGTCCAACACCGTGCGCACCCACCGCAAACTCAGGCGTGCCGGCGTCATCGCCGACCTCAACGTTTACGAGGGCATGAGCCATGCACAATATCAGGACGTCAACACACCGGAGTCGCGCGAGGTATTCACCGACATCGCGCAGTTCTTCGATCGTTATCTGGGGAAGTGAAACAACGCCAGCGCGATTGGCGGGCAAGGAGGCCCCCAAGAGTGGCTCCAAGTCAGGTAAAGATATCGATGCGAAGCTCAGGGAGCATCGCAGCAATGAATGTTTGCAGGAAAGGACAGCATGACAGCGCAGCACAACCCGAAGGCCGCAGCATTGCGAGCCAGGCTGGACGTTCACAAGCCGGCGCTCGCAATGGCCGCACACAACCCGCTTGCGGCCAAACTCGCGGCGAGCGCAGGCTTCGACGCGATATGGGGAAGCGGCTTCGAGCTGTCGGCATCCTACGCGGTGCCCGATGCCAATATCCTTCCGATGGGCACGCATCTGGAGATGATGCGGGCGATCGGCGAGGTCCAGGACGCTCCGGTGATCGCCGATATCGACACGGGTTTTGGCAATGCGGTGAACGTCGCCTATGCCGTGCCGCGCTATGTGGCAGCCGGCGTGGCGGCGATCGTCATGGAGGACAAGACCTTTCCAAAAGACAGCAGCCTCCGCGCCGACGGCCGACAGGAACTGGTGCCGGTCAGCGAGTTCCAGGGCAAGATCGAAGCGGCCAGGGCGGTTGCGAGCGGTGCGCTTGTGGTGGCGCGCACGGAAGCGCTGATCGCCGGCCTGGGTCAGGAGGAAGCGCTTCGTCGCGGCAGTGCCTATGCTGAAGCCGGTGCCGACGCCGTGCTGATCCACAGCAAGCAGAAGACGCCCGACGAGATTCTGTCATTCTGCCGGGCCTGGCCGGGGCGTGTGCCGCTGGTCCTGGTGCCCACGAGTTATCCGAAACTCTCGTTCGCCGACGTCGCGGCCCTTGGCAAGGTCGGACTGATCATCTGCGGCAACCACGCCATTCGCGCCGCCGTCGCCGCGATGCAAAGCACCTTTCAGCGCATCCTCGCAGAAGGTGGCATTGCCGGGGTGGAAAGCGACATCGCATCTGTCGCAGAGATCTTTGCTCTGCAAGGAGACGCGCACATGCGCGAGTTGGAGAAGAAGTATCTGCGCTGAGATGGGTGGCGAGAGATCAACGTGCGCTCCCCAGCCGTGCACGGCGTGGCCAATCGTCAGGCGTGCGCCGGCCAGTGCCGCTCGTGGAACCAGGCGCGGTAACCCGACATCTTCGCGCGCTGCGCCTGCGGCGCGTGGCGCTTGCATGTCGCGGCTTCTTCGCTGTTCTCGGGCGCGCCCCAGCGGAGCTCCACGCAGTCGTTGGGGTTGTAGGCCATCTCGAAATCCAGGGCCCGATCGACCACATCCTTGACCGACAGCGTCCACTGCGACCCATCGCTGCGCGTGTAGGACAATTTGCGGGCGGCGAGTTCCGACGCCAGCACGCCCTGCAGCTCGGTCTTCATGTCCGCCGCGGTCTTGCCGGGCGGCAGCGCATAGCGATCCGACCGGCGCAGGAAACGATCGGGAAAGTTCCGCACCACGTCGATGGCGATCAGCAGGCGGAAATCGCGCGCCGGGGTCGAGTAATCTTCCCAGGCGCCCGTGGTCTCGAAAATCGACGCGCCGTCCGGCATGGTCATGTCGCCGGGTTGCTTGAGCTGGTACTTTCGCCCGTTCTCCACCGACGTCACCCGCGTCTTGACCTGTTCGGTCAAGCTCGCGATGGCGTCGGTCATGGCGCGTTGTGGATCAAGCGGATCCGGCGACATGACGTCATCCATCCGGTCGTAGAAATCCTCGGCGGTCATCTGCGACTGCTCGGCTGAATAATCACCGTATTGCGGATTTTTGCCGATATCGGCATTGCTCAACCGCCGCAACGAACCGCCCTTCTCAGCAAGGATCGGACGGAAGTGCTTGAAGCCGGGGGTGCCGAGCGACGGCTCGTGCACGAACAGGAAATTGCCGCGCCAGAACCGCTTGCGGGTGATCGATCCATCGGGCTCGGCGTCAACGGCCAGGAAAACGCCCGGCGTGCCGTTTGCTTCCGGCACGCGGTGCACCAGCATCAGCACGTGGCCATAGGGGTCGGCATACACCGCCCCCGGGCGCAGCGCCTGCTGTGTCAGCGGCACGGTGTAGAAATCGGCATTGTCGTCGCCCGCCCGCACGGCGCCGGTATGGACGACATCGCCGACGTCACGCAGATATTCGGCAAACGTCGTCGGGCGCTTCGGCTTTGGCGGCGGCGGCGTCGCCGGGGGAGCCGCTGACGGCTCGACGGGCTGCTTCGAGCGGGAAAACAAATCCAGCAGGCTTGGATTCTGGGGACTCGGTGTCTGGGGGCCTGAAGCCTGCGCCGATGGAGCGGTCGCCGCGGCGGCCGCATCCTGTTCCGGCGGCGGTGGCGGACGCGTCACCTCGGGATGCTCGACGTCGAACCACTGGTAGCATTTCGGCGGCTTGCCGCCGAAGCCGCGCGAACAATTCGAATAGCCGAACGGCAAACCCATCTTGAATGCAAAGTAGGCGCGCAGGAAGTAGACGAAGTCGGCGCAGTCCGGACGAAGGGCGGCTTGCGCGCTGTCTTCGCCGCGGCCCAGATAGTTGAACAGGAAATTGCGGGACTGGTCGCGCAGCACTTCGTGCCAGACCTTCCAGTTCAGGTCCTGGTCTGGCGGCGCGTCGAACAGCTTCTCGATCCAGGCCGAGAACAGGGCTTCGTTGGTGCTGTTCCAGCTGCTGCGCACCTGCCAGATGCGTCCTGGCGGCGTGCCGAGGGGTTGCGGCTTGCGCGCGCTGACAACGATGTCGCGGGTGACCGGGCTGCAATCCGCCGGCGCATGGTCGCGCACCAGTGTCGCGTGCCAGGTGCCTGCGGCGGGCGCGGCGACCTCGGCGAACCAGGACGACGGCGGCCCGCCATGCCGATCAGACGATTTGACCGCGACGCTTCCATCGGGCGCGATCAGCGACAGCACGCCCTCGTCAGGCGTCTGCGCGATCACCATGACCCGCAGCGGCGCGCCGGTCCATGGCGCCAGCGGCGACGGCAGCACGGTCACCTCGGCGTCCTTGGCACAGGACTCGGCCGCCGCAGCGGCAGGGACACAATATCCACCTGTGATCATCACGAGTGCCGTCGCAGCGGCGGCAAAGCGGCGTGCAGGACGCATGTGGATGGTACCTTGCTAAAGCACGTGCCCCATCGGCGGGTCGGACCGCAGGATATCCAATCAGCAGGGACATGCCAGCGGAATTGAGCCCCGGTTTGCGACCCGTCCCCCGACCGGACGAGATCCGTTGCACCCGCGCGAGATCCAGCGGCTGCAGGGCGAGGAGCGGACACTGGAGCATTGACCGTCGATGGCGAGCGCTGTCATCCTCCGTGATCCAGCGAGATGTCGCCCGCGAACGGGGCGCCGGGAACGAAAGCAGCTTGTCATGCCTCTGCCGGTTTCAAGCGGCAAACTGAAAACCCGGCTACGCCGATCTGACATCGTCTTTGGATCATTGACGGCGGCGACCATCCTGATGGCCTGCGTCTGGTCGTCGACCATCGTTCCATCCGCCAGTGCCGCCTCGGCCCCTCCGGTGGCCGCCGTGAACGGCATGGTCGTCAGTGCGCAGCACCTTGCCACAGAGGTTGGTGTCGACATCCTCAAACGCGGCGGCAGTGCGATCGATGCCGCTGTTGCGGTGGCCTATGCCCTGGCGGTGGTCTATCCGGCCGCCGGCAATCTGGGCGGCGGCGGGTTCATGACGATCCGGTTTGCCGATGGGCGACAGACCTTCCTCGATTTTCGCGAGAAGGCCCCCCACACCGCGCGACGGGACATGTACCTGGACAAGGACGGACACGTCATCAAGGGCCTGAGCACGCTCGGCTGGCTGGCTGTTGGCGTCCCCGGCACGGTGTCGGGACTGGAGTATGCGCGGAAAAAATACGGCACGATGACGCGCGCGGCGCTGATCGGGCCGGCGATCGAACTGGCGGAAGATGGCTTCACGCTGGAGCAAGGCGACGTCGATATGCTCACGACGGCGACCGAGGATTTCAGGACATCTCCGGCGACCGCCGACATTTTTCTCGACAAGGGACAGCCTTTTTCCGCCGGCCAGAGGCTGGTGCAGCATGATCTCGCCAAGACGTTGCGTGCGATCAGAGAGCACGGCGCCGGCGGCTTCTATGGCGGCAGGACCGGAGCCGCCATCGCCACAGCGAGCCGGACAGGCGGAGGGCTGCTCGATCAGACGGATCTGAATCGCTACAAGCCCCGCGAGCTCCCACCCATTGAATGCGATTACCGGGGTTATCACGTCATCTCGGCGCCTCCGCCCAGTTCAGGCGGCGTTGCCATCTGCGAGATGCTGAACATCCTGGAGGGATATCCGCTCCGGGAGCTGGGCTGGGGATCCGCGCAGGCGCTGCACTATGAAATCGAGGCGATGCGCCACGCCTACGCCGATCGCGACAATCTTCTTGGCGATCCGGACTTCGCCAGCATCCCGGTTCGCAAGCTGATCGACAAGACGTATGCCGCCGGAATCCGGGACACGATCAAGCCGGACAAGGCTGCAGTCTCCGCAGACATCAAGCAGGGCGCCCCGCCTCACGAGGGCAGCAACACGACTCACGTCTCGATCATCGACAAGACCGGCAATGCCGTCTCGATGACCTATACGCTCAACGACCGGTTCGGGGCGCGGGTCGTCGCCGCCGGCACAGGTGTGTTGCTGAACGACGAAATGGACGATTTCACGCCGAACCTGGGTGCCGCCAACATCAACGGGTTTTCTCCAGGTGAAACGAATGCCGTCGCGCCGGGCAAGACGCCCCGAAGTTCGATGAGCCCCACGATCATCACGCGCGACGGCAAGCCCGTGCTCATTCTCGGCTCGCCGGGCGGAAGCCGGATTATCACCACCGTGCTGCAGACCATCCTCAACGTCATCGATTTCCAGATGAATATCCAGGAGGCCGTCGATGCCCCGCGCATCCACCATCAATGGCTGCCGGATGTGACCTATGCGGAGCGGTACGCGCTTTCGCCCGACACCCGCAAAGTGCTGGAGGGCATGGGGCATCGGTTCGACACGCCGCAGCCGGCCACGCATGTCGCCGCGATCATTGTCGGTGCGCCGAATCTTGAGGGCAAAACGGTTGGCCGAAACAGGTTTTATGGTGCCAACGATCCGCGCGGCGGCACGGGATTGGCGCGGGGGTATTAGAGCGTAAAGCGAGATAAAAATTGTGTTCAACTCCGTCATCCTGAGGAGCGAGCTCAGCGAGCCTCGAAGGATGTACGGCCGAGGCCGTCGTCCTTCGAGGGCCGCGCTTCGCACGGCCGCCTCAGGATGACGGATTACGATATGGTAGCAGGATTAGAGCGTTTCCCGATCAGGCTGGCTCGTATCCAGCGGCTTCGAAGTAATTGGC
>JBGMOD010000216.1:0-238222 GCA_041424235.1 Hyphomicrobiales bacterium
TCACGTACATCGAGTTCTGCGACTCGACATGGAACATGTAGCGCTTGCAGTCGGAGCCACGCAGCGCATCGGAGTTCGCGCCGGTATTGACGAACAGCGTCTTGTTGCGTTGGGCCACCTGCGCGATGGTCAGCGCCGAAGCCGACGAAATCTCGCCGATGATGCAGGCCACCTTGTCGCGCTCGATCATGCGCTCGGCCTTGGTCGAGGCGGTCTGCGGATTGACCGAGTCTTCCTTCAGGAGTTCTATCTTGCGGCCGTTCATCCCGCCGCCTGCGTTAATTTCCTCCACAGCAAGATCGATCGCCATCACGCCATATTCGCCGAGCGGCCCCAGAAACCCGGTGCGCGGCGTGAGGTGACCGATCCGGATCACATCCGAGGTCTGGGCGAGCAGTAGCGACGGCGCCGACAGGCCAGACACCATCGCAGCGCCGGCGGCGCCCTTCAGCAATGCGCGGCGCGTGAAACGACCTTCTCTCGACATAGGCTTGCCCTCCCTGGTGCGATGTCTCGCGTGATGCGGTGTTTGTCCGGCAAGCCCGCGCTGTGATCGGCGGTTGATATGGCCTTGCCGTGATCTGTGATCACAGTTAAAGTGACAAAACGAAACGGGGTTGTCCAGTGCCTTTTCCGGCGGACGGAAGCGAACGCTGGTTCGGGCTGGGAAAACCCGGCAAACATGACGTCGCGTGCCCGTGAGTCCGGGGCCAAACCGGACCAGGAGCCACGAGGAAGCAATCCGCAGGGAGTTTGGGTGTGGGTCCCTCCACCACCGCATTGAGTATCGTTGAACCGCTCGACCGCCAGACGCTGGGCGAACGCGCCTACGCGAAACTTGCGGACCTGCTGATATCGGGCCGTCTTGCGCCCGGCGAAAAGCTATCGCTGCGGGGAGCGGCCGAAGTTCTCGGCGTGTCCATCATGCCGGTGCGCGAAGCGGTGTCGCGCCTGATCGCAGACAAGGCGCTCGAGGTTGCGCCCAATCGCGCCGTGCGCGTTCCCATCATGTCGGCGGCGCAGTTTCGCGACCTGACCAAGATCCGGATCGAGATCGAGGGGTATGCCGCCGCACAGGCCGCGGCCCTGCACAACGCCGACGATCTCGCAACCATCGCCGCCGCGGAAGAGGCGATGCGGGAGGAGAGCGAAGCCGACGATCCGGACCTGCCCCGCGCCGTCGAACTGAACAAGACCTTCCACTTCGCCGTGTATGCCGCGGCGCAGTCTCCGACGCTGGTCGAAATCATCCGCGCGCTCTGGCTCAAGGCGGGTCCGGTGATCAATCTCGACCTGCGCGCCAATCCGAAGCGGCTGGCGACCAGCGGCGTGGTCGCCAAGCATGCCGCGGTACTGCGCGCCGTCACGGAGCGCGACGGCGACGGCGCACGCGCCGGCATTGCCGCGGACATCTCGGGCGCGTCCAACTTCATTCTCTCGCGCGGCGGTCTCCCCGACTGATACGCCGGCCATTTCCGGAGTCTTCATGAATCTCGACATCAAGGGTTTGCGCGTTCTGGTCACGGCCGGAGCCAATGGAATTGGCCTTGCCATCGCGCGCGCATTCGCCGACGAAGGCGCGCAGGTTTTCGTCTGCGACATCGACCAGGCCGCGCTAGCCGAGCTCGGCACCAGTGACCCGGCGCTCAAGGCCACGCTATGCGACGTCTCGAACCGCGCGTCAGTGGCCAAGCTGTTCGAGGATGTTTCCATCGCCTTCGGCGGCCTCGACGTGCTCGTCAACAATGCGGGGATCGCGGGACCGACTTCGAAGGTCGAGGAGATGAATCCGGAAGATTGGGATCGCTGTCTCGAAATCTGCCTCACCGGCCAGTTCAATTGCGCGCGCCTGGCGGTACCGATGCTGCGGACCAGCAGCAACGCCTCGATCGTGAACATTTCGTCCGCCGCGGGACGGCTCGGGTTCGCGCTGCGCACTCCCTACGCTGCCGCCAAGTGGGGCGTGATCGGATTTACTAAATCGCTCTCGATCGAACTGGGGCCGGACAACATCCGGGTCAATGCCATCCTGCCAGGCCTCGTTGCCGGCGATCGGCAGCGCCGCGTGCTGGAGGCCAAGGCGCAGCAACGCGGCATCTCATACAAGGAAATGGAGGAGACCGCGTTCTCCTTCACCTCGATCAAGGAGTACGTCACGCCGCAGCAGATCGCCGACCAGATCGTCTTCATGTGCAGCCCGCGCGGGCGCACCATCTCCGGTCAGGCGATTTCGATCTGTGGCGACACCCGCATGCTGGGGTGACGCTTTCAGGAACTTGAGCGCTACACTGCGCCAAATCCGATGCTCTGGCGCAAAGTGCCGTGCTGGGGATCGGTCAGCACCGCAATCAATTGCCGCGCCGCGCCGGGGGCCGAGGCGCGGGTCGCGATCGCCGCGGTGTAGGTCGTCGCCAGATCGTAGCCCTGCGGCAATGCGCCGGCGAGCTTCACACCGGACGTGTTGAGGATCTCGGTCACCTGGGTGCAGCCGATCGCGCGCCGTGCCGCCGAGACCGACAAATGGCGCATCGCCGTCATCCCGTTGGGAAACATCTTCAGCCGTCGTGCCACCTGGTCCGCAATTCCCAATTCGGCCAGAACCTTTGCAAAATGGATTCCGGCCGTTGCGGCCTGGGTGTCGGGCGTGAAGATCTCGTCCGCTGCAAGCAGCGCGGCACGCAGATCGTCGGCCGTGCCGATAGTGATGGCCGGGTCGCCGACCCGCACCGCCATCGCGGTCTCGACACGGCCGATGTCGACCTCCGTGCTTTTGACAACCAGGCCCTGTCCCGCAAGTTCGTCGACAACGGCCCTGCTGAGGATGACGAGATCGGCCGGCGTGCCCTCCCGCAGTTTTGCCGCCATGGCACCGACGGCACCAAACTCGCCGGACACGTCCATCCCGGACGCCGCCTTGAACGCCGGCGCAAGCCGTTCCACCAGGCCCTGCGCGGCGCCCCCGCTCAGAATTTTCAGATCAGTCATGTGAGGTTCAATTCCATTGCCGCAGTTCGGCGACCTGCCGACCGGTCAGAGCGTTATTGTGTTTTTTCGACAAACCGTTTGGCGACACCGCCCCACTTGGCGATGTCGCCGCGCAGATATGCGTCGAACTCCGACGTGCTCATCGACATCGGCACCGCGCCCTGCTCCGCCCAGAGCTTGTCGATCTGGGGTTGCGCAACCGCGTCGCGGATGGCGACGTTCAGTTTCTCGACAACGTCCCGCGGCGTTCCCGCCGGCGCCATGACACCCAGCCAGATGGTCGCGTCATATCCCGGCACGCCCGCTTCCGCGACGGTCGGAACATCGGGCAGCACGGATGAGCGAACCTTGCCGGTAGTGGCCAGGGCCCTCACCTGCCCGGCTGTGATGTTGGGCGCCATGGTGGTGATGGCATCGATCATCATCTCCACCTGGCCGCCGATGACATTGTTGCGCGCCTCGCCGCTGTTGCGGTGCGGCACATGAACGATGTTGGTGTCGGTCATGGCTTTGAAAAGCTCACCCGCCATATGGTACGGCGTGCCCTGGCCGGATGACGCATAATTCAGTTTGCCCGGCTGCTGTTTGGCGAGCGCGATGAAATCCTGCAGCGTTTTCGCGGCGACCGACGGATTGACCACGATCACGAGATCCGACGAATTCACCGGGGCCACCGGCACGAAATCCCGCATCAGTTCGTAACCCCGGTTCGGCAGCAGGGTCTCGTTGGCGGTCTGCGTGTTCGACATCATCAGCAGCGTATAGCCGTCCGCCGGCGCCTTCGCGACTTCGAGCGTGCCGATCACGCCGCCGGCGCCGGTGCGGTTCTCGATCACGAAGGGTTGCTTGAAGCGTTCCTCCAGCGCCTTTCCGATCAGCCGCGCGGTGACATCCGCCGGACCGCCCGCGCCGAACGGCACGATGATCTTGACCAGTCGCGAAGGGTAATCCGGATCGCTCTTCTGGGCGCTGGCGCCCGACACCGAGATACTCGCGATCAAAGCGACCGCAACGCCCAGACGATTCATCCCGCTCCTCCGATCTTTCTTGGTTTTGCAGTTTTTTGTCGTTCGAGTTATTTATCAGGTGCTCACTTTATCATCGCCGAAGCGATTTTTGCGATCGAAATTGCAGCACTGTGCGGCGCGCCGGCATCTTTTCCGCCGCCCGCGAATGATGCTATGCCCGCAGGCAGTCTCCGTACGCGCCCGTCAAGGAAAGCCCGCTTCAAATGGCAAACAACGCTTCGAACCTTCAGATCGACTCGGCCCGTCTGTGGGGCGCCATCCACGAGACGGCAAAGTTCGGCGGGACACCAAAAGGCGGCGTCCGCCGGCTGACGCTGGGACCTGAGGACAAGCAGGTCCGGGACTGGTTTCGCGCCGCCTGCGAGGCGGCCGGATGCGAGGTTCGAATCGATGCGCTGGGCACCATGTTCGGCATTCGCCGCGGGCGCGACATGTCCAAGGCCCCGATCGGCCTCGGCTCGCACCTCGACACCCAGCCGACCGGCGGCAAGTATGACGGCATTCTCGGCACCCTCGCGGCTCTTGAAGTGGTGCGCACGCTCAATGACGCCGGGATCGAAACCGAAACCCCGATCTGCATCGTCAACTGGACCAACGAAGAGGGCTCGCGCTTCCAGCCGGCGATGATGGCCTCGGCGGTTTACGCCGGCGATTTCACCACCGACGATATTCTCGCGCGCATCGATGCCGAGGGCATCAGCGTGGGACAAGCGCTCGACAGCATCGGTTATCGCGGCACCGAGCCGGTCGGCCAGCTCAAGCTGAGCTCGTTCGTCGAACTGCACATCGAACAGGGCCCGATCCTCGAGGCGGAAAACAAGACCATCGGTGTGGTCGATCACGGCCAGGGTATCATCTGGTACAATGGAACGATCGTCGGATTTGCCAGCCATGCCGGCTCGACACCCATGCCGCTGCGGCGTGACGCACTGGCGACGTTGTCGGAGATCGTGCTTGCGGTCGAAAAGCTCGCCAAGGATCACGGACCCAATGCGGTGGGAACGATTGGTGAAGCGGTGATCCAGAATCCGTCCCGCAACGTCATCGCAGGCGATCTCACCTTCACTATGGAATTCCGCAGTTCCGACGAGGCGACCCTGGCCAAACTCGACCGCGCCTTGCATCCCGCCGTTGCCGAGATCGCCGCACGGCGCAAGGTGGCTGTCGATCTCGAGACGATCTGGCGCAAGGAGCCGACCCATTTCGATGCCAATGTGATCAAGGCCGTCGAAACCGCGACCAACGCGCTCGGCTACTCCAACCGGCGCGTGACGTCGGGCGCCGGACACGATGCCTGCAACATGAACGGCGTCGTGCCAACCGCCATGATCTTCGTGCCATGCAAGGACGGCATCAGCCATAACGAACTGGAGGATGCCACGCAGCCGGACTGCACCGCCGGCGCGAACGTCCTGCTGCATACGGTGCTGTCGCTGGCCGGCGTCGCGCAATAGCGCGTTGTCGAGCCCCGAAACCGTTCAGGCCCGGGTATCGCGTGGCAATAACTCCACCCGGTGTTGCTCGCGTAGCGCATCGGCCGAGAGACAGATCACCTCAGAGATCTGCAGCAGTTGCCTGGCCAGCGGGCTTGTCTTGCGCCAGACCATGCCGATGGTTCGGCACGGCTGCGGGTCTTCGAAACGGGCGACGGACACCGACGCCGAGCGCGTCTCCACCGCCACCGCCATTTCCGGAATCAGGGTGACGCCGATGCCGGCGCCCACCATCTGAACGAGCGTCGACAGCGAGCTCGCATCCAGCACCTCGCGCGGCGACGCATGCATATTGCAGAACGACAGGGCCTGATCACGGAAACAGTGCCCCTCCTCCAGAAGCAGCAGCCGCATCTCGCGCAGCGTTTCGGCGCTGGGCACTGGCGTTCCCTTGTCCCGGTCCGGCCGCACCAGCAGGAAATTCTCGTTGAACAAGGCGACCTCGGTCAGCGAGGGTTCGGACACCGGCAGGGCAACGATGGCCGTATCAAGCCGGCCGCCGGCAAGCTCCTGGATCAGCTTCGGCGTCACCGTTTCGCGGATGTGAATCTCCAGTTCCGGATGCAGACGGGTGAGATTGCCGATGATTTCGGGCAGCAGATACGGCGCGATCGTCGGGATCATGCCGATCCGCAACTGGCCTACAAGCCTGTCCCGTGTTGCCCGCGCGAAGTCTCCGAGTTCATCGACCGAGCGCAGGATGTCGCGGGCGCGTTGCGCGAGATCCTCTCCGAATCGCGTCAGCACCACCTGCCGCGCGCCGCGTTCGATCAGCACGCCGCCCAGGATGTCTTCCAGCTCCTTGATCTGCATCGACAGCGCGGGCTGCGAGATCGAACAGGCTTCCGCCGCGCGTCCGAAGTGGCCATGACGCGTCAGGGCATCGAAATAGCGAAGCTGCCGGAGCGTGACATTATTCATCAGATTATCTTATTGCTGTAATCATTAAAGTCAATTTTACCTGATGAACTGTGCTACGTAGAGTGCTTCTAATCGGACTTGTAACTCGACTTGCAACTGGACTTGGAATTCTCACAGGAGGCCACGATGGACGACAAAACCAAATGCCCGTTTTCGGGCGGAACCCCTGCACCCGCGAACCGGGACTGGTGGCCGAACCAGCTCGACCTCGGAATCCTGCACCAGCAGTCGAACCTGTCCGATCCAATGGGCGAAACGTTTGATTACGCCAAGGAATTCAAGACCCTCGACCTCGACGCGGTGATCAAGGACCTGCATGCCGTGATGACGGACTCGCAGGACTGGTGGCCGGCGGACTTCGGCCACTATGGGCCGCTGTTCATCCGCATGGCCTGGCACAGCGCCGGCACCTATCGCATCGGCGACGGGCGCGGCGGCGCCGGCGCCGGACAGCAGCGTTTCGCACCGCTGAACAGCTGGCCTGACAACGCCAACCTCGACAAGGCCCGCCGGCTGCTGTGGCCGGTCAAGCAGAAGTACGGCCGCAAGCTGTCCTGGGCCGACCTGCTGATTCTCACCGGCAACGCTGCCTTGGAGTCGATGGGCTTCAAGACCTTCGGGTTTGCCGGCGGCCGCGCCGACGTCTGGGAGCCCGAGCAGGACGTCAACTGGGGTCCCGAAGCCAAATGGCTGGACGATCAGCGCTACAGCGGCGACCGTGAGCTCCACGGTCATCTCGGCGCCGTGCAGATGGGCCTGATCTACGTCAATCCGGAAGGCCCGAACGGCAAGCCGGATCCGCTGGCCGCGGCGCGCGATATCCGCGAAACCTTCGCGCGCATGGCGATGAACGACGAAGAGACGGTGGCGCTGATCGCCGGCGGTCACACCTTCGGCAAGACCCACGGCGCGGGCGATGCCTCGCTGGTCGGCGCGGAGCCGGAAGGCGGCGCCATCGAGCAGCAGGGCCTCGGCTGGTCGAGCAAGTATGCGACCGGCATCGCCGGTGACGCCATCACCAGCGGCCTCGAAGTCACCTGGACCTCGACCCCGACCAAGTGGAGCAGCAACTTCTTCTGGAACCTGTTCGGCTATGACTGGGAATTGACCAAGAGCCCGGCCGGCGCCCACCAGTGGACGCCCAAGGGCGGTGCCGGTGCCAACTCCGTGCCGGACGCACACGATCCGTCGAAGCGCCACGCGCCGGCGATGCTGACCACCGACCTCGCGCTGAAGGTGGATCCTGCCTACGAGAAGATCTCGCGGCGCTTCTACGAGAATCCGGATCAGTTCGCCGACGCGTTCGCACGCGCCTGGTTCAAGCTGACCCATCGCGATATGGGTCCGACAGTGCGCTATCTCGGCCCGCTCGTGCCGAAGGAAGAGCTGATCTGGCAGGATCCGATTCCCGCCATCAACCACGAGCTGGTCAGCGACCAGGACATCACGGCGCTGAAGGCGAAGATCCTGGCCTCCGGTCTCACCGTGTCGGACCTGGTCTCGACGGCGTGGGCGTCCGCGTCGACGTTCCGCGGCTCCGACAAGCGTGGCGGCGCCAACGGCGGCCGCATTCGCCTTGCCCCGCAGAAGGACTGGGAGGTCAACCAGCCGGCTGAGTTGTCCAAGGTGCTCGGCAAGCTCGAAGCCATCCAGAAGGAGTTCAACGCGGCCCAGACCGGCGAGAAGAAGGTTTCACTCGCCGACCTGATCGTGCTGGGCGGCGCCGCCGCGGTCGAGAAGGCCGCCAAGGACGCCGGACAGGACGTCACGGTGCCCTTCAAGCCGGGTCGCATGGACGCGTCGCAGGAGCAGACCGATGTCGACTCCTTTGCCGCGCTCGAGCCGACCGTGGACGGCTTCCGCAACTACATCCGCGGCAAGCATCCGATGTCGGTGGAAGCGCTGCTGGTGGATCGCGCCCAATTGCTGACGCTGACCGCGCCGGAGATGACCGTGCTGGTCGGCGGCCTGCGCGTGCTCGGCGCCAATGTCGGCAAGTCCAAGCACGGCGTCTTCACCGACAAGCCGGGAACACTGACCAACGACTTCTTCGTCAACCTGCTCGACATGCGCGTCGTGTGGGATCCGGTCGCAGGCTCCGAGGGCCTGTACGAGGGCCATGACCGCAAGACACGTGCGGTCAAGTGGACCGGCACTCGCGCGGACTTGATCTTCGGATCGCACTCGCAGCTGCGTGCCCTCGCAGAGGTCTATGCGAGCGCGGACTCGAAGCAGAAGTTCGTCAGGGATTTCGCGGCGGCGTGGACCAAGGTGATGAACGCCGATCGCTTTGATCTGGCCTGATCCCGGCGGACCATTCGTCGCGGTCTTCCCGTCGAGACCGCGACGCCGCCGAAGTTGATGCATGAAGCGGATTCAGCGACGCTGAATCCGCTTCATTTTTTTATACGCTCTTGGAGTTGAGCTGCGCTCAGGCGCGCTCGAGCACCAGTCGTCCCCTCACCTTGCCGGCACGCAGCCGGTCCAGCGCGGCATTGGCCTGCGCCATCGGCACCGCTTCGACCGGCATGGCGCGAACCCGGCCCTGCTTGACGAGGTCGATCAGTTCCTTCAACTCGCCGAGATTGCCGACATAGGAGCCGCGCAGGTTGATGGCGCGCAGCACCAGAAGCGGGATCGACAGCGTGATATCGCCACCGAACAGGCCAACCACCACATAGGTCCCGGCCTTGCGCAGCGAGGCGATTCCGAATTCGGCGGTGGCGTGGGCGCCGACGAAATCGATCGCGGCGGCGATCCCGCCGCTCTTCGCCTGCAGCGCCGCCAGCGCATCACTGTCGCGCGGATCGACCACCAGGCTTGCGCCGGATGCCACGGCCAGTTCACGCTTGGCGGGATCGATGTCTGCCACCGCGATGTTCTTGTAGCCGAGGCCCTTGGCGATCTCGAGGCCGCTCAGGCCGACACCGCCGATCCCGAGAATCAGCAACCAGTCGCGATCGGGTGCGACGTTGACCTTCTTCAGGGCGCTGTAGGCCGTCAGCCCCGAACAGGCATAGGTGGCCGCCAGCGTCGGATCGATGCCGGTGACATCGACCAGGTAGCGCGGATGCGGCACCAGGCATTTCTCGGCATAACCGCCGGCGCGGTGCACCCCGATCGAACACGGCTTGGCGCAGAGGTTCTCCTCGCCACGCCGGCAGATCTCGCATTCGCCGCAGCCGAGCCAGGGATAGACCACGAAGGTCTTGCCAATCATCTCGTCGCCGATCGGCGCGTCCGGCCCCTTGGCCGCGAGACGGCCCAGCACTTCGTGCCCGAGCACGACGGGCGGCGTCACGCCGCGGTCCGCAAGACTGAGTTTCTTGCCGCCGCCGAGATCGTAGAACCCCTCCTGCAAATGCAGATCGCTGTGGCAGACCCCGCATCGCGTCACGTCGATCACGACCTCGGTGCCTTTCGGCTGCGGCGTCGCCGCCTCGATCTCGACAATGGGCTCGCAAAACAGTTTCACGGCATAAGCGCGCATGGGTTTCCTCTGTTGTTGTTGCCGGAGGCCAGGCCCCGGTGCTTGCAACGCGTCGTGCACCCGCGGATATCGCGGCCCGCACCTCACCGTCGGGAGTATGAAGATATTTCGATCAGACTGCCATCGGGATCGCGGCAATACACCGATGCCAGAACGCCGCGGGCGCCCTGTTTGGCGACCGGCCCTTCCGCAATCTCCACACCGCAGCTTTTCAGATGCTGCACCACCTCGTCGGGCGAGGCGGTGGTCAGGAAACACAGATCGTCGCTTCCGGCGGCTTCATGATCGGCGGTAAACCATTCGACCTTGTCGGCCGATATCGGCCGCAAATTGATCTTCTGGTTGCCGAACGACACCGAGGTGCGCTTCATCTTGCCATGCCCCGGATCGAAATCCCTGCGCTCCATGCCGAGAACGCGCTGATACCATCCGGCCGCGACCTCGACATCGCGAACATTGACAACGATGTGATCAAGAGCCGTGACGACGATGGGCATGATGCCAGCCGCTTACTGCTGATCGCGAAAATAGGGCTCGACTGACCCTGTCAGCTTGATGGTGACGGGATTGCCGTGCCGATCCTTCGCCGATCCGACGGGAACGCGAACCCAGCTCTCGCTGACGCAATACTCCTCGACATTGTCTTTCTCGACACCCTTGAAACGAACGCCGATATCGCGCGCCAGCACGTCCGCATTGTAGTACGGGCTTTTCGGATCGACGGACAGGCGGTCGGGCAACTGGTCGCTCATGACGGGGTTTTCCATTCTTCTTTCAACACCTGAGAATCCATACCCCGCCAAGGGATGGCTGACAACGCCGGGCGATCCCGGATTATCTCAGGCTGGACCATCGCCCGCGGCCCGCAGTGCGGTGAGGCCCTCGCGATAGGTCGGATAACGCAACGTTACCCCGAGCTCATCGTGCAGAAGCCGGTTGCGAACCCGCTTCGTCTCCATGAAGAAACTGCGGCCCATCGGGGTCAGATCGGCATGCTCGAACGGGATCTCCGGCGGCGGTTCCACGCCGCACAGGGTTGCCGCGAACGACACGACATCCTGAGGCGGCGCCGGCTCGTTGTCTGCACCGTTGTAGATCGCCCCCGCGCGAGGTTTCGCGAGTGAGGCCGCAACGATCTGCGCGATGTCCTCGACATGAATCCGGTTGAAGACCTGGCCCGGCTTGATGATCCGACGCGCCTTGCCCTCGGCCAGTTGAACCAGTTGATTGCGGCCAGGGCCGTAAATTCCCGCAAGACGGAAGACCTGCACGGGAATGCCATGCGCCGCACCGAAGTCCAGCCATTGCTCCTCCACCACAAGCCGGTTGCGGGAGCGGCCGTCTGCCGGAGTCGGCGGTGTCGTCTCATCGACCCATGCACCGGCGTGATCGCCGTAGACGCCAACCGTCGACACGTAGCCGATCCAGCGCAGACGAAAGGCCCGCGCAAGATCATCCGCGTAGGCCCTCAGCACGGGATCCTGCTGCGAGTCCGGCGGCACGGAAATCAGAACGGCATCGCTGTCGGCCAGGTCGTTTGCAATCTTCACATCACGGCCGGTGCCGGCAAACACCCGCGTCGCAAGACCGGATTGTGCCAGCGCATCGGCTTTCGCCTGTGTTCGCACCGTCCCGACCACCCGCGCCCCGTCGGCGGCAAGGCGCCGCGCAGTAGCGGATGCCGAATACCCCACTCCAAAAATGAAAAGCTTCATGCCCGGCCTGATACCCGCGTCAATCACCCTGATATGGCAGGAATCGCCACCTGAGGCGACATCTTCCCGCCGCCGCGGCTGTCCTACTACGGTGGCAGGGTCGTGAGGGGGTGCGCCTGACGGTGCCAGGCCCATGCCGAACGGATGATCGTCGGCAAATCGGAATGGACGACCTCGAATTTGAGGACGTCGCGCGCCGCCCCCGGATTTGCCACCAGCATTGCCGGATCACCGGCTCGGCGCGGCTTCACGATCTGCGGCACGTCCCGTCCGGCTTCCAGCGCGATCGCCGAAAGGATCTGCCGCACGGAAAACCCCAGCCCGGTCCCGAGATTGAAGCTGCCGCCGCGGTGTCCCTGCGTCAGCAGCTTCAGTGCCAGCACATGAGCCGCCGCGAGATCGGTCACGTGGATATAATCGCGGATCGCCGTTCCGTCCGGAGTGTCATAGTCATCACCGAAAATGGAAAAATCCGGCACGTGCCCCTGCAGGGCCATCATCGCGCGCGGGATCAAATGCGTTTCGGGATCGCGACGCTCACCCAGCACGCCGGACGCATCGGCGCCGCTGGCATTGAAGTAGCGCAGGCAGAACGCGCCGAAACCATAGGCATCGCGATAATCCGACAGGATGCGTTCGATCATCCATTTCGACGTGCCATAGGGATTGATCGGCTCGCAGCGATCGCTCTCTTCGATCAGTTGCCGTCCGGCATTTCCATAGACCGCGCCGGTGCTGGACAGGATAAACCGGGAGCAGCCGGCATCTCTCATGCCTTGCAGCAAGGCCAACGTGCCGGCAAGGTTGTTCAGGTAATACTTCTGCGGATCGGAAATGGACTCGCCGACAAGACTGAAGGCCGCGAAGTGCATGACGGCAACCACATTGTGCGCCCGGAGAACTTCAGTAATCTTTGCCGTATCGCGGATGTCGCCGGCGAAGAACGGCCCCCATTTGACAAAGTCGCGGTGACCGGTGGACAGGTTGTCATAGCAGACCGGCGTGTAACCGGATTCGGACAACGCCTTGCAGCAGTGCGAGCCGATATAGCCCGCCCCGCCCGTCACCAGAACCGACGGCCTGTCATTCATCGTGCCCCGCCACTTTCACCGACAATGGATATAGTGTGTTACGATAAACTGCGGGTTATTGCCAGACGGCGCCTTCGTCGCACCATCGCTTCGATTTGAATCGCAATTACCGGAATCTTTCTCCGGGCCTGCCATGAGGATGTAAATGGTGCGTTAGAGCGTTTTCCAGCGAAGTGGATACCGGTTCGCGTCAAGAAAACGCGTCAAAACAAGAAGCTAGAGCTCCGTTCCGATTCTATCGGAACGGAAATAGCTCTAGTGCCGGCGCTGGGATGCCGGTTCGCCCTCGCCCGCGAACAGCAGGTACATCGCACGCGGGTTGGTGGTTGCGTAGCGCCAGATCAGGCGGCGCGGCTCCTGCGCAATGCGCCAGGCCCATTCAAAGCCAGTCGCCTGCATCCACTTCGGGGCTCGCGCACGGGTGCCGGAGAGGAAATTGAACAAGCCGCCGGATGTCTTGATGACGCCGACGCGATTGAGGCGCGAGGAAAAATCCTTCACGAACTTCTGCTCGCGCGGCACGCCCAGTGCAATCCAGAGGATATCCGGCGCCAGCGCATTGATCTCGTCGATCTTGTCGCTCAATTCCTGACCGTGCAGGAAGCCGTGGGAACGGCCGACAATCTTCAGGCGCGGATGCTGCTGGCGAACGTTTTCAACCGCTGCACGGTTTTCCTCTTCGCTGGCGCCGAACATGTAGAACGTCAGGCCCTGCTCGATCGCCTTCTCCGCCACGACGTGAAACAGGTCGGTCGTCGCCACGCGCTCAGGCAGCGGCGTCGGGGTGCGCAGGCGCGACGCCATGACCAAAGGCTGGCCATCGGCGCTGATCAGATCCGCGGACCGGAACAATTGATCCAGATCGGGATCGGTGGAACAGCGTGCCAGAACCTCACCATTGGCCGACGTCAGATAAAGCGGCCGCGCACCGCCCTTGTGCCGCAAGGCAGCATCGATCATGAACTTCGCGGTTGCGTCCATGTCCAGCACGGCAAGCCGCAGGCCGCCCAGCGAGATACGGGGAATATCGGCAGTCGCCGCACGGCCGAGGGGATTTTGACGTCGCTCAAGCATATTCGCGTTCCTGCACTGCGTCGGTCCCGTCCAGCTCATTAAGGACGACACCCAGTAGTTTCCGTTCCGCGCCGTTCAGCGCGGCCAACAAGCCTTCCATGGCCTGGTTGATATCCAGACTCGCCGGCAGCACCGCGAGAATGCCATCAGCGACATCCAGCAAAGTCCGATCCCAGGCCTCGAACGGCGCCGATGGCCCATCAAGAATGACCAGTCCGCATTCGGTGCTCGCGCGCGCGTGGTCGACGATCACACGCACGGCTTCAGACATGATCATCGCGTCCGCGCCTTGGGAAATCGGCAGCAGCGTGACCTGATTGACGGTTTCGACCGGCGAACACAGGCCGCTGGCCGACACATGAAAGTCATCCAGGGCCTCGAGCGAGCCGAGGGTTCCAAGCCGGCGCGACAGCTCGCCATAGGCGAAACTTCCGTCGATCAGGAGCGCATCGATGCCGTCATGAGCCGCAGCAAGCGCCGCATTCAGGGCGACGATGGAACGGTCTTCGCCGCCGCCCTGATTGATCACTGCCAGCACCGGCGCCGTGTTCGACGACGACCGCTTTGTAGCCGCGACGCGGATCTCGCGCATCGCCTCGGCGAACGGTCCAGGCGGACCGCCGATCCGCAATGTTGGCCACCCCACCCGGTTGACATCGATCGCGCCATGGCGCGGCGTGTCTGCATTGCGACGATAGACATCATCGTGGCGCAGCTGGGTAATCAGCGGCTTGTCCATCAGCGCGAGCCCGGGCTTCGCTACAGCCGACTGCGGTTCCAAGGCCGCCTGCTGCGGCGGCTCGCGGAGAACCGGAACGTCCTGGGCAATCGTGACGGGTGGGTCAACGATCGGCGCGGCCGCAGCCGGCGCGACGGCTATCGGTTCAACGGCTGGCGACGACGCTGTTGGTCTCGGCGCGACGCGGGGTGCCACCACCGGCTCTCGAACCTTCCCCGACGCCGGCGCAAGCCTGGACGTCAGTTGATCGGCCAGCACGATCAGCGCCGCCGCCGCGAGGGCTCCAAACAGGCCGCCCAGCATCATCAGCGACGTCATGCTCGGCGGGAAACTGCGCGTCCTCGGCACATTGGCCTCACCGACAACGCGCGCGTTGGACGTGGTCAGGCTTTCCTGTTCCTCGGTTTCGCGCGAGCGTTTCAGGAACGACTGGTAGACCGCGCGATTCGCCTCGACGTCGCGCTCCAGTTCGCGCAGCCGGACCGAGGCCTGGCTCATGTCCACGCTCTGCCGCTTCAGCGAATCCAGCGAGCGCACCAGGCTGTTCTCATACTCGCGCGCCCGTGTCAGGTCGTTCTTCGCCGACTGCGCGAAGCGGGCAACCTCCTCGTTGATGTTCTTCCTGAGATCCGCGACCTGCGTCTCCATGGATCTGATCGCGGGATGCCGTGGCCCGAGTTCGTTGGCGAGTTCGGCCTGACGCCGGCGCGCTTCCGCGTACTGGCCTCGCAGGCTCGCCAGCGTCGGCGATCGCAGCGCTTCGGAGGTTGCGCCGCCGTCGGTGCTCGCAGCGATGCCAGCGGTAATCTGGTCATAACGGGCCTGCGCATCCAGCGTCGCGGCGCGCGCTGATCCAAGACGGCCATTGACCTCCGACAGTTGCTGATCGCTGACCAGCGTGTCCTGGGTGCCGACGAAATTATTCTCCGCCTTGTAAGCCGCAACGCGATTTTCCGCCGTGCGCAGACGCTGCTCGAGCTCCTTCAAGCGGCCCGACAGTTCGGAGGTCGCGCGGCGGGCAGATGACGATTGAATTTCGGTTGCCTGGGACAGATAGGCCGCCGCGACCGCATTAGCGAGGAATGCCGCCTTCACCGGATCGTAGGACCAGACATCGACATCGACGATGAAGGTCCGGTCGCTGCGCTTGACCGTGATATGACGGTTGAGCGCATCAAGCGCGGCCAGACGCGCGAGGCTGGCATCACCCGGTTTGGCGCCGGAGCCAAAGAGCCCCGTCAGCGACGCGAACAGACCACCGGCATGTCCTCCACCGAACTCCGGATCGGTCTCCAGCTTGGCGCTGTCGACCACCCGCAGCAGCAAGCTGTTCGAGGTGAGCAGGCGGGCCTGGCTTTCCGCAATCATCGACACGCTGGTCGCATCCTGGGTGCGCGGCGCCAGTTCGCGATCGACGAGCTGCAGCTCGCGCGGATCGACATAGAGCTGCGTGGTGGCCGTGTACTTCGGCGTCAGGCTCTTGCCGATCACGAGCGCCACGACCGCGCACATCAGCGCCGCCGCCACGATCCAGATCCGCCGACGCCAGAGCAGCGACGCCATATCAAGCAAATTAAAGCCGGCAGCCGGCAGCGCGCGCTCAGATTGCGCGGTCGGCTTCATGCCAGCGATGGGCTGATCGTAGGCCAGCATCAGGTCCGCGCCTCCACGCGCACCGGTCGCGCGGCGGCGACGCCTCGCTTCTCCGGACCATCACCCCTGGACATTGCTGGACCCTTACGCATTTACCGACTCTTAACCTTACTGATCCCTTAAGCCTTCACTAAAAAGACGAAGAAACGGTTTAAATTCCCATTCCCGCAACGCTTTGACGGCTCTCTCGATGTCTCAGCTCCGACGCAGGACAAGATGATAGTCGCCGCGCCGCACGTCGTTCTTGCTGAAGATGTTCAGAACTGCCGCACCGGCGTCGATGATGGTGCCTAGCCAGGGCTTGCGCGCACGCAATTCTGGATATCGCGGACTCTCATATGTTCGCTCGAACAGCACTTCCAGGCCCTGGCTGCGCGCAAATGCCTTCAGGCGGCCGAACGAAACCAGCGGGTGATAGTAGACTGGGAACGGCGCCTGCCCCGGCTGGCCCGCATCCTTTTTGCCCCTGATGTGCCGGTAGTACCAGACGTGGAACCAGTGTGGCGAAAACTTGGTCACCACACCCGACAGCGACGCTGGATTCGGCGCTCCGATCAGGATGATGCCACCGCGGCGCAATGACTCGCGAAAGCGACGCAGCGCCGCCTCCGCGTCCGGAAGATGCTCGATGACGTTGTAGCAGATGACGAGATCGAAGCAGTCGCTCGGAAAACGATAGCTCTGGATATCGCCGAGGATCTTGTGCTGGGCGTAGTCGTTGTTGGCCAGTTGGTCCTTGTCGATATCGACGACAGTCACATCGGCACGCGCCAGCAGCGACGGCGGCAGAAAGCTGGTGGAGCCGCCACCCGCCTCATAGACCGCGAGTGTCGGACGATCCAGCGCGCGCTGCAAAACCGCATGGACGGCGCGCAGGCTCTCGCGCGCTTCACCGACCGGCAAATCCAGCAACGCCTGCGGCTGGTCGGACACGACCGCCTCGACGGCCTCCCGCTCCAAAAGTTCGTCCACCGGGGACGACGACGTTCGGTAAGCAAGGTTTGCGCTCATAGCCGACACCATTCCTGTATCCGTTCGCTGCGATCTCCGGGATCCGCACTGAGCGAGACAACGACGTCCCGATCTGGTGCACCTGGCCCCGGTACTACGGGTAATCAGCAAGAACGATGCCGCACATAGAAACCGCCCGCCTAAGTGATATTCAGGATTTGTTAACCTTCGCGTTCGCCCGTGCGGGCCAATAGTGGTCAGAAGAGGCGCTACAAACCTCAGCATGGTGCCGTCTTCAGCTTGCACGCGCTTTCCAAAAGCGCGGCCTTCGCGATGAAAACGCAATCGAACACAGCATGGGTTACCGATGTGGCCCGAAACTGGCACTGATCCGGTACATGAACACCCAATGCAAAGACCCCGACACCTTAGCGTTCCATCTTGAGACAGCTGTGTCTCCGGACGCGAGCGCTTTTGAGCATCACGCCTTGCCTGCGACGACCCGTTCGGCTGCCCGTCAGATCGCCGCCGCCCCGCCTGACCTCGGCGGCACCGTCGACGTCGTCGTGTGCATCCCCGCGTTCCGGCGCCCCGACCATCTACGCCTGACGCTCAGTTCGGTCGCGGCCCAGCAGACAGACCGTCGCTTTGCCGTCGTCGTCGTCGAAAATGACCACGCGAAACAAGGCAGCGTTCCCGAGGCGGCGCGTTTCTTCGCCGAAACCGCCATTCCAGGCCTTTGCATTGTCGAACCCCGCCAGGGGAATTGCCACGCAATCAACGCCGCATTCCAAACCGCCCTCGCGGTGTTTCCGCAGGCGACAAAATTCATGATGATCGATGATGACGAGATTGCATCGATGCATTGGATCGAACGCATGGTCGCGACAGCGGAAACAACAGACGCGGATATTGTCGGCGGCCCGGTGCTGCCGCAGTTTTTCGATCGCCGCTGTACCCATCTCGCCGAGCATCCGGCGTTTCGACCCGCTTATGACAAGAGCGGTCCGGTGTCGATGATCTACGGAAGCGGCAATTGTCTGATCCAGCGCCGGGTGTTCGACAACCTGGCGAGCCCGTCTTTCGACCTTCGCTTCAACCTGCTCGGCGGCGGCGATACCGACTTCTTTCTGCGGTGCCGCGACCAGGGCATGGCGTTCTACTGGAGTGCCGACGCCGTGATCGCAGAGACGGTGCCGCCAAGCCGCACCAGCCTGAAATGGCTGATGCTGCGGGGCTTGCGCATCGGTGCCATCAATTATCACGCCCAGCTCAAGGCGACACGGACGACGCTCTCGCGCTTGAAGTTGTGGGCCAAATTCATCGCGTTGCTGCCAATGTCCGTGGCCCGCGCCGGCCGGCTCGCCGCCCAGGATACGACGGCGACCATTGCGCTGCATCCCGTGATGGTCGCGATGGGCGGTGTGCTGGCGGCGCTGGGAATCGAGCAGCAACCCTACAAGGTTTCAGCAATGGCCCGCGAACGCGTCGACCTCTCCGGAACCAAAACCTAGCGTTCCGCCATCATGAGGCTGGCGGCGATCTCGTAATATTGCCTGGCTCGCATTTCCAGGGTCATGTTGTCGAGAATGTATTGTCGCGGCTGAAACGTCTTCGCCGCGTGATGCTGCTGGAACAGCGGCCAGGCCGCCTCGAACGCCGTGAAATCGGCGAATTCCATCCCGCAACGCTCATCCCAATACGGGATCGATGTTACCGGCCCATACTTGACGCGATCCGGAAAATAGTTCGGATCCTGCCACAGCCCACGCGGATTCCAGGCAAGCAGCGGAATTCCGCACGACAAGGCCTGCTGGTATGCGATGCCCTGGCTCTCGTTCTGACACAGGAAGATCATGCTGCGGCAGCGCGCCAGGGCCGCCTGATAGTCCTCCTCCTGATAAGAGCCGTAACGGATTTCCGTCACGGAACATCCGGCTTTTTTCAGATAGGCCCGTATCGGCTCGATCAGGTCTCCCACACGACGGTCGCGATTCCAGTAAACCTTGTCGTACAGCAGCACGTCGACGGACTTTTCCTGTTGTGATGGAAACCAGCGGTCCGTATCGATTCCGACCGGCCACGCCTCGGTCTCCGGCCAGTAGGCACGAAACATATCCGCGACCCACTCGCCGGGGACGAGAATTTTCCGGACGTCGCGCCGCTTCAACAGGTCGGGATCCTGCAGCGGATGATCGTATCCGGCAACACCGAGCAGGATCGGGTTCTTCCACTTGAGCTTGTCGAGCACGAATGACCGGCCGATGATACAGGCGAGTTCGTTCGGATGTTCCTTGATGTAGCGGTAATCGTTCACACGATAGCGAATGCCGAGCTTGTCCAGTCCCGCGCACAGATTCAGGAACACCCGAATCTGACCGCTGGGCTGGGGCTTGCCGAACACCAGCCGCCGAACGAATGTCCGCACATAGCGATCCCAAGGCAGCCACCGATCATCCTTATCTTCGAAGAAAAGATTAAGGATAAATCGCTCGTTGGCCCGCGTGGGGTTTGCTCCAGAATGCACCGCCGATAGCTCCAGACGTATCAGGGATGATGAAGCAATCTGAGACAGATTTCGGGCATATGCATAACGCTGATCTTGAGACAGTCGGATTGTCGCTCTCGGCGGCGGTTTTAGCCTGAAAATCCTTTATTTTATCTTCGCGGCGGCCGGGCGGATCATCTGGCAAGCGTTTTGCTGAAGTGAGAGGGAATGCCCCATTTCGGAACGGCATTTTCGATCCGAAGACATCCGTGACGCAGAGAAGCCCGCCCGTGCCTAAAGCCCCCCTTAACGATAACAGACAGAAGCGCCGTGGATCCTCCGATTTGCGGGGACTGCGTGCGTCCGGGCGAAACCGGCGAGGCTTCGATCCGTGGAGCCCGGTCGCGTTCCATGGTGCGTCGCAGATGCCGTCGCGAGCATTCGCATGCTGAACCGGCATTTTTCCATCTATCTCGGCGCTCATCTGGTGCCCGCGGTGATCGGATTCTTCGCGATCACCATCTATACCCGGCTGCTGACCCCCCATGAGTACGGCGTCTACGTCGTCGGCATGGGCGTTGCTGGCATTATCGGCGCCGTCTGCTTCGCCTGGATCCGGATGTCGGTGGCGCGCTATCAGGCGACCTCCGCCGACATCGATTTCCGGGGAACAGCCATCCTCGCGTTCGGCCTGACCGTCGCCGCGATCGCAGCCCTCGCACCGGCTGCTCTGCTGCTTTTCCATTTTGACATCAGCATCGATGTCGTGGTCGCGAGCGTCTTTGTTGCGGTCGCCGTCGGCGCCTTCGACATCTCGCAGGAGTTTCAGCGCGCGACCTTGCGTCCGATGCGCTTTGCGGTGATTGCGGTGGCGCGAGCTGCCCTCGCATTGCTGTTCGGTGTGTTTGCGATTCGGCTCGGTCACGGCGGCCTGGGCCTGATCGGGGCGCTGGCCGGCAGCGCGCTGATCTGCGCCGTCCTGAACATGGCGGGCAGCGGTCGTGGCATGGGCAAATGGCAGGGTGAACAACTCAAGCAATTTGCCCGTTATGGGCTTCCATTGTCGATCGGCGGCCTCTCGAATGCACTCTACACCACCAGCGACCGGCTGATCGTCGCCTACCTGCTCGGACAGGGGGCCACCGGACTGTTCGGCGTCGCAGCCGACCTGCCACGGCAATTCATGGTGATGCTGGGATCGAGCGTCGCCGCTGCAACGGTCCCGATTCTGTTCCGGACACTGGCCAAGGACGGACCGGCGGCGACCCGCGAACGCATGAACGAGAATGCCGAGCTGCTGCTGGCCGTGATCTGTCCGGTGGTTGTCTGGCTCGGGCTTGCCGCAGACCAGGTCGCGGGAACATTCGTAGGCGAGGAGTTCCGCGCGAGCGTCTCGTTGCTTCTGCCGGTTCTGGCGCTGGCCCGGCTGTGCGGCGTGGTCAACCAGTTCTACGTCCAGATCAGCTTCCAGCTCGCCGAACGGCCCCTGCTGCTGCTGTTTCAGGCCTGCTTCACCATGTTGGTCAGCGTCGCGGCCATGTTTCCGCTGATCATGAATTTCGGTCTGCTCGGGGCGGCGCTGGCAACCCTGTTCGCGGAGGCACTTGGACTGGTCGTGGCCATCTATCTCGCCCGCCGCGCCTTCCCGGTCCCGTTCGACATTCGCCGGCTCGGCGGCGTGCTCGCCTCCGCGGCCGCGATGGCCTGCGCAATTTTGCTGGCCAAAATGAGCTTCAGCGGCACCGGACTGATCGCGCTCGCGGCCATCAGCTTGATCAGCGGCGGCGTGTACGCGGCAGCCATCTGGTTCTTCGACGTCGCACGCGTGAGAACCCTCACCATCGGCGTCCTGCGCCGGCGCCGGCTGCTGGTTCCCGGCTTTGCCGGGCGTAAGATCTGAGGAGCTGCGCCATGATGTCGGTCTCGGTCGTCATGCCCGCCAGGAACGCCGCCGCCTATATCGGCGAGGCCATAAAAAGCGTTCTGGCGCAAGGCGAACACCTGCACGAGCTGATCGTGGTCGACGATGGCTCGCACGATGACACCCTCGCTATCGTGCGCGGCTTCGATGACCCCAGGGTTCAATTACTGACGAACCCGGGCAACGGCGTGTCGTCGGCTCGCAATGCAGGCGCGCGACAGGCAACCGCCGCGTGGCTGATGTTCCTGGATGCCGATGACCGCTTGCGTACGAACACGCTCGCGACGCTCGTTCACGCCACGACCACGCGGCCAAACGCGGTGGCCATTTACGGCAACTATGACCGCATCGATGGCGAGGGGCGCTCGATCGGCAGCCGAAGCCTGCTGCTGCGACATCGTCGAAAACCGTCCGGAAATGTGCTCGAGCGAATGGTCTCGGGCAATTTCATCGTCAATGGCGGCATCATGATCGTTCGATCCCGCGCCTTCGCTTCAATCGGCGGCTTCGATGAAACGCTGCGCTACTGTGAAGACTGGCATTGCTGGTGCCGACTCGCCGCGCTGGGCGAATTTCATTTCGTCCCGACATATCTGATGGACTATCGCGTTCACGACGCCAACACCATGAGTGCGGCGCGCACGGCACGGGATTTCCTGCCGGCCGTCGAACGGATCTTCAACGACCGGCTGGTCTCGACGCGCCTTCCGGCAAAATTAGTTCCGGCGCTGCGTCGCATGGCGGAAGTCCACCTGATGATCTATGCTGCAGCCCAAGCCGTCCGCTTCCGCAGATATGCGACCGCCTTGTCCTATCTTTCCGTGGTTGGACGGAAATCTCCTCTTGCCGTACCTCGTGCGATCACCACGGTCGGTTTGGCCTATTTCGGAACGTGAACAAATATTTCGATACATGAACCAGCACAATCATCGTTGACAACCGGAGTGTGACGTTGCACCGCACAGGCACGGCGCTTGCAAGACTGCCAATGCGGGCGGCTGCAGTCCAGATTTGGATCACTTCATTTAAGAGCGAGACGGTATGAGCGAACCAAACCCGGGGACTGTATCTCTGATCACGCCGAGCCATCGTCGCGATCTCGAGCGGGCTGCCATGCTGTTCGACAGCATCGATCGCTACGTCACCTCGTTCGAACGGCACTATGTGATCGTTCACGACGAAGATCTCGATGTGTTCAAGCCGTTCCATCGGGGACGGCGGGTGGTGTTGCCGGTCTCGGAATTTCTGCCGCAATGGCTGCATCGCATTCCGCACATGCGCTGGCGCGGGCGCCAGTACTGGTGGTCGTTCCGCGCAAAGCCTGTGAGCGGATGGCATACTCAACAGCTGGTGAAGATCAAGGCCGCCGCATCGCTGCCCGAAGATCGTTATTTCCTGATCGATTCCGACAACGTCTTCTTTCGCGACTTCGACGTTTCGACGGTCGCAAATCCGAACGCCCTACCTGTGCACATCTATCAGGGTGGCGTTACCAATGGCCATCCATTCCATGTCGACTGGGTCGAAGCAACTCACCGTTTGCTCGGACTTGAGAAACCCGTCTTTCCGACGGACGACTACATCGACCAGATCATCGTATGGGACAAGCCGACCGTGAACGCGATGATCGCGCGAATCGAAGCGGTGAGTGGCCGCCCATGGGATGAAACCCTCTGCCGTATCCGCAACTTCTCGGAATACACGATCTACGGGATCTTCACCACGCGCGAGATGGCGACACAACGGCCATTCAAGATCACGACCGACAGCTTCAGCCTGACCGAATGGGAGACGACTCTCCTGAGCAAGGCCGATATTGTCGCCCTTCTCGAGTCCGCCGCGCATGAGGTTGCGCTCTGCGTTCAATCCTACAATCCGACGCCACTGTCGACCATTCGTGAGGGCCTCGCGGAGTTCTATGCCCGGCATGAGCAGACGCCGCAGCGACTGGAGACCGCCTGATCGTTGCGGTCGTCGTTCAGCGCGCCCTGAATCGGGCGAGATAGTGCAATCCCGCCACCGCGATCATGAAGATGAACCAGGTCGGGTTCTGCCGCTCGAGGATGAAGGTCTCGGTGGTCGCGAGATAAATGCCGAACAGCCATATCACCAGAAACATCTTGGCCAACGGCCCGTTTTGTCCCCGCTCCTGGATGGCGTGAAAGTTGTTGAGAGGCGCCAGAACGAAAATCAGCAGTCCCAGCACCAGTCCCGGCAAACCGATGTTCAGCGCGAGTTCGAGATAGCTGTTGTGGCTGTGCGAGGCCTCGACCGCCCACTCGGACCCCTGCGCACCGATCCTGTCGGATGAGTTATCCCAGAACGCCGCGAAGCCGTGACCGAAAACGGGCTTTTCCCAGAACGCGGCCAAAGCGAACTCCCAGACCTCGGTGCGACCGGTAAAGGTCGCGTCGATCGGCAACCGCTCGGTGATGCTCTTGAGAGTGTCGTTCATGACCGTGCCGACGGTCAGACAATTCATGACGATCAGCGGAGCGAAGCAGACGATGCGCTTGAGCCAGAGCCCCTTCGTTGCATTGATGATATGCGCCAGGGCCAGCATCGCGAGACTAAGGGCACCAGCGCTTTTGCCGCCGGCAAAGACCACGAAAATGCCGGCGAAGATCAGGATCACGGAGCCGGTCAGGATCCGGCCGGCGAACGTCAGATACAGCCCGATGTACGCCAGGATCACCATGGTCGGCGCCGCGACGTTCTT
Source organism: Hyphomicrobiales bacterium (assembly GCA_041424235.1). Taxonomy (GTDB): domain Bacteria; phylum Pseudomonadota; class Alphaproteobacteria; order Rhizobiales; family Xanthobacteraceae; genus Bradyrhizobium_A. The sequence continues at coordinate 24,269 of JBGMOD010000216.1, forward strand.
GTGAGAGAACGTTCCGCGCCAGTCCCCGGCAAGCTGCGGCTCGACGATATCGTGGATGTTGTGGATCGCCAGATCGGGCACCACGATCAGGCCAAGATAACACAACGCGAGGAGAACCAGCGCCGCGGACGCAAAGCATTTGTTGAAGTCGTCCTGCGTCGGCGGCAGCAGCGGGGTGAGGACCGCGAGAGTCATGATGCTGGCGGTCAGAACGAACCGCTGCAGCGACACGCCTGGCGTCTCCGACATCACGATGTTGACCGCCATCCACGCTAGGAAACAAAGATGCACCGGCGTCCACAGGGTCTTCAGGGCCGGGACGTTGCCATGGACGGACAGCGCGATCGCCGCAAGCGCCAGCAATCCAAACGTAATGTAGGTCGCCGCGAGCTGTCCGGTGACCGCGTCACGCGCATCTAGATTGCCGAGGTATGGGAAGGGTGCGAGCGTCACCCATATGCACAGCAGTCCAGCCACCACCGTCAGGCAGCGGCCGGCGACCAGGACGTTCATCGCCCCCAGCCGGTCCTGGACAACGCTGCTGAGAGACGGCTGGCGAATATCCGTCATGTATCGATCATGGGCGCGCTCGGCTTGCCCCCGTTTGATCCCTGCGGAAACCCGTCATCGACGACCAGGCCGCTGCAAAGGATATGGTTAAGGAGATCTGACCTTCAGTCCACCACCGACAACATCATCATGCGGAATGTCCTGCCTCTCCGGATACAGCGAAGACGTTAGTGTCCCGTAAGTGGTCAAGACAAGTGTACCGGCATCGCTCTTGCAAAACAGAGGCCAGAGCCCTCTCAGGCGTCTCAAAACGGGACGCCGGAGATACGAGCAGATGGCAGGACTAAGCGGCAGGAGCGTCACCATGAACAACAAGACCGTTCTCAAAACTTCCGTTTTCCAGGCGTCCGTTTTTGAGACTTGGGACGAGACCCATTCGCTGCTGTGGGGGAACCAGCCGATCCGGCTGCAGCATCAGCTGCATCGCTCCCCCCTGTTCTCCCACGACCAGCTGGCCAAACTGATCGAGACTTATCCGCGCGAGCACTACAGCCTGGTTCACACCGGCGCGCGCGAGAGCCGCCGGCTGTGGCGTGAAGGCGAAATCGGCAACCTCTCCGGCGGCCAAGTGATCGATGCGATCTCGCGCGGGCGGCTCTGGCTCAATCTGCGCAACGTCACCGGCGTCGACACGCGCTATCGCGGTGTGGTCGACCAGATGTTCGCGGAGATCGCTGCGAAAGTGCCGGGCTTCACCGCGCCCACCCATCAGGCAGGCATCCTGATTTCGTCGCCGGACGCACAGGTCTACTATCATGCCGACATGCCCGGCCAAGGCCTGATCCAGATCGCGGGCCGCAAGCGCGTTTATCTGTATCCGAACTCCGCTCCATTCATCACATCGGAACACCTCGAGGACATCTCGGTGTTCGATGTCGAAGTCGATATGCCTTATGCCGAATGGTACGACCGGCATGCGATTGTATTCGACCTCGAACCCGGACAGATGCTGAACTGGCCTCTGAACGCGCCCCACCGCGTCGAGAACCTCAACACCGTGAACATCTCGATGACGGTGTCCTACGTCAATGAGGACATCCGCCGCGCCCAGATGGTGCACCTCGCCAACGGCCTGCTGCGTCACCGCTTCGGCTATCAGCCGAAGAGCCGCGCCATCAAGGGCGTCTCGTTCTGGAGCAAGGCGGTGCTGCAGAAACTACTTCGCGACAGCTCCTGGGTAAAAAAGGAACGCAGCGCCCGACGGGCCATCGACTTCAAGCTGGATGCCGAACAGCCCGGACACATCCTGGATCTCGCGGCCTGATCATGTCTCTGGCAATGTCCCACCCCGTTCAAGCGATGCCATCGCGGCGATCGGCCGAGACGGCGTTTCAGATCGAGGTCAGCCACGACTGGCGATCGCCGGCGTGGAGCGCCCTGCTCGCCCAAGGGCGCGCACTGCCGTTCCAGCATACTGACTGGCTCGAGGCCTGGTATGGGGCTTTTGCCCGCTCGCCCGATCTCAAGCCATTGATCGTCACCGTCCGGGACCGCCGGACGGGCGAACTGGCGCTGGCACTGCCGCTGATCGCACGCAGCGAGCGCCGCCAGCGCGTGGCCGAATTCGCCGACCTCAATCTCACCGACTACAATGCGCCCGTTCTGGGCCCGGCAGCCCCGCGCGACACTGAGGGCGCGGACAACCTGTGGCGTGCATTGTGCGCCGCGCTGGACAACATCGACCTCATTCGTTTCAAGAAAATGCCGGTGGCGGTCGGCGACCGCCCCAATCCACTGGCACTGATCACCGGAACCAACCCCTGCCAGGTCAATGGCAACCTGGTCACCACCGGCGACGATTACGACGCCTATCGCTATTCGCTGGAGCGCACGGTGCGCAAGGAGCTGGAGCGGAGCTGGCGGGTTTTCACCCGTCATCCCGAGGCCGGCTTCCGCGCCATCTCCGACACCGACGAAGCGTTACGCCTGCTCGCCGTGCTGGAAACCCAGCAAAGCACCCGCATGCACGATATCGGCGCGACCTACGTGCTGAACGAGGAGACGTCAGCGGCCTTCTACCGCAATCTCATCGTCACCGGCCTGTGTGACGGCTTCGTCATGCTGACGGCGCTGACCTGCGGCGACGAGATTGTCGCCACGCTGCTGGGGGTCAGGAACGACCAGCACTACATCATGATCCGGATCAGCAATGCCGGCGCGAAATGGTCGAACTGCTCACCGGGCCGGCTGATCATCGGGCGCACCATGGCGCACCTGCATGCGCAGGGCATTCGCCAGTTCGATTTCAGCATCGGCAACTATGCGTACAAACGGCGTTTCGATGTTGCGCCGGTGGCGCTGGTCGACAAGACCGCCGCGCTGAGCTGGCGGGGGTCGCCAAGCGTGGTGCGCGAAAACGCCATCCAGTGGCTGCGCCGCCATCCCGGGCTGGACAATCGTATGCGCCGCGCATTCGGCAAAACGCAACATTCCGGCGAAGCCTGAGAATTCGACAGCAGAACAGAGAGCTCGGCAGCACGGCGGCGATTACACCGCGCGCCGCCTGAAGCGGTCGATCACCGCCATCAGCGGCTTCGGTTTCATCGCATCATCAAGCGGGAGCGGCCTGTTCAAACGCCCGTCTGCGCGCTTGTTGTAGGTCGGAACCCAGGTGTATCGATCGCTCAGCCCCCAGGTCAGGATCACCTCCGGTCGGCACGCAGCAAACACGGCTTCCAGGAAATCATCGGCCTTCGCCGCCACCGCCGCGTCCCGCTCTTTTTCCGGGCCAGGCAAGGTGTCATCGATCACGTCCATCTCGGTGATGAGGATCTTCAGGCCCCATCCCTTCAGCTCAGACACGAAGGCCTGCAGGCCGTCGCGGTCGATGGCGCGATCGGCATAAAGATGCGCCTGCAGTCCGACCGCATGCAGCGGCACGTTCTGGTCCAGCAGCCTGCGAACGATGTGGCGCAAGGCATCGCGACGCGCCTGGAAGCGCGCGCCGATGTACTCCACATCGTACTCGTTGAGAACCAGCATCGCCTTCGGGTCCACAGCGGCGGCGGCGCGAAATGCGATCGGGATGTAATTCTCCCCCAGATGCCTGGACCAGACGAACTGGCGCAGGTCCGACACGCCTGATGGTTTATCCGGGATCGGCTCGTTCACGACGTCCCATGACGACACCACATCGCGATAGCGCGACACCACGGTCTGGATATGGCTCGTCAGCTCCCGCTCGGCCTCCGCAGCGCTGGCGATCGTATTGACCCATTCCGGCATGGCGCCGTACCAGGCGAAGGTGTGGCCGCGCAGCGCCAAGCGATGCTCACGCGCGAAAGCGACGATGATATCGGCGTTCTCGAAGCGGTATTCTCCCCGGCTCGGCCGCAGTTCGTCCCATTTCATTTCGCTTTCCGGGACAATGACCTGGCAGTATCTGGCAGCAGCCTCGCGATACGCGCGATCGTTGGTAAGCGCCGGCGAGTTGATCGCGGCCCCGTACGGCACCACCACGGTCGGTGCGGCGACCGGAGCTATCGCATCGGCCCGATGCGATACGGCTCCCGCCGCGGCGGCGGAGAGCAGGCCAAGGGCCGCTCGTCGCGTCAGGAAATTGTGTGTCATGCTGGCACCTGTCTCGAACCGGGACTGCCCCGATAACTCGATGAAGCGGTGCAATATTAGTGCCCGCCACGATGTCGAGAAACATGGTTAACGGTCGGTTAAAATGGTGTCCCGGTCCACCCCCGCAGGCCGGCGGTGAAACCATCGCCGGCCTGCATCAATCATGCGGGCACCAGTTACATCGCGGATTGCGCCCTCGCCTGCCTGGCCGCGCTGACCATGTTGACCAGCGCCGGCCTGACCTCATCCCATTTGCGGGTTTTCAGGCCGCAATCCGGATTGACCCAGATCTGCTCGGCCGACAGGCCCGCTCTGGCTTTCGACAACAACTCCTGCATGTCATCGACGGTCGGACAGCGCGGCGAGTGGATGTCATAGACGCCCGGCCCGATCTCGTTTGGATAGCGATAGGTGGTGAATGCCTCCAGCAATTCCATCTTCGAGCGCGAGGTTTCGATCGAGATCACGTCCGCGTCCATGGCGCCGATGGCATCGATGATGTCGTTGAATTCGGCATAACACATGTGGGTGTGGATCTGGGTCTCGTCCGCCACGCCGGAGGCCGACAATCGAAAGCTTTCGACCGCCCAGGCGAGATAGGCTGTCCAGTCCGACTGCCGCAATGGCAATCCTTCGCGCAACGCCGGCTCATCGATCTGAATGACGCGAATGCCGGCTTGCTCCAGGTCCTGCACTTCATCCCGCAACGCCAGCGCGATCTGGCGGCAGACGTCGCTGCGCGGCAGGTCGTCACGGACGAATGACCATTGCAGCATGGTGACCGGGCCGGTCAGCATGCCTTTCATTGGCTTCGTGGTCAGGGATTGCGCATAGGACGACCAGTCCAGCGTCATTGGCCGCGGCCGCGACACGTCGCCGAAAATGATCGGCGGGCGCACGCAACGCGAGCCGTAGCTCTGCACCCACGCGTTCTTGGTGAAGGCATAACCCGACAGTTGTTCGCCGAAATACTGCACCATGTCGTTGCGCTCGAATTCGCCGTGGACAAGCACGTCGATGCCGATCTCCTCCTGCCAGCGTACAGCGGCTTCGGTTTCCTTGCGCAGGAAGGCATCGTAGTCGCCATCGCTCAACGTGCCCTTCATGTGCGCGGCGCGGGCCTTGCGAACCGCATCGGTTTGAGGAAACGAACCGATCGTCGTCGTCGGAAACGACGGCAGGCGGAGCCGCTCCCTCTGCAACCGGCGACGCTCCGCAAACGGATGCTGCCGTGTCCCCATCGCCGGGGTGACGGCGGCCATGCGTTGGGCTACGGCCGCACTGTGGATTTTCGGCGACGCTTCACGTGCCGCCACCGCTGCTGCCGAGGCAGCGAGTGCGTCAGCCACGGCGTCCTGCCCCTCGCCCAGCGCCCGGCCCAGGATCGCCAGCTCGGACATCTTCTGCACCGAGAATGCGAGCCAGCTCTTGAGGTCGGCGTCGAGCGCCGGCTCCAGTTCGAGGTCGATCGGGACATGCAGCAGCGCGCATGAGGGTGCGAGCTGAATCCGATCCCGCCCGCGAGTTGCAACCGCCGTTGCGATCCGCTGCAGGATCGCGGGCAGATCTGCGCGCCAGATATTGCGGCCGTCGATCACGCCCAGCGACAGCACCAGTTCCGACGGAGCCTGCGCGACGATCGTATCCAGCTGTTCCGGCACACGCACGAGATCGACGTGAAGACCAGCCACCGGCAGCGTCAACGCGGTCCGCAGGTTGTCGCCAAGCGCACCGAAATAGGTCGTCAACATGACCTTGAGATCCGGGACCGTTGTGGCTACCGCGTCGTAGGTTGCGCGAAGAGCCGCGCGTTCATCGTCGGTGAGATCGAGCACAAGGCAGGGCTCGTCGATCTGCACCCAGTCCGCACCCGCCGCGGCAAGGCGCTTCAGCACATCGATATAGACCGGCAGCAGCCGCTGCAGCAGCGACAGCGCCGAACCACCCGGCGCGCTTTTGCCGAGCTTGAGGAAGGTCACCGGTCCCAGCAGCACCGGGCGGGTATGATAGCCAAGCGCCCTCGCCTCCAGAAATTCGTCGACCGGCTTGGTCGAGGCCAGCGTGAAGGTCTGCTCCGCTGAGAATTCCGGCACCATGTAGTGATAGTTGGTGTCGAACCATTTCGTCATCTCCTGCGCGGGCACGCCGCGACCGCGATGGCCGTGGGTGCAGGCGGCGTCGGGAGCGTGAGTGTCGCCGGTGCTGCCGCGGGCCATCGCAAAGATGACATCCAGCGGGACCGGCCCTTCACGCCAGCCATAGATCTGCGGAATGGCCCCGACCATGACGCTGGTGTCCAGCACATGGTCGTAGAACGTGAAATCGTTGCTCGGGATCGTCGTGATTCCGAGGGCGTGCTGGCGCGCCCAGTTCGCGGCACGCAGGCCGGCGGCCACGTCGAGCAATGCTTTCGCGCTGGATTGGCCGGCCCAGTAGCTTTCAAGCGCTGTTTTCAGTTCACGCCGCGGACCGATCCGTGGCGTACCCAGCGTGCTGATGGCGATAGATGCAGGAAAAGATGAAGGAGAAGATCGAACAGACATTTGCAAACCCCACCGGTTTTGGGGGCAAAGGCCAGGCGAACGCATGCATGGAGACAAGCCGGCTCACGCCGGCTTTCGCAAGCGTTCCACCGGGACACCCCGCCCGAGGACGACTATGTTATCGCGGCAGGTCTCCTGGCTTGCGGGTCGACGCGACTGTCTGGCCTTCCCGACATCGAGCGATGTCAGTGACCGCATTGCGACAGCAGCTCACCGCTTACAGTTGCGGGGGCAGCTCCGGCATGAACCCTGAAGCTTTTCGAGAAACGCATGTTTCCGAAAAATCAGGATCGCACCGGATTCCCTCTTAGCTCCGAACCAAACGGGTCCGCAGAACCACGATGGTTTACTCTGATCTGAAGACCGCACCGCTGTCAATCGAGCCGCACCCGAAGCCGGCATCGTGGCTGCGGCCGCACCGTGCACCACGGCAGTCCCACATTCGCCGTGCCGCTATCCGACGACGGGAAATGTCATCCGAAAACAGGCGCCTTTCGGGGTGTTGCCGAGCACAACTACCCGGCCATTGTGACGACGGACGATCTCGCGAACGATATTGAGACCAAGCCCGACTCCGCGATTCTGCGCCTGCAACCGATGAAACGGCTCGAAAATCTGTTCACGGTGCTCTTGCTGAATGCCCGCGCCTTCGTCGGACACCGCAATCGCGCCGGATTTTTCCACCGCGACCGTAATGGCGCCGTTGCGACCGCCATGGGCGATGGCGTTCTGAACAAGGTTGATCAACGCCCGTTCCAGCGACGCCTGATCGCCCAGCACGAAAACGGTCTCCGGGTCCGCCGCAAACGACATCTCGTAACCGGCCGCGATCGCCAGCGGCGCAAGGTCGGACGCCACCCGCCGCGCAAGCTCGACCAGATCCACCCGCTCCATCTCGTCGGGATGCAGATCGAGACGCTGCAGATCCAGCAGTTGCTCAGCCAGGGTTGCCAGACGCGAGACGTCCTCCAGCAGACGGCTTTTGTCGGCTCCGTCGGGAAACGATTCTACGCGGGTCTGCACGATTGCGACCGGCGTTCGCAATTCATGCGCCGCATCAGTCAAAAAGCGCTTGTGCCGTTCGTAGCCGTGGTCGAGGCGGCGCAGCGCGCCATTGAAGGCGTTGACCAGCGGCCCGATTTCAGCGGGGACATTTTGCAGCGAGACCCTCGCCCCGCGCCGATCGATATCAACGCGCTCGGCTTGCGACGCTGCGTCACCGAGACCCGCGAGTGCGCCGCGAACCACGGCCGGCGTCGCAAACAGGGTCGCCAGCGTCATCAGCAGCAGAATCGGGAGCCCGACCACCGCAAAGATCAGCAAGGCGGCCAGCGCGGCTTTGCTCGCAGGCATAACTCCCTGTGTCGCGGTGAGGATCTGGACGCTCCCCGCCACCGTGTCGACCCGCTTGAAGCGGGCCGCGAACCGTTGCGGATCGTCACCGATCTGCCAGCCCAGCCGCCCCTGGTTGATATGATCGAGCGAGTGCCCAATGCGCGCGAAATCCGGCGGCACGGCGCCCTCGGACAGGGTATGGCCCTGCGGATCCGTTACGACAAACCAGAGATCCGGAACCTCGGCGCGTAGCCTGGCGAGTTGCGGCGTGGTGTTCAAGGCCAATCCACCGTCGGCGCCGCGGATCAGCGCCGCTTGCACGGTATCGATCGCATACTCTTCATCGCGGTTGTCGATGAGATAGCCGGTCGCCCACAGGGTGCCGATAACCAGCAGGACCAGAGCCGTCAGCAGCAGCGCCTGCAGCACCACCAGCCGCCACACCAGACGCGATTTGAGGGAACGTAGCGGTTGTTCGCTCATGGCGTGCGCTTCAGCAGATAGCCGATGCCGCGAATGGCGTGAATTTCCAGCCCAGAGTCCGAGTCCGCCAGCTTGCGGCGCAGCCGGGAGATATGGGTGTCGAGGGCGTTCGACTGGATCTCGTCGTCGAAACTGTAGACCGCCTCCTCCAGCGACGCGCGCTGAACGGTGCGGCCGATCCGGCGCAGCAGCGTCTCCAGCACCAGCAATTCCCGGCGCGGCAAATTCAACGGCTCGCCCGCGACTGCTGCGACGCGGTTGTCGAAATCGAACGAGAGACGTCCGACCTGCATCAGATCCGCGGCAACGTCCGCGGGGCGGCGCAAAACGGCGCGCAGCCGCGCCAGCAGTTCCTCGATCGCGAACGGCTTGGCGAGATAATCATCGGCCCCGGTATTCAAGCCCATGACGCGATCGGCAAGATCGCCGCGTGCGGTCAGGACAATAACCGGGATGCAGGTTCCCTTGGCGCGCAGTTTCGGAATCAGCGTCAAGCCATCGCCGTCCGGCAACTGACGGTCGAGCAGCACGGCCGCGTGCACATCGCCCGAGACGGCTTCGATCGCATCGGCCAGGGTCGCCACGTGATCCACCACGATGTCGTAGCGCCTGAGCGCCGCACGCAGCGCCCCGGCCATTTCCGGCTCGTCCTCAACCAATAAAATACGCAATTCTGTTCACTGCCGTTGCAATTCTGTTCGCTGCCATTGATCGCCTGACAGGCTTTTCACATTCACATTACGGTAGCATTGCGGAGTGGACATTTCGACCCTGCGGCGGCAAAGTCCCGCCAACAAGCACGAACGGACATCGATAGAACGAAGCCCGGCCAACGGGTTGGGAGCCCTCCAGACCATACCGGCATGCGATCACGCGCGAGCGATACGGTCGGCGATCGGGACAGATTCGATCAAGCCATCCAATTCAATCAAGACATCCAAATAAGACAAGCAATCAAGGCAGGCTCAGTCAGGACGGACAGCGATGGATCTTAACCTGCGCGGCAAACGCGTTCTCATCACCGGCGCATCCAAGGGCATTGGCGCGGCTGCAGCCGAAGCATTCGCCGAGGAAGGCTGCCATCTGTATCTGGCCGCCCGCAATGCCGAGGCGCTCGAAACCCTCGCGCAACGCCTGCGCAAGGCCCACGGCGTGGAGGCTTCCATCCACGTCGTCGATCTCAGGCAATCCGACCAGCTCGCACGGTTGGCGGAGGCTGCCTCCGATATCGATGTGCTCGTCAACAACGCCGGCGATATTCCAGGTGGTTCGCTTGACAAGATCGATGAGCAGACCTGGCGGCATGCGTGGGAGCTGAAGGTGTTCGGCTATATTAACCTCACCCGGCTGGTCTACGCCCGGATGAAACAGCGCGGCCACGGCGTCATCGTCAATGACATCGGCGCAGCCGGCGAATGGTTCGACGCCAACTACATCACCGGCAGCGCCGGTAACGCAGCCCTGATGGCGTTTACCCGGGCGCTCGGCGGCCAGAGCCTGAAAGACAATATCCGCGTGGTTGGCATCAACCCGGGGCCGGTCGCGACAGATCGGGTCATTTCCCTGTCCAAACGACAGGCGGCCGATCGCCTCGGCGACGAAAATCGCTATCAGGAAATCATGGCCGGCTTTCCACTGGGCCGCGCCGCCAAGCCGCGCGAGATCGCCGACATGATGGCGTTCCTGGCCTCGGAGCGGTCAGGCTATACCAGCGGCGTGATCATGACCATCGATGGCGGCCTCAGTGCCAGCGGCCGGCGCTGAAGCCGAGCTCTATCAGATCTTGGGGGACAGTCATGAAGGCCTATGTCTATAGCGCAAACGGCGCCGTCATCGCGGAGGCGCCCAAGCCGACACCGCAGGGCGTCCAGGTTCTGGTGCGCGTGCACGCTTGCGGACTCAATCGCGCCGACCTCGGCATGACCAAAGGGCATGTCCACGGCGCCGCCGGCGGCGTTGGCACGGTGCTCGGCATGGAGTGGGCCGGCGAAGTGGCAGCACTCGGCCCCGATGCGCAGGGCGTCAAGATCGGCGATCGGGTGATGGGATCGGGCGCCGCGGCATTGGCGCAATACACCCTCGCCGATCATGGCCGGCTGTTTCAGATTCCGGGCGGCATGAGTTTCGAGGATGCCGCGACGCTGCCGGTCGCACTGACCACCATGCACAATGCGCTGGTCACCAACGGACAGTTGCAGGTCGGCCAGTCCGTATTGATCCAGGGCGCGAGCTCCGGTGTCGGCCTGATGGCGCTGCAGATCGCAAAGCTGAAAGGCGCGAAGCTCGTTGTCGGGTCGTCCACCGATCGCGGCCGTCGCGACAGGCTGAAGGACTTTGGCGCTGACCTCACCATTGATTCCAGCGATCCTGGCTGGGTTGATCAGGTGCTGAAGGCAACCGACGGCCAGGGCGTCGACCTCGTCATCGACCAAATTTCAGGCAAGGTCGCGAGCCAGAACCTGCGCGCGACAAGGGTACTGGGACGCATCGTCAATGTCGGCCGGCTCGGCGGCAGCCACGCGGATTTCGACTTCGACACTCACGCCGCGCGACGCATCAATTATATCGGCGTGACATTCCGCACCCGCTCCGCCGAGGAGGTCCGCGAGATTTTCAGACAGGTGCGCACCGACATCTGGTCCGCGGTCGAAGCCGGCAAACTCAAACTGCCGATCGACCAAGTGTATCCATTCGGCGAGATCGCAAAAGCCTTCGCGCACATGGAAGCCAACAAGCACCTCGGCAAGATCGTCGTGAAACTCTGACGACGCGGACATTAGTGAATTCGGCGTCGACGCCGGGCTGGATGCTCACGTCGACGATATCGGAACACAGGCTTCCGCGCGCCGTTCTCGTTTCGGACTCGTCCCGCACCGTTTTCAAATACCGATTCTCTGTGGGACAAGAAATTTTTCGAGTTAACGAATCGTTGACTCTCGACAGAGTCGGAAAACTGGATTCAAATGGCCTTGATTCGGAGTGATGCTGCGCATCCTTCGGTCTTGGGGCGGCAGGCATTTCCGAGGGGTTTCAGCATGGGGCGCGCACACGCGACGAGCGCGTGCGTCCAATCCGATTCGATCAAAGGATTGGCGCAGTCGATCGCGAAACCGGCCTACCACCGTCTGCTGATTGCCGAGCCCGCTTTGCGGCGCGCAGTCCCCACCCTGATCATCGCTTTCCTGCTGACCATCTGCATCGGTGCATTTGTCCAGGTTGTCGATCAGACCCGGCAAAAACGCGCATCCATGAAACGCGACCTGGTGGCGCTGGCGGACCTGTTGGCCGAGCGGCTGGATCGCGTGGCGCTGACGCGCTCGGATCGCGCATCGCTTGACCGCGCACCGTCGTCGGAACGCTTGCAGAGTCTGCTGCCAACCCTGATCCCATCCTGGGGTATCGCCAGCGGCCGGCATGTGATCATCGCGGGTGCAGAACAGCGGCTGCTGGCCCACGTTCCGATTGACGTATCCGCCGAGGAAACCAGCAGCATCCTCCAAACCATCGGCGCCATTCAGGCTCCGGCGTCGTCCGACAGCCAGGCGCCAATCATCGAACTCACCCTCTCCGACGGCACCAAAGCCCTGGTCACACAGCGCGCCATCAAATCATTGTCCGGCCAGGTCGTCGTCGTCCAGGAACAGAATGACTCGCTGTGGCGATCGGATGCGGCGCTGTCGGTGACACTGTCGGCAACAACCGGCTTCGTCGTCCTGATCCTGGGCTTTGCCTTCCATTGGCAATCCACCCGGGCACGCGAGGGCGATATCATCAACGACGCCGTGCGCGGGCGGATCGATACCGCTCTCAATCGCGGCCGCTGCGGACTGTGGGACTGGGATCTGTCACGCGGCAAGATCTTCTGGTCGCAATCGATGTTCACCCTGCTGGGGCTGGAAAGCCGCAACGACCTGATGACCTTCGGCGAGGTCAACGCCCTGGTCAACTCCGACGACATCGACCTGTTCGAAATCGCCAATCAGCTGATTTCGGGGCAGATCACCTACATCGACCAGACGTTCCGGATGCAACATGCCAACGGCCACTGGATCTGGTTGCGCGTGCGCTGCGAACTCGCCCACGGCAGCGAAGGTGAAATCCACTTGATCGGCATCGCCGTCGACATCACCGAACAGAAAAGCCTCGCCGAAAAAACCGTCGAAGCCGATGCGCGGCTGCGCGACGCGATCGAGACCATCCCGGAAGCCTTCGTGCTGTGGGATGCCGAGAACCGGCTGGTGCTCTGCAATTCCTACTTCCAGCGCCTGCACAAGCTGCCGGACTCCGCGATCATCCCCGGCACCTCCTACGAAACGGTCAGTGAAGTCGGCCGCATGCCCGAGGTGCGGACCCGCCGCCGCGAAACCAGTGCACTGGCCCCCGGCGCCCGGACCTTCGAAGCCCAACTCGACGACGGCAGCTGGCTCAACATCAGCGAACGGCGCACCAAGGACGGCGGCTATGTTTCGGTCGGCACCGACATTTCGCAGATCAAGCACCACGAGCAGAAACTGGTCGAGAACGACCTGCGCCTGCGCGCCACCGTCGACGATCTCAAGCGCACGCAATCGATCCTGGAACGACAGGCCCAGGAACTGGCCGATCTCGCCCAGAAATACGCCGACGAGAAGTATCGCGCCGAGGAAGCCAACCAGACCAAATCGAAGTTCCTCGCCAATATGAGCCATGAGCTGCGAACCCCGCTCAACGCCATCATCGGTTTCTCCGAAATCATGGGCAGTGGCATGTTCGGGACGCTGGGATCGGACAAGTATCAGGAATACTGCCAGGATATCCTCACCAGCGGCCGCTACCTGCTCGAAGTCATCAACGACATTCTCGACATGTCGAAGATCGAGGCGGGCCGCATGAAGCTCGATTTGGAACAGGTCGACTTCGAACAGACGCTGTCGGAATCGCTGCGTGTGGTCTCCGGGCGCGCGGAGAACAAGGGCCTGTCGCTGCAGGCGGACCTCGCCCGCGACGTTACCGTCACGGCCGACCGGCGCGCCATGAAGCAGATTGCGATCAATCTGCTGTCGAATGCAGTCAAGTTCACGCCCGACGGCGGAAAGATCACCGTGCGCAGCCGCGCGCTGAACGATTCAGTTGTGCTGATGATCGCCGACACCGGCATCGGCATCACGCGGCAATCGCTGCTCAGGCTCGGGCGCCCGTTCGAGCAGGTCGAAAGCCAGCTCACGAAAACCTATCACGGCTCGGGGCTTGGCCTCGCGATCGCCAAGTCCCTGACGCGCCTTCACGGCGGATCGATGCGGCTGCGCTCCAAGATCGGCTGCGGAACGGTGGTGTATGTGACCATCCCGCGAAACCGCGGCGAGGGACAGGCCGTCATCTCCGCCGCCGCCTGATCCGCCGCTCGCTTTTTATCCCCTTCCCCGAACCGCCCGAATGACACCATGTGCCGGAAACTCGGCTCTGGTTCGTTCAATACAACGGTATCGAGCGGACGATCCGATCGGAATGGGCGGGGATGGACAACCAGACTGGAGACGTCGCACGCGCAGGGGCAATGGAAGCCCTCCTGACCCGCGGCAATCACTTGATGGATCATGGCGAGCCATCTGAAGCCATCGCGGCCTACCGCGACCTCGTCACCCTCGCCCCGCAATTTGGTCCGGGATATCGCAATCTCGCATTGGCGCTTGAGCGGGATGGAAGGCTCACCGAAGCCCTGTCGGTCTGCGGCCGTGCGGTCGAGCTTCAGCCCGACGATCTCGAAGCCTACTTGGTCATGGCGAGGCTCCTGCTCGGGCTTGAGCGGACAGACCAGGCGATTTCCATGTACCAACTGGCAGCTTTGGCGGCGCCGGGGCGATCGGATGTCCAGACCAGCCTGGCGGCAGCTCTGACACGTCAGGAGCGGCTCGATGAGGCGAGTGCGGCATGCCAAAGGGCCATCGAACTCTCGCCGCAGAACGTCGGCGCCTACCTCAATCTCGGGATCATTCGCGGCAGGAAGGACGATCTGGAAGGCGCGGTCGCGGCCTCCAGACAGGCCGTCAGCCTCGATCCGAATTGCCCCGAAGGCTTTACAAACCTGGGCATCGCATTGAGCAATCTGGGGCAAGGACAGGCGGCGATAGAGGCTTCGGGTCGCGCCATCGAGCTGCGGCCCGACGATCCGATGCTCCACTACAATCACGCGATGCTTCTGCTGCTGGCAGGCGATCTCAAAGCGGGCTTCCGTGAATTTGAATGGAGGCTGTCGCATCCGGCGCCCAGGTTTCGGCCGGGATCATTTGATGTTCCTCGGTGGACGGGAGAGCCTCGCAACGGCCGAACACTGCTGATTCATGCCGAGCAAGGACTTGGCGACACCGTTCACTTCGTTCGCTTTGTATCTGCAGCAGCGGCGACCGGAGGCCCGGTCGTCTTGCAGGTTCAATCCCCGTTAGCCGAGTTGTTGCGAGACACTCTGCGAGGCCGTCGGGATGTCACGGTGATGTCCCGCGACCAGTCGAAGCCACCGTTCGATCTGCACGTGCCGCTGATGAGCCTTCCCTACGTGCTCGGAACCACCCTCGCGACGATCCCGGCCGAGGCGCCATATCTTAAGGTAGCCGCGGCAAAGGTCGCCGAATGGCGACAGAGGCTGGCGCAATACGCCGGTCTCAGGGTCGGTGTCGTGTGGGCAGGAAACCCCGGCCATCTGCATGACCGGAAACGGTCTCTGTCGGCTGGACTTGTCTTGCCCCACTTGCTGATCCCCGGCATCCAGCTCTTCAGCCTGCAAAAGGATCCCCGCGCGGATGATGGTCCCGTGCTCGAACAACTGGCGGGCGCTGTTGTTGATCTAGAGCCGCTCCTGACAAATTTCACGGAGACCGCGGCCGCCGCAAGTGCCATGGATCTCGTGATCACCGTGGATACCGCCGTCGCACACATGGCAGGCGCACTCGGCAAGCCAACCTGGATCCTGCTGCCACATATCCCGGACTGGCGGTGGCTCCGTGAACGCGCCGACACGCCGTGGTACCCGACCGTTCGCCTGTTCCGCCAACCCGGCCCCAAGGACTGGGCAAGTGTGCTCGATCGGTTGCCTGGAGAGCTGGAACGTTTCGCAGTGGGCGGCGCGCTTGGGCCCTAGATCTCGCCGCCGAGCAGTTCGAGCAGGATCAGCCGAACGTCGGCCTGGATTTCGCGAACCCGCGCCTCGAGCACGGAGAAGTTCGGCGCGTCGCCCGCCCGCGCCAGAAGGCGCAGCAGATCCTCACCAGCCGTTGCGGGCTGGAATTTGGCACTGACACATAGACGCAGGATCTGGGTCAGGTCGTGATAAAGGCGCACGGCGGACCGCAGGATATCGACGGCAGCCGACGACAACAGGCCGAGCCGCGCCGCGTTTTCCAGCACCTGCAAAGTGCTGACGCTGAGGATCTCCGGCTTGGTCGCGGCATGAACGAGTTGCAGATACTGCGCGATGAATTCGATATCGACCAGGCCGCCGGCGGCATACTTCAGATCCCAGATATCGCTCTCACCTTTCTCCTCACCAATCGCGCGGCGCATTTCCAGCACGTCATTGGCAATGATATCGGCTTCGCGCGGCCGGGTCAGCACATTCCTGATGGTGGCCTCGATGCGGGCTTTCAAAGCCGGCGACGAGGAAATCACGCGGGCGCGCGTCAGCGCCATGTGCTCCCAGGTCCAGGCTTCCTGCTCCTGGTACTCCGCAAAGGCGCCCATGCGCGACGCCACCGGGCCGGCGCGCCCGGACGGCCGCAAGCGCATGTCGATCTCATACAGCACGCCGTAGTTGGTCCGCGTGGTGAACGCGCTGATCAAACGCTGAGTCAGGCGGGCGAAATACTGGGCACCCTGCAAGGAGCGCTCGCCGTCGGAATCGGGATTATCATCGTCGAAGTCATAGATCAGGATCAGATCCAGATCGGACGAGGCCGTCATCTCCCGACTGCCGAGCTTGCCCATCGCCAGGATCGCGGTTTCCTGTCCCTTGATCCTGCCGTACTGGTTGGCGAACAGCGCCGCCACAAGATCGTGCACGGTGCGCACGATCCCCTCCGCCACATCGGCGAAGGCAACGCTGGCGTGCTGGGCCGACACCGTTCCCGACAGGATCCGCGCGCCGATCAGGAACAGGCTTTCCTGACCAAACTGGCGCAGGCGGTCGAGAAACTCCTCGTAGGACACCGCATCGCCCAGCGTAGCGACAAGTCGCTCGGAAATTTCGCGCTGATCGGGCATTGCGCCGAAAAAACGCGGGTCGATCAAGCCATCCATGATCTGCGGTTGCCGCGCCAGCATGTCGCCGAGACGGGGCGCCGCGCCGAGAATGAGCGCGACCAGCGCCACCAGATCGCCGTTCTGGCTGAGCAATGTGATCAGCCGGCCGCCGCGCTGCAGCGCCTGCAGGAAACGATCGAAAGCGACGACGGCCGCGTCGGGATCCTCGGCTTTCGCCAGTCCCGCGATCAGCGACGGCACGAACGCTTCGAACGCGCGGTGCGTGGCTTCCACCTTGAGGGCGCGATACTCGCCGCGCAACCACCGCTGCACACTCTCGGCGACCATCTTCGGCTTCTTGAAACCGAGGCCCACCAGGTGCTCCAGCAGGCGTGTTTCTTCAGGACCTGCCCCGTAGTCGACCGACGGCAGCTTTGCCGTGCCGGTGGGGTCGCCTTCGAACAGCTTGCTGTAGTGTCCCTGCACGCAATTGAGATGCGCGAGCAGATCCCGCGAGAACAGGTCCCGGTTCTGGTAACCGAAAAAGCGGGCGAAGCGTTCGATCGCTTCGGCGTCATCAGGCAATGTATGCGTCTGCTCGTCCGCGATCATCTGCAGCCGGTGTTCGACACGCCGCAGAAACTCATAGGCGACGGTCAGTTCGTCGCGCGCCTCGAACGTAATCCAGTTGGTCGCGGCGAGAATGTTCAGGGCTTCGAGTGTCGGCCGCACCCGTAGCTCCGCATTCCGGCCACCTGCGATCAGCTGCTGGGTCTGCGCAAAAAACTCGATCTCGCGAATGCCGCCACGCCCGACCTTGACGTTGTGCCCCTCGACCGCGATCTCGGCGTGCCCCTTGAAGGCCTGCATCTGGCGCTTCATGTCATGCACATCGGTCAAGGCCGCGAAATCCAGATGCTTCCTCCAGACGAAAGGCGCGATTTCAGCCATCAGCGCGTCGCCTGCGGCAAGGTCGCCGGCACAGGGGCGCGCCTTGATCATGGCCGCACGTTCCCAGGTCCGGCCCTCGCGCTCGTAATAATACAGCGCCGCCGCTGTCGAAATCGCGACCGGCGTAGAGGCCGGGTCGGGCCGCAGCCGCAGATCGACCCGGAACACATAGCCGTCGCCGGTCCGCTGCTGCAGGATTCGCGCCATCGCTTGTGTCACGCGCACGAAGAACGGCTGCGGCTCAATGTCACGCGGCAAGGTCGGCGCGTCGAGATTGAAGAACACGATGAGGTCGATGTCGCTGGAATAGTTGAGTTCGCCGGCCCCCATCTTGCCCATGGCAAGCACGACCAGGCCGCTGCCATCCTCCGCACGATCGGGATCGGGCGGCAACAGACGACCGCGGCCCGCCTCCTGCGCAAGCAGGAAACGCAGAGCGCATTGCACGGAGGTCACGGCGATATCGGTGAGCGCTTGGGTAATGCGCATCACCGGCCATACCCCCCCGATGTCGCACAACGCGGTCAGCAGGGCAGCTTCCGATTTCATCCGCCGCAGCAATTGCATCACATCGGCTTCGTCGTCGGCACACGCCACAGCAGTGACCGTCGCAACGATCAGGTCGGCGAGACGTACGTCCGGATCGCACTGGAGCAGGCGCAGAACGCGCGGTGCGTCCATCCGCACCAGGTCGAAAAGATAAGGCGATGCCTCAGCGATAGCGGCGAAAATGGTGTTGACGTTGGGGAAACGTCCGAACAAATCGCGGAACGAAGCGGCCTGCTCCGGTGCGATATCACCGAACCAGTCGTTGAGACGCGACTGCGCAACATCCGGCGCGGTCAGATACGGCACGCTGACGAGACGCGCTGCAAGGCTTGAACCAAGACTTGAAGCGTCCGCGTCGCCCTTCGCGGGTGAGATCATGCGATCTTTTGTTCCAGCGGCTCTGGAATTGCAAGCCTCGAGGCGGGTTGACTGGGGAACGCAAGCGTTGCCCGCAATCCCGGCCGGCCGTCACCCAACTGTAATTCGCCGCCATGCAAGGTCGCCACCGCTGCAGCGAGGCTCAGGCCGAGACCGGAGCCGGGCTGGGTGCGACTGGCCTCCAGACGCACGAAGCGCTCCACAGCACGGTGACGGTCCGCCTCCGGAATACCGGGCCCGCGATCCGTCACGCTGAGCAGCGCCAAGTCGCCGGTGCGTTGTGCCTGGATCAGAATGTCAGGCTTTACGGGTATCCGGGGCTCAGCGGATTTGACGGCCGGGATACCGTATTTGATAGCGTTCTCAACCAGGTTCGCCAGTGCCTGGCTGATCAGTTCCCGGTTGCCGTGCACGGTCGCCGATGCGGCTTCGACAGCAAGCGTCAGCCCCTTGTCTTCCGCCAGCGGTTCGTAAAGCTCCTGGATGCCGTGGGCGACTTCAGCGACATCGAAATCCACCATGTCATCGCGAGCTTGCCCGGATTCGGCGCGCGCGATCATCAACAGGGCATTGAACGTCCTGATCAGCCCATCGGATTCATCGATCGTCCGCTCCAGTGCGGCTCGGTATTCGGCTTCATTGCTCGATTTCGCGAGTGCCTCCTCGGCGCGATTGCGCAGCCGCGTCAGCGGGGTTTTCAGGTCATGCGCGATATTGTCGGACACTTCCTTGAGGCCGGCCATCAGCGCCTCGATGCGCTCCAGCATGGCGTTGAGATTTTCCGCCAGGCGGTCGATCTCGTCGCCGCTGCGGCCGACGGGAACCCGTTCGCTGAGATCACCCGCCATGATCCGCTGGGTGGTGCCGGTCATCGCATCGATCCGTCGCAGCACGCGCCGCGCGACAAAGATGCCTCCGGCGAGGCCGAGCACCACGACGATCAGGACGGACCATTGCGCGGCGGACGCCACGATGCCGATGATCCGGCGCCGCTCCTCGAGGTCGCGGCCGATCAGCAGACGAAAGCCGCCGGACATCTCGGACACGCGGACCAGCGCACGGTGATCGAATTTGTCCTGCTCGTCGAGCCGGCGGTACACCGTCTCCGACCAGCCGATGTTGTTCATCACACCCGGGGCCAGCGAGCCGACGTTTCCGGCCAGCGCCTGTCCGGCCGCCGTGGTGATCAAATAGAGATTGGCGCCGGGCCGCAGCGCACGGTTTTCGATCGCATAGACGAGACCGCGCAGGCCGCCACGCGAATATTCATCGCTCATCTCGATGAATTCGGAATTGACGGTGGTTGTGATCTGCTCGGTCACCAGCCGGCGCGTATTCCAGGCGAAATAGCCCAGCAGCGAGGCGGCAAACAACGCAAACAAAAGAAGGTAGACAAGAGTGAGCCGGAACGCGGTGGTCCGGACCAGTTTGCCGAAGGCAGTCACCGAAGGCCGTCGCGGATCATGTATCCCGCACCACGAATGGTATGCAGCAAGGGCCGGCCAAAACCCTTGTCGATCTTCGAGCGCAAGCGCGAGATGTGGACGTCGATGACGTTGGTCTGCGGATCGAAGTGATAATCCCAGACATTCTCCAGCAGCATGGTGCGCGTCACCACTTGGCCAGCGTGCTTCATCAGATATTCAAGCAGGCGGAATTCGCGCGGCTGCAGCGTCAGCTCATCCTGGCCGCGGACCACCCGATGCGACAACCGGTCGAGCTCGAGATCGCCGACGCGATAGCTGGTTTCCTCGGCGGGGCCGCTGTTGCGGCGTGACAGCACCTCGACGCGGGCGAGCAGTTCCGAGAACGAGTAGGGCTTCGGCAGATAGTCGTCACCGCCGGCGCGCAATCCCTTCACGCGATCATCGACTTGGCCAAGCGCCGACAGGATCAATGCGGGCGTTCGGTCCCCCTTGCCGCGCAGCGTGCCGATCACCGACAATCCATCGCGCTTGGGCAGCATGCGATCCACGATCAGCACGTCGTAGTCGCCGGTTTCCGCCAGCGAAAGCCCTTCCTCGCCGTCGCCGGCCAATTCGGCCACATGGCCTACCTCGCGAAAAGCCTTCACGAGATAGTCCGCCGACTCGCGGTCATCTTCGATAATAAGCAGACGCATCTGTTTTTCGGTCGGGGTCAAGAACGCTTCGCCTTCTTCACCATGGCGCGAGGACTGTCCTCATGCAAGGCCATGTCAGGTCTCTTGGTGGAGAGGAACGGACGGCGAAGCTGGGGAAACCTCGCCGCCCGCCTAGTCCTTCCGACGGAGGGGGGCATGAGTCCACCGGAAGGTAGCTTCGGCGCGGCGCCCCGTGACCTGAAAACCGGGCCACGTGACAACCCGCGCGTGTAAGAAGGTGGGGACGGGCTTTAGGCCCGCCCCCCGGAAAGGACCGTCGGCGGGGGCGACATTGCCGGCGATTCTTCCCAACTCGTCAGATCTGGATCAGCCACGTCCCAGCGGCAGCGCGACGAAGCGCGAGCCATCACCGGAACGAACCCTGACCAGCACACTGTTCTTGTTGTCCTTGCGCGCATCAGCCAGCGCATCGCGGACCTCGTTGGGGCTGGCAACAGTCTTGCCGGCCACTTCGAGAATGACATCGCCTTCCTTGAAACCGCGCTCGGCCGCGGCACCACGCGGATCGACGTTGGTCACCACCACGCCTTCCTTACCGGCCCCGGCGACGGAGCTTGCCGGGGCCACGTTGAGGCCGAGCTTCGGCAATTCCGTGCCGCGCGTCGCGCTGCCCCGGTCGTTGTCGGAATCCGGGGTCGCCTTGGCTTCCTTGGCGTTCGGCAACTCGCCGAGCGTCAGGTTGATGGTCTTGTCCTGGCCCTTGTGGAGCACATTGAGCTTGACTGTGCTGCCGGGAGCCAGGCCGCCAATAGTGCGGGCGAGCTCGCGGGCATCGCGCACCGGCTTGTCGTTGACGGCGGTGATGACGTCACCGGACTGAACACCGGCCTTGGCGGCTGGACCATCAGCCTGCGGTTCGGCGACCAGCGCGCCTTCCGCCTTCTTCAGGGACAGGCTGTCGGCGATTTCCTGGGTCACGGGCTGGATCTGAACGCCGATCCAGCCGCGGCTGACGGTGCCCTTGTCCTGCAGCTGCTTCACGACAGTCTTGACCGTCGCAGCCGGGATCGAGAAGGCGATGCCGACACTGCCACCTGACGGCGAATAGATCGCGGTGTTGACACCGACCACTTCGCCTTCGGTGTTGAACGCCGGGCCACCGGAGTTGCCCTTGTTGACCGGGGCATCGATCTGGATGAAGTCGTCATACGGTCCGTTGCCGATGTCGCGGCCACGCGCCGAAACGATGCCGGCGGTCACCGTGCCGCCAAGGCCGAACGGATTGCCGACCGCGAGGACCCAGTCGCCAATCCGCGGCTGCGCCTCGGACAATTTGGCGAACGGGAAATCGCTGCGGCCTTCGACCTTGATCAACGCCAGGTCGGTGCGCGCATCGGTGCCGATCACCTTGGCGCTGTAGGTCTTGCCGTCATCGGTCGTCACCTCGACCTTGTCAGCGCTGTCGACGACATGGTTGTTGGTCACGGCATAGCCATCGGCCGAAATGAAGAAGCCCGAGCCCTGCCCGGTCACGATGCCACGTCCACCACGCGGACCGCGGCCACCCGGGAAGCCATCGGGACCACCGAAACGGCGGAAGAAACGCTCCATCGGCGACCCCGGCGGGAACGGCGAGTCGTCGCTGTCGTTCGAGGTCACCTTCTCGTTGATCTTCACGCTCACCGAGATCACGGACGGCTTCACATGCTCGACGATGTCGGCGAAGCCAATCGGCTGCTGAACATTGCGAATGGAATTGTTGACCTGCGCATGCGCGGTCGTGGTCAGAACATCGACATCACGCAGCGCCGGCGCAAAACCGTAAGCAGCAACGCCTAGGCCTGCGACAACCGACGCCATCAGCGCAAACTTGCGCGCGGAAAACACCGAGCGGCGCGGCGGCGTGTAAGAAGGCAATGATGAAAAATCGGGGCGGTCAGTCATTCAACTCTCCAGGGCCTCGGCTGGGGGTGCGGGGATGCACCTTGGATGACCTGAAGATGGGGAGCGCGCCCTTACGGCGCCGTGTCGGGGGAATTAATATTTCGTAATAAACAGGGAGGTGCGACAAAGTGTCTGATAATGCGGGGTTAAACCGATGTTTCGCGCTTTTCAGCCGACACCAATTGCGCAAGCCGCGCCTCTTCCTCAGCAGTCAGTTTGAAACTGGTTTCACCACTGGCATCGGGTGCAGGTCTCGCTCTGCGACGACCATGCATCCATAACGCGACACCGCCGCCGACCAGTACCAGCGGTGGCAGCAGCCAAAGCAGGAGCGTCTCGCTCTTGAAACGCGGCTTCAACAGAACGAACTCGCCATAGCGCGCGACCAGGTAATCGATCACCTGCGCATTGCTGTCGCCCGCGGCGATTCGCTCACGCACCAAAATCCGCAGGTCGCGCGCAAGCGAAGCTTCGGAATCGTCGATCGACTGATTCTGACAGACCATGCAGCGCAACTCGCGCGACAATTCCCGCGCCCGCGCTTCCTGCGCCGGATCGGCCATGATCTCATCGGGCTGTACCGCATATGCCGCGGCCGAACACGCGATCAACCATGCTGCGATGATCGACCTGACGATGCAGGTTGTGACGACCTTCAATGACGTCACTCCGCCGCCTGCAAGGCACGCGGGACCTTGGCCGGCTTCGGCGCCCCGACCCGCAGTCGGCGATCCGACAGCGACAGCAAGCCGCCGCAAGCCATGATCACCGCGCCGAGCCAGATCAGCAGCACCAGCGGCTTGTGATAGATGCGAACGGCGATCGAGCCGTCGGCATTGACATCACCGAGCGAGACATAGAGCTGGCTTGCGCCGCGGGTCAGCAATGCCGCTTCCGTGGTGGACGATGCACGCGTGGTGAAGTTGCGCTTCGATGGCGTCATCACGCCGACGGAGCGGCCATCGAGGGTCACCGTAAAGCGCGCGACCATCTCGCGAAAATTCGGTCCCTGCTGCTGACCGAAACTGTCGAGCTTGGCGCTGTATCCGCTGATCTCGGCGACATCGCCGACTTTCATCGACGCGATGCGCTCGCTGCTCCACGTGGTCTCGCAGACAATTCCGATCAGCGTCACGCCGAGGCCGGCGTGCGCCACCACCGTACCCCAGACCGAGCGCGGCAGTCCACGTGCCCGGCGCAGCGAGATCGACATCGACCCGGCGAACAGCGCGGTGCGTTCCGCCAGGTCGCTCAGCGCGCCAAGGATCACGAACACCCCGAGCCCGATCGCAAGCGGCGCGAACACCGCCCCGCCGCGGGTCCAGGCCAGCACGACCGCGACCGCGACAAGACCGGCGATGCCCGCAACGATCAGCCGCTGCGCGGCACCCAGCAGGTCGCCGCGTTTCCAGGCCAAGAGCGGCCCGAACGGCACCGCGAGCAGCAGCGGCAGGAACAGCGGGGCAAACGTCAGATTGAAGAACGGTGCGCCGACTGAAATCTTGTCGCCGTTGATCGTTTCCAGGACCAGCGGATAGAGCGTCCCGACGAACACGGTCGCGCATGCCGTTGTCAAAAACAGATTGTTGAGCACCAACGCACCTTCGCGCGAGATCGGCGCGAACAGCCCGCCCTGCTTCAGCGCCGACGCCCGCCATGCGTACAGCGTCAGGCTGCCGCCGATAAAGAAGCACAGGATCAGCAGGATGAAGATGCCGCGCGTCGGATCGGTGGCGAAGGCGTGAACCGAGGTCAGGACGCCGGAACGCACCAGGAAGGTCCCGAGCAGCGACAGCGAGAAGGTCAGGATCGCCAGCAGGATGGTCCAGATCTTGAGCGCATCGCGCTTTTCCATCACCAGCGCGGAATGCAGCAGCGCGGTGCCGGCCAGCCAGGGCATCAGCGACGCGTTTTCGACCGGGTCCCAGAACCACCAGCCACCCCAGCCGAGCTCGTAATAGGCCCAGTACGAGCCCATGGCGATGCCGAGGGTGAGAAAGATCCAGGCCACCAGCGTCCAAGGCCGGACCCATCGCGCCCATGCGGCATCGATGCGCCCCTCGATCAGAGCCGCCACGGCAAAGGAGAATGAAATCGAGAAGCCGACATAGCCGAGATACAGCATCGGCGGATGCACCGCGAGGCCGATGTCCTGCAGCAGCGGATTGAGATCACGGCCCTCGATCGGCGGATTGGCAATACGCACGAAGGGGTTCGATGTGATCAGGATGAACAGATAGAATGCCGACGCGATCCAGGCCTGCACCGCCAGCACGTGCGCGCGCAGCGACAGCGGCAGGTTGTTGCCGAACACAGCGACCAGTCCGCCGAACAATGCGAGGATCAGCACCCACAGCAGCATCGAGCCTTCGTGATTGCCCCAGACGCCGGTGAACTTGTAGATCAGCGGTTTCAGGGAATGCGAATTCTCATAGACGTTGACGACGGAGAAATCCGACGTCACGTGCAGCACGACCAGCGCGCCGAACGCGGCAATGGCAAAGATCATCTGGGTCAGCGCGGTCGAGCGCGCGACATTCATCAACGCCGGATCGCGCAGCCGCGCTCCAAGAATCGGGACCGTGGCTTGGATCAATGCCAACCCGAGCGCGAGCACCAGGGCGTAGTGGCCGGCTTCTGCGATCATTGCGTCGCTCCCTGGGTGCTGACGGTCTTCTCGCCGGCCTTGTTGTCGGAAGCCTTGTTGTCAGAAGTTTTGGCGCCGTAATCGTCTTTCCAGTGGCCCTGCTTCTTCAGCGCATCGGCCACGTCTTTCGGCATGTAGGTCTCATCGTGCTTGGCAAGCACGGTATCGGCCCGGAACACACCACCGGCATCGATCGCGCCCTCTGCCACCACGCCCTGTCCTTCGCGAAACAGGTCCGGCAGAATGCCTTGATAGGCGACGGGAAGCGTCGCATTGCCGTCGGTGACATCGAATGTCGCGGCGAGATGATCGCCGCGGACGACCGACCCCTGGCGCACCATCCCGCCCAGCCGGAACCGCTTGCCCGCCGGAATATGCTTCTCCGCGGCCATCGACGGCGTCGAGAAAAACACGATGGAGTCGCGCAGCGCATTGAGCACCAGCGCCGCGGCGATGGCCAGCACCGCCACCGCACCGCCGATCATGGTCAATCGTCGCTGTTTGCGAGTCATACGCGAACTCTTCTGCAAAGGCCCTTAGGGTCAGCCATCGAGTCCAAGACCTTTCAGTCCGTCATTCAATTGTTTCAGCCGCTCGGTGTCCCGCGCCACCGCCGCCCGCGCATCCGCCAGCGCCGCACGCGCCTTGTCAGCCTCACCCAGCACCATATAGGCGCGCACCAGGCGCAGCCACCCCTCGACGTCATCGCCGTTCTGCTGCAGGCGCGTTGCCAATCGATCGACCATGCCGCGGATCATGGCATTGCGATCATTGTCGGCCATGCCCTTGACGGATTCCATCTCCTGGTCCGACAGCGCCGGCGCGACCGAGCCCTTCTCCGCGCCCGAGACGCGCGCCAGCGCCGATCGAACCAAAGGGCGCCACGGCGCATCGGCAGGCGCGCCCGCCAGCATCGCCCGCCAAGTCGCAGCGGCTTCGGTGGTCCGGCCGTCCTGCTCAGCGGCGAGGCCGAGAAAATAGCGTGCCTTCACCTCGTCGGTGTTCAGGGCAACGGCGCGCTCGAACTCGGTTTTGGCTTCGGCCGTGACCACGCCGTTGGCGGCGCCCGCAATCGCTTCGCCGAGATCGGCGCGGCTGGCCGCACTCTCGCCGTTGTAGGCGATGGCGTTCCGGTAGGCCCGCACGGCGTCGTCGAAACGACCGACCCTGACCAGCACCGGTGCGAGCACCTGCCAACCACGCCCGTCCGTCGGATTCTTTTCCAAGTGCGCTTCGACCTGTGCCACCAGATTGTCCACCGACGCCGTTGCGGCCGGCTGCCGGGCGCGCTCCGCGAGCGGAAAATCCGGCAACTGCGGCGATCCCAGCGCGAGATAGAGTGTCACCGCCAGCAGCGGCAATCCGACCAGGGCGAAGACCGAGACGGCGCGGCGCAGTCTCAGGCTCGGCGAGGCCGGCGTTTGAGTTTCGGCGTCGGAGGCCGCGATCAGCCGCCGTCCGATTTCAACCCGCGCCGCCGCGGCTTCCGATGGACCGATCAGGCCGGACGTTCTGTCGCGTTCGACTTCGGCGAGCTGGTCCTTGTAGACGACGGTTTCGCTGCCGCCGCGATTGGGCTCGGTCCGACGCCCCAGCGGCCAGAGCACGGCGAAAACCGCCGCAGCCGTCATCAAGGCCAGAACAAACCAGAGCGACATCAATCAGAGTTCCACGATAGGCCAGCGCGCATCCACGGCCCGGGTTACACCATGACTGGAACCGCCGTGCAATTGACTTTTCCGACAGACAAACCGCTGAAAAAACAGCGCTCTCAATCAGCTTGCGCGGGAACTCTTGCGTTCGCCGGAGATCGCCACGTCGGCGGCCTTTTTCATCAATGACGCATAGTCGTGGCCGAACAGCACGTCGCAGAAGCGCACCGCGGCCTCCATCTGCATTTGCCGGAACGGACGTGTCTTCAGATCGCTGGCCCGCAGCGAGTCGACCAAGGACTCGGTCGCAGCCTCCACATAATGCTGCAGATCGGAAAAGGTGCGCAGCGTGACTTCATTGATCGCAAGTTCGCTGGCATAGGTGCGGCAAACGGCGACAAAATCGATCAGCGCGGCGGTCTCATCGATCTCGGTCGGATCGAGCTTGGAGCCGGCATGAATGTCCTTGTCGGGACGCTGGCGCAACAGGCGCCGCACCCGGCCAGGCACGCTCTCGATTTCCGATTTCAGCGTGTTGGAAATATCCACCCGGATCGCCGAGAGGCGCTTGCCCCAAACGGATTCGGTGCGGAAGTCGAGTTCGGCCCGCAGGCCACGCAACCCGTCGTGGATGAATTTGAGGTGGTGCGAGAGACTGTCCATCCGGCCCTGTTTCATGTCGAGCCGCAGGTCGGCGACCAGATGGGACAGATCGTGGATCACCATGGTCACGGCGACGCCATAGGTCGTGGCCGCGACACGGATCTCATCGTCGGAGCCTGCAACGGCGATCGCCAGCCGAATCACCTGCCAGGGCGCCGCCAGCCGCTGCATCAGCACCGACAGCGCGAACGGCAGCACCTGCGGGGTCTGCAGCGAGGGGACATTGAGCGCGGTCTGGACCGCCGCGAGCTGGGACTCCGCCAGATTGCGCAGGTTGCGCTGGATGCGGGCGCCGAATGTCTCCAGCGCCTCCCGATTTTTCAGCACCGCCGCGATCGAGAACAGATCCTCGGCCACATTGGGACCGCCGATCCGGCTGACGGCCCGTTGATCGGCCCCTCCCCCGACCGGCGATGCGATCTGGTCGATGGCCGCCGCTGCAGCGATCTGGATCTTGCGAACAGCCTGGTCGAGCGCCGGACCGGAGGCGACGCCGCCCAGCGCGCGGACCGTCTCGTCGAACTCTCTGACGTCGCTGACGATGGCCTCACGGACCAGCCAATTCCAGACCGGGGCCAGCGAGGCGCGCCGGATCTGACCGGGACGCAGCGCAGCATTGTTTTCAACCAGGAACGCCTCAAGCGGGCGAAACACCAGCCGGGACGGCTCCTCGCTTCGCGGCCGCTCGTTGTCGTCGGACGCCCGCACGATCAGGCGCAATTGCTCGAGCACCAGCGAGGCCACGGCGACCTCTTCGCCGCGCTCGATCGCGCGTTCGAACTCCCGCATCAGCAGCGCCTGGGACTTTGGCGGAAGCTGTGCGAGGTAGGTCTTCAGTCGCTCGATCGACTGCGTCGTTAGCCCCATAAGCCGATGGTCCGGTCGAATGCCCTAAGCCACGAGGGCCTCTCCGGCCCCTACGGCTTCATATCAGTTCCGGTATTAAGAACGCGTTGAGGAACAAAGGTTTGGCCGCCCCGGGGCGCCCCGCAGCGCCTTAGCCCTGCCGGCGCTGGCGAAAGGCTGCGACCTTATGGCGGTTGCCACACACCGCCATGCTGCACCAGCGCCGCCGATGCGACTTGGTGCGGTCGTAGAACCACAGGGTACAGCTGGCATCCTCGCACTTGCGGATGAGGTCGAAATCGCCGGTCGCCAGCAGATCGGCGGCCGCTTCAGCCACCGGCGCGAGCAGCTGCCGCGGTGTCTCCAGCTGGCGCCGCCGCTCCACGCGCCAGCTGCCGGCGCCGTCCACGACCAGTTCAGGATGGCTCACGGCCTCAGCCATGAGCGCATTGAGGGGGGCCGGGTCGATCACCTCGCCATTTTTTCGCCGGCGCACAAGCTGCCGGACGGTCTCCCGCAGGGCGCGGCCGGCGTCCAGCAAACCGGTGGCATTTGTTGCCGTCAGCCCCGTCTCCGAGTGCCAGCCCATCCGCGTGAGCCAGTGGGCGACGTCCGTATCCGAATTCCAGGAATCCAACGGCTGTCCGTCGATCTGGGCAACGGTGTTGAGCAGGTCCAGTGCGGGATGATCGGCCTCAATCTGGACAGCCGCAGCCGATGTCTTTGTTTTCATGTCACAAATGTAACCATTAAAATATCATTTGACAAGTTACATTCCGGATGTAACCCTTATAATTAATTTTAAAGGTTTCAACCAAGGATCGATCCCATGGCCGCCCAGTCCCCCTTGCTCCGCATTCCACGCACCTCGCTGCAGACCATCGAAATCAACGGGGTTAAAGTGTTCTACCGCGAGGCCGGCCCGTCAGACGCTCCCATCATCCTGCTGCTGCACGGATTTCCGACCTCGTCCCACATGTACCGCGACCTGATTCCGCGGTTGGCCAGCAAGTACCGCGTCATCGCCCCCGATCTGCCGGGGTTCGGCTTCACCGAGGTGCCGGCAAACTACACCTACTCGTTCGATGCGCTGGCGCAGACGATCGGCGCCTTCGTCGACGCTCTCCGCCTCACCCGCTACGCGATCTATGTGTTCGACTACGGCGCGCCGGTGGGATTTCGCCTGGCGCTCGCCCGCCCGCAGCAGATTGCCGCGATCGTGTCCCAGAACGGCAACGCGTACGAAGAAGGCCTGAGCAGTGCATGGACGCCGATCCAGGCCTACTGGGCCAATCCGACGACCGAGAACCGCGACGCGCTGCGCGCCTTTCTGACAATCGACGGCCAGCGCTTCCAGTACCTCACCGGCGTCGGCAACCCGCAGGCCGTCGCGCCGGAGACCTACTTTCTCGATACCGCGCTGATGGAGCGGCCCGGCAACGCCGACATCCAGCTCGATCTGTTTTTGGACTACGCGTCGAACGTCAAACTCTATCCGGCCTTCCAGGCCTATTGCCGCTCCGCCAAACCACCGCTGCTGGCGATCTGGGGCAAGCATGATCCATTCTTCATCCCGCCGGGTGCGGAGGCCTACCGCCGCGACAATCCGAACGCGCGGGTTCAGTTTCTGGACACCGGGCACTTCGCACTGGAAACCCATGTCGACGAGATCGCGACTGCGATCGACGAGCTTCTGAGCGGCAACTGATCCCGTTGCATTAATCGATCAATCGCAAACAACAACGCCCGGCACTTTTGCCGGGCGTCTTGTGTCGTTCAAAGCATTGCAGCCGTTTGGCTAGGTGAGCGCCGTCCAGGTGCCATCGGGATTGCGGCATGCAGTGCCGCGCGCGATTTGCGGCTGACCGTCGATATAGACGGTGTGACTGAAAGACCGGCATTTCGCGCCGCGCTGGTCGTAAACCGGCCCCGGCACGATATTGCCGTAGCGACCTGAGTCCGGATTTCGCCATGCGACCGGCGCACCGGAGCGTCCGGTCTCCAGAGCGTTCATCTGAGCCTCGTAGGCATAACGCTTGTCGTCGTCGTCCATCGCAGCACCGATCCGGTTGCCGATCAGGCCGCCGATCGCCGCGCCCGCGAGCGCAGCTCCCACCCGCTCGCCCGGCCCCTTGCCGATTGCGGATCCGATCAACGCACCAGCCAACGCACCGCCCGCGGTGCCGGCACTTTCCTTCGGCCCGCTGTCGGCAGCGCATCCAGCCAACGCAAACGCCATGATCGCCAGAACGCTGGCTTTGGATTTGAACATCTGTCCCCTCGCGTGTTGCAGCACATCGTCCCCTCGCACGAGGCATCCACATCCTCGTCCTCGTCCATGACGCGCCGGCGGATGCAAGAAACCGCAGTCAGCAGGAACAAAACGATTCAGGCGGAAGTCCGACAGATATTGTGGCCAAATTCATACGGCCGGCAGAATAAGCTCGGCGCGCAGGCCGCCGATCGGAGAGGTGCCTAGCGACAGGTTGCCTTGATACAGCGCGGCGAGTTCGACGATGATCGACAGTCCAAGTCCCGACCCGGGCTTCGACTCGTCAAGCCGCTGCCCGCGTCGTGCAACCTGCGCCCGCTCCGCCGGGGACAGGCCAGGGCCATCATCGTCGACGACGATATGCAGCATCGGTGGCCGGTCGGCGATCACACTGTCCACCATCACTTCGATGAACACCCGCGACCGCGCCCACTTGCAGGCATTGTCGACCAGGTTGCCGATCATCTCTTCCAGATCCTGACGCTCACCACGGAATTTCGCTTGTGCATTGCTTTCGACGTCGATGGCAATGTCGCGGTCGCGATGAATCTTCTCCATCGTCCGGCGCAAACCTTCAATCACCGGCGCAACTTCGGTCACAGTCCCGACCACCGTCACGCGTGCCGCCATGCGCGCGCGTTCGAGATGATGGGCGACCTGGTCACGCATCACGTCGGCCTGCTCCAGCACCTTCGCTGCGAACGGATCCGCTCCGTGGACATTGGCTTCGTTGACGATCACCGACAGCGGCGTCTTGATCGCATGCGCGAGGTTGCCGACATGGGTACGCGCGCGTTCGACGATTTCGCGATTGGCGTCGATCAGCGCGTTGGTCTCGCGCGCCAACGGCGCGATCTCCACCGGAAATTCACCCTCCAGCCGCTCGGCGCGTCCGGAGCGGATCGCGGCAAGGGAATCCGAAATGCGCTTGAGCGGCGCGAGACCGAACCGCACCTGGAAAATCGTCGAAAACACCAGCACCAGCGTCAGGGTCAGAAACGTGCCGCCGAGATAGTAGTCGAAGGTCCGGGTCTCATCGAAAATCTCGCTGGCATCGCCCGCGACCGTGACCAGGAATTTCCCGTCGGTACCGAAATCGACCTGGCGCTCGACGATGCGCAGGCGCTGATCTTCCGGACCGTTGACATAGCCGATGCGGACGCCGGCGGCCGTCAAACTGCCGGTGGTGTCGTCGAGCTTCGGAAGCTGCTTGTCCCACAGCGAGCGCGAGGAGCGAACGTCCACCTTGTCGGAATCGACGCGGCCGATCTGCCAGTACCAGCCCGACAGCGGGATTTCGAACAACGGCTCGCCGAGCGACTGGAACGGATGATCGGCATTGGGATCATCCGGTGTCGCGGCTTCGGCGATCAACGTTCGAAGATAGAGATTGAGCCGGCGGTCGAAGGAACGCTCGACGGCTTGCCGGTAAACCGACGACAGCACGAAGCCGGTGATCACGAGAATCACCACCACCCAGGCGGTTGCCGACAGGAACAGCCGGGTGGCGAGCGAGCTAGCGCGCATCGACCGGTGGCGTCAGCAGATATCCCAGTCCCCGCACGGTCTGGATGATGTCGACATCGAGCTTCTTGCGGATGCGTCCGACAAAAACCTCGATAGTGTTGGAGTCGCGGTCGAAGTCCTGATCATACAGGTGCTCGACAAGTTCGGTGCGCGACACCACGCGGCCCGAGTGATGCATCAGATAGGCCAGCAACCGGTACTCGTGCGAGGTCATCTTGATCGGGTTACCGTCGACGCTGACACGGCCGGTCCGGGTATCGAGCCGCACCGGTCCGCAGGTCAGTTCGCTTTGCGCGTGTCCGGTGGAACGACGCAGCAGCGCACGAATGCGCGCCAGGACTTCCTCGAGGTGGAAGGGCTTCGGAACATAATCGTCGGCGCCCGCATCGAAGCCCTGCACCTTGTCGCTCCAGCGATCGCGGGCGGTCAGGATCAGCACCGGCATCGCGCGTCCGTTGCGGCGCCAGGCCTCCAGCACCGATATGCCGTCCATCTTTGGCAGGCCGATGTCCAGCACGACGGCGTCGTATGGTTCGGTGTCGCCGAGGAAGTGACCTTCCTCGCCGTCGAAGGCGCGGTCGACGACATAGCCTGCGTCAGTCAGCGCGGTGGTCAGCTGACGATTGAGATCGGGATCATCTTCAACGACAAGAAGGCGCAAGATCGTCTCCGCAACATTCGACCGGCAATATCGCCGGTACCAACATGACCTCTGTTGGGGTGAATGCCCGATGAACAGGGGATGACACGCAACCTTACATTTTCGTCACGCGGGTTTGTCCGGTCATTCCAGGGCATCACAGCATCAGAGCTGGCACTTCGATCCGCCATTGCCCTGAAGGTCCGGGCCACCGAATCTCCCGTTCGAGAATATGTCACGAGCCATCTCCCAACGCCAATCGAAGCAAGCACCGGCAGCCAAGGAGGTGCAAGATTTCTCGACCCGAGACGCCGGTCTCGCCGTTGACAGCCGACGCACGGCAATGCTCTGTCCCCGCATGATCAGCCGCATGTTACAAGCTGTCCAGGTGACTATCGTCATGTTGCTGGCCGCCCAGCCGGCGGTGGCGATGGTGGGCGGCGCCTCCACAGACACCGCGGCAATGGCTGTCGTCACCATCGTTGGCTCGCGCGGCAATTTCTGCACCGGCTCGCTGATTGCGCCCGACCTGGTGCTGTCGGCTGCGCACTGCACGATGCCGGGCGCGACCTACAAGCTCGTCGATTATGACGCCAACAGACAACCGCGCCTGCGCGACGTCAAACGCGTGGCGCTCCACCCGCAGTTCAACGTGCAGGGCATCCTGGCGCACCGCGCCAGTGCCGACGTCGCGCTGCTGCAACTGACGGCACCGATGACCGGGCCGGCCCCTGCATCGTTCGGCACGCCTCGCACGCCACTTGCCGCCGGCAATAGCTTCACGGTGTCGGGAATCGGTGTCGCGATCCGCGGCGATGGCCGCAGCGGCGGTGTGGTCCGCACCGCCTCGCTTGTGGCCACTGGCCAGCCTGGCACGCTGCAAATCCGGCTGGTCGATCCGGCGACGAACAACATCGCTGCGGGCCTTGGTGCCTGCACCGGAGATTCCGGCGCTCCCGTGTTCGAAAGCCAGAACGGGCGCCCGGTGATCATCGGCGTGGTGAGTTGGTCGACCGGAGCCAACAACTCCGCCGGCTGCGGCGGATTGACCGGTGTTACGCCGCTGACGCTGTATCGCGACTGGATCGTTCAGACATCGCACAGTTGGGGCGTCGGCTTGGCGCCGGGTACCCCATAGGGCAGCCAGATCAGGCCCGCGGCTTCTGCGACGGCATCGAGGCCGCCTTGGCACGGAACGCCTTCGACAAGGTTTCCAGGATTTCGCGGGTGGCGACGAACATGTAGGGGCCCTGCTCGGTCTCGAACGCAATGCCGACGACGGTCGGATCGAGGGTGTTGTCGACCAGTTGATACCCCTTCAGCGGAAGGGCCTGCCTGTCTTTCGGATTGTCCTGCACGTGTCGCTCCCGCGGTCTGTTGGATTGCCGCTGGGGCTTAGACAAGAAACCGCCCGCCGCCAAGCCCTCAACGGGCGCCAGACCCCCAAACGATCAGATCTCCTTTGGGCTCACTGGGTAGCGCACGCCCGATCAGCGCCCCCGACCGAACCCTATTCAGCCATATCCACCGATGGCTTCGGCGCATCGCCGAGGGAGCGCTCTTGCATCCGTGCGATCGACAACGCCCCCGTGGCGAGCATCACCGCAGCGGCGATGAAGACGTAGCGGAACGCCGCAATCATCTCGGCGCTGGAGGTGGCCCCGAGATCGGGATGTTCGAGGGTGCCGGACGATGAGGCGCCCAACGCCGCGAGCAGGATCGCCGTGAACAGCGCGACCGACACCGCCGCCATCAGCGACCGGAAGAAATTCATCGCGCCGGTGACCGTACCAACCAGGTGCCGCGCCACAGCCGCCTGCACCGAGACCACTGACACCGGGAACGCCGTGCCGAGCCCCAGCGCCAGCACAGACAGGAGCACCAGCAGGGCCCACATCGGCAGCGGAGTCAGGATCGCGAGCAGTGCGGCCGCAGTGGCCCCAACCGACAAGCCTAGCAGCGAAATCCACTTGTAGTGCTTCATGTACATCATGACCCGGCCGGCCGCGGTCGCACCCGGCACCGACAATGCAACGATTGGAATCAGCGCCAGCCCCGCCTCGCTCGCCGTGAGGTGATAGACCGACTCGTAGTACATCGGCATGTGCACCGTGAGGCCAACCAGCACGCCAATGGCACAGGCCGCCGCGGTGATCGCGAACGGAACCACCGGCCCGGTTAGCAGCGGCAGCGGCAGGAACGGCTCGTCGGCACGGCGGGCATGCCAGATGAAGACGCCGGTGAGCGCCAGTACCGAACTTATCAGCCCCAGCAGCGGCGGCGACAGCCACGCAAACTTGTTGCCGCCCCAGGTCAGCACCAGCAGGAAGGTGATCGCGGCCCCCATCAGCAGCAGGCCGCCGAGCAGATCGAGCTGGCGCGGTTTGTGATGGATCGGCAGCTTTTTCATTTTCGGCAGCAGGATGCCGACAGCCAGCAGCACCAGCGGAACGTTGATCCAGAAGATCACCGACCAGTGCAGATGCTCGGCAATGACACCGCCGAGCACCGGACCGCCGATGCCGGCAGATACCCAGACCATGCTGAAAAACGCCTGATATTGCGCGCGCTGCCGCGGCGTGACGATGTCGGCCAGCACCGTCTGCACCAGCGGCAGGATGCCGCCGCCGCCCAGCCCCTGCAGGAAGCGGGCGAGAATCAGGATCAGGAGATTGGGCGCCAGCGCGCACAGCACCGAGCCGACCAGAAACAGCCCCAGCGCCGTCATCATCATGGCACGGCGACCGTAGATATCGCTCAGCGAGCCGAACACCGGCGCGACCGACGTCGAGGACAAGAGATAGGCAGTGATCACCCACGACAGGTTGGTGACGTCGAGGAATTGCCGGCCGATGGTTGGCAGCGCGGTCGCGACAATGGTCTGATCGAGCGCGGTCAGGAACATCGCGACCATGAGGCTGATCACGATGGTGCGGACTTCCGCATGGGTCAGCGAATGCAGCGACGGCGCAGCGCCATTAGACACCGGAGGCGGCGTCACCGCGATCTGCGCTTCGAGCGTCTCCTCGTTCACATCGGTTACGGCAATGCCGTCTTCGTCCGCCGGAGCGCGGTGGGTGCGTGCAAGATTATCCATGGAACTCCGCAGCGCAGAGCGCCGCATAATTGCTTTGGGAATAAAGGATTATCTAGCAGAGCATTGAGCTATGCATAAGGCACATGATCGCATGGGGCTATCCCGCAGCGGCATCGCGAACACCGGAATGTGATGGGGCCTAGGATTTGGGGCGATTCTTGCCGCGCGCTCGTTTCGGCAACAGC
Source organism: Hyphomicrobiales bacterium (assembly GCA_041424235.1). Taxonomy (GTDB): domain Bacteria; phylum Pseudomonadota; class Alphaproteobacteria; order Rhizobiales; family Xanthobacteraceae; genus Bradyrhizobium_A. The sequence goes on from JBGMOD010000216.1 coordinate 60,412, forward strand.
GCCGGCCAGCGCACGATGTGGTCCTCGAGGTCGGCATCGTCGACCTCGTCCTCGGTGGCAACGACACGACCACGAACCGAGACCCCGGCTTCATGAACAGTGTTGGGATCGCCCGAGACCAGCGGGTGCCACCAGTAAAGGTCCCGCCCCTCCGCCACCAGGCGATAGCCGCAGCTTGGCGGCAGCCAGTTCAGGGTGCGGACATTTTCGGGCGTCAGCCGCACGCAGTCCGAAACCTTAGCAGAGCGGTTCGGGTAGTCCTTGCAAGCGCACAGGCCGGCATCCAGCAGAGTGCAGGACACGTGGGTGAAATAGATCTTCCCGGTATCCTCGTCCTCAAGCTTTTCCAGGCAGCAGCGTGCGCAGCCGTCACACAGGCTTTCCCACTCGGCGTCGGACATCTCCTCCAACGTCTTGGTTTTCCAGAAGAATTTTTCCTGAACCGTTGCCGGTCCGGATTGTTCGGCCATAATGCCTTAACCCGATGATTGCGGATGCACGGCGTCAGTTCTAGGCATCCCTGCCCCGAAGGGAAAGGGCCAACCGCGAAACCCTCTGGAAAAGCCGGGAACCGCGTTAGCCGTCAGCTGAGAATCCCAAGTGGAGCATTGGTTTATGCCCTATGCTCGGCTAGAAGGTGGCGGATTCTCGGGCGATCAAAATACCGCCGCCTTAGGGTCGCCTTATCGCATCCGCATCGTCTCACCCGCAGGCTGTTTGGCTGCGTGAGCGGCGCGAAGTTGATCGAAGGTTCCGGTGCGCAACGAAACGCCGAACAAGTGGATGACGAAAATCCGGCATTTCCTGCTGGATCTCGACGCGCGTATCGATTCCACGTTGTTCTCATCCGGCGCCGGGATACGCGAACTCTATGAGCGGTTCTCGACCTTCATGGACCGCTTCTATGTCGGCCGTTGGAAGCGCTGGGTCTTCATCGAGCCGCTGTCGGAAGCGGCCACCATCGGGCTCGGCGGCCTGATCCTGATGCTGGCGCTGGCGGTACCGGCCTTCCGCGAGACCGCGGACGAGGACTGGCTGAAGAAATCCGACCTCGCGGTGACCTTCCTGGATCGCTACGGCAACGTCATCGGCAGCCGAGGCATCAAGCACAACGATTCAATTCCGCTGGAGGAATTTCCCGACCACCTGATCAAGGCGACGCTCGCGACTGAGGATCGCCGCTTCTACGATCATTTTGGCATCGACATCGCAGGTACCGCCCGCGCACTGGTCACCAACGCGCAAGCCGGCGGCGTGCGCCAGGGCGGCTCCTCGATCACCCAGCAGCTCGCCAAGAACCTGTTCCTGTCCAACGAGCGCACCATCGAACGCAAGGTCAACGAAGCTTTCCTCGCCATCTGGCTGGAAACCCGCCTGACCAAGAACGAAATCCTTAAACTCTATCTCGACCGCGCCTACATGGGCGGCGGCACCTTCGGTGTCGACGGCGCGGCGCATTTTTATTTCAACAAGTCCGCACGCGACGTGAACCTCGCCGAGGCCGCGATGCTCGCCGGGCTGTTCAAGGCGCCGACCAAATATGCGCCGCACATCAACCTGCCCGCCGCCCGCGCCCGTGCCAACGTCGTGCTCGACAACCTGGTCGAAGCCGGCTTCATGAGCGAGGGCCAGGTGTTCGGCGCGCGGCGCAACCCCGCCACCGCGGTGGACCGCCGCGACGAAAATTCGCCGAACTACTATCTGGACTGGGCATTCGATGAGATGCGCAAGCTCGTCAACACCTTCCCGAAATCCTACACCGAGCGGGTGTTCGTGGTCCGCACCGCGATCGACATGAATGTGCAGCGTGCCGCGGAAGGCGCCATCGAAAACCAGTTGCGCCAGTTCGGCCGCGACTATCATGCGACGCAGGCCGCAACCGTGGTCTCCGATCTCGATGGCGGCATCCGCGCGATGGTCGGCGGCCGCGATTATGGCGCCAGCCAGTTCAACCGCGCCGTCGACGCTATGCGCCAGCCCGGCTCCTCGTTCAAGCCCTATGTCTACACCACCGCGCTGCTGAACGGCTTCAAGCCGACATCGATCGTGGTCGACGGCCCGGTCTGCATCGGCAACTGGTGCCCGCAGAACTACGGCCGCTCCTACTCGGGCGCGGTGACCCTGACGCAAGCCATCACCCGCTCGATCAACGTGGTGCCGGTGAAACTCTCGATCGCACTCGGCGGCAAGGACGGTCCGAAAGCCGGCCGCGCCAAGATCATCGAGACCGCACGGAAGTTCGGCATCACGGCGCCGCTGCCCGACACCCCGTCGCTGCCGATCGGCTCCGACGAGGTCAGCGTGGTCGAACACGCGGTGGCGTACGCGACATTCCCCAACAAGGGCAAGGCGGTGAAGCCTCATGCCGTGCTGGAAGTCAGAACCGGCGCTGGCGATCTGGTCTGGCGTTTCGATCGCGACGGCAAGAAGCCGACCCAGGCGATCCCCGCCTCGGTCGCCGCCGACATGGCCGGCATGATGAGCCACGTGGTGGAAGAAGGCACCGCGCGGCGCGCGCAGCTCGACGGCATTCCAGCAGCCGGCAAGACCGGCACCACCAACAATTTCCGCGACGCCTGGTTCGTTGGCTACACCGGCAACTTCACCTGCGCGGTCTGGTACGGCAACGACGACTACTCGCCGACCAACCGCATGACCGGCGGCTCGTTGCCGGCACAGACTTGGCACGACATCATGGTGGTAGCCCATCAGGGCGTCGAGATCCGCGACCTTGCCGGCGTCGGCGCCGGCAAGAAACTGCCGCCGGATGCCTCGGCCGCGGCCTCGAAAGCGCCGGAGGTGATGCCCGGTCCGCCGCCGATCCTGACCCGGCGCGGCGCCGATATCCTGGTGCGTGTCGAGAAGCTGATGGACGACGCCGCAAAAACCGTCTCGAAGACATCGTCAAGCGATCCGGTGACGCCGGCGGAATCCCCGAAGCGGTCGTCGAGCGCGCTGGCCTTCCCCGACAGTTACGCGGCCGCGACGCCGGAGCCTTCGGCCGGCAACGCGTCGGTCGCAGCGCCGCGCAAGAATTGATCCGGCACATCGTCATGACGGGTGTTCCTTGCGGCTGATCCTGACCTCACTGCTGGCGCTGGTGATCGCGACCGCTGTCGGCCTCGGCGTGACGTGGGTGACGGCCACGCGAGGCGTCAATATCGGCACACTGACCATCGGCGCCTGGAAGGCCCGTCCTCGTATCGGCTCCAGCGATATCGATCCCTATGCCCGCGCCTCGGTGGCACGCAGCGGTGAACTTCCGGTGGGCACCGGCGACGGCATCGCCTTCACCGCCACCACCGACGATGCCAAGCGTCCGCTCGACGGCCGCTGCGACGTGGTCGTCAGCGGGGTGACCCCGGCGGCGCGGTTCTGGACACTGACGCTGTACGATCCAAAAGGCCAGCTCGTCGCCAACGGCATGAACCGCTACGGCTTCACCAGTCAGGAGATCGTCCGCGGCTCCGACGGCGCCTTCGAGGTGCGCATCACCTCACGTGCCCGCGCCGGCAACTGGCTGCCGACCGGAGGCCTGGATCGCTACATGCTGATGCTGCGGCTCTACGATACGCCGGTTGGAGTCGCGACGCGAACCCAGCGCGATGCCCCGATGCCCGTCATTGCCACGGTGGGCTGCCCATGATCCGGCTGGCGCTTACCATCCTCGGCGGCATCCTGCTCGGCGGGATCGTGCATCTCGTCAGCGTGCTCGCTTTGCCGCGCATCGCCAGCCTCGATGCCTATTCGCGGCTGGCGCCGATCACGGCATTGAATGCGGTGACCCCGCTGCCGGCGGCCGAGCCGGGCAACACGATGATGCCGTTCATGGATCCGGCCTTCGCCACCGCGGTCTGCCGCTACGACCTGTCAAAGGGGCCGATCAAGCTCGCGGTCCCGGTGAGCCAAGCGTACACCTCGGTCTCCTTCTACACCCGCAGCGACGTCGCCTATTATGCCATCAACGATCGCTCGGCTGGCCGCAAGGTGATCGAACTCGATCTGATGACCGAGGCGCAGCATGCGGAAGTCCCCGACGACGAAGACGTCACCGCGGCCGACCGGCTGATCATCGATTCCCCCACCGCCACCGGACTGATCGTGCTGAAGGCGCTGGCGCCCGAACCGGGGCTGATGCCGCAGGCGCAGGCGTCGCTGGCAGCCGCAACCTGCAAGCTGCAGAGTTCGCCGGTGGCTGTGCGCTGATCGCTACACCAACGTGGCCGCCGGTCTTGCCGCCGCGGTCATGGCGCGCTGGTGTCGATCTTCTTGGTGGCAAAGCGCTGACGCAACCATTTCGCGGCCGGTCCCTCGGGACGCTGCTTGTGCCACACCACATCCAGCGCGACAGGGTACGCGCCCTCGTCAAATTCAAGCGCAGGGATCGCAAGCTCCGATGCGATGGACGAATGGGCGATGATGTGCGCCGGGATCAGCGCCCAGCCGATGCCGTTCTTGAGGATCTGCAGGATCACCCAGTGGCTTTCCACCCACCACACCTCCGCCGCCACGCGGAGCCTGTGCCGCTCGGTGCCTTCGGTTCTCACCGTCACCATGATCTGCCGATGGCGCTTGAGCTCCTCCCAGTCCACGCGCGCATTCGCCAGCGGATGGTCCTTGCCGCAGACAAGATTCAGCGGCACCCAGCCGATGGTGTGGAAGCCGAGCTCCGCCGGCAAGCTCTCCTGCCGCCACATGACGCCAAGGTCGGCCTTGCCATCCAGCACCAGACGACTGACGTCCTCCATGATTGGAAACAGCAGTTCGAGTTCGACGTGCGGGAAGCGCGCCGCGAATTCGGCGAACAGCTCTCCAACCGTCGTTTCGGGGTAGAGCTCGTCGATCGCTATGACCAGCCGCTTCTCGATGTGGGCCTCGAAGCTGCTGGCAACACCGATCAAATGCTCGCGCCGATCGAGGATCACTTTCGCTTCCGGCAGCAGCCGCGCGCCCGCCTCGGTCAGTGTCGGATTGCGGCCGGCGCGGCTGAACAGCGCGACGCCGAGATCGTCCTCCAGGTTTGAAACCTGCGTGCTGACCGCCGACTGGGCCTTTTTGAGAACCCGCGCCGCCGCTGAGAACGAGCCTTGTTCGGCGGCCGCAACGAAGGCTTCCAGCTGATCCATGGAAACGGTCATCTATCTACTTTCCAGATACTATCTAACTTTCTAACCTCATAATATCAGATAGAAGCCATCCGCAACAAGAAGCACAACAAGAAGAAAGGGTTTCATCATGTCCATGCGTTCCACATCCGACCGGATCCGGCACGCTGTGCTGTTCGAGCTGATCGGCATCGCCATCTTCACGCCGGCGGCGGCCTGGCTGTTCGGACAGCCCATCGCCCATATGGGCGTCGTCGGCATCATTTCCGCGACCGTGGCGATGGTCTGGAACTTCGTGTTCAATCTTGGTTTCGACCATACCCTGGTGCGGTTCACCGGCCGCGTCGCCAAGACCATCCCGATCCGCGTCGCTCACGCGGTGCTGTTCGAGGCAGGCCTCGTCATCGTGCTGATCCCGATGATCGCCTGGTATCTCGGCATCTCGATGTGGGCTGCCCTGATGATGGATGTGACCATCGTGGCGTTTTACCTGACCTACGCTTTCGCCTTTAACCTCGCTTACGACAGCGTCTTCCCGGTACGGCAGCCCAAGCCGCAGTCTCGCCTCGCGTCAGCCAAATAAACACCTCCCGTCAGCGCCCGGCCGATCATTGTTTCCCGATCGTGCCGAGAGCGCTGGCGCACCGAACCGAGACTGACGCTGTGGGGATTGCAAACGTAAATCGTCAGGACGAAACAGCTTCCGCCGCGGCAGGGATGACCTTGCGGACACAGGTTCCCGCGGGACGATCATAGAACGTATCGCGCTTGCGTATCATCGATCCAGCCGCCGCCAGCGCCGCGACCAACGTCAGCAACCCCGGACCAACGGTCCAGATCCAGTAAGCAGTCGAACCGTCCAAGATGTCCTCCGGAAACAGGCCGGCACAGATCTGAAACACCCATGCCAGGGTGAAGGGCAGCGCGAACACGAGGTAACGCTTCGTGACAGCGCGATCCGGCGGCGTCGAATCCGGTAACACCGCGCTGCTCAATCGGATCCGCATGATCTTCCGGCTGAAGCTCCGCCCCCTGCTGTCGAGCCACCAACGCAGCAGCAACCAGACCGGCCACCCCAGCCAGTCGGTGTAGAGGGCGTGAACGGCCGCTCCCTGGCTGTTCAGAGGATAGGCGTATGTGGTCGTCGTCGTGAGGACGCCTTGGGTCGTCCGCTGCACGAAAATCGCGCTGCGGGACAAGGTCACACCGAGCCAATTCCTCTCGCAAATGCCGCTCTTGTCGGGTTGAAAACCGCCACGCAACGTTATGCCCGCCGGAATCCCGGAGAGTTCCTCGCACGCCGTGGCAGAGACGACGCCACTGCCCTGAATGCGTCCGCCGGACAGCGGAAACAACACCATGGTCAGCAACTGAAGCAGGATCGCTATGACAATGATGTCGATGGCCGCCGACCCGAGACGGCGCCAGAAGCCGGCGCGCTGGAGAGTGGTGACCTCGGCCATGAGCTCCCCCGCAAGCAAATCGACAGGTTCTCAAGATCAGCGCGATGATATGGCGGTTTGCCCTCCAGTCAAATGGCCGCCGCGCGGAGCGATCGGCGGCCAAGCGGGTGCGATGCGATGATCGCGCCGCTTGTCAGCACCCACATCGGCAGCGCTCATAGTCGACCGGGTCATGGCTGTTGAAGATCGTCACCTCGGCGCGGTGCGCGGCATTGAGCAAACGCAGACGTTCCTGATTGGCCACGCGGGCCGCGCGGTCCATGTCGGCCTTGCGCTGAAAGTAGCCCAGCGCCAGCGGGGTCCGCAGTGGCGGGTTTGCGATCTGGCCGTGGAAGAAGTAGCTGTCGCCGGCATGCAGCAGCCACTTGTCCGCGCCGCGCACCGCGATGCCGCAATGGCCCGGCGTATGCCCCGGCAGCGGAATCATCAGGATATCCGGCTCGCGATCGCCCAGTGCCCGCACGCCCTTGAAACCGAACCAGTCCTCGCCGCCCTCGCCGTAGAATGACCAATCGGGGCCATGCTTCCATTGCTCGGTGATGTAGCGGCCCTGCGGTGCCGGGATCCGATGCGCCACCGCCATGTCGTATTCCCGGCGATGGACGTGCACTTTTGCGTTCGGAAAATCGGGGATGCCGCCGGCGTGATCGCGGTCCAGATGCGTCAGCAGAAGATGCCGCACGTCGCCCGGTGAGTACCCCAGGGCCCTGACCTGCTGAACCGCTGTCTCGGCCGGATCCAGCCGCGGCCTGGTCTGCCGGACCCATTTGCGGCCGAGCCGCGGCGGTTCGGCGATGTCGTCGAGGCCGATGCCGGTATCGACCAGCACCAATCCCGCACCGGTCTCCACCAGCAGGCAATGACAGACCATGCGCGCCCGCTGGAAGATGCTGCCGGTGCCGTTCACCAGCCGCCGGCCGATCGGGCACATGGTGCCGGTATTGAGATGATGAACGCGCATGGCAAACCCCTTGGCTGTTGAACGGGTTGGGATTGCCATTCCCCGAAGCATAGGTAAAATATTGTTATTCTATCATTGTAATAGGTCAGTCCTATGGATATCCGCGAGCTCAGATACTTCGTGGCGGTCTATCAGGAGCGCAACCTGACGGCGGCGGCACGACGCTGCTTCATTTCCCAGCCCTCGGTCTCGGCCGCCATCACCGGCCTCGAGGCCGAGCTCGGCACCGCGCTGTTCATCCGTCACAAGAAGGGCGTGGCGCCAACCGCCGCGGCCGAGGCGTTTCACGCCGTCGCCCGCCGCATCATCGACGAGGCGGATGCGGCCCGGAACCTGTTCCGGACGCCGGCCGAGCGATCGATCCTGACACTGGGACTGATGCGAACGCTGGACATCGCGCGCATCGTCGCCCTGCTCAAGCCCGTGACCGCCGACAGGGACCTGCAACTCAGGCTGGTGGGCGCGAACGACAGCGCCGACGCGCGGATCATTTCGAAGGGCCTGCTGGCGCCCGGCGAGCAATTCGTTCCGCTATGGACGGACCGCTATGTGGCCGCGCTGCCCCTCTCCCATCCGCTGACGTTGAAGGATCGGCTGCGGGCCTCCGATCTCGCCGACGTGGCGATGATCGACCGCTGCCACTGCGAACAGAGCGAATTCTTTCGCCGTGCCGGCGGCCGGCAGACGCCCGTCGCCATTGCGGAGTCGGAGGATTGGGCGATGGCGCTGGTGGCGGCCGGCATCGGGATCGCCATCGTTCCCGAAGGCGTCGCGCGCGCCAATCCAGAGGTGGCGATCCGCGAGATCGCCGACAGCGATGTCAGCCGGCAGGTCGGCGTGGCCTACAGCGAGAGCAAAGCCCCCTCCTCGGCCCTGCAGGCTTTCCTTGCGACCGTGACACCGGCACGCAAGCCGTCGCGCCGCGGAAACGGCCGCGTCAAGGCGGCGTGATCTCACCAGCCGGAGCCGCCGCCCCCGCCGCCGCCCCCGCCGCCGCCATCCCCGGACGAGCCGCCACCGTCGGAACCGCTGCTGGAGGAGGAATCGCTGCTGCCGCTGGAGCCCGGCGGCGTCGAAGCCGATGAAATCGTCTGCGACAGGCTGCTGCCGAGATAGGTCGCAAAGCTTCCGGGATCGCTGGTGCGATCGTGGCCGCTGTTGTTGCTGTACCAACTGTCAGCGACCGCCGCGACCGACGCCGCGGCCAGCACCTCGGCAAACCGCGTCGCCCACGCATTCTCGACATCCAGCGCGATCGCATAAGGCAGGAAACGCTCAAACAGCTCCGGCGTCTTTTCCGGCGGATTGAGCGCGTTGAGGCGATCCTCCTCGGCGACGCCGAGATACTGGCGAAACCCCTCGATCTGATCGGCGACCTGGCGGCCCTCGACCGTAAACGCCTTCATCCAGGTGAACGCCGACGAGGCCAGCGGCACCAGCACCAGCGGCAGCGCGGCGGGCACCGCCTGGGTCCAGCCGTGATAATTTTCGGTGATCATTTGATAGCCGCCGGATCCGACGATGAAGGAAAACACCCCCCCGATGGCAAGGAAGACATAACCTGCGATGCTGCGCGGCCACCCGGCGATCAGCAGCACGGTGATGACAATCAAGGCCGGCATCAGCGACAACATGCCGATGATGGTCGCGGCGCCCTGATCGATGCCCCAGCCGGCAAACACCGACACGATCACCGCGGCAATCACCGCCAGCGACGTCAGCAGGCCGCGGATCGACCAGGATTTGTTATCGTGGAACAACCGATCCGCATAAGCTTTTGCCAGGCTGTCCTTCAGCGCCGCCTGCGCGCGCTGCAGGATGCTGCAACTCGACTGATCGAGATTGATCGCCGACGCCCGCTTGCCGAACAACGAACCGGCGACCACCTGCTCATCGGAAGCCAACGGCTTGCCGCCGGTGCGCGGCACGATCTGCAGGCCCGAGGTCTTCTTTTCCACCAGTTTGATGTGGCCCTGGACGCCGAGATCGACGATGGCGGCGGTGAAGACCTTGTTGTCGAATGCCATCCGCGACACGTAGCGCACCGCCGCCGGCGACATGCCCTTCGGCGGCCCGAACAGCGGAATGATGGTGCCGCGCTGCGGATCATGGCCCACACGTTTCCACGCCGACAGATAATAGCCGAGCACCAGCAGCAGGCCCGATCCGGCTGCTGCGAGCGGCAGGTTGTCCTGAAACCAGTTGCCGAGCAGCGACGCCTGGCTCGGCGGCGTGATGATGCCCTTCTGCCAGCCGGCGGCCACGGTCAGCCCGTTGTTGGGGGGCAGCGCCTGGGTGGTGCGAAACACGATCAAGCCCGGGCGCTGCTCGAACACGTAGGCGTTCTTGTCCTTGGCACCCTGCGGGCCGGTATAGAACGCGTTTTGTTTGAACGGCACGGCGTCCGGCAGGCGGATGCGGGCTTCCGCCGCATCGATCGGAAACGTCCAGCCATTGCCGGTGGCGTTCCAGTAGAGCTCGTCGAAATCGCCGAAGAAACCGACCTGCCGGCTGGTGCGGTACTTGATCACGAACTCATGCGGACCGGGATCGAGGATCTTGTCCGCGCTGCCGATCCGCACCCGCACGCCGTTCGAGAGCCGCTCGGTGGCAAAGCGCGCGCTCGCGCCGTCCCGCATCACCGACTGCACGTCAAAGGCGACCTCGACATGGGTGCCGTTCTTGTTGGTGTAGCTGGTGGGGAAATCGCGCAGGATGCCGCGCTTGATGACCTGGCCTTCGGCCTGCACCGCGATGGTTTCCGTCACCAGCAGGTCGCCGTTGCGCTGCACGTCGACATCGCTGACGAAGCGCGTGATGCGCTCGTTCGCCATCGCCGGCATGATCGCAGCCGCCAGCAGGACGACGGCCAGCGCCGCCGGTCGCAGACTTCTCATCGCTCAAGCTCCGGACAAGTTGACGGCGGGCGCCGCAGCCGACGCCGCATCGATCTCGAAGAAGTGCTCCTCGTGCCAGCCGAGCGGGCGCGCGATCAGCACATCCGGGAATGACTGCACGCCAATATTGAAGTCACGCACCGTGCCGTTGAAATAGCGCCGCGCCATCTGCAGCTGATCCTCGATCTCGGCAAGCTGATCCTGCAAGGCGCGGAAATTCTGATCGGCCTTCAGTTGCGGATAGCCTTCCGCCACGGCGAACAATCGTCCCAGCGATCCCTGCAGCGCCTGCTCGGCGGCCGCCTTTTGCGCGGTGCCGGCAACCGCGAAACTGGACGCGCGTTTGGCAGCGATGTCGTCGAAGATGCTGCGCTCATGCGACGCATAGGCCTTCACCACCTGCACGAGGTTGGGAATGAGATCGCTGCGCCGCCGCAATTGCACATCGATGCCGCTCCACGCCTCCCGCATCATGTTGCGACGGCGTATGAGGCGGTTGAAGACAAGCACGGCATAACACGCCACCGCCGCGATCACGGCCAGCACGATCCACTCGCTTCGCATCTGAAAACTCTCGCAGATTCTTGCCCGCCAGGGCGCACGCACGGGCGCGGCCGGGGGACTATCCGGGGTATGCCAGAGTTAGTTGCCCGGCGTCACAAAAAGGTTCAGCCGAACGGGTGTTCCCCGCGGCGCCCGGGATCAGCCCTTGACGGTCAGGACCTGCCCGACGACGGGGGTGGCGCCGAGTGACGCCGCCGTGCGCGCCGCAAGGTCGGCGATGAGGCGGTCGACTTCGGCCGCCATGCCGTCGGGGGCATGGACCACCAGCCGCTCCAGCGCCCAGCGGTAGGACGCGATTCGTTGCTGCAGGCACAGCCCGACCCATTGCACGATCAGCGCGTTTTCCTTCATCCGCGCCAGCGCGTCGGCGCGCTCGCGCGGCTCCAGATCGGAGATGTATTGCAGGCTGGCGCTGCGCTTCTGGTCGAGATCGGCCACCCGTGCCGCGGTGGAGAAAAACGGATCGAGCTGGGTGATGTCGTTGCGCACGTCCTCGATCAACTGGGCATAACGCGAGGCATGGGAGCGATGCGGCTCGTCGATCAACAGGCGGCCGTAGGCCGTGCGGTCGAATCGCGGCGCCTTCTGCCGCCAGGGCGCCGGGATCGGCTCGTAGTCCCCGAACACGCTCTTCCAGGCCGGGCGCGCATGGGGCGGCTCGATATAGAAATAGGCGCGGTCGCGCAGCGTCCGCTCATAATCCGTCAGCTGGAAATCGGAGGAACGCCGGCCGATGCTTCCCGTCGCTTCCTGGCCAACCCAGCGATGCATGTCGTCATTGAACACCGAATCGCGGGGGCGGCCGAAGTCGCCGCTGGCGCAGCCGCCAAGGCCCGCCGTCAGCAGAACCAGCCCCAGTCCGGATAGCGATGAGATGAGAAACCGAAGCTTCGCGGCGCTTCGGCGACGATCGGCCGGCATGATGTGGAGCCGGATGTCAGGATCGTGCGCGTCTGCGGCGGCGACGTCCGGGGGCAGTCCCTTGTTCCGGTCCGCTGCCGCCGGTGGTTTCATCGGCGTGGCGTTCGATCCGGACCACGGGAAGAATCAGAACCGTCCCCATGCCCTCGCGCGGCGCCTCATCCAGCCATGAGCCCGGGCGACGCGACACAGCATCTGCCGGGAATTCGATGATGGTGCCCATAATTTGCCTCCCGCCGCATCCTCGTCCCTCGACCCACGCGGCGCACCGTCATAAGAGCGGGTCATGGTTAATGGCCTGTTAATAGGCAGCGCGGTTCGCCGGAACGGCGCGAGGTGTGGCGTGCGGAGCTCAGCGCGATCCGTTCGCGCAACAGCCGAAGACAGCAGCGTCAAACTCCGATCGTCCATCATCTTCAATGACTTCAATCGTTAACGCTCCGTTTTCCTTAACCGCGCATTAAAACGATGCAGCTAAATTCGCACTTCATTTCCCTGTTGCGTACGAGCGATGACGACATTTCCATTGATCCCGGGCCTCGATGGGTTGCTGACGCTATCGCGCCGCGAAGGCGTCGATATTCGTCCGACCTTGCTGCGGGTTCTCACCGACCTTTATGTCCAGACGCCGGCGCACACCCTCGACGAGGAGCGCCAGTTCGTGGCGCTGACATCCCGCCTGATCGACGAGGTGGACGACGCGACCCGCGCGGCGGTCCGCGCCCGGTTATCGGTTTATTCGCGAACCCCGCGGGAGATCGCGGACAAGCTCGGATTGAATGCCGCGGCCCCGTCATTTCTGCCGCCGCGGAGCCTTCGACCGGCCCCCGCCGCGGCCTCTTCCCCTGAGGCGCAGCCGTCCGCAGCAGCGCCCCGCCGGCCGACAACGCTGTCGATGCAGCCCAATGAGGCCTCGGAGATCAACGACCTGTTCTTCGCCGCCGATTCGCGAGAGCGTTCGCTGATCCTGCGCAATCTCGAAAGCACCCCGCTGAAGGCGGCGATGCATATCGAGCCGCGGCGCGCCGCCCGCGCCGTCGCCACCCTCGAACACATGGCGCTGGAAGCCGATCTGATCGGCTTCACCGACGAACTTGCTCATGTGCTGGTTTTGCCGACCCGCATGGCCGAGCAGATCGTCAACGATCCGGGTGGCGAGCCGCTCGCCTGCGCGGCCAGGGCGATTGGCATGCCCGCCGACACGTTCCAGCGTGTCCTGCTGTTCCTCGACCCGGAGCTCGGCGCATCCGTGACGCGGGTCTACACGTTGTCACGTCTTTACGACGGCCTGAGCGAACGCATCGGACTGATCATGCTGGCCGCCTGGCGCGGCGCCAACACGGCAGCGACGCGCGCCAGGTATCGCCCGATGCTCCATGACGACGAGCGCCAGCGCGCCCGCATGACGCCGAGCCAGACCCGGCCTTCCACACAGCCCGCAGCCACGCCGCTGCCTGGTTCCGCGAGCCGCCACACTGCCAAGAGCTGACGTAGGCCCAGCGCCTCGCGATCGCGATATCGGTCAAAACCCTAACGCCAGGCCGTCTTTGCGATGATCCGACGCGCCGAACAGCACGCCGCGAGCGTGATCGATGCGGATCGCCTGGCAGCCACCAAGTGGCTCCTCGGCGAAGCGGGCGTCGTGGCCGCGACGCGCGAGATCGTCGCGGATGTCCCGGCTCAACGTCGTTTCCAATGACAGCACGCCATCGAAGGCAAAGCTGCGCGGCGCCTCGGCGGCCGCCTGGATGTCGAGGCCGAGGTCCAGCACGTTCGAGATGAAATTGGCATGCCCCGCCGCCTGGTAGTGACCACCCATGACACCGAACGGCATCACCGCTCGCTCGCCCTGCATCAACAAGCCGGGAATGATCGTGTGCATGGGCCGCTTGCGCGGCCCCAGTGAGTTGGGATGGCCCGGCTTCGCACGAAAGCTCCAGCCGCGATTGTGCAGCAGCACGCCCGACCGCGGTGCGTAGATGCCGCTGCCGAAGGGATAGAACAGCGAGTTGATCAGTGAAACCGCATTGAGGTCGCGGTCGACAACGGTGACATAAACGGTATCGCGATGTTCGACATCGCGCCAGCGCTCGGATGCTCCAGCGCGGTCCATGGCGATGTCTGATCGCAAGGCACCGATGTAGCCATCGGACAGAAAGCGCGCCGGCTGCAGCGGGTTCACCGCGGGATCGCAGAAGTAGGCGTCGCGCGCCGCATAGGCAGCCTTGGTCGCCTCAGCCAGGAGATGGATGCGGTCCGGCACAGCGAGACGCTGCATGTCGAAGCCCTCCATGATCCGCAGGATCATCAGCGCCGCAAGTCCTTGGCCGTTCGGCGGACATTCCACCACCTCGAAACCGCGATAGCTGGCGGAGATCGGCGTCACCGCCTCGGTGCGATGGGAGGCGAAATCGTCGAGGCTGTGCGCCCCGCCAAGGCCGCGCAGGATGCAGACGATCTCGTCCGCCACTTCCCCCTCGTAGAACGCCTCCCGGCCCTGCTTCGCGATTTTTCGTAGCGTCGTGCCGAGCTGCGGCTGGTCGCGAACATCGCCGATCTCGGGCACGCGCCCCCCAGGTAGAAACTGCGCCGCCGCATCGGGATCGCTCTCGACACGCGTGCGGAAACGCTGCCAGTCCGCAGCCACCCGTGGCGTGATGCAGAACCCCTGCTCGGCCGCGGTGATCGCCGGCCGCAGCACCTGCTCCAGCGACAGCCTGCCGTGCTCGGAGATCAGGCGGCACCAGGCATCGATGGCCCCCGGAACGGTCACCGCTTCCGGTGAAGTCGGCGGAATATCGCGCGCCTCGCCCGTGGCATATTTCTCCGGATCGGTGCCCGCCGGCGTGCGGCCGGAGCCGTTCAGCGCGATCGGCCGGCCGGCACGCGGCGCATACAGCGCGAAACAGTCGCCGCCGATCCCCGTCATCTGCGGCTCGACGACGCCCTGCACGGCAACCGCGGCCACAGCCGCATCCACCGCATTGCCGCCGCTGCGCAGGATATCCACCGCAGCCTGTGTCGCCTGAGGATGCGAGGTCGCCGCCATGCCGCGTTCGGCGACCGCGAGCGATCGCCCGATGGTCATGAAGTCCCGCATCCTGGTGTCTCCTGTGTCAGTCTGTTTTTAGTGGCCGGTACGATGCAGCGGCGTTGCGGCTTCGGCGGTGGCCGGCGCCAATGCGCGGCAGATCGGCGCGTGAAACACCGCCACCTCCGCGGCAAAAGCGATGGCCACGCCCGCGGCGAGGCCGACCGGGATCACGATGCGTGGCTGGCTCCATGTCCTCCTGTCCAACGCCGCATGACATGCGCACGGTCCGGCAGCCCGCATGGTGGCGCGCCGCCATAGCAGCAAGGGCCAGCCAGCGAACAAGGCGAGGAGGCAGCACATCATCCGTGGCAGCAACCCGCGCCGCTGTTGCCCGCAACGCTGTCCCCACTCAGCACGCTGCGTGCATTGCGCTCGGGTGCGAGGTCGCCGGCGGCGTTGCCAGCAAAGAAACCCACCGGCTTCAGCATGAAGCCGGCATACTCCACCGGCATCACCGGAAAGTCTTCCGGCTTGCAGACATGGGTGTGGCCAAAGGAGTGCCAGACCACGATGTCGGCATTGTCGATGCTGCGGTTCTGCTGGATATAGCGTGGCAGGCCATCGCCGCCGGCGTGCACATTGGGATAATCGCCGCTGGCGTATTTCTCGGCCGGATCATACGGCGTGACCCAGACATGCCGGGTGGCGAAGCCGCCGCGGCTGCGCACGAAGCTGCCCTCCTGCGCCAGCATCAGCGGGCTCGGATTGACGATCAGCTTGTAGGCCGGCGATCCGCCGACCGCGTTCGTCACGTTGGGATTGGAGATCTTCCAGAACCGCCCGGTCTCCCCATTGGCGATCCGCGCCGCATCGCGCTCGCACGCCAGCATCCTGCTCGTGGTGTCGAACACATTGCCGTGGGGATTGTCGCGCCCCCAGGGCCGCGGCACGAATTCATGCTCGCTCACGGTGTTGCCGCCGCCGTCGATGTCCATGTGCAGGCGGGCATTGAAGAAGTGCTGGTGGGTCGGGCCGCCCAGATTGTCGTCGACCATGCCTCCCCATCGATAGGTCTCGCCGGGCATGACGGCCGTGGTCTGGATGATGCCTGTCAGCTTGGTCTCGAGCTGGACGGTGCCATCCTGGTAGAGATACCAGTAGAAGCCGTAGTCGTAGTTGCCGACGGTGGCGAAGAAGCTGATGACGAGGCGCCGCGAGCGCCGCACCTCGAACAGCCCGTTGCGGAACTCGTAGTGCTTCCAGATGATGCCGTAGTCTTCTTCGTGCATGCAGATCGCGTTCTGCATCACAAACGGCTCGCCCTTGCTGTCGGCGGCCGGCACGTCGAAATAGTGAATGGTGCCGAGGCAGTCGCAACCGAGCTCCAGCGCGTTGGCGAGCATGCCGAGGCCGTATTCGCCGGCGTCGAAGGCCGATTTCCAGAAGTGATTGGCGGAGGGATCGGCATAAGGCACCACCATCTCGGTGACGCTGGCGCGGTGGATCAGCGACCGCTCGCGCTCGCCGTCCTGATAGGCGAGCTGGTGCAGCACCAGGCCCTCGCGCGGGGTGAAGCCGACGCGAAACCTCCATCTCTGCCATTCGACCTGCCAGCCGTCGACGCGGAAGCTAGGCCCTTCCGGCTGTTCGATATGCAACGGTTTGATGCCGGCGCGCGGATTCGCGTTCTCATGGGCGCCGTAATTGCGCTTCTTGCGCGGGATCGGCACGATCGGATCCGCGTCGGTGAGGTCGGCCACCTTGCCGGCGATCAGGTCGACCACCGCCACCACCCCCTCGATCGGATGGGCATAGGCGTTGTCCTGCGGGTGCTCGCGGAAATAGCTGATCGCGCGGACGATCCGGGCGCCTCGCTCGAAGCTCAGATCGAAGAAGCCGGACGAGAACGGATCGACCTGGACCAGTTCGATCTCCTGCTCGCTCAATCCACGGCGACGCATCGCCGCACGCCAGCCGGCATCGGCCTTGACGATGGCCTCGCAACGAAAAAACTCCTCGAGCATGACCGGCGGCTGGCCATAGGGCGCCTCGCGGTTCGGCAACACCTTGCGCTGCACGATGATGCCGCGGCCGAGATCGACGATGTGTTCGATCGCCTCGCCGCTGACGATGTCCAGCGTCACCACGAAAGCCAGTCGCGGCAGCGCGTCGCCCCCTCCGTGTGCGCGCAACTCCTGCTTGGTCGGCTCCTCCAGCCGCACGATGGGAAAGCGGCAGTCGGCGGCGGAAGCCGCCGTGGCGCGCACCAGCGCGCACGCCGCGGCAATCTCCTCCACGCTCAGGGGATCGAGCGGATGGCGGATCACCCGCCCGGTCTGCACGGCCGACTGCGGCTCCCTTTCAATGACGTCAGACACATCGCTCTCCATTCATTGGCTCGTGATCCTTCGCCCCCCTTTGAGGTTGGGGCGCATTCATGCGACAGCGGCGCGCAGCCGCTCCTGGCCCGGCGCCGCGGCAAACAGCGCCTGGGTATAGGGATGGCTCGGCCGCGTGACGATCTCTGCGGTCGCGCCCGTCTCGACAATCTCACCGTGTTTCATCACCATGATGCGGTCGCACAATTCACCGGCGACGCGCAGATCATGGGTGATGAACAGCATGGCGAGACCGAGCCGCGCACGCAGCTCGGCGAACAGCTTCAGCACCTGAGCCTGCACGGTAACGTCGAGGGCAGAGACCGCTTCGTCCGCGACCAGGATCCGCGGCTCGCTGACCAGCGCCCTCGCGATGCAGATCCGCTGGCGCTGGCCGCCGGAAAATTCGTGGGGGAAGCGCTCCAGAATATCGGTCTCCATGCCAACCAGCTCCAGCAACGCCTTCACCTTGGCCAGCGCGGCGGCCGCTGGTGTGCCGAAATTGACCGCCCCCTCGATCAGAGAGCGGCCGACCGGCAGCCGCGGATTGAGGGAGCGATACGGATCCTGGAACACGAGCTGGATGTAGCGCCGTTGTGCGCGAAGGCTCGCGCCTTCAGCCTTGGCGATGTCGCGGCCCATCAGCGCGATGCGGCCGGACGTCGGCGCGGCGAGCCGCGCCACGCAACGCGCCAGCGATGACTTGCCGGAACCGGATTCTCCGACAATGCCGAGAATCTCGCCCTGGTGCAGCGTGAAACTGGCGTCACGCACCGCGTGGGTGCCATGACGCGGCCCGAACAGCCCGCGACGGCCGTAGACCATGTCGAGACCGTCCACCTCGAGCACCGCCGGCGCCGCCACGGCCGTCGTTTCCGCTCCGCGCGTCCCCTTCGGCACGGAGTCGATGAGCAGGCGCGTATAAGGTTGCGCCGGACGATGCAGCACCTGCTCGGCCGTGCCGCTCTCCACCACCTGCCCTCGCTGCATGACGACCACGTGGTCGGCAATGTCGGCAACCACGCCAAAATCATGGGTGATGAACAGCACGCCGATGCCGCGCCGCGCCACCAGCGCCTTGATCAGGGACAGAATCTGCTTCTGGGTGGTGACGTCGAGCGCCGTGGTCGGCTCGTCGGCGATCAGCAGCGCCGGCTCCAGCAGCAGCGCCATGGCGATCATGACGCGCTGGCGCTGGCCGCCGGAGAGCTGGTGCGGATAGGCATTCATCACCCGCTCGGGATCGCGCAGCAGCATGTCCTTCAGCGTGCCGAGGATCAGGGCATCGACCGCGGTTCGCGACATGCCTTTCTCGCCATGGAATTCGATCAGCTCGGCGAGCTGGGCACGCACGGTCATCACCGGGTTGAGCGCCGTCATCGGCTCCTGGAAGATCATCGCCATGCGACTGCCGCGCAAGGCACGCAGCCGCTCCGCTCCGGCGCCCAGCAACTCCTCGCCCAGCAGGCGGACGGAGCCGCCTGCCGGAGCAAGCCCCTCGGGCAACAGACCCATCACGCTGAAGGCGGTAACCGATTTGCCCGAACCGGATTCGCCGACAATGCAGACGATCTCTCCGCGTCCGACATCGAGATCAAGCCCGCGCACGATCGGCTCGCCATCCGCGGCATGGCGCAGGCCGACCGACAGATTGGTGATGGCGAGAACGGCTTCGGTCATTTCAGGCGCCCCACCGAACGCGCCAGCCGCGGATCGAGCATGTCCCGCAGGCCGTCGCCGATGCGGTTGATGCCGAACACCGTCAGCGCGATGCACAGTCCCGGCAGCAGCATCAGCGCCGGCCGCACCTGGAACACGAGGCGCGCATTGGCCATCATGTTGCCCCAGCTCGGCACCTCATCGGGCATGCCGATTCCGAGGAACGACAGCGACGCCTCGACCAAGATCGCCGAGGACGCGATGTAAGTCGCCTGGGCGATCAGCGGCGCCACCACGTTGGGAACGATGTGCCGCGCCATCAGCATTGGCGTCCGTGTGCCCATGCTGATCGCGGCCTCGACATAGGCTTCTTCCCGCACGGTCAGCACGACGCTGCGCACCAGCCGCGCGACGCGCGGGATCTCGGGAATGGCGATGGCGACGCAGATGGTGGCGAGATTGGCGCCGAGTGCACCGATCAAAGCGATCGCGAACAGGATCGCGGGGATCGCCATCACCCCGTCCATGGCGCGCATGACAAGACCATCGACCCAGCGCACCACGCCGGCGACGAGGCCGAGCAAGCCGCCGGCGATCACCGCGAGCACGGCGACCACGGCGCCGACCAGCAGCGACACCTGACTGCCATAAACGAGGCGGCTGTAGACGTCACGGCCAAGATGATCGGTGCCGAGCCAGGCGGCGGCGCTCGGTGGTCGCAATCGCAGCCGCGGCTGCACCGCGGCGGGATCGACCGTCCCCAATGCGCCGGCGAAGATCGCCATCAGCGCGAGCAGGCCGATCACCGCAAGACCGAACAGCACCGCCTTGTTGCGCAACAGCCGGTTCACCGGGCGAGCGCGGCGCGTGGGCGACGGGCCGGCGACAATGGTGGCCGCGGTCATGACAGGGAAATCCTCGGATCGAAGGCGGCGTAACTCAGATCGACCAAGAGGTTGATCAGCACATAGGCGGCGCCGAATACGATGATCACGCCCTGGATCACCGGATAATCGCGCGCCAGCACCGAATCCACCGTCAGGCGCCCGAGCCCCGGCAAATTGAAGATGCTCTCGGTGATGACGACGCCGCCGATCAGCAGCGCAATCCCGATGCCGATGATGGATACGATCGGCACTGCCGCATTGCGCAGCGCATGGCGGAACACCACCACACGCTCCGGTAGGCCTTTGGCGCGGGCGGTGCGCACATAATCGTCGGACAGCACCTCGAGCAGGCTGGTGCGGGTAACGCGGGAGATCAGCGACACATAGACGAGGCTCAATGTCAGTACCGGGAGTGCGAGATGCCACAGGAAGATGCCGACCCCGCTGGCAAGCGGCGCATAACCCTGCACCGGAAACAGGCCGGCCTGCATCGACAACAGGTAGATCCAGAGATAGCCGACGGCGAAGGTCGGGATCGCGAGGCCCGCGGTGGCGATCGACGAGGCCAGATGATCGGCGAAACCGCCGCGCCGCCAGGCTGCATAGACACCGAGGGGAACCCCGACGACGACCGACACGACAACGGTCAGCAGCGAGACCGCGATGGTCGGACCGGTGCGCTGGCCGATCAGTTGCAGCACCGGCACGCCGGAAACGATCGAGGTGCCGAGATCGCCGTGCAGCAGGCGCCAACCCCATTGCAGGAACTGGACGATCAGCGGCTGATCGAGACCGAGCCGCGCCCGGATCGCGGCGACGTTTTCGGGCGTGGCATTGTCGCCGGCGAGCTGCGCCACCGGATCGCCGGCGCTGATCCGCAACAGGACGAAGGCGATCAGCGCGACGGCGACGAGCACCGGCACGGTTGCCGCCAGGCGCCTCAGCAGCAGCAAGAAAATCGTCACGCCTCACACCTTCTCGATGTTCCAGAACAGCGGCGCCGGCGCCGGCACGATGCCGGTCAGCGCCTTGCTGTGGCAGACCGGCTGCTTGACGAGCCCCCCGGGAATATGGGTCACCACATCATAGGCGCGCGCCTGGATTCCCTCTGCGATCGCCTTCTGCACCTCGGGCTGGCTCTCCAGCGCGAAGTCGGTGCGTCGGGATTCGATCTCGACGTCTTCGGGCCAGCCTGGAATGCCGCTGGCCTTGCCGCGGGTGTCGATCAGCGTGTTGCTGAGCGGGTTCATCAGGTCCGACGTGGTCGTGACATAGTGGTAGACCGACCAGCCGCCCTGAGGCGCGGGATCGCTCTTGGCGCGGCGCGCCAGGATCGAGCCCCAGTCCATGGTCACCACCTGAACGTTCATGCCGAGCGCTCGTAGCTTCTGCGCTGTCACAGTCGAGGAGCCGAACAGCAGCGGCGAGTCGGTGCCCTGCATCATCACCACCGGCGCGCCGTTGTAGCCGCCCTTCTTCAGCAGATCCTTCGCCCGCGCCAGATCGGGCTTGCCGTTCCAGCCGGTCTCGCTGGCATAGGGCGTGCCGGGTCCGAACATCGCCGCGCTCACACGGTAGTAATCGGGATTGCCGACCTGCGCCTCCAGCCAGTCCACCTGATCGCTGGCGTACATCAGCGCCTGGCGGATCTCCGGGCGGTTGAACGGCTCGGTGAGCCAGTTCATGCGGCAGACCGACATGAAGGCGAGCGGATTGTAATCCGCCACCACCAGGTTCTTGTCGTTGGCCAGCGTCGGCAGGATGTCGTGCGGCGGCGCCTCGAGAAAATCAATCTCGCGGTTGGTCAGCGCATTGGCCGCGGTCTGCATGTCCGGCATGCTGATCCACTCGTAGCGCTCGATCTTCACCACCTTGCCGCCGGCAAGGCCGTCGGGCGCCTCCTGCCGAGCCACGTAGGCGGGATTGCGCTCATAAATGGCGCGGCTGCCCGGCTGGAATTCGCTCGCCACGAAGCGGAACGGACCGGAGCCGATGAACTCGGTGACCGGCTGTTCCGGCGGCTGCTGCGCCAACCGCTGCGGCATGATGAAGGGAATGATGCTGGCGGGCTTGGCCAGCGTCTGCAGCACCTGTCCATAAGGCGATTTCAGCACCAACTGGAAGCTGCGCTGGTCGACGACCTTCATCTCGGCGAGATAGGTCATCATCCGCGCGCCCATGGTGTCGCGCTTGCCCCAGCGCTGCAGCGAGGCAATGACGTCGGCCGAGGTGACGGGCGCGCCGTCATGGAAGGCGAGGCCCGCTCGCAATTGGAAGGTGTAGACGAGGCCGCCCGCCGACACTTCATGGCTCTCCACCATCTGCGGACGGATCTGGAATTTGGAATCCATGGCGAACAACGTGTCGTAGATGTTCAGTCCGTGATTACGGCCGGTCCAGGCGATGTTGATCACCGGATCGGTGGCACGCAGCGGCGCATGCATCACGGCGCGGATGGTCTTGCCGGATTGGGCGCGGGCGACGTGCGGCATCATGCCGGCGGCAAGGACAGCACCACCGGCCTTGAGAAGCGTCCGGCGGCTCGGGACATGCAGCATGACAGGATCTCCGTGTCGAAGACGTTGCGAAAGCGTCAGGATTTGGCGACGTGCGCTGCGATGGCGTGAAACGCGGCGAGCCAGCGATGGTCGAGCGGAATGTCCATCGCCTTCGGCTGGGTGGCGAGCTTGACCACCACCGTGTCGGTCGCCGCGTCGACATAGATCCACTGGCCGTGGATGCCGATAGCGGCGAGATCGCCGCGCGCCGGATCGATGGTGTACCATTTGCTGCGGTAGCGCCCGCCCGGAAAGATATCGGCGAGGTCGCCGCTCGCCCAGGCCTTGCTGTCGCCCGCCTCGTGGATGTCGTCGATCCACCAGCCCGGCACCACCTGGCGGCCATTGGCGACGCCGCGGCAACGGATCATCTCGCCGAAACGGGCAAGATCGCGCGCGGTGGCGGAGATGCCGCCGGCGACACGCGCCGCGCCATGGCTGTCGAGGGTCATCGAGGCATCGTCCGCGGCCCCGATCGGCTGCCACAGATACTCGGAGAGAATCTGTGCATAGGGCCGCCCGCAGGCGCGTTCATAGACCCAGCCGAGCACATCGGTGTTGGGCGAGACATAGTGAAAGACCTCGCCATGGGGCTTGCCGCTGCCGCGCGCGGTAGCGAGGAAGCTGCGTTGGTCCATCACCGTCACGCCCTCCGGCGGGATGTCCCAGCCCGACGCAAAGCGGTAGCGCGCGACATCCCCGTTTGGATCTTCGTAATTTTCCTCGAAGGCGATGGCCACCGTCATATCGAGCAGGTGACGTACGGTGCAGCCGCCATAGACGCTGTCAGCAAGCTGCGGAACATATCGCGTGACCTTCGCCTCCGGATCGATCAGGCCGCGCTCGACCAGCACACCGCCCAGCGTGCCGGCGATCGACTTGCTGACCGAGCAAACCAGATGCGGGGTCGCCGGCGTCATGCCGTCGCCGTACCATTCGCCGACCAGGACACCGCGATTCAGCACCAGCAGCGCGTCGGCGAAGGTCTCGCGCAATGTCGCGGCCACCGTGGTCGCCGCACCGTCCGGCGCGGTGAAGGCCACATCGGAGAGATCGCGCAGCGCGGCGGTGAGCGAGGACGGTTGTGCGGCGCGGCGAATGTCCGCGGTCGGCAACAGCTCCCGCACATGGGTGAAACCCCAGCGGATCGCCGGGAAGCTGCGCCAGTTCGCCCGCGTGACTTGAGCCGATGGCGCCGGCGGGCTGCCGCGCATGATGTCGCTTGTTCGCATCCTGGTCCCCAGATCAGCGGCCCGGAACACCTGCTTTCGGTGCGGCGCGCTGATCGAAGACTGCCTTTGTCAGCTATCCTCCGTTATCGAAATCCGGCAATCTTGGTTTCGCAGAACCGATGCCCGGCTTCGTCGATGGCGCGGTTCTTGCAGTGCAATGATCACGAGTTCTGTCGGACAATCATGACGATAGCCGCCCATGAGCCTGTTTTCCGCCCTGCCCGGCGCCGCTGAGACGGTAGCCTCTCAAGATATCGGTGCGCCGGCC
Source organism: Hyphomicrobiales bacterium (assembly GCA_041424235.1). GTDB lineage: Bacteria > Pseudomonadota > Alphaproteobacteria > Rhizobiales > Xanthobacteraceae > Bradyrhizobium_A. Next base: position 84,339 of record JBGMOD010000216.1, read on the forward strand.
GCGGCGGCGCTTCTGCATGCCACCAGCGCCGATGTCGACGAGCACTGCACGACCCTTGGGCGCTGGCGCCTGAACTATGACCAGATCAGCGCCGGCGCCTTCCGCGGCAGCTTCACCCAGCTTTCACTGCCGAGAATCGAAGTGTTCCGCGAGGTCACCAGTCAGCAGGTCCGCCAATACGGCCGACTCGGTTCCGACAGTTTCGGCATCGGCCTGCCTTGGCAGGCGGCGGGCGAGGTCAACTGCAACGGCTCGAGCATCGCCGGCAACAAGGTGATCGCCTGCTTCGATGCCGACATCGACATGTGCACGCCCAAGGCGTTTGAATTCCGCGGCGTGATCCTCCCCGCAACGCTGATCGAGGATCTGACGCACGCGCTCGGCATCGACCTGCCGCGCGACATCTGGCACCAGATGCGCGCCATCGAGATGGCCGACGAGCCCGTGAGCCGGCTGCGCGAACTGATGACGGCGATCGCGGACATCATGGCGCAGCGTCCGGCGCTGTTCGAAGATCCCCTCGCTTGCCGCGCGCTCGAGGACAGCCTGCTGGTCGAGATCACGGACATGCTGCCGACCGCCCGGCCCTGCGACGACATGCGCAACGGCGCGGCGCGCAAGCGAACCGTCGACCGCGCCTGCGAGCTGATGCTGGCGCGCAGCGACAATCCGGTCTCGATCCTCGACGTGTGCAAGGCGGTCGGCGCCAGTCGCCGCAAACTCAACTATTGCTTCCAGGAAGTGCTCGGCACCAGCCCGATCACCTATTCGCGCGCGGTGCGTCTCAACCGCGCCCGTCGCGACCTCAAGGCCTGCCGTGATCCGCGTGCCGGCATCTACGACATCGCCGTGAACCACGGCTTCTGGCATTTCAGCCAGTTCTCGCTCGACTACAAACGCCACTTCGCCGAACTCCCGTCGGAGACGCTGCGTCGGGCAAGGCTGTCGTAATACGCCACGCCGGATAATCTGACGCCACGGCTTTGATTCTATTTTTGGATTCTATTTTTGCGCCAGATCCAGGAAGTGACGGCCTTCCCTGTCTTCGATCTCGACGATCCAGACATCGGGATCGAACCGGATTTCCTTGGTGAGCCGCTCCTCGACCACCTGCTCGGGCACGGGCTCCGCAGACGACGGCGTGAAAACCCGCTCCACGGGACGGCTGTTGTCATAGGCCGTCTGCGGCGCGGGCGTGAACAGCAGCGCGTTGCCGTCGAGCAGCGCGAGCTTGACAAACACCGCCCCCGCTTCTTCCGCGCCGCGTCGCCTCACGGCTCCGAAGATGCCGTTGACCTGGCACCGGCGCAGATACGCCGCGACCCAGATGTTGGATTTCAATCGCATGCGGCGACGATACGGCAGCCGGCAGGCCGGACAAAGCTCATTCTGGGATTTGATCCGCCGCTCTGTCGGTCAATCGATCGCGCGGCCCGTGACGATGCCAAGCTCGCGCACCACGCGATCGGAGATCTGGCCGGTCACCGGGAGCTTGCGTTCGCGCTCGAACTTCTGGATCGCCGCCTGGGTGTCGGTACCGGCCACGCCGGTCGGTTTCAACTGGCCATAGCCGAAATCGGTCAGCGCCCGCTGCACGGCGGCCACCCGGCGCGTGGAGACGATGAGGTCCCCGACCGGGTCGTTGCGGGTCGAGGCCGGGATCGACGCCGGCGGACGCATGACATTGGATGCACCGTGCGGCAGCACGGATTTTGCGGCTGGAGCAGGTTCCGATACGGCCCGCGACTCTGCGGGCTTGCCTTCCGCTTCAACGGGACGCGGCCGCGGCAGCGGGCTCGAAACGGTGCCTGTCGGCTGAGCAGGCGCCGTCATCGGCGACGGGCTCGATGATGACGCGGGTGCAGGCGGCGAAGCCGGCAGCGCGCTCAGCGGCGCGGGCTTGGCCACCGGGGCCGGCGCCGCTGCCGGAAACGGCATGTTGAACATCGGCGCGGGATGCCGGCCGGGCTGCATGAACATGGCATTGGCGACAATCGCGATGACGCCGGCGGCTGCCACGCAGCCCGCCAAGGTGTCCTTCGGGCTGTGAAGCAGGGCGCGCATCACCAGATTGCGCTCGACGTCGACATCGACTTCCACCGGCTCCGGCTTGGACCGGCCACGGCGGCGGGGGACATCGTCGTCGATTACGAGAGCTTTAGGCACTTTTCTTCACCTGGATATCTTGAACAGGACGCGCAGCCGGAGCCAGCGCCGTCACGTTGGATGATTTGTGCGGGGTCGGGCATGCGATCAGCGGCAACATGATGGTGACTGTCGTGCCCTCATCGACGCGGCTCGCCACCTTCATCTCGCCACCGTGCAACTCCACGAGACTTTTGACAATCGACAATCCGAGGCCTGTCCCCTCATGACGGCGCTGATAGGTCGTACCGGCCTGGAAGAACGGATCACCGATGCGCTTGAGATCGTCGCTGCCGATGCCGACGCCGGTGTCGGCGACCGACAACATCAGGCGAGCCCCTTCGACCCGCGACGAGACCGTCACCGTGCCGCCGCGCTCGGTGAACTTGATGGCGTTCGACACCAGGTTCAGCAGGATCTGCTTGAACGCCCGCGGATCGCCCGTGATCTCGGGCAGGTCGTCCGGCACGCGGGTTCGCAGGTCGAGACCGCCCTCCCGGGCCTTCAGGGCCATCAGGTTGCAGCAGTTCAATATGGACTCGCGCGGCTTGAACGGGTGCAACGAGATTTCGAAGTTCCCGGCTTCCATTTTCGAGATATCGAGGATGCCGTTGACCACCGACAGCAGATGCTGGCCGGAGTCGTTGATCAGGCCGGCGTATTCCTTGCGCCGTTCCGCGGTGATCATCAGGTCGTCTTCCCGAACGATCATCTCGGAAAATCCGATGATGGCATTGAGCGGGGTCCGCAGCTCATGGCTCATGGTCGCCAGGAAACGGCTCTTGGCGGCATCGGCCCGTTCCGCTTCGACGCGGGCCGCCTGCAGCGCCTGCTCCTGAAGCTTGCGCTCGGTGATGTCACGCATCACCGCGACGACTTCGGCTTCCTGCTCGCCTGTCCCGGCCTGCGAGCGCTCCATCGGACGGCAGCGCATATCGACCCAGATCCAGACAACATCGCTCCCGCCCTGCTCCGCGCTCCGCGGCGCATCGCGGCGGATCCGGAATTCGACACTGCGCGCTTCGCCGCTGCGTGCGGCTTCCGAGAGTGCGGTGAGGTAAGCCGGCCGATCGGCGACGTGAACACGATCGAACAAGCCATGCCCGGCCAGACGCGCCAGCGGCACCCCGAGCAGAGCCTCCGCCGCCGGGGAGATGAACTGCACGGCGCCGTTGCGCCGATGGCGGGAGATCACATCGCTCATGTTCAGCGCGAGCAACCGAAAGCGCTCTTCCTCGACCATCAGCAGCTTGCTGCTGGTCCGCGCCAGCGACTCCGCGCTGAACGCCAGCACCGCGGCAAACAGCGTCGCCGAGGCGATGCCGACGGCTTCGAACACCACATTGTTCTGCGGCAGCACCTTCGAGGCCGGCAGAATGTCGAACAATCCCATCATCACCAGCGCGATCGTGCAGCCCAGCGCCAGGGTCACCGCAAAGCCGACGACCCGCCGCGAGGCCGACAGTCCCGCCTCGAGCGGAACGACCACCAGCCAGACCGCGGCGAATGAGGCAATGCCGCCGGAGTTGATCGACACCGCCATGACCATTGTCGCCAGCGCCACCGACGACAACATATGTGCGCTTTCGTAGCGCCCGGTGCGCGAAAGGAAGTAGGCAACGAGAATCGGCGCGATCAGCCACGCATAGACAGCGACTTCGATTTCGGCCGGCGCGCCGCGAAACGCCAGATAGACCGGAAGCGAAGCGAGCGCCACGAGGCTTCCCAGCAGGCGCGGCGCGATGAATGCACGGTGCCGCGCACTCGTCATGGCGTCATAACGCGCCGACGGGTGCAACAGGGCATCCAGGTATTCGCGAACTCTGCTCAGAACCGTCACGTTGTTCTCGCCTTCGGCGTGATCTTCAAAAAAGACGCGCCAGAACGCCCCCATTTTTCGTTGTGGGATCGTGTCAGAGTGAACTTAAGCGAACGCTAAAGCAGACCCACCATGACCGGCCAGCCGGGCTGCAATCGCCCATTCGCCGCTCGGAAGGGCTGCATTCGACCGGAATGGTGAACGTAAAGTTTCACTTTCCGGACCGATATGGTTTCGAAATGGTGGATACCGGTCGGCCGATGAGCGCCGCCGACATGCACATGGTGCGGCGACATCATGCCGATGCCGACATATTGCAATTGTTTTCTCCGAAATATCGCAATTGTTTTGCCGGAAAAATATCGGGCACGCATCAATCGAAAATTTACGGCAAACCAAATCATTCAAATTTTCTGCAATTTGAGCCGATCGATCAAACGAGGGATTTATAGGCGTCTGCTACTGCTGCTCGGGAAGATTGCGAGACCAATCGCAACGGGGTGAGAACAGTACGGACGGGTGGCGAGATGTTTTTCCTGCTTCGCATGGCATTCTGGCTCGGGCTGGTGCTCGTGCTATTGCCGACAGACAAATCACAGGACACGGATAAGGCTGCGCCGCAGGTCGGCGCCGCGGATGCGATTTCCGCAGCGACCGCTGCGGTGTCCGACATGAGTCAGTTTTGCACGCGCCAGCCCGGCGCCTGTGCGATCGGCGGCCAGGCGGCGACCGTGATCGGTCATCGCGCGCAGGCGGGCGCCAAGAAGATCTACAACATGATCACCGAAAAGAAGCCGGATCACACCGGATCGATCGGGATGGTCGAAAGCGCTCGCACCGCCAGCGGCGATACGCTGACCGCCGAGGACCTGCAGGTGGAGTGGCAGGCGCCCGACGCAGCTCCCGCACGGCGGGGTTGAGGAACCAGCCGGACGCCTCCGACGACCGGGCGGGAACCGTCGACCCCGCGCGGAAATGGCTGATTCGGCCTCATTTTTCGGAACCAGCCGCCCGGATATCGCTTTCGGCGGCCCGCGATCTCATATAAGCCTTGGGCAAACGAGACGCGGGACGCATGACGATCGACGAGATCAAGGACAATTTTGCGCTTCTGGACGAGTGGGACGACCGATATCGGTACGTGATTGAGCTCGGACGCACGCTGGCGCCCATGAACGAAGCCGACCATTCGGCGGAGAACAAGGTGCAGGGGTGCGCGAGCCAGGTGTGGCTTGCCCGGACACTGAGCCGGGACGACGCCGGCACCCAGATCCTGCACTATGTCGGCGACAGCGATGCGCACATCGTGCGCGGCCTGATCGCGATCCTGCTGGCGCTGTATTCGGACAAGCCGCCGCAGACCATCATCGAGACCGATGCCATCGCCCTGTTCGAGGAGCTCGGGCTTGGCGAACACCTGACCCCGCAACGCTCGAACGGCTTTCGCGCCATGGTCGAGCGCATCCGCCGCGACGCCCGCGAGACGCTCGCGGCTGCGTAGCAAACGGCCTGTTCAGGCCGATCGCGTTGAAGATGCGACGGCATCGGTGGCGGCGACTTGATCCTGGCCGACCGACTCCGGCGCCTCGACCGGCCTCGCGGCTGCCGCGCCGACGTGGCTACCCTGACGCGTTCCGATCACCATAAGCGCGCAGACCGCATAGAAGCAGGCCCCCAAAGCGTAGGTATTGGCAATGCCGAATTCTATCGACAGGGCCATGCCCAGCACCGACGCGAACATCGACGTAATTCCGTTGGCGCTCCAGAAGAACGGAAGCAGCTCCGTGTGACGGCGCCAGATGCTGAGCCCGAGCGGAAACATCATTCCCATGCAGAATGCGGGCGGCGCCAGCAGCAGCACAGACATCAGAATGCGGATATCGGTTGCTTCCGATCGCGTCCAGGTGGTGACGAGAGGCGTCAACAGCCCCGCGGCCACGAGCGTCACCAGCAGGGCGACCACCCTGGCGACGACCACGCCAGGTCGAGGCGCCTGCGGGCCGACGGTGACGCTGCCCAGTCCACCGAACAGCAGAATTGTGAAAAGCACGACGCTCAGCCCGTAGACCGGATGTCCAAGGAACACCATCAGCCGCTGCATCTGCGATATCTCGATCAGCATGAAGCCCATGCCGATCGCGCTGAAATAGGTGACGGGCGGCGCCAGCGTCGAGATCGGCATCTGCCGCGCGAGACGGACGAAGGGGCGGATGATGTAGTACGCGCAGGCCCAGAACGAGATCACGACAAGCAGCAGCGTCATGCCGACCGCTGCGTTGCCGGTCATGAGCGCCGACAGCGGCCTGCTGAAGAAGTCCCCGAACCGCGCGGTATAGAAGAAAAACGGCGTATTGTCGGTCGAGGGCGTAATATTCTCCGGCAATGACGCGAAGTAAGCCGCGTCCGCCTTGCCGGACAGCAATGTCGAGGTCACGGCATCGAACGCGACATCCGGCCCCAGCAGGATCTTGAAGCCCCGGGCCAGAAGGTTCGTACGCGCACTCTGCCATTGCGCCTCGGTGAATGCGTCGGGGCGGGTGATCACCGTTACGATATTGCCGACGTTCAGCGCGATGACGTGGCGAGACAGCTCGGTGGGGGATACGCCCTTACGCTCGAGTGCACTGGCTGCGATCGCCACCAGGCGATAGAATTCGCCGCGATGCATATCCGGATGGTACCAGCGCGAAACCGATAGCAGCCCGCCGGGCTTCAGCGCGCGGTAGAAATCATCCCACGCTTCCACGGTATAGAGGCGGTTTTCCGTGAGCGTAAGCCCGCCGGCGGCGGTAGCGGCCCAGGTATCGATCAGCGAAATCTGGATGAGGTCATATCGATCGGGTGAATGGTTGATGTAGCTGCGGGCTTCGGCATTCACCAGCGACACGCCGGGCTGTCGATCGAGATGCCCCGAGAAATCAGCGAATTTGTCGGTGAGCACTTCGAATATCGCGGGATTGATCTCGATGCCGTGGATATGCTTGGCGCCAAAAAGGAGGCCGGACAAGACATCGCGTCCGCCGCCGACACCGACGACAGCGACATCGGCAGCCGGCTGCACCAGGTAGGCGGCATTGATGACGTCGTCCTTCAGGTAGGAGAGCTTGCCGATATCGCCATCCATCCGGGTGATGACGGTGCCCGCATCCGCATCGATGTCGAGGTAATGCTGGTCGATTTTCACCTGCGGTTCGTGGGCGAGGCCCCAGCCGAACGGTTTGCTCTCTCCATGTGCGATGACCCGCACCCGTGAGTAGGTATTCCAGCGCTCGAACAGCGTCCCTGTCTGCTGAGTCCCCTTGGCCCAGAACACACCCAGATGGCTTTTGCCGGACGCCGCAAGGCCGGTATGCACCGTGGCAGCGGCAACCAGCGTCAATGCGCAGGCGGCGCTCAGGCGCCGGCTACGGATGTCGCCGGTGTCACACACCACCATCCACCCTGCGCCCGCAGCAAAAGCTCCAATCCACAGCGTGGCGCTCACGGGATCAACGACGAACAGCACAAAGATGAGGCCGAGGCATCCAATCGCCGCGCCAGACAGGTCAGCGGCATAGAGCCAGCCGCCGCGGTATGGCAGGCGCGTCAACAACAGCGATATGCAGATGCCGCTTTCCGTAAAGGGCATCACGAAGGCCAACGCGGCGCCCGCAAGCGCCGCTGTCATGTATGGCCCGGGCCAGGAGAGCACGAGCGGTACGCACAGGAAGGCGATCATCGCGCCAACGCCGGTCATCGCGAACCACGATGCATGGCGAGCGAACTCTGTCGCCACCCGTTCGGGAGCGTAGCGATCGGGGTTGTTGTAGACCTTCATTGCGCCGCGCGTCAGTCCCAGCATGGCAAGGGAAATCGCCGCGAACGCAAAATGATAGTACAGCATCACGCTGAAGAAGCGCGTGATCAGGATCTGATAGGACAGCGTGGCGAGAGCCAATATGAAAATCGCGCCACAATAGCGGACCGGAGTTTTTGGGAGCGTCTGCAAAATACAGCCCTCGATGAAATCGCGACTCGTCCGCGCAACACCGCGCTTCGCGCGATAGTTGAAGGAAACTCCCTAACAACCCATTGAACGCGCACGGACTCATCACCGCTGAGCCCGTGCGGAGGAGGCCGAATTCGATGAAGGAATCAGCGAACCGCGTGCGTCGTGCGGACATGCCAGCAGCCAAGCCGCTGGTTCAGATTTGTTAACCAATCAGTTGCGGTAAAATGCGCGCGTCCGACCACGCCGCGCGGTGGTCTGCACCGGTTGTCCGGACGGCGTCTGCGCCGCCCCGCCGCCGAAGATCTATCGCCGCCGCCGTCGCTGCTGGCCAAGCCCCATCTTCTTCGCAAGCTGCGAACGGGCCACCGCATAGTTTGGTGCGACCATCGGGTAGTCCGGTGGCAAGCCCCATTTTTCGCGGTACTGCTCCGGGGTCATGTTGTACTGCGTGCGCAGATGGCGCTTCAGTGATTTGAACTTCTTGCCGTCCTCCAGGCACACCAGATAGTCCGATGTCATCGACTTCTTCACCGGTACGGCAGGCTTGGTCGGTTCGGCCACGGCCTCGGTCTGGCCTGACGCAACCCGCATCAGCGCGCCGTGAACCTGGCTGATCAGCGCGGGAAGCTCCGATGCCGACGTGGTGTTGTTGCTGACGTAGGCCGATACGATCGTCGCCGTCAGATCGATGAAGTTTTTGCCTGCCGCGTCGCTCATGGCTCGCATCTTTCGTGACGCCTGGTCTGATGCAATCCGCAAGATCAACAGGCTGGTCTAGTCGGCCGAACCTGGAATTCGACCTTGTTTGACTTGGAGATTATGAGGCGATTATTGCACCTGTGACAAGAACAACGCTGCGGCAACACGTTTTATTTAACGTCGCCGACAGTGGAACGGTCCGCACATCCCTGGCACGGGCGAGGAACCGTTTCGCTCCTGCTACGCACCGCGCTGGTCGAGATGATGCCGAAGTTCGTCGATGGAGGCGAAACGAATCATGCCTTCCGGCATCTGCGCTTCGATCGAGCCATCGGAATAGAGCGAGTACGCCATTCCATCGACGACGCCGGATTTCAGGATCGTCACCGGCGGCGCTTCGGCAGGCCGGCGAATCGGTGGCGGAGGGGCAGGAACCGGCCTTGTGTTCTCCCCTTCCCCCGTGTCCGAGGCACGCCCGGCGCGCCGCGGTGGCGGAGCCGGAGCCTGCCGGTCGGCGGCCGGCCATGCGTCTTCGAACGACACACGAGGTTCCGGTGCAGGTGCCTCGGCATCAGCGGCTGCGTCAGTCGTCTCGGCGCGGTCGCGCTTGGATGACATGAACAGCAGGTTTCTGCGCTTCTTCGCCGGTTCCGGAGGTTCCGGCGCCGGCACGGGAGCAGCCTCCTGTGCAACCTCCGGTTCCAAACTCCGTGAACGCTCGCGGCTCCCGCCCTCGCTTTGCCACGGCGCAGGGGTCTCGGGCGGCAGAGCCCCCGTGTTGGGATGCGACGCCGGGATACCGGCGCCTGCCCCGGCCACCCGACCGGGAACCTGGGCACTTTGGGCCGCAAAAGGATCCAATCCGTCACGCGGGCGCCCAGCCGATGCCTCAAGGGCTCGGGCAACGGTTTTCAGTTCCCGGACAACCAGGGCCAGGGCAAACAGCAGCAAGCCCGTACAGACCCCCAGCACGCCGGTCACGATCAGGGTGTTGCCGAAGCTGAATTACTTGACGGGGATCCCGAATCCGATCGCCAGAAGCCCGACGACAAGAGTGACCAATCCGGCAATCAAGAGCCCAAGCATCTCCAACTCCCCGTCTGCCGCCCTGCAGCAGCCCCCAATGCCACGATAACGTCATATTGTCGCGACCGACAACCGACAATCACCGATCCAACCCTGCCGCCGACCCGATGACCGGACCGCGAATCTCATTGAATCAGTTGATGTCGCGCGATTTTGCGTTGGGAATGGTAACAGGCTGTTAATTCTTTGCCGCAGAGCAAATGTTGCGCTGCATCAGGAAAAATACGCCACAATTGACAATTACTTGAAACCAATACCGCGCTATATGTAGGCCCCAGGGGAAGATGAAGGCCTAAAAGCGCAAACGCGAGGCCGACGGGGGTCGCTGGGTTACAATACATGTCATCGATAACGACTTCAGCCATTGAGACGCCGCAGCGGCGCTCGATCGAACAGATTTGTGACGACCTTGCCTGGGTCGCGCTCGGCGTCGTCATTGTCGTCGCAGGGCTGACATTCCAGGATTACGGACTCGGCTGGGACGATTACACCCACGCCGAATACGCCGATCTGTTGCTGAAGATGTACGGATCCGGATTCAGGGACACCGGCGCGCTGTCGTTCGCCAATCTCTACATGTATGGCGGCGGCTTCGACATGGCGGCCGCACTGCTGCACAAGATCGTGCCGTTCGAACTGTTCGAGACGCGCCGCCTGCTCGGCGCGACCGTCGGCATCATCGGCCTTGCGGTGACCTGGCGCGTCGGACGGCGCGTCGGCGGCCCGATCGCCGGCCTTGCGGCACTGTTGCTGCTGGCGCTGTGTCCGACGTTCTACGGCCACATGTTCATGAATCCGAAGGACGCGCCCTTCGCCGTGGCGATGATGGTCCTGATGCTCGGGCTGGTGCGGCTGGCGCAGGACTATCCAAAGCCATCCGCGCACACCGTGCTGATCCTCGGATTGGGCGCCGGCCTCTCGATCGGATCGCGGATCCTCGGCGGCCTGGCGCTGGTCTATGCCCTGATCGGATTTATCCCGCTGCTGATCGCTGACGTCCGCGCGCAGGGCGTGCGCGAGGCTGCGCATCGTTTCGCTCACGTCTGTTACGTGCTGCTGCCCGGCCTCGTGCTGGGGTATCTGGTCATGGGGCTGATCTGGCCCTGGTCGATCATGGAAGCCGCCAATCCATTCCATGCGCTGACCTACTTCTCACATTTCTTCGAGAAGCCGTGGAAGGAGATGTTCGACGGCGCGCTGGTGTCGGTGCCGGACATGCCGTGGTCCTATCTGCCGACACTGTTCGCGCTGCAATTGCCGGAAATCCTGATCGGCCTCGGCGTGGCGGGCGTCGCCGGCACGTTGATGTCGCTGTCGCGGCCGGGGATCTCGCCGAATCGCAAGACCATCCTGCTGATGCTGACGCTTGCTGCAACACTGCCGCTGGCCATCGCCATGGTCAAACGTCCGGCGCTCTATAACGGCATCCGGCATTTCATCTTCGTGATCCCGCCGATGACCGTGCTGGCCGGCGCCGCCTTCGGCTGGCTGTTCAACTGGCTGAAGGAGTACGGCCGCGGCGCGCAAAGTCTGGCGGCCGCGGTGTTTATTTTCGGCCTGATACTGCCGTTGACCGAAATGATCCGGCTGCATCCGTATCAGTACACGCACTTCAACCATATCGCGGGCACCGTGCGTGCGGCAGACGCACGCTACATGCTGGATTATTGGGGACTTGCCTTCAAGCAAGCCTCCGATGAGTTGCAGGAACTGCTCGACGAACGTGACGAAGAGCCGGCCAAGGGCGGCAAGTGGAAGGTCGCGGTGTGCGGACCGCAGCGACCGGCGCAGGTCGCGCTGGGCCAGGACTTCACCATCGGCTGGGACAGCAAGGGCGCCGACTTCGCCATGACGCTCGGCGAATTCTACTGCAAGGGCCTGACCGCGCCGGTGCTGGTGGAAATCAAGCGCGATGACGTGGTGTTTGCCCGCGTCTACGATATTCGCGGCCGGAACATTTCCGACCTGCTGGCGATCCCTGCGCCTTAGCAATTGTGCTCCCCGGCCAGTCCGCGACGCGCGTCAGGCATGATGTTCTGCGCGGGCTTGTGCTGTTGCCGCAGGCTGGCCCCGCAGATACGCTCCCGGCAAACCGGACGGATCAACGGAGAACCAGCCCATGTCGCCCGCAGAAGCACGCCTGAAGGAAGTTCAATCCGACATGACCGAGGCGGAGTGGACGCAACGCGTCAATCTCGCCGCCGCGTATCGCCTGGTGGCCTATTATGGCTGGGACGACCTGGTCGACACCCACATCTCGGCCCGGGTACCCGGGCCGGACCATCATTTCCTGATCAACCCGTACGGATTGATGTTCGATGAAATCACCGCATCGAGCCTGGTGAAAGTCGATCTCGACGGCAACCAGCTGACCGAAAGCCAATACAGCATCAATCCGGCGGGATTCACCATCCACTCGGCCATCCATGAAGTGCGTGAAGATGCCGGCTGCGTGCTGCACCTTCACACGCCGGATGGCGTTGCGGTCGCAAGCTGTCTCGAAGGCCTGCAGCCGCTGAACCAGACCGCACAGCTGGTGACCGGCGACCTCGCCTATCACGACTATGAAGGCATCGCGCTCGACCACGACGAGCGCCCGCGCATCCAGAAGGACCTCGGCGACAAGAACCACCTGCTGCTGCGCAATCACGGCACGCTGACGGTCGGCCGCTCGGTGGCCTCCGCGTTCGAGCGCATGTTCCACCTGGAGCGGGCCTGCACCATGCAGGTGCGCACCCGCATGCTGGGCCCGACCGCCTACCCGGTCGAAAAGCTGGTGATCGAAAAGAACGAGAACCTGGTTGCGGATCGCGACCGCGCCGAACGCCGGGCCAACCTCCTGGTCTGGCCGCCGCTGCTGCGCAAGCTCGACCGGCTCGACCCCAGCTACAAAACCTGAGTTACAAAACCGGGATTTTGTGCTAGAGGTTGGTCATCACCCTCTGCATTTCCTATCAAAACGCCGCCCAATTCCGGACGGCGTTTTTTACGTTACTCAGCTTTGTAGGGCGGACTAGCGCAGCGTAATCCGCCATTCGCAACCGCTGAGCCCGCGGGGCGGCGGGTTACGCTGCGCTAACCCGCCCTACGCGGTTTTGCGGTTCAGCCGACGTCAGCCGCGCGGCGCAGTCGCGAGTGCCGCGAGAATGCGCGCCCATGAGCGAATGCCCTTGTGGAAACTGCGCAGGTCATACTTCTCGTTCGGCGAATGAATGTTGTCGTCATCCAGCCCGAAGCCGATCAGCAGCGAATCGAGGCCGAGCGTCTTCTTGAAATCCGCGACGATCGGGATCGAGGCGCCGGAGCCGATCAGGACCGCATCCTTGCCCCATTCCTCGGTCAGCGCGACTTTCGCCGCGGCCAGCGGTTTCATCGTCCAATCCAGCGCGATCGCCGGCGCTCCGGCGTGATCGATGAATTCGGCCGTGCAGTCGGCCGGCAGCCGCGCCGTGACGTAGGCGCGGAATGCGGCGCGGATCTTCGCCGGGTCCTGTCCCTCGACCAGGCGGAATGACACCTTGGCGGAGGCTTCGGCCGGGATCACCGTCTTGGAGCCCTCGCCGGTGTAGCCGCCGACAATGCCGTTGATGTCGCAGGTCGGGCGCGAAATCGCCTGCTCGATCATCAGCCGGTCGGTCTCGCCGGCCGGAACCGAGAGGCCGACCGGCTTGAGGAACGTCTCCGGCGTGAAATCCAGCGCCGCCCACTGCGCGCGGATGTCGGGCGGCAAATCTTTGACCCCGTCATAGAAGCCGGGAATGGTGACATGTCCGTTGTCGTCGTGCAGGCCGCCGAGGATGCGGGTCAGGACCCGGATCGGATTGCGCGCGGTGCCGCCATAGACACCCGAATGCAGATCACGATTGGCCGCCTTGATGCGCACCTCGTCATAGACGAGGCCGCGCAGCGACGTGGTGATCGCCGGCGTATCGCGATCCCACATCCCGGTGTCGCACACCAGCACGAAATCCGCGGCGAGGTCGCCCTTGTTCTTCTCCAGGAACGGACCGAAATTCTTCGATCCGATCTCCTCTTCGCCCTCGAGCAGGATGGTGACGTTCAGCGGCAGCGAACCGGTCACGGCCTTCCAGGCGCGGCACGCCTCGACAAAGGTCATCAGCTGTCCCTTGTCGTCCTCGGCACCACGCGCAACGATGATCTTGCGGCCGTCGGCATGATCGGCGACCACCGGTTCGAACGGCGGCCGGTGCCACAGATCGAGCGGATCGACCGGCTGGACGTCATAGTGGCCATAGAACAGCACGTGCGGGGTATCGCCGCCGTGTCCGCTGCTCCTGGCGACGATGGCCGGATGGCCCGCCGTCGGCCGAACCTCGGCGGTGAAGCCGAGCGAGGCGATGTCCTTCGCCAGATGGTCAGCGGCCTTCTTGCAATCGTCGGCGAATGCCGGATCGGCGGAAATCGACTTGATGCGCAGCAATGCGAACAGGCGTTCCAGGCTCTTGTCGAAATCGGCATCGATCCGTTCAAGAACGGCAGACAACTGACCGGTGTTGGACATTCAGATTTTCCTTATCGCAGCCACCAAGCGCCGCGCACTGGACTTCAGGGATTCATCCGGCCCTTGCTTCGCACAACAGCCGTCGGCAGATTCATCTTCGCAACAGGCTGCCGAGCGCACCACGCACGATCGCGCGACCGACCGAACCGCCAATCGACCCGCCGACCGATTTGCCGAGGTCCGCCACCACACCGCCGACAACCTTGTTGGTGACGGAACGCGTGACATTGCGTGCGATGACCTGTCCGGTGGACATCTTGCCGCGCGGCACATTCGTTCCGAAGATCGTGCCGACGATGGCGCCGATCTGGCCGAGAATGCCGCCCCCGCCGCCGCCTGTCGCCGCGCCGGAGACACGCTTCTGCAGGACTTCATAGGCGGACTCGCGATCGATCTCGGTGTCGTATTTGCCCTTGACCGGGCTTGCCGCAATGATTGCCTTGCGTTCATCCGGCGTCACCGGCCCGATCCGCGCCGACGGCGGCCGAACCATGATCCGCTCCACGACCGCAGGCGTGCCGTTGCCTTCCAGGAAGGATACCAGTGCCTCGCCCTTGCCCAGTTCGGTGATGACCTTGGCGGTATTGAGTTTCGGGTTGGGCCGGAATGTCTCGGCCGCGGCAGCAACCGCCTTCTGATCCCGCGGTGTGAAGGCCCGCAGCGCGTGCTGCACGCGGTTGCCAAGCTGGGCCAGCACCTTGTCAGGCACGTCGATCGGATTTTGCGTCACGAAATAAACGCCGACCCCCTTGGAGCGGATCAGGCGAACCACCTGTTCGATCTTGTCCATCAGCGCCTTGGGCGGGTCACTGAACAGCAGATGCGCCTCGTCGAAGAAGAACACGAGTTTCGGCTTCGGCGGATCGCCGACTTCCGGGAGATGCTCGAACAGCTCGGAGAGCATCCACAGCAGGAAGGTGGCATACAGGCGCGGGCTCTGCATCAGCTTGTCGGCCACCAGAATATTGACCATGCCGCGACCATCCTTGTCGGTGCGCATGAAATCGTTCAGGTCGAGCGCCGGTTCGCCGAAGAATTTGGTGCCGCCTTGATTTTCCAGCACCAGAAGCTGACGCTGGATCGTCCCGACGGTCTGTTTCGAGACGTTGCCGTACTGGGTGGTCAATTCGTCGGCATGCTCGGCAATGAAGGAGAGGATCGCCCGCAGGTCCTTCATATCGAGCAGCAACAAACCCTGCTCGTCGGCCACACGGAAGGCAATGTTGAGCACGCCTTCCTGGACGTCGTTCAGATCCATCATGCGCGACAGCAGCAGCGGCCCCATTTCGGAGACGGTGGCGCGCACCGGATGTCCCTGCTCCCCAAACACGTCCCAGAAAATCGTCGAGAACTGATCGGGCTGGAACTTGAGGCCCATCTCCTGGGCCCGCTTCACGATAAAGTCCTTGGCCTCGCCCACCTCGGCAATGCCGGATAGATCGCCCTTGATATCCGAGGCAAAAACCGGAACGCCGGCGCGGGCAAACCCTTCCGCCATGACTTGCAGCGACACTGTCTTGCCAGTACCGGTCGCGCCGGTGACCAGACCGTGGCGGTTGGCCAGCGACAACGTCAGATAAGCGGACTGGTCTTCCTTGCCGATGAAGATCGAGTCGTTGGTATCAGCAGCCGTCCCTGTCGCCATCGTCCTGCCTCATCGAGATGCCGGCTCGAAAATCCTGTTGACCGACCGGCGTTTGTCCAGCCGATCCTACTTCATTCCATGATGGTAATGAAACTCTCAAACCGGAACCGGAGCGAGGAAATCCATACCGTTGAAACTCGGATACGGAAACCTTCGTATTTCCGGATCAGGCATTGATGTCATTCTCGCAGCGAGGGCTGCGACAATACGCTGCAAATTTCGCGATCTTTCCTGCAGAGGCGCAACACCTCCGGCATGTTTGGGACGAATCAATGTTTTCATGGACGCACATCGCTTGAATTTTGCCGCTCGAAAGCTCAAGATGAATTTCATAATCAAGCAGTCGGCGAGTAACCGGCAGGCGGGGCAAGTATGGACGAGTTGGTCGAGCGGCTGTCGGTGAAAGTTGGTATTGACAAAAATATTGCGGAGAAGACGGTCGGCATCATATTGAATTTCCTTCGGACCGAAGGTCCCGCCGACAAAGTTCAAGTCTTGATCGACAAGATTCCCGGCGCCGAAGCCGCAGTCGCGGCAAATAGCGGCAATGGCCTTGGTGGCATGCTGGGCGGTTTTCTCGGTGGTGGACTGATGGCGCTCGGCGGCAAGCTGATGGGCCTCGGGCTGGGCATGGGTGAGATTCAAGGCGTGGCGCGCGAGCTTCTCAACTTCGGGCGAGACAGAGTTGGGGCGGACAAGATCGACGAGATCATCGCCGGCACACCCGGCCTGAGCCAGTTCGCTTAGGCTAGTTCGCTTAGGCCAAATCGCCTGACTTTTCGTTCTCTAGTATAAGTATCATGACATATCCTATCGCCAAGATTGATGGCCTTACCGCCAACGCCGCCACGAAGCTGAAATCGGTCGGAATTCGAACAACGGCAGGACTGCTGGAAGCCGCCCGGACGGTGAAGGGCCGCAAGTCTCTTGCCGCTCAGACCGGCCTCAGTGAACAGCAGCTGCTGGAATGGGCCAATATTGCCGATTGCATGCGCATCAAGGGCATGGGCAAGGCCAAAGCCGAACTGCTGCGTGCGGCCGGGGTCACCACGGTGCGGGAGTTCGTTCACCGCAATCCCGAGCGGCTGGCCCAGGCCATGAAGGAAGCCAACGAGAAACGAAAGCTCGTCAGCGTGCTGCCCTCGGAAGCCTCGGTGAAGCGCCTGATTGAGCACGCCCGAAAGCTGCCCCTGAAAATTTCATATTAGGCAGTCCCGGCATCGTTGCACGGCCGGTTTGGCGGTTCCCCCATCTTGACTCCGTCCGGCGGACCGCGCAAAGCGACCGCATGATTTCAGCCACCCGCCGATCGTCCACACCGACCGGGCAGCCGCAGGGCTACGACCTCCGGCGGTTGCTGGAGGGCCGCACGCCGGCGGTCATGGGCGTGCTGAATATCACCCCGGATTCGTTTTCCGACGGTGGCAGCTTCAACACCCCTGATCGCGCCCTGACGCAGGCCCGCCGCATGATCGCGGAGGGTGCCGACATCATCGACATCGGCGCGGAATCCACCCGCCCCTATGGCGGGCAGCAGGCCGTTTCCGCAGACGACGAATTGCAGCGCCTGCAACCCGTGCTGGCCGAGGTGGTGGCGCTGGGAACGCCGGTGTCGATCGACACCATGAAGGCTGCGGTTGCGGATTGGGCGCTCGCCCATGGCGCCGGGATCGCCAACGATGTCTGGGGGCTGCAGCGCGATCCGGACATGGCCGCCGTGATTGCCCGCCATCAGGCGCCTGTCATCGTCATGCACAACCGCGACAGCGTCGATGCCGGCATCGACATCATCGCCGACATCCAGGCCTTTTTCGAACGCACCCTCGAGATCGCGGCGAAGGCCGGAATCTCCCGGGACAAGATCGTGCTCGATCCTGGCATCGGGTTTGGAAAAACCCCGGAGCAGAGCATGACGGCGCTGGCCAGGCTGGCCGTGCTGAAGAGCTTCGGCTGCCCCATCCTGGTCGGTGCCTCGCGCAAACGGTTCATCGCCTCGGTGGTGCCGTCCGAACCGCAACAGCGTCTCGGCGGCTCGATCGCGGCCCATCTGCTGGCCGCCCGGAACGGCGCCGGGATCATCCGGGCCCATGACGTCGCCGAAACCGTACAGGCGCTGCGCATCACAGCCGCGATCGAGGACAAACGATGACCGATACGATCTTCATCGAGGGCCTTCTGATCCACGCCCGTCACGGCGTGCTGGAACACGAAGCGGAGGTCGGCCAGCGCTTTGTCATCGACCTCGAGCTGTCGACCGACCTGTCGGAATCCTCGCGCACCGACAAGCTTGCGGACACCGTCTCCTACGCCGATGTGGTGAAGGCAGCGACGGCGGCTTTCGCCGACAAGAATTACCGACTGCTCGAACGCGCCGCCGGCGCCGTGGCGGAAGCCATCCTGGCGGCATTTCCCCGCATCAACGCGGTGAAGGTGACGGTTCACAAACCACACGCGCCGATCGCGGCCATCTTCCATGATGTCGGCGTCACCATCACCCGCACCCGGTCCTCGCATGACTGAGGTGCTGATCGCGCTGGGGGGCAATGTCGGCGATGTCAGGCAGACGTTCGCGCGCGCGATCCCGGCGATCTGCGGCATGGCGCAGGCAAGCCTGCTGGCACGCTCGGCCGACTACCTGACGCCGGCCTGGGGCAACGAGCAGCAGCCGCCCTTCATCAATGCCTGCATCCTGATCGACACCGATCTCGATCCGCACGCCCTGCTCTACTCGCTGCAGAAAATCGAGACGAAGTTCGGCCGCGACCGCGCCAAGGAAGATCATTGGGGGCCCCGCACGCTCGACCTCGACATCATTGCCTATGGTGACGAGCGGATCGAGCAGCCGGGATTGACGATCCCCCACCCGCGCCTGTTCGAGCGGGCGTTCGTGCTGGTGCCGCTGGCCGAGATCGCGGCCGATCGCACAATCGCCGGCCGGACCGCCCGCGAGGCGCTGACACACCTCTCCGTCGAAGGTATCAGCCGCCTGCCTGACCCGACCTGATCGCCCATTGGCAGCGTCGGCCCGGCATGGCATTTTCCCTGTCACAATAATCCGTGCGGGAGTTGAAACCCTTAAATGCCGTCCGAGATCGACGATCTGCCACTGGCAAGCGAGTTCCCACCAGCGACCCAAAACGACTGGAAAAAGCTGGTCGACGGCGTGCTGAAGGGCGCAGCCTTTGAGAAGCTGGTCGGCAAAACCTACGACGGACTTCGCATCGCGCCGATCTACTCCCGTGCAAAAGACAGCCCCGCCGTGGCCGGGCGTGAAAATTCCACGCCGTGGCAAATCATGCAACGCGTGGATCATCCGGATGCCGCGGCTGCCAACGCACAAGCCCTGACCGATCTGGAAAATGGGGCCAACGGCCTGGCGCTGACTTTCGCGGGGGGCAATGGCGCGCACGGCTTCGGGCTGGAACCGTCGGCGGCAGCGCTGGAACGCGCGCTCGAAGGCATCTACCTCGATGCCGGCATCGCCATCGAATTCCAGATCGGCCCGCAGACACGGGACATGCCGCAACACTTTTCCGACCTGCTGGCCAGGCGCGGCATCGCGCGGAACAACGTCAACGCCCGGTTCGGTTTCGATCCGATCGGCGCCGCTGCGGTCTGGGGCAACAGTCCCTTTACATGGTCGGAGATCGCAAAATTCTTCGGGCCTTCGGTGGCGCAGTTCGCCACCCTCGGCTTCAAGGGTCCCTATGCCGTCGCCGACGGCCGCGTGATCCACGACGCCGGCGGCTCGGAAGCACAGGAACTCGCCTTCGTGCTGGCGGTCGGCGTAGCCTACCTCCGCGCCCTGGAAGCGGCCGGCCTCGAACTCGACGTCGCGCGAACGATGATCTACGCGCGACTGAGCGCTGACGCCGACCAGTTCATGACCCTGGCGAAATTCCGCGCCCTGCGGCTGCTGTGGGCGCATGTCGAACGCGCCTGCGGTCTTGCACCGCAGCCCTTGTTCGTTGCGGCCGACACGGCATGGCGAATGCTGACGCAGCGCGATCCCTATGTGAACGTGCTGAGGGCCACCATCGCGACATTCGCCGCCGGCCTCGGCGGCGCCAACAGCATCACCGTGCTGCCACACACTTTGGCTCTGGGATTGCCCGATCCGTTCGCGCGGCGGATTGCGCGCAACACCCATCTCATTCTGCTGGAAGAATCCAATCTCGACAAAGTCACCGATCCGGCCGCGGGCTCCGGTGGCATCGAAAGCCTCACTGCCGAGCTTTCGAAAGCAGCATGGTCGTTGTTCCAGGAGATCGAGACCGCCGGCGGCGCGTTCGCGGCACTCGAGCGAAACCTGATTCAGGACAAGGTGGCCGCGGTGCGCGCGGCGCGCGACAAGAATATCGCCCGGCGCAAGGACGTGCTGACCGGCGCGAGTGAATTTCCCAATCTGCACGAAGCACCGGTCACCCTGCTGGATGCAAAGCCGGCCGCACTCGCGCCTTACGGCGAACCCAAGATCACATTCAATGCGCTCGCTCCAACCCGTCTCGCGGAACCGTTCGAGCTGCTGCGCGACAGATCGGATGCACAGCTCGCGGCAAAGGGCACGCGTCCTCGCGTTTTTCTCGCCAACCTGGGAACGGCCGCCGACTTCACGGCGCGCGCCACCTTTGCGAAGAGCTTTTTCGAAGCCGGCGGCATCGAAGCGATCGACGGCGATGGTGGTTCTGATGCCGCCGCGGTCGCTGCCGCATTCAAGACCTCCGGCGCGGCACTGGCGTGCCTGTGCTCATCCGACACGGTGTATGCAAATCTCGCGGCAGCGGCCGCGACCGCCCTTCAAGCGGCGGGGGCAAAACATATCTATCTCGCAGGACGCCCCGGTGAACTGGAAGCAAGCCTGCGTGCAGCCGGCGTGAACGATTTCATCTTTGCCGGCGGCGACGCGCTGGCAACGCTTGGCGAAGCCTATCGGTTGATGGATTGACCATGGCATCGGCGACGCACCCCATTCTGACCGGCGGCTGCCAGTGCGGCGCCATCCGCTTCGCACTGTCCGCGCCGCCGGCCCGCATCAGCATCTGCCATTGCCGGATGTGCCAGAAGGCGAGCGGCGCGCCGTTCGCGTCCCTGGCCGATATTCCGCATGCGGATTTTGCCTGGACGCGCGGGACACCGGCGGCGTTCCGTTCCTCGTCCATTGCCGAGCGCGATTTCTGCGCGGCCTGCGGAACGCCGTTGAGCTACCGGGCGATCGGCGGACCGAAGATTGAGATCATGACCGGGGCGTTCGACCGTCCGGATCTGGTCGTTCCGACCCGGCAGTTCGGAACCGAATCCCGGCTCGACTGGGTCCAGAGCATCGCCGATCTGCCGGGCGTGACCACGGTCGATAACTACGGCTCCGAAAAGCTCGCTGGGATCGTCAGCCACCAGCATCCGGACCATGATTGAGATGTCCGCGCGCTTGGGACGTACGCTTCAGGCCGCTTGTGCTACAATGGTGAGACCATGACCCGTATTCCGAATTTCACCGACATCGCCTTCGCGCCGGAGAGCGTGGCGGCCCCGAGCGACAGCGGATCGCCCTGGCTGACGCCCGAGGGTATATCGGTGAAGCCCGTCTATGGCGAGGCGGATCTCAGCGGCATCGATTTCCTCGACACCTGGCCGGGCATCGCGCCCTATCTGCGCGGCCCCTACCCAACCATGTACGTCAACCAGCCCTGGACCGTGCGCCAGTACGCCGGCTTCTCCACCGCGGAAGATTCCAACGCGTTCTATCGCCGCAACCTCGCAGCCGGACAAAAGGGCTTGTCGGTTGCCTTCGACCTCGCCACCCATCGCGGCTACGACAGCGATCATCCGCGCGTGTCCGGCGACGTCGGCATGGCCGGCGTGGCGATCGATTCCATCTACGACATGCGCACGCTGTTCGCCGGCATTCCGCTCGACCAGATGAGCGTGTCGATGACCATGAACGGCGCGGTGCTGCCGATCCTCGCGCTGTTCGTTGCGGCGGCCGAAGAACAGGGCGTGCCACCGGAAAAGCTGTCGGGCACCATTCAGAACGACATTCTGAAAGAGTTCATGGTGCGCAACACCTACATCTATCCGCCCACAAGTTCGATGCGGATCATCTCGGACATCTTCGCCTACACGTCCTCGAGGATGCCGAAGTTCAATTCGATCTCGATCTCCGGCTACCATATGCAGGAAGCCGGCGCGACCCAGGACCTCGAACTCGCCTATACGCTCGCCGACGGCGTCGAATACGTTCGCGCCGGCATGAATGCCGGCCTCGACATCGACCGCTTCGCGCCACGGCTGTCGTTCTTCTGGGCCATCGGCATGAACTTCTTCATGGAAGTCGCCAAGATGCGCGCGGCGCGGCTGCTGTGGGCCAAACTGCTGAAGCCGTTCAACCCCAAGGACATGCGCTCGCTGTCGCTGCGCACCCATTGCCAGACTTCGGGCTGGTCGCTGACCGCGCAGGACGTGTTCAACAACGTGGCACGCACCACCATCGAGGCGATGGCGGCGACCCAGGGCCATACCCAGTCGCTACACACCAATGCGCTCGACGAAGCGCTGGCGCTGCCGACCGACTTCTCGGCCCGTATCGCCCGCAACACTCAATTGTTCCTGCAGCAGGAAAGCGGCACCACCCGCATCGTCGACCCCTGGGGCGGTTCATATTATGTCGAGCGGCTGACGCAGGACCTGGCCAAGAAGGCCTGGGATCATATCCAGGAGGTCGAGGCGCTGGGCGGCATGGCGAAGGCGATCGAAGCCGGCATTCCCAAGCTGCGGATCGAGGAAGCCTCCGCCAAGACCCAGGCGCGGATCGATGCCGGCCGCCAGTCGGTGATCGGCGTCAACAAGTACCGGCCGGAGAACGACGCCCAGATCGACGTGCTGAAGGTCGAAAACTCGACGGTTCGCCGCTTGCAGCTCGACAAGCTGGCGCGGCTGCGTAGGGAGCGCAACCAGGCCGACGTCACCGCCGCCCTGGAGGCACTGACCCGCAGCGCCAAGGACGGCAACGGCAACCTGCTGGCGCTCGCCATCGATGCTGCCCGTGCCAAGGCCACCGTCGGCGAGATTTCGGACGCGATGGAAAAAGTCTTCGGCCGCCATCGGGCCGAAATCAAATCCATCACCGGCGTCTACAAACGCGAGGCCGCCACCATGTCGGACACCGTCGAGAAGCTGCAGGCGCTTATCGAGCAGTTCGAAGAAGCCGAAGGCCGGCGCCCGCGCATCCTGGTCGCCAAGATCGGCCAGGACGGCCATGACCGCGGCCAGAAAGTGATCGCCTCGGCGTTCGCCGATGTCGGCTTCGACGTCGATATCGGACCGCTGTTCGCCACCGCCGACGAGGCGGCGCGCCAGGCCGTCGAAAACGACGTCCATATGCTCGGCGTCTCCTCCCTCGCCGCCGCGCACCTCACCGCCGTGCCGGAATTGAAGGCCGCGCTGAAGAAGCAGGGCCGCGAGGACATCATGATCATCATCGGCGGCGTGATCCCGCCACAGGACTACGATGCGCTGTACAAGGCCGGCGCCGAGGCGATCTTCCCGCCTGGTACCGTGATTGCGGAGGCCGCCGAAGAGCTGATCCGCAAGCTCAACATCCGCCTCGGCCACACCAGCGCAGCCGCGGAATAGCGGCTAGCTTGCCAGTCGATTGTCCTTCGCGGGCTCGGTCCGCGACTGCGTCTCATTGTCGTCGATGCACACCCGGTTGCGTCCGAGCCGCTTCGCCAGATAGAGCCGCCGATCGGCCGTCGCAACGAGCGCATCCCAATCGCTGATCCCCGGCTTGCAGACGGCGACGCCAAAGCTCGCCGTGACAGTGAGGTTCGGCGCCTCCGGAACGGAGAGGCGCTGCAACGCGGTGCGAAGGCCCTCGGCCAGCAACTGTCCATCGTTCTTCTGACCGGCCTGCATGAGAACGACGAACTCTTCGCCGCCGTGGCGGGCGAAGAAATTTCCGATCCGCATGCGGGATTGAACCGAAGCGGCGACGCATTTGAGAACGAGATCGCCGACACCATGTCCATAGGTGTCGTTGATCGACTTGAAATGGTCGATGTCGAACATGATCAGCGCCAGCGGTTTGCCGCTGCGATCGGCCTCCGCGACCGCTTTGCGCCCGATCGTCTCGAGCGCGCGCCGGTTCAGCAGACCGGTGAGGGAATCGGTTTCCGACAGTCGCTTCAGCCGCGCGGCCATCCGCTCATGATCAAGTTCGAGGTCTTTCTTGATCCGCTGCTGCTGCCGCAGCAACTGCAGGCTTTCGAACAGCTCGGCCATCTCTTCGCTGCCCTGCCGGCGCGGCGGCGGCTCCGACAGGATGTCCTGCGCGATCGCGACAATCTGCTCCCGCGCCGACAGCAGCGGCAGGAACAACAAGTGATGCAATGCCAGGCCAACCAGCAGCAGCACCACCCAGACCGACAGCATCAGGATGGCGGTCAGCACGAGCATCCGATAGGCGCGGTCCTGGGCACGCAGCACCCGCTCCTGCGACACCTTGCCGATCAGTTCGCGAAGCGTCTCGACCGGCTTCATGCCGGGAACATATTGCCGGGTGAATTCCGCGAGACTCATGTCGCCGCTCATGGCGATTGCATTATCGGCCACGTGACGTGCAAACGGCAGCGCCTTCACGAAATATTGCCCGTCGACATCGGCGAGAGCGTCGCGGACGGATGTATCGTCGCCGAGCGCGCTCGCGTAATTCGAGGCCAGGGCACGAAGCTCCGTCAGCTGCCCTTCCGCGCTGGTGATCCGCCCATAAAGTTCGCGATCGGGCGACCCCGACGACGCCAGCATCATCACCACATATGATCCCAGCCGCCCGGCATATTCCCGCATGCTGCTGCAGATGGTGCTGAGGATGACTTCCGTTCCGATCTGGGGATGGTTCCGCACGATCGTCCGGCCAAGTTCGTCGCGCAGTGAGGCAGCGCGGTCGGCCGCAGCAAACATGGTCTCGATCGCGGTGCGGACCTGGGCGCCGTCACGATTCTCAAGCGACAAGGACGACACGCCGTCGACGGCGTCGCGGCCTCTCTTGAGTTGTGATCGCGCCAGGATCAACTGCTCCGGTGCGACCAAATTCAATCCACCTCGCAATGCAACTTCCAGCGCGGCGAGGGATTCATCAGTGCGCTGTCGGGCCGCAGCGAGCGCGGCCGCAAGCTGCGGCATGGCTGCCGGATCCGCCCCCATCAGGCTGTTGGCCGGGCCACGCTCCGCCGAGACGGTGTTGGCGGCCAACAGTGCAAGATGAAACCTCTGCAAATCACGGGCACCGGCTCGGTCGCGCTGGTACGCATCGAGATTGGCTGTGAACAGCATGCCGCCAAGCAACAGACAACCAACGCCCGTGATCCAGCCGGCCAGCCGATAAAGTTTTCTGAGGCGAAGCGGCATGATGAAAATTGCCTCGATACGAAATGGTCGAGGCAGCAAACATGATTACCACTTAGGGCCCAATTAAACTCGGCGCTGCAACGCGGAAGAACTTGGCGGTTGGTAAAAAGTGTATGATCGGCGAGACCCGATTTTCATCGGGCCGCAGCAAATGTCCGGTTATTTGGGGCAATCGCGCCACGCTTGCAGCATCAGGATCAAAACAACCGTAGCGTCAACGCGGACATCAGCATCAAATCATCGTAAAGCCTGATCGAATCCGGAAACCAAGCGGGCCGGCCAGCCGCAACAATTCAGCGCACTTCCGCTTCCTTGGTCTGCGCCTTGTCCAGGATCGCACGGACATGCCGCACGACGTGATCGGCAACGATGGCGTGACCTTCAGCAGTGGGGTGCACAGCACCGCTGTACATGCCGGCATAGACCGGCTGCAGGATATCGAACAGCGAGAAGCCGGGCGAATGCACGTTGGCGGTGAGGAATGCATCGTTCGGCGTACGAAACAGCCGCCAGCGATGCTGATAGGGCAGAAAGGCCGCCGGTGAGTAGGGCGTGAAATCGTCGCTGCCGGCCCAGCGCCGCGGCATCGCCATCATGTCGCCGTCGGCCTGCAGCCGCTTCGGATCGCGCGCGCACAGCCCGCGCTTGGCGAATTCCGGCTGGTGGTCGGTGACGAGCTGGAAGCCGGTGCCGCTTCCGGTGGCCAGGGCCGGACAGCCGCCCGCCTTGGCGTTGTCGATGCAGGTCATCCGCGCGAAGAAGTCCTTGAGGAAATCGACGGTTTCGCCGAGCCTGATGCGGTCGAGCCGCAGCTTGGGATGGACGTCGAGGCCGAGCGCGGGCTCGTTGCCGCACATCGCACCGGTCTCATCGAACTGGATCGGTTCATACGCGGTCTGCAGCACCCGTGCCGGTTGCACGCCGAAGCCGTCCTGCAGCGCATCGCGCACCGCCTTCATGCGTTCATCGAGATGTTCGAGATAGACGCGCGCGACCTGCGGCGAGAAGCGGATCTGCTGTCCGATCGCGCCTGCGATCGGCGCGAGATCGCTGGCACTTTCCGTCATGGCGTAGAGCATCAGCGCCGAGAAACCGACATCATTGCCACCGATCGACAGCAGCACGGTATCGATCGGCCGCTTGCGATTTTGCGGTGCGCACCAGGCCTTGCTGACCACGCGATTGGAGATTTGCGTGCTGCCGCTGGCATAGACAGGCAGTTCATAGCCGGCCAGGACGCTGCGGCTGCCACGGCACAACAGGTCCGCAAGCTGGTCGAGCTGGGCGCGCACGGTGGCGTTGGCAGCGCCCTCGCGAGCCTTCTTGTCAAGGAACAACCCTTCGGTGACTTCCGAGCCGGTGCAGGCGAGGCTCACCAGGGTGATCGAGCGGTGCGGATTTTCCAGCGCCAGTTGCAAACCGACGCGGAACGGATAGCCGTATTGCGAGCGGTGGCAGTCGGGGCTCAGCCAGCGCGGCCCGGCCTTGTCGAAGGCCGCGGTAAATTCCGGCGAGCCCAGCCGATATGTCAATCCCCTGCTCTCATCTTCGAGCAGCCGGCGCGGCAGCACCTTGGGATCGTAGCCTGCCGACGACGCAACCCCGTACTTCGGCGCTTCGGTCGCTGGCGCAGCATGATAAGCCATCTGGTCGTCGCGGGCCTGAACTGGATCGTAGACCATCTGCCGGGACGCGCTGAACGTCACGGGACGATCGGGATTGCTTTCGCCGGAGGCAAAGGAATCCCCCATCGCCACGATCAGGAGATCGTCCACCGACACTTGCGGATCGGATAGCGTGCGCCCGTCCGGCAGCGTGACATCGACCTTGACGCCGGAGGCGGCGCGGTCCAGCGAGAACGGCACGCGCGCGATGACCAGCGTGGCGCTGCAGGCGAGCTTGCGGGTTTCAGGCTTGCCGCCGGCCTTGCGCGGGCTCCAGCTCCAGGTGCAGTCACCCTGCGGCACCTCCGCGAGGCGCTCCGGCGCCAGCTTGATGACAACGGTGTGCGCCTCGGGGAGGATGTAGTCTTCCTTGGCGGTGCCCCAGGAATAACGCCGTTCGCAGGTCGCGAGATAACGTCCCTCCCTGCTGTCGTAGCAGACCGCGTCGATGGTCTGCGCCGCCCAGCCGAGCCGCGCGCTGGCATAACGACCTCGCGCGGTCGCGGCGCACGTGTCCGGCGTGCTGGCGTCCCGGCAGTCGGGATCGTTGAGACGGCGCTCGGTGCGCCAGATCACATCCGCGGGCGGCCGCGTGGCCTCATCGCGCGCCGACGGATAGCCGCGCTCGTACATGGCGAATGACGACGCATTCTTGAAGAAGCGGAACGGGCTTTCCACCTGCCAGACTAGGTCGGCAGCCCAGGCGGGAACAGTTCCCAGAACAGCGAAAGCAACAGCCAAGCCCACCCGTGTCGCAACGACCCACATCACTGCTCCTCCCGCACACTGATTCCTGCTGTTAGTGGTATCCGCAGGCCGGAAAGTTCACACCCGATCGGTCGATCTTAGGCAAAAAATAAGACATTGAAACAACTAAAGAAAACAACCCTTTGCGGAACCGCCAGGCCGGCTTTTTTGTTCCCTTTAGCCTGCTGGCGCGCCGGAGAAATCGATGTGGTCAATGCCCCCGGCGGACGTGACGCGAGCGACCGCGTCGACTATTGAACATCCATGACTGCGCGCGCGCCGGCCAACAGCCTCAAGAGCCTGGACCTGAAGAGCCTTGCCGAGGAGATCCGTGGCGGCCACCGCGCGGCGCTCGCGCGAGCCATCACCCTGATCGAGAGCCGTCGCGCGGATCATCAGGCCGCGGCGCGCGAACTGCTGCAGACCCTGCTGCCGGCCACCGGGAACGCACTGCGCGTCGGCATCACCGGATCGCCCGGCGTCGGCAAGTCCACCACCATCGATGCGCTGGGCATGTACCTGATCGACAACGGGCGCAAGGTCGCGGTGCTGGCGGTCGATCCGTCCTCGGCACGCACCGGCGGCTCGATCCTCGGCGACAAGACCCGGATGGCGCGGCTCTCGGCGGAAGCCGCCGCCTTCATCCGCCCCTCGCCCGCCGCCGGCACCCTTGGCGGTGTCGCGGCCAAGACGCGCGAGGCCATGCTGTTGTGCGAGGCAGCGGGCTTCGACGTGGTACTGGTGGAAACCGTCGGCATCGGCCAGTCGGAAACCGCCGTCTGCGACATGACGGATTTTTTCCTCGCCCTGATGCTGCCCGGTGCCGGCGATGAGTTGCAGGGCATCAAGAAGGGCCTTGTCGAACTCGCCGACATGATCGCGGTGAACAAGGCCGACGGCGATAATCTGACGCGCGCCAAGGCCGCCGCCGCCGAATACAACGCCGCGCTGCATATCCTGACGCCACGCTCCGAACACTGGTTTCCGCCGGTGCTGACCTATTCGGCGCTGACCGGCACCGGAATCGACCAGCTCTGGCGCAAGGTGCTGGACCATCGCATCGCCATGAACGCCTCGGGTGATCTGGCCAAGCGGCGGCGTGCCCAGCAGGTGAAATGGATGTGGTCGATGCTCGAAGACCGGCTGAAGGCAAGGCTGCGCGCCGATCCCGCCGTTCGCGCCGAGGTCAAGCACACCGAAGCCGCCGTGGCCGAAGGCGAGGTGACGCCGGCGATCGGCGCGGACACCATCGCGCGTCTGCTGGACACAAGCCGGCAGGACCCGGCGTAAATGAGCCGGCCGTTGCGGGTCCTGATCACCGGTTTCGGGCCCTTCCCCGGCGCACCCTACAATCCGACACCGCGCCTGGTAGCCCGGCTGGCGCAGTTGCGGCGGCCTGCGCTGACGGACGTTGCATTGAGCGTGCACATCTTCCACGTCAGCTACGGCGCCGTGGATCATGATTTGCCCGCATTGCTGGCGTGCCATCAGCCCGACGCCCTGCTGAGTTTCGGCCTGGCACAGCGAACTCCGTTCATCCGCGTGGAGACACGCGCACGCAACACCATCACCACGCTGTGGCCCGATGCGGACCACAGCCGCGTCGGCACAGCCCAGATCGCACCGAACGCCGCGACCAGCCGCCGGTTCGGCCCCCACACGGCGCAGCTGCTGCGGGCCGCGCAGGACAGCGGCGCCTGGGTTGAGCCCTCGCGCGATGCCGGACGTTATCTCTGCAATTACCTCTGCTGGAAGGCGATCAAAGCCACCGACCGCAACGACGGTCCGCGGCTCGCGACCTTTATCCATGTTCCACTGGTGCCGCGCGACAGCGTCGGACGGCTGCGCTCGGCGCGACGCCATGTCGCGTTCGAGGAACTGGTCGACGCCGGTGAAGCCATCCTGATGAGCATGGTTAAACTGGCACGTCAGCAGATCCTTTCCGTCGCATACAATTAACCACGCCTCCACAATCAACGCCGGCCTTCACCCGGCGGCATCCCCTGACGGGTATCCTCCGCGCCCGGGAGCCGCATCATGGACATCGACCGCCGTCGTCTTTTCAACGCCTCTGCAGCGGGCCTTGCAGCGGGCGCGCTTGTGCCATCGGCCGCACACGCCGCTGCGCCATTGCCGTCGGCGCTCGGCCGCGACGCCACGCAATACGGCGTGCGCCCCAACAGCAGCGAGGATCAGACCCGGGCACTACAGCGCGCGATCGACGAGAGCACCCGCTTGCAGGCGCCGCTTGCTCTGCCGCCGGGAACCTACCGCACCGGACTGCTGCAATTGCCGAACGGTGCGCAGATCGTCGGCGTTCACGGCGCAAGCCGGTTGCAACTGACCGGCGGTCCGTCGCTGTTCCAGAGCCAGGGCAGTGACGGCGTCTCGCTCATCAATCTTGTCATCGACGGTGGCAGCATGCCGCTGCCGAAACGCCGCGGCCTCGTTCACTGCCTGCAGGGCCGCGATGTCCGCATTCTCGATTGCGAGATCGCGGCCAGCGGCGGCGCCGGCATCTGGCTGGAAAACATCGCCGGCGACATCAGCGGCAACCTCATCCGCGACATCGCGACCACCGCGGTGGTGTCGTTCGATGCGCTGGGGTTGATGGTCGGCCGGAACACGATCCGCAACACCTCGGACAACGGCATCGAGATCCTGCGCACCGTGATCGGCGACGACGGCAGCATGGTGATCGACAACCGGATCGACGGGATCAAGGCCGGCCCCGGCGGCTCCGGCCAGTATGGCAACGCCATCAACGCCTTTCGCGCCGGCAATGTGATCGTGCGCGGCAACCGCATCACCGATTGCGACTATTCCGCCGTGCGCGGCAACTCGGCGGCGAATATCCAGATCGTCGGCAACAGCGTCAGCAATGTGCGCGAAGTGGCGCTCTATTCCGAATTCAGCTTCGAGGGCGCCGTCATCGCCAACAATACCGTCGACGTCGCCGCAGTGGGCGTCTCGGTCTGCAACTTCAACGAAGGCGGCCGGCTTGCCGTCGTCCAGGGCAACATCATCCGCAACCTGCTGCCGAAACGGCCGATCGGCACCGCGCCGGACGACGATGCCGGGATGGGGATCTATGTCGAAGCCGACAGCACGGTAACCGGCAATGTGGTGGAAAATGCCCCGTCGTTCGGCATCATCACCGGCTGGGGCGAGTATCAGCGCGACGTCGCGATCACGGGCAACGTCGTCCGCAACGTGTTCGTCGGCATCGGCGTCTCCGCTTCGCCCGGCGCCGGCACGGTGCTCATCAACGGCAATGTTATCTCGGGAGCCGGCCGCGGCGCCGTCGTTGGTCACGATCATGGCAAGCCGGTGACGGCAGATCTCACCCTGAACGGGGCGTCACGCGTCGCTCAGGTCTCGCTCGGCAGCAACACCGTCCGTTGAGAACAGCACCGGCGGCAGCAGCGACGGTCGCCGCGGCGGTGAATCCGACTGGGTCGCATCCGTCGGCCCGGCAAAACTCTGCAGCAACGAAATCGCCTCCGCGGCATCTTCAGGAGCCGCAGGCGGCTCGGGCGGCATCAGCGGCACGTTCGCAACCGTCACCAGCGGCCGCGGTGATTTCGCCGCCGGGTTGAACTGTTCGATCCGGCGCCAGGCATCGACCGCCGCGCGGGACTCGCGGACATTCATCAGGAAATCTTCTTCACTGTGAAAGCGCCGCCACCGTCCGGTATCGAAGAGTTCGGTGAGATAGGCGAGCCGCTGTTCGGCAAGGGCCAATCCGCGGGCTGCGAAGCCGTGACTGAAAGCGATGTCGAACCGTCGTTGTGCCATAAAATAGTCCGCAAGGAGAAAAACGGACGCAGACGCAACGAACGAATCAGTTTTAACTCTTGCGACTATTTTGTGGAAAGCCGATTCGTTGTCCAGTGGGCAACGTTGACAAAACGATAAAAAACTCGCTGCGATATTGCAGCAGGCTGTCATCTGAGTCTCCGACAGCGCACGCCTCCGTGGCGAGAGACCCGCGCCCCCTTCCCGGACACCGTCGCGTCGAGCTCACCTCACCTGCAGCTTGATGGCCGCCCTGAACGACCCGCGCGACGGTGCCGACGCCGGCAGCAGTGGACCTGACATCACAGGCGCGCCTGTGTTGGCCACGCCTGCCAGCGACGGGGGGCTGGCGGGCGCCGGGACCACCGCGATCGCGCGCGACAGCGTCTCGGTGTAGTTCGGGACGGCCGTAAAGGCATTGCGGCTGAAGTCGTGACGGATACCGTCGCCGCCCTCGGCCCGCACCGCGCACACCGCCACCACCGTCTCGGTGCCCTTGTCCTTCATCCGGAACTGAAACGGCGCACCGACGCCGGGGAATTGAATGGGCACGCCGGCCCTGATGCGGTTGTCCTGCTGGTACTTGTTCGGCAGCAGCACGGTGCCCTCGCCCTTCTCGTCAACATCGGTCAGGGTCAGGAAGCAGTCGCGCGGGGCCACGATCGTGAACACCGGGCTGTCGCCCTGGCGATAGGAGTCGGCATCCGATGTCAGCGACAGGTCGGTCACGGACATCGGCTGCGCCAACGTCTCGGCGAAGGCCTGGGGCTGCCGGGCGTTGGCTATCCGGATTGGCCGCAGATCGGTCATGTCGGCGACCATCTCGCCGTACATCACCTCGAACTGGTCCCGCGGCACCGAGCCTTGTTGCAGCCGGCGGATCAGCGGCTTGATCTTCACATTGGCGTCGTTCGCCGCGGCACTGAACTGCCCGACCTGAATACCGAGTTCGGCCGCGGCCAGGGTCAAATCGAGATCGTCCTCGTAACGCTTGAACAGCGCGTTGATCATCTCGACGCCGTTCAGCTTCAGTGTCGGGTCGAGGCCGGCACGAGCCATCGCATCGGCGAACCGCTTGCCGTCGGCCTCGATGACGGCGTCCATTTTATCGCGTGGCGGATACAGTCCCTCCACCGCGTCGCGGACGTCGCGCGGAAACGACCTCGCGCCGAGCACACTGTCGCGAATCTCGTCCTTGGCCTTGCGCATGCCCTGATCATGGCAGCCCATGCAGGAGATGCCGTTGGTGACGGCAAAATCCTTGCGGGAGGCGTCGCGGACGATGGTGGTCGGCCCCTTGTCGAGACGCTCGCCGCTCGCCTTGTTCAGATAGTAGCCCTGGAAACCGTTCGGCAGGCTGAACACGGTTTCCCCGCCATCGTGATAGAAACCAGTGCCGCCCGGCCCCAGCGGAAACGCGAACAGGTTCTGCCGATCGCGATTGCCGGCGAAATCGTACGAGGTCCAGAAATAGCCGCTGCGCGACGGATGCCGCTCGATCAGGCGGTTGTTCTGGCTGACTCCGGACTTCTGGAAGCCGGCGCGCTGCGCCACGAAATTGCGGATGTCGGCCTCGACATTGACACCCTGGTCCCGCGCCAGTTCCTGGAAGGTGGTCGGCAACCGCAGCAACACATCGTACAATGGCGGCTGCGATGCCGTGAAGACGAGCCAGTCGGCCCGCAGATAAGCCAGCGGTGTCCGCGCACTGCTCACCAGCGCCGCATTGACCTGCGTATTTGGCTGGACGTTATAAGGATAAACCGCAAGCAGACTATCCCAGTCCGCCGTGGTCCAGCCGAGATCGACCAGATTGAAGCGCAGGATGGTGGCTTCCGGATCGATCGTCTCCAGCTTTACCACATCCGGCGAGCGACTCAGCGAGTTCAGGAACTTGATGGCGCCCTGGCGATACACCTTCATCGCGGCGCCGTCGGTACAGGTGTTCGCGAGATGTGTCAGCGTCAGGTAGCGCGTCGTCGCGCGACGCGGCGCCGGCTGCCTGTCAAGGTCGGCGACCATGAAGCCGACCATGGCTTCCGGCGTGATCAGCTTATGGCTCTCACAGGACGCGGTGGCCTTGCTGCCGAGCCCCGCAATCCAGGCTTCCAATGCTGTCAGATCGCCCTCCGACAACGTGCCGTACCTGGTTTCGCCTTCATAGTTGACGTCGTACGGCATCTCCTTGTCCGCGATCTGGCGGAACAGCTTGGATCCGAGTGGATTGCCCGGCAGCACGTAGCTGGGATTGGCGGCGATCTCGTCGAGTTTCAGGATATTGCCGAAGTTCTTGGCCGGCCGCTCGCGATTGATCAGCTTGCCTTCCTGATGACAACGCGCGCAGTTTCGTTCCAGGACGTTGAAGGCGGCTGCGGCGATGGGATCCGACGGCGGCTGGATCGCACCGGTCGCCGGTCGGTCATTCGGCAACGCCACGTCCTGCGCGAAGACGGTTCGCGACATCGTGGCACTGCCGAGCAAAACGACCATGCCGGCCAGCATCGCGATCATGACGTTTTCGCGACGCGCCCTTTCAAACTTTTTCAGCATGGATACTTTCCTCAAGGCAGGCCGCCACGCGTGATCTGGCGTGGATGCGCGGGGTCATCATGTTCTGATGCCGATCGCCTGGAAATGCGGCAAGTTGCAGGATCCATCGGGCGATTTCCCCCACCACCGCCATTGAGCCGGCGATCGGTCTTCGGCAAGTCACGACGTTTATGCTGGAGACATAAAAAGACCCGCCCGGGGGGACAACCGGGCGGGTCCAGCCGTATCGGCACGTGGGTGGATGGGCGCTCGCGCCGAACAGCCCGGGAAGGTTTCCCTTCCCACACAGTTAAGTCGCGGGAGCCAGCGAGACCGTTCAAAGCCAAAATGATTTTTTTCGTATCCCCCGAACGACTGAATGACGCAGTCCCGCGGCAGCAAAACGCGCTATTTTCCACCGGATCGGAACGCCTGCCGAGATGAGCGGACGAAGCGAAAGCCGATACGTGCGCTTGGGCGAACGTGGAAGGGTCTTGTGACGGTACAGCGAAAAACTGGGGCATGGCGGGCATTACAAATTGAAGCCGTTCAGGGAGCAAGCCGCCCGCCGGACGAAGCCTTCCGGATCATCCCGGTCAACGCGGTGTCGACTGATCGGCGCCCGTGGTCGTGGGCCGTCCCGATGCGGTCGCGACCGGTATCGCGGCCGCCGAAACCGCACTGAATGCATCGGCTTTGCCGGCGCCGAACAGATCGTCCCGCCCCGGCGCGCCGAGATCCTGCGCGGTCCTGGTAAGGATGGAACGCACCTCATCGGGCGTGAGCGCCGGGTTACGTTCGATCATCAGTGCAATCAGTCCACTGATATAGGCGGCGGCGAACGACGTGCCCGACGTGACCTGGTATTTCGCATCCGGCGCCGGCGTGAGAATATCGACGCCCGGCGCCGCGATGGCGATATAGCTGCCGCGATTGGACGCGGGAAACAATCGGTCGGATGCATCCGTTGCACTCACCGCAATCACATTGCGGTCGGCCGCGGGATACAGCGGTGGTGATTTCGGGCCGGCATTGCCGCTTGCCGCCACCAGCACGACGCCCTTGGCCGCTGCGGCGGCGAGGCTCTTGCCGATCAGTGCGTCTTCGGGGCCGGCAAAGCTCATATTGATGATCCGCGCGCCGTGGGACACTGCGAAATCGATGCTCTTGAGGATGACGAAGGAGGTGCTCTCGGCGCTGCTGCCGGACACGCCGAAGGCCCGGATCGCCAGCAGGCTTGCGGCGGGCGAGCTTCCCATCAGGCGCGAATGAGCCGCGATCACGCCGGCGATGCCGGTGCCGTGCACATGGGCGCCCTCCTTGCTTCCGAGCGCATCGTAGGTTGCGCCAATCACGCCGGCGAGTTCGGGATGGCTGACGTCGATCCCGGAATCGATCACGGCAATCGTGACATTGTCGCCCCGCGCCAGGGTATGGGCTTCCGGCAAACGCAACTTCGCCAGAGCGTATTGCGCCGGATCGCCTTCGACGGGAGCGATGACCTGTTGCTGTTGCTGCAGTCTGAAGCGGAAGTTCGGTTGCGCCGATTTGATGATGTTGTCGGCCACCAGTTCGCGGACCACCGCGTTCACCGAGCGGTTATCCGGAATCCGCCAGCGGTACATGGTGCTGCCGACCAGCGGAAAATTCTGCGACTGCACACGGGTCAGGCGGTGCCGCCGCGCAATGGCGTCGGCTTCGGCATCGGTCGGATTACCGTCGACTTCGATCAGCACTTCCCTGGCGACGAAACGCTGGTCAACGCCCGCCGGAGCATTCTTTTTCGTCTTCTTGACCGACCCATCGCCGGTGAATTGATCCTGCGAACCGGCGCCCGACGACGTCCTGGCTCGCGACGTCGAAGTCTGCTGGTCGTCGGGATTCAAGTTCGGGGAATAACGCACCGTCGGACTGATGCTCGGGCTGATGTTGAGGTTCGGCCCGCGCGGTGTGACATTGATGGTGTTGACACTTGGACCGCGCATCATCGCCTGGGCGAAAGCCGCCGAGACCGTCATGGTCAGCATAACGGAGGTCGCCAGCAGAAGGCGGACAGGGCGGCGCGGATGCCGCCAACCGCAATTGCCGTCATTGCGATGCTTTGTCATCCACCCTCTCCGTCAACTGATCGCTTTGCGCATCCGGATCCAACGAAGGCCCGCGCCCCGTGTGGCCAGAGCCGACCTACTCCGCGAGCGCG
Source organism: Hyphomicrobiales bacterium (assembly GCA_041424235.1). Taxonomy (GTDB): domain Bacteria; phylum Pseudomonadota; class Alphaproteobacteria; order Rhizobiales; family Xanthobacteraceae; genus Bradyrhizobium_A. The sequence goes on from JBGMOD010000216.1 coordinate 120,586, forward strand.
GCAAACCCCACGATCTTCTCGGACTGGATCCGAGTCATCAGACGCGCAACATCATCCTTCGGAAGGATCTTGTCGCCGAACTGCACCCGATAAGTCCCCGCATTGGGGCCGGCGACGATCGAGGCCTTGTAGGCTCCCAGGAAGGTATTGATGTCTGACATCTTGGCGTCCGGTGCGAAGCGGACCAGCGCCATCACGCCGCCGACCGATCGTGTCGATCCCTGATAGGATGCTGTCTCGAAACTCTGGCCGCCAGCGCGGTCCTGAACCAATACCGCACCGATCACGCCCGCCTGCAGCAGCACCAGCACGGCGCCGGCGGTTGCGGAATAGGCCAGCGTACGCGGCGTCAGGTTGGCAAAAAACGCCGAAATGCGGGTCGACAGGCTCTGCGTTACCGAAGGCCCGCGCGCCGGCTCGGCGTCGATCGCCGCGAACAGCTTCTGCATCGCGCGCGCCGAGGGGGCGCCGAGGCTCTCGTTCAGGTGAATGGTCGCCGCATATTCGTCCTGGATGACGGCATATTGTTTGGCCAGCGCCGGATCGCGCGCCAGCGCATCCTCGACACGACGCGCATCACGTGCATTCAGCGTGCCGGTGGCATGCCATGGCAGCAGGGCTTCGAGCTCTTCCGGCTCGCTCTCTTGAATTTGTTTGCTCGTCGCGGTCATGGCCAACCTCGTTCGATGCCGGCTGCCTTCAGCAACTCGGCCAACTTCCTTCGCGCGTAAAACAGGCGCGTCTTCACCGTGTTCTCCGGAATGCCAACGATCTCGGCCACCTCCTCCACGGACTTTTCGTGGTAGTAGACGAGATCGACGATCTCCCGGTGGTCCGGCGAAAGTGCGGTCAAGCATTTCTTCAGCGCCTCGCCCGTGTCCTTCTTCTGAACAATGACCTCGGGGTCGTCGGACGCATCCTCGATCGAAGCCGCAGTTTCGTCGTCCAGTTCCACGTCTTTCCGCTTGCGCAGCGCAGAGAGCGCCTTGAAGCGCGCGATCGCCAGGAGCCAGGTCGAAACCGCGGAACGGCCCTCGAACTTGCCGGCCTGGCGCCACACGTCGAGAAAAACCTCACTGATGAGATCTTCCGCGATCTGCTCGTTGCGCACGAGCCGCAGCGCGAAGCGAAACACCCGTACATGGTGCCTTCCGTAGAGCACCTGCATGGCAAGCCGGTCGCCAGAGGCAATCCGAGCGATCAGGACCTCGTCCGAAGCCGCCTGGGCCGTACTCAACGTCCAACTCGCAAGGTTGGTCGGGTCGATTTGGGAGTAGGTTCGAACGTCACTGGGAAAATCTTCGCTAAATAGTTGTGGAAGTCACAGCGGAAGGTCATGCCGGGGCAAATTGCCCCTGAATCATGAGTCAGAGCAAGGCGTTAAGCTGGAAAGAGAAAAAAGGTATCAGGATACTTTGATGGGATTCACAGACCCCCTGCCCCATCACCTAGAAGCGCAGGACGCGGGAGCCAGCCAACGCTCCCACCGCCGTCACCAGCGCAGTCGCAATGGTGTACCAGGTCGCGACGAACAGCGGCGAGTCATCGGTGCAATGCGCCGCGTACAGGGTTGCCGCAAGGCCGGCGGACAGCAAGCCGGCCACTGCGCCGGCCAATGCGGGACGCGTCGGCGCGCCGTGGCGAAGCGCCATCAAAGCCGCCGCCAGGATCGGCAGGGACATTGCCGGGATCGCCGTCATGCACACCCGGGAATTGCTGCCGATCAGGCGCGCACTCCACGGCAGCCGCTGCGGCACCAGGCAATCGGCAACAATGCCGAGCCCAAGCAGCACGACCGGAAGCGCCAGCAGCCAGCCCCGGCCCCCGACCGGCGCAGCCGGCCGCGCCAGGCGCAGGCCGACCGCGAGGGCTGGAATGGCGAGCGCCAGGGTCACCACGAACTTGAAATCGAAAAACGGATTGTGCATCGCGGTCGCGACATCCGGACGAACATGCAGCGTCATCATGAACATCATGGAGGAGATCGCGCCTGCAACGATCAATCCGACAGCCAGCCACATGCCGACGGACCGGGATCGCCAGTCATTGTCGGCGGCAAGCGTTTGGATGAGACGATCGGTATCCATGCTCAATCCTTCCGAAGCCTGGCAGCGAGGCTTGCAAGTCCGCGATGCAAAGCGACACGCACCGCGCCTTCGCTCATTGCAAGCTTCTTTGCCGTCTCCTTGATCGATACGCTGTTGACGGCGATCGACTGCAGCACATCGCGCTGACGCGGCGGCAGCCCTTCCAGATGGGTCGCCACCTCGCCCGGCGGCAGCGTCTCCTCGGCCGTCTCGCCGGGGATGACGTCCGCGAAATCGTCGATGTTGACGAAGATCCGGCGACCACGCCGGCGCAGGGCGTCGATCAGCTTGTTGCGGGCAATGGTGAATAGCCACGGGGCGAACGGCGCATTCGTATCCCATGTGTGTTTCTTCAAATGCACCGCGAGAAGAATCTCCTGCACGATATCCTCGGATTGATCGACGGGCTGACCGGCGCGCGCCAATCCACGGCGCGTCGCGGCCCTCAGGACCGGCGTCACGGCCTTGAGCAGGTTGTGGTAAGCGACGTTATCGCCCGCATTGGCCAACCTCATCAGGTCGGTCCATTCATTTTCACGTCCGCGCACGGGCGCTCCCACATCGAAATTCGCTTGCTGTCGTACTTTGTTACGAGCCGGATTTGCAATCACGCAATCGTGAACACACCCGATTCAGCAGATTCCCACGCGAGTTAGCTCCCGTTCCCAACGTGCCTCGGTTTTGCCCCGCAAGAGGCGAAAGATTCCCTTTTTTCGCCCACCTGCAGACACGGCGGCAGCGCTCCTTGCGCCTTTGCTGGGGACGGCAAACGGGGAGATTGCCATGCAAATCAAGGCCAACGGGCGCGCGGCCTTCATCATCGCTGCGGGACTTCTGACACTTTACACAGCGCCGGCGCTCGCGTGCGACACCACCAACTGTGGCCGGATCGTGCTGGCGCAGAACGCCGATCCACAGACGGAGGCCGCGGCCGCGCCGGAGCCTGCCGCCACCAGCGACAAGCCCAGCAGGACAAGATCGCATCACGCGAAGAAATCCCCCCGATCGCAGAAGGCGACGGAGAAGTCCGCGGCCAAGTCGTCGGAAAAGAACAGTCCGGACAAAGTGTCCGGTGCGGACAAGTCTGCCGATCAGGCCAACAGGTCCGACAGCGGGACATCCGCCGTGGCACCATCGGTCGCCAACGCGAATGCGCAAATGGCCGGCCCCGCAACCACCGCTGACGAGTTTGCCAAATCGCCCTCCGAGAAAACCGGTTCCACGACCGCCACGCCGTCCATGACGCCCGCCAATACGCAAGCGGCTGTGACGACTGAATCGACCGCCACCGACCAGGCCCAGCCTATCGATGACGACTCGCAAGTCATCGCATCCGATCAGTTGAACGAGCTCGATCGCGCCGCGGCAACCGATCAGAAGCCGGCATCGAAGATTCTCCGCCCGGTATCGCAAACCACGCGCGTGGCAAGCACCGGTTCGGAAGACGCCTGGAGCCAGACTTCGCTGATTGGCAAGATCTTCATCGGTTTCGGCGGCCTGCTCACCCTGGCCTCTGCCGCACGCATGTTCATCGCCTGACGGCGAGCGCGACCGCCTTTCGAAGCCGGCCCGACAAGGGCCGGCTTTCTGCATTTTTGCATCGATGACATCCGCTCCCTGCCCGGTCTTGCAGACAATGCCGCCAGCAGGCACATTGCGCGCCTGTCAAAGGCTGATCAGCAGCCCAACATCCATATCCCGGGACGGATCATGAGCACATTCGAGCACATCATTGTCGAACACAAAGGCGCTGTCGGCATCATCAAGCTGAACCGCCCCAAAATGCTCAATGCACTCTCGTTCGGAGTGTTTCGTGAAATCGCCGCCGCGGTCGACGATCTCGAGGATGATGCCGCCATCGGCTGCATCCTGATCACCGGCAATGAAAAGGCCTTCGCCGCCGGCGCCGACATCAAGGAGATGCAGCCGAAGGGCTTCATCGACATGTTCAACTCCGATTTTTCCAGCATCGGCGGGGGACGCGTGGCGGAGTGCCGCAAACCCACCATCGCCGCGGTCAGCGGCTATGCGCTGGGAGGCGGCTGCGAACTCGCCATGATGTGCGACATCATCGTCGCCTCGGAGACCGCCAAGTTCGGCCAGCCGGAGATCACGCTCGGCACCATCCCGGGCATTGGCGGCACCCAGCGGCTGACGCGCGCGATCGGGAAATCAAAGGCGATGGATCTCTGTCTCACCGGACGGATGATGGATGCCGCGGAAGCCGAGCGCGCCGGCCTGGTCAGCCGGATTTTCCCGGTGGACAAATTGATGGACGAAGCCCTCGCCATGGCGGAGAAGATCGCCTCCATGTCGCAGCCGGCCGCAGCAATGGCAAAGCGCGCTGTCAATCGCGCGCTGGAAACCACGCTGGCGGAAGGCATGAGTGTCGAGCGAGATCTGTTTCGTTCGACCTTCGCGCTGGACGATCGCTCCGAAGGCATGGCCGCATTCGTCGAAAAGCGACCGGCCAAGTTCAGCAATCGCTGAGGCTCACGTCGCGCGCACGCGCCGCAGTGCGGCGCCGACCAGGGCGCGCGTGATCCGCTCGCCAAAGGTGTTCGGCCGATCAAGGCCGAGACGCGCAAGGCAGGCCAGATCATCACTGGTCATGCCGCGGCCCGACAGCCCCTGCCAGCCAAGGTCGAGCAGCGCCAGCGGCGACACGGATGCGTCCTTCAGAAGCTGCAAGGCCGGAATCAAACGCTGTTCGACAGCGGTGAAATCCGTACCGAACGGAAATGCCGGCAGCAGGCCGCCATCCCGCGCCGGCTTCATCGTTGCGGCAATCCGCTCGGGCGTGTTGTCACGATGAGCCGCGGGAATCTCAAAATTGCGCGGCAGCTTGCCGGCATCCTTGGCCTGCATCATCAGCGCCGGCTGAAACCGGGAGTCCGCCACCGACAGCATGGCCGCGATCACATCGGCATCGGACTTGCCGCGCAGATCGGCCACGCCATATTCGGTGACGATGATGTCGCGCAGATGCCGCGGGATGGTCTGGTGCGCATAGGACCAGAGAATGTTCGAGGTCGCCTTGCGGCCGCGCCCCCGCGCCGCTTCCAGCGTCAGGATCGAACGCGCACCGTCCAGCGCGAAGGCCTGCGCCACGAAGTTGTATTGACCACCGACGCCGCTGACCACCTGGCCGCTTTCAAGGCCGTCGGAAATCACCGCCCCCATCAGCGTCGCCATCATGGCGTTGTTGACAAAGCGGGCGTCGACCCGCGCGCGGCGCTTGGCCGGCTCGTCACCATAAATCTCGTTGGTGAATGACACCGGCGTCATGCGGATCTTGTCGAGATCGCCGGGCGCCATCTCGCGCAGCGTACGATAGAAGGATTTCGGTCCGAGAAAAAACGCGGCATGCAGCAGCACGCCGTCGACCTCGCGCTTGAGAATACCGGCCTCGATCAGCGCCAGAAATGCCTCGAAAAACATCTCGCTGACGCCGTAGAGGCCTTGGGTGAAAGTGCTCGTCTCCGGCGGTGCATCCGATCCCGGTGACAGGCGCCCGACGAGATCGCGAAAGGCCTCCGGCTGGCGATGCCGCACGATCAGGCTCTGAGCCAGTGCGTCGCCGACCTGGCCGATGCCGATCTGAAGGCTGCCGCCATCACGAACCAGCCCCGCGGCATGAAGGCCGATGGCGTATTTGGTATCGCTGATCGGCTCGGACGGCGGCGCGAACAACGGAAAATCGCAATCGGGGCTGTCCAGCACCGCGTGGAATTCCTCCGCAGCCAGATCGCCCTCGCCCGGCATGAACGGCAGTTCGGTATTGACCTGCGCGATCAGCCTGAAGGCGGCGCGGCCGTCGCGCCGCGCCTGCAACACATCAAGCGTGGTGTCGGTGTTACAGCTCAGGCTGTAGCGCGGCACACCGTCGACGATCTTCTTCGCGACCAGTTGCGCCACCACGTTGAGACCACGCGCCAGCAGATAGGACGAGGCGTGGGTGTAGTTGGCCGAGATATAGCCCTGCTGGGCCGGTGCATTGTGGATCCACTGCCCGGCCAGGAAGAAGAATTCGATCACCTTGATGTTCGGCGGCAACGTACCGTCATGCAGCGCCCGCGCATAGGCGAGATCCGGATAGCCGCCGAACAGCCGATCGATCACCGGCGTGATGAAGCGCCGTTCAAGATCGACACCGGGCCGCGGCTTCTCCAGCGTCAGCGCGGTGAAGATCGTGAGGCTGATGTTGCGGTCGGCGACCGCGCGCGCGAACAGCGCGTTGATGACGTGATTGGCCTTGCCAAGCCCGAGCGGCAATCCCACCACGAGATTGGGTCCGACGTCCCGGATGATCTCTTCCGCGATCGCGTCGGCCTCGGAAAAGATTTTTGGCATCGATCTCTCGTGCTGGAGTTCGGCGGCGACGGCAATCGTTGAATCAGGCGCCGACGACGCCGACCGTCATGCCGCCGCAGACATAGAGCACCTGCCCGGTGATGAAGCCGCTGTCCTCATGCAGAAAGAACGCGATGGAGTTGGCGATATCCGCCGGCGTTCCCAGACGACGGACCGGGACCGCCTCGATGATCGCCTTGGTACGCGGACTGTCCGCCGGATTGACCCGGTCGAACAGCTCGGTCTTGATCGGCCCGGGACCGATCGCATTGGCGGTGATGCCGTGCTGGCCGAGTTCGAGCGCCCACACTTTCGCAAGCCCCTGTAACGCCGCCTTGGAGCCGGCATAGACTGTGCGCAGTTCCTTGCCCAGCGCCGCGCGCGAGGACACGTTGACGACGCGGCCAAAGCCTGCGGCCTTCATGCCGGGCAGCACCGCCTGCAGGCACTGCATGGCGCAGCGCACATTCAGGCGCATCACCACATCGAAATCATCCAGGGTCTGCTCTTCGATGGAGGCCGGGCGCACCGTGCCGACATTGTTGACCAGACGCGTGATCGGACCATCCTTGAGGGCGAGTTTCAGCGCCTCGGCGGTCGCCTCGGCATCGGACAGGTCGGCAATGATGCCGTCCCCCACCCGGTCGATGCTGACCACGTCGTAGCCGTCGGCCAGGCATCGCGCGACAGTGGCCTGGCCGATACCGGCCGCGCCTCCAGTGACCAGAACGCGTTCACGTGCCATCGATGATTCCTCCGTCTCGGAACAGCGGCTTTGCCATCCGTGGCGAATTTGCAACGGAAAACGTTCGGGTGTGAGCCCGCGGCCACTTATAACTCTTCTGGCCGCCAATTTCGCCGTACCGCTTTGGGCGGTCAAGTCATTCGCCGACATGACGAATCCGTGACCGTAATTCCGTGACACAGATTGTCACAGCGACAAATTTTCTCCACCGGATGGTTTGCTAGAGCTGCCAACCGTCTCTAAAGAGGTCCAGTATTCGGGGGCGTCGGCGGGGGCTGGCGCATCCTTTGGGTGCGTCTTGGGGTATGGTTTGCGGGACACTATGGTCAGGCGTGAGTTGAGATGCGAACCCGCAAGGGGGGCTGTGCTGCGTTTCAGCGTGGCTGTTGTCGTGATCTCGTCGGCAGGCCTCTGGTGCGGACTTGGCACCGCGTCCGCGGAAACCCTCCCCGAGGCGCTTGTGAAGGCCTATCAGGCCAATCCGCAGCTCAATGCCGAGCGAGCCCGCCAGCGCGCCACCGACGAGAACGTGCCGCAGGCGCTGGCCGGCTACCGGCCCCAGATCATGGCCAGCCTCAGTGCAGGCCTGCAGCAGGTCCGCGACCTGCTGCCCGGAAATGTCATCGCCAACACCACGCTGCGGCCCTGGACCATCGGCGTCACCGTCACCCAAGTATTGTTCAACGGCTTCAAGACCGCCAACAGCGTCCGGGTCGCTGAGTTCCAGGTCAAGTCAGGCCGCGAGGCGCTGCGCAATGTCGGCCAGGGCGTGCTGCTGGACGGTGTCACCGCCTACATGAACGTGCTGGCCAACCAGGCCCTGGTCGAAGCCCAGCGCGCCAATGTCAACTTCCTGAAAGAGACCCTCGCCATCACCCGCAAGCGGCTGGATGCCGGCGATGTGACCCCGACCGATACGGCCCAGGCCGAGGCCCGGCTCAGCCGCGGCCTGGCCGATCTCAACGCCGCCGAGGTCGCCTATGCCATCAGCAAGGAAACCTACACCCAGGTGATTGGCCAGTCGCCGGGATCGCTGGTGGCCGCCGCAACTGTCGACCGGCTATCGCCGGCGACGCTCGCCGAATCGTCCAATGCGGCGCGCAGCGAGAACCCGGCCATCGTCGCCGCGAGCTACGACGTGGAGGTGGCCACGACCACCATCAGCGTCGCGGAGAGCAGTTTGCTGCCGCAGGTTTCGGTGCAGGGCGGCGTCAGCCGCAGTGTCGAGACCGACACTACGCTGGGCTCATTCCGCACCGACCAGGCCTCGGTGATCGGCGCCGCCAGCGTGCCGATCTATGATGGCGGCACGGCCGCGTCGCAGACCCGGCAGGCCAAGGAACTGGCGTCCCAGAGCCGCATGGTGCTGGAGCAGGTGCGCAACCAGACCCGCACCGCGGTGGCCGGCGCCTGGGTGACCAATGAAGGCACCAAGGTGGCGTTGCGGGCCGCGGAATCCGAGGTGAAGGCTGCCGGTGTCGCGCTTGACGGCGTACGGCGCGAGGCCCAGGCCGGCCAGCGCACCACCGTGGACGTGCTCAATGCCCAGCAGGATCTCATCAACGCCAAGACCCGTCAGATCACGGCGCAACGCGACCGCGTCATCGCCTCCTACACCCTGCTCAGCGCGGTGGGTCGGCTCGACGTGCGCACCTTGAACCTCAGCACACCGGATTACCTGCCCGAGGTGCACTACCAACAGGTCCGCGATGCCTGGCATGGCCTGCGCACGCCGGACGGAAAGTAGCAACACCGCCCGATCAGGTTACGGCCATTGGCGTGCCTTGATTTCCTGCCGAACTCACGGTGTGCAGTCCCACCCGTTCGGAGATGATCGCCGATGCCATCGGATCCCATCCCGGAGACCTCGACATTCGCCCGTGACGGAGCGGAACGGTTTCATTGTGTTTTGAGCGACGATGACCTGAGCGAGATCAAATCCGCCGTATCCCTGCTGCCGATGGATCGCGCCGGCATACGGCTGACGGGTATTGCCACCCTCAACAGCCATTTTTCGGTGGATGGCAAGATCGGCAAGCTCGCCAGGTCGATCCTTGGCGCCGCCGCGAGACCGGTCCGTGCCGTCCTGTTCGATAAAACGCCGTCCACGAACTGGAGGCTGAAATGGCATCAGGACCGAACCATTGCCGTTCAGCGTCGCGTCGAGACCGAGGGTTACGGACCGTGGTCAATCAAGTCCGGATTGCAGCATGTCGCCCCGCCCTTCGCGTTGCTCGCCCGCATGGTCACAATCCGCGTTCACCTGGACGACGTCGACAACACCAACGCCCCGCTTCTGGTGGCGCCGGGTTCCCATCGCCTCGGCCGTGTCGCCGAGTCGGACATCAGCATCGCCGTCGACCGTTGCGGAACATGTGCCTGCCTCGCAGAGGCCGGTGACGCCTGGCTCTATGCCACACCGATCCTTCATGCGTCCGACGAGGCATCGCGCCCGTCACATCGTCGCGTCCTGCAGATCGATTATTCGGCAGATCGGCTGCCCGAACCGCTCGAATGGTTGGGCGTGTAAGAGCGGGCCGTTTCAGCGCCCGCGCCGCGAAAACGCGGCAATCAGCACCGGCAGCGTGACCAGGATTACGATCGGCGCCAGCATCATGCCGGTCACGACCACGATGGCCAGCGGCTTCTGCACCTGCGAGCCGATACCGGCCGACATCGCGGCCGGCAAAAGGCCAACGCCGGCCACCACACAGGTCATCAGCACCGGCCGCATCTGCAGTTCGCCGGTGCGGATCACCGCCTTGATGCGCTCATAGCCCTCGTCAATGAGCTGGTTGAACTGCGAGATAATGATGATGCCGTCCATCACGGCGATGCCGAACAACGCGATGAAACCGATCGCCGCCGACACGCTGAAGGGAATGCCGCTCAGCAACAGGCCGAGCACGCCGCCGAACACCGCCATCGGAATCACGCTCATGGCGAGCATCGTGTCGACCATCGAGCCGAAATTGAACCACAGCAACATTGCGATCAGCGCGAGGCTGATCGGCACCACGATGGAGAGGCGACGTATGGCGTCCTGGAGGTTGCCGAATTCGCCGACCCACTCCAGCCGCGAGCCTGCCGGCAACTGCACCTGCTCGTTGACCTTGTCCTGCGCTTCCTTGATCGCACTGCCGAGATCGCGTTCACGCACCGAGAACTTGATCGGCAGATAACGTTCCTGCTGCTCGCGATAAATGTAGGCGGCGCCCGACACCAACTGGATACTCGCGACCTCGCTGAGCGGAATCTGCGTCACGCCGTTCGGCCCTTGCGCGCCGATACGCAGATTATGGATGGCTTCCGCACTCTTGCGGTATTCCGGCGCGAGACGGACGATGATCGGGAAATGCCGGTCGCTGCCCGGCTCATAAAGGTCGCCGGCGCTGTCGCCGCCGATCGCAACCCTGATCGTCGCATTGATGTCGCCCGGCGACAGGCCGTAGCGTGCCGCCCGCGCACGGTCGATATCGATCTGGATCGTCGGCTGCCCCAGCGAGGTGAACACCGACAGGTCGGTAATGCCGCGCACGGTGGAGAGCACCGATTTGATCTTGTTGGCGGTGTTTGTCAGCGCGACCAGATCGTTGCCGTAGAGTTTGATCGAATTCTCGCCCTTCACGCCGGAGACCGCTTCGGCGACATTGTCCTGCAGATACTGCGAGAAGTTGAATTCGACGCCGGGAAATTTTTCCTGGAGTTTCGCCAGCAACTGGCTGGTCAGTTCGTCCTTGTCCCTGGTGCCGGGCCACTGGGACACCGGCTTCAGCGGGGCGAAGAACTCCGCATTGAAGAAACCGGCCGCGTCGGTGCCGTCATCCGGCCGGCCGTGCTGCGAGACCACGGATTCGACCTCGGGCCGGTCCTTGATCAGCTTGCGCATCTCGTTGACGTAAGTGTTGCCTTCTTCCAGCGAAATGGTCGACGGCAGAGTGGCGCGAATCCAGAGGTTGCCTTCTTCGAGCTTCGGCAGGAATTCGAGGCCGAGCAGCCGGATCGCCAGGCCGGTCAGGAGCACGAGGCCGACCGCGGCCCCCAGGATGATCTTCTGGTTGTCGACCGCCCAGCGCAGCAGCGGCATGTACAGGCGATGCAGGAAGGCGACGATCCGCGTCTCCGTTTCGTGCATGTGCGCCGGCAGGATGATGGCGCTCAGCGCCGGCGTGACGGTAAAGGTTGCGATCAGGCCGCCGGCCAGCGCATAGGCGTACGTGCGCGCCATCGGGCCGAAGATGTTGCCCTCCACGCCACTCAGGGTGAACAGCGGCAGGAAGGCGGCGATGATGATGGCCGCGGCAAAGAAGATCGAACGGGCGACGTCGGCGGACGCGCTGTAGATCGCGTGGCTCTTCATGCCCATCATGGTTTCGGACGAGATCGCGGCCGCTTCGTCGCTCGACAGCGCGGTGGTCTGCGACAGCCTGCGGAATATCGCCTCGACCATGATCACGGTGGCGTCGACGATCAGACCGAAATCGATGGCGCCGACCGACAGCAGATTGGCGGACTCCCCGCGCAGCACCAGGATGACGACGGCAAAGAACAGCGCGAACGGAATCGTCGCCCCGACGATGACGGCGCTGCGCAGATCGCCGAGAAAAATCCACTGCAGCAACACGATCAGCAGAATGCCGACCACCATGTTGTGCAGCACGGTGTGCGTGGTGGTTTCGATCAAGTCCTTGCGGTCGTAGATTCGCTCGATCCGCACGCCGGGCGGCAATACGCTGGAGCCGTTGATCGCGTTCACGAGTTGCTCGACACGCGCGATGGTCGGCGAGCTCTGTTCGCCGCGGCGCATCAGCACGATGCCCTGCACGATGTCGTTGTCGCTGTCCTTGCCGGCGATGCCAAGCCGCGGCTTCTCGCCGACCGTCACCGTCGCCACGTCCTTGACCAGCACCGGATTGCCGCCGCTCTGCGAGATCATGGTGTTGGCGAGATCGTCGATCGAGCGGATCAGCCCGACGCCGCGCACCACGGCCGACTGGGTGCCGATATTGATGGTGTTGCCGCCGACATTGATGTTGGCGTTGCCGACCGCCTGCAGCAATTGCGGCAAGGTCAGGCCGTTGGCGACCAGTTTGTTGAAATCGACCTGGATCTCATAGGTCTTGGTCTTGCCGCCCCAGCCGGTGACGTCGATCACGCCGGGGACTGCGCGGAAGCGGCGCTGCAAGACCCAATCCTGCAAGGTCTTCAGGTCCATCACGCTGTAGTTGGAGGGCCCGACCAGCCGGTAGCGGAAGATTTCGCCGATGGCGCTGAGCGGCGAAATCTGCGGCTGCACGTTGCCGGGCAGCGGCGCCAGTTGCCCGAGACGGTTGAGCACCTGCTGCAGGGCTTCGTCATAGGTGTAGTCGAACGAGAATTGCAGTTTGACGTCGGACAGGCCGTACAGCGAAATGGTGCGGATGGTGCGCAGGTTCTTGATGCCGGCGAGCTGGGTCTCGATCGGAATGGTGATGTAGCGCTCGATCTCCTCAGCCGACAGACCCGGACTTTGGGTCACGATGTCGACCATCGGCGGCGTTGGATCCGGATAGGCCTCGATGTTCAGCTGCTTGAACGCGATCAATCCCCCGATGAACACCGCCGCAAAAAGGCCGAGCATCAGGAAGCGGCGATTGACCGACAGGGCAACGATACGATCCATTCAGGGAGGATCTTTCCAAGGAGAGGCAGAATGTCGCATGCAAGACGAACGTCCTGCCACGCAGTTCGGACTAGCTGCCGGAGGCAGCCCGGTCAATAAACAAGCTGCCTTTGGTCACGATCTTCTCGTCGGGCGCAAGGCCGCTTTTGACCTCGACCAGATCGCCATTGGCGAGGCCGACCTTGATGCTGCGCAGCTCGATCGATTTGTCGTCGCGCACCACCCAGACCCGAACCTGATCGCCCTCGTAGATCAGTGCCTGTTTCGGCACGCCGACGGCCGGCCGGTTACCCCCGGAATAGATCGTCACATTGGCGAACATTTCCGGTTTCAGCGACGCGTCCGCATTGTCCACGGTGGCGCGCACCAGAAGCCGCCGGCTGGTCGGATCGATCGCCGCCGCAACGTAGTCGATCCGGGCCTTGTAGGTACGTCCGGGCGCCGACAACACCGAGAAGGCGAGCTCCTGACCGACGCTGACCGAGGCGACTTCGGTCTCGCGCACATAGGCCGTCAACCACACCGTCGACAGGTCACCGATCACGAACACCGGATCGGCGGCGCCGGTGTTGATGTACTGGCCCGGTCCCACCTTGCGTTGCACGACCGTCCCGGCGATCGGGGCATACACCTTGGTATCGGGATTGATCCGGCCCTTGTCCTGGAAAATGGTAATCGCCTCGTCGTTGAAACCCAGGATCCGCAGCCGGTTGCGCGAAGCTTCCAGCGCGGTCTCGGCCGCACGCATATCGTTCTGCGCCCCGATCAGCGTCGCCTGCGACTGCTGATAGTCCTTCAGCGGGGCCGCCTTGCCCTCGAACAGATCCTTGGCGCGCTTGTCCTGAAGCTGCGCCAGTTCGAGCTGCGACTTGGCCTTGTTCACCGCGGCGACGGCTGCCACGAAATCATTCTGGCTCTGGACGGTGTCGGTGGCTTCGATGATCAGCAGCGACTGCCCCTGCACCACCTGGTCACCGGGCCGCGCCAGCAGCTTTGTGACCCGGCCGGCATAGGGTGAGAACACCGGGGTCGAGCGATCCTCGTCGACCGCGATCTTGCCTTCGGTCACGTTCTCTGCACGGAACACGCGCTCGCGGCAGGGCTCGACCGTGAGGCTCGCCCATTCGGCGACGCTTGGCGTATAGCGCAGCAGTCCGCCGCCCTTGCGGGACTGGCTCGAGACTTCCAACTGGGAATGCGGGTCGGCAGACACGCGCATCAGCCCGACAACCGCAATTGCTCCGAGCACGAGCAGACCTGCGCCGACGACCAACCGCTTTCGGTTCAGGCCTTTCGGCTTGTCACCATTCTGCAATATGAACAAACGTTTATCTGGCACGGTTCGGTCTCTCGCAGCCCTTCGAGCCTGAGGCGCATTAGCCCGCTAATAGTGCCGAATTGATGTAACAGACAATCTAAAAAATGCCGTTGATAGGCTGATTTCAATTAATATTACCGGCCGGATCGGCCCTCTCCGGAAAAGCTCTCGAAAACGGCTGTCCCCATTCCGCTCCAGTTAATTATGACGGCACGATCACACGCGCACCGGCCAGGCCGGCCGATCGCTGCCGAGTGGAACGGCCGGCCGCGCCCAGAAAGCCGGCGTTTCCGACAGGATCGCGGCGTGGCGAACCGCGAGGAGCTTGCCGAACCCCGACGGGGTGTCTTCGACCAGCGGCCTGATCGCGTCGCCCTTGAGATCCTTGGCGGCAAGGCCCTGCGGCAACCGTCCCAGGCCCCACAGCCAGCGTCCGGTTTGCGCCAGCGAGACGCGGACATGCCAGCTGCCGCCTTCGCGCGACTGGCGCAAGCGCGCCATCATCGCCCCGAAAGCCATCAGGTAGCCGGTGGCATGATCGAGGATCTGCATCGGCAACTCCTTGGGTCCCGCGACGCCGGCCGCCAGCCCCTCGGCGTGGTTAAAGCCGGTGGAGGTCTGCACCAGGGAATCGAAGCCGCGCCGGCCAGCCCATGGGCCGACATGGCCATAGGCCGACAGCGAGACATAGACGATGCCAGGACTGGCCTGCGCCACCTGCTCCGGCGAAAAGCCAAGCGAAGCCAACCCCTGCGGACGATAGCCCTGTGAAAAGATATCGGCCTCGGCCAGCAAAGCGCGCAGCGCATCGCGGCCCTGCTCGGTCGTAAGATCGGCGGAGGCCGACAGCTTGCCGCGGCCGGTATCAATCACCAGCCAAGGAATCGCAGGCAGCTTGGGGCTCGATATCAGCATGACGTCGGCGCCATGCGCTGCGAACGTACGGCCTGCCACGGGACCGGCGATCACGCGGGACAGATCCAGCACACGCAATCCCGACAATGGGCGATCGCCTCCGGGCCAGGGCCGTGCGGGCGCCTCGCCGATTTTCTCGATGGTCAGGACCGGCAGCGTTGCCAGCGCCTGTGCCTGCCCCGTGACCGACCATTCGTCGTGGGACCGCATCAGCGACACCACGCAGCCGCCGGCATAGGCCGCAGTCTCGAACGCCTCGCCCTCCCACTGCATCAGGGCTTGCTGCACATCATCGCGCTCCGGTTTGCAGGCAAGCACCTTGCAGACGGCGTCGCGATGATGCGGAAAATTGGTGTGCAAGCGAACGAAACGTCCGTCGCCGGTGGTGTAGACGCCGGCGATCGCATCCCAGGCCGGTGGCGGCGGCTTGTCATCGACACGCAGATAGCGTTCGCTGCGGCATTCGACCGCCGCATGCTGCATGTCGACGGAAACCGCCTGCTTCCGCCCGCTGCGCGCCTGCCAGATCGAAGCCGCGGCGAGGCCAGCGGCGGCGATCGTCACCTGAGCAGCCGTATCGACCCGAAACGACGACGGCAGCACGGGTTCGTGTCCCGAGAGTGTGACGCTGTCGAGAGTCGAAGCATCGCCGTTAGCCAGGGCCCAGAGGTCGGCAAGAATCTCGCGATTGGTTTTCATGTGTCGGATCCGGCAGATTGACGACCTCAATCAAGCCGCCACGCTGCACGAAACACAACCCACGTTTGAGCATCAGTGGAAGTCGCGTGACGCGGGCAGGATGCGGACATTGCGCGGATGGCGATGTTTCTGCGGCGGCAGGCCGGCGGCCTCTCGCTCGGAGGCCAGAGGATCGATGATCGTGGCCCCGGCCGGCACCATCGGCTTGCGGACCAGCGCATCGTTGGCCAGCGCCACCAGATCCTGCGAGCGGTCGGTCAGGCGCTCCGCCACCAGATGCACCACGCCCTCGGAACTCTGAATCCTGCCCTCGATCAGCACCAGTCGTGCCCCCATCACCTCCTTCCGGAACCGCTCCATGGTCTTGGACCACACCACGATATTGGCGATGCCGGTCTCGTCCTCGATGGTCAGGAACACCACGCCCTTGGCGCTCCCCGGCCGCTGCCGCACCAGGATGACGCCGGCGCACCGGGTGAAGCTGCCGTTGCGCAGAGCCGTCGCATTCCTGCAAGACAGCACCCGCTCCCGCGTGAACTGCGCGCGCAGGAACTGCATCGGATGGCCCTTCAACGACAGACGGATGGTCTGATAATCCGCAACCACATGCTCCGACAGCGGCATCGCCGGCAGCGGCCGCGTATGTTCATCAGGTTGCTCGCGCGCGATGGCCGCGGAGAATAACGGCAAAGGCACGTCGTCCGGCAGCCGCCGCACCGCCCAGAGCGCGGCGCGACGGTCGAGCCCGAGTGAGCGGAAGGCGTCCGCGTCCGCCAGCAGGATCAGCGCCCGCTTCGGCAGCGCCGTATCGCGGGCGAAATCCTCAAGCGTAGTGAAGAGCCGTCGTTTGCGGGCTTCGACGATCCGCAGATCCCAGGCATCTTCGCGTCGCCTGACAGCAGCTTCAGGCCTATCGGGCCTGTCCTTTTCGTCAGGATCGTAGACATGAAAACCGTCGATCTGCCGAAAGCCGAGACGCAGCGCACAGTATTTTCCGTGCCCCTTTTCCAGCGTGTTCTGGCCCTCGCTGAACGTGACGTCGATGTCGCGGACCTCAACGCCATTCTTGCGCGCATCGCCGACAATTTGGGCAGGCGCGTAAAACCCCATCGGCTGCGAGTTCAGCAGGCCGCAGGCGAAGGCATCCGGATGCCAATGCTTCAGCCATGAGGAAACATAAACCAGTTGCGCGAAGCTCGCCGCATGGCTTTCCGGGAAACCATATTCGCCAAAACCCTTGATCTGGTTGAAGCAATTTTCTGCGAATTCTTTCGGATAACCGCGTGCGGTGAGATTGCCGATCATCTTCTGCTCGAAGGTGTGGATCGTCCCCATATGGCGGAACGTCGCCATGGCACGGCGCAATTGGTTGGCCTCATCGGACGTGAACTTCGCGGCATCGATGGCAATGCGCATCGCCTGTTCCTGGAACAGCGGCACGCCCAGGGTTCTCCCGAGAACTTTCTTGAGCTCATCGGGCGGCCCATGGTCAGGCCCGGGCGATGGATAGACGACCTTCTCGATACCGTTTCGCCGCTTCAGATACGGATGCACCATGTTGCCCTGAATCGGACCAGGACGAACGATCGCGACTTCGATGACAAGATCATAGAATGTGCGCGGTCGCAGGCGCGGCAGCATGTTCATCTGGGCGCGGCTCTCGACCTGGAACACTCCGAGCGATTCGCCGCGCGACAACATTGCGTAGACTTCATCGTCATCTTTCGACTTGATGTCAGCGAGTTCGTAGCGTTCGCCCTTGTGATCCGCGATCAGGTCAAAACATTTTCGGATGCAGGTCAGCATGCCCAGCGCCAGCACATCGACCTTCATCATCTTTAATGCGTCGATGTCATCCTTGTCCCACTCGATGAAGGTGCGATCGTCCATGGCGGCATTTCCGATCGGCACATAGGTGTCGAGCCGGTCCTGGGTCAGCACATAACCGCCGACATGCTGGGACAGATGCCGCGGAAAGGTGATCAGCTCGGACGCGAGTTCGACGGCACGGCGGATCATCGGATTGCCGGGATCGAGCCCCGCCTGCTTGATCTGCATGTCACTGAGCCCATCACCCCAACTGCCCCACACCGTGTCGGCCAGCGCTGCGGTGACGTCTTCGGTCAAACCGAGCGCCTTGCCGACATCACGGATGGCGCTGCGGGGACGATAGTGAATCACCGTGGCGACAATGGCCGCGCGATGGCGACCATAGCGCCGGTAGACATACTGCATCACCTCTTCGCGCCGCGAATGCTCGAAGTCGACATCGATATCCGGCGGCTCGCTGCGCTCCTGGGACAGGAAACGTTCGAACAACAGTTCGACTTCGGTCGGATCGACCGACGTCACGCCAAGCACATAACAGACCGCGGAGTTGGCCGCCGATCCCCGGCCCTGGCACAGGATGTGCTGCGACCGCGCCCAGCGAACGATGTCGTGTACCGTCAGGAAGTAATGCGCGTACTCGAGCTTGCGGATGAGATCGAGCTCCTTTCGGAGCGTGGCCTGAAGCGTCGCATCCGCACCGCCAGGATAGCGTATCGCCACCCCCTCCCGCACCAGATCCTGCAGATGTTGCTGCGCGGTCTTGCCTGCCGGGATCGGTTCGTCGGGATAATGGTATTTCAGCTCCTCGAGTGAAAACGTAATGCGATCGGCAAACCGCATGGTCTCCGTGATGGCGTCGGGCGCATCACGAAACAGCCGCATCATTTCGGCGGCTGGTTTCAGATGACGCTCCGCATTGGCCGCAAGCCGGCGGCCGGCGGCCTCGATGGTGGTTTTTTCACGCACGCAGGTCAGCACGTCCTGCAGCGGCCGCCGGGACGGATGGTGATAGAGCACCTCATTGGTCGCCAGCAGCGGCACTCCGGCGCTTTGCGCCAGATCCCACAGCCGTGCCAGCCGCCGCCTGTCGTCGCCGCGGTATGTCAGGCTGGCCGCAAGCCAGACGCCATCGGCATCGCTGCCGCGCAGTGTCGCCAGCACCTCGCGCGCACCATCCGCATCGAAATGGTGCGGAAGCGCCAGGACAAGCAGTTGTCCCGCGGCGAACTCCATGAGATCCGCGCGCGTGAGGTGGCACTCTCCCTTCTCGGCCCTGAGCTTGCCGACACTGAGGAGCCGGCAGAGCCGGCCATAGGCGGCGCGGTCGCGCGGATACACCAGGATGTCCGGCGTGCCGTCCATGAAGATGAGGCGTGAACCGATCAAAAGTTTCGGCGGATGTTTGACATCCTTGTTGTCGAGTTCACTGTAGGCGCGCACCACCCCGGCCAGCGTGTTGTGGTCGGCAAGACCAATGACGGGCACACCCAATTCACTCGCCTGGTGCACATAGTCCTGCGGCTGTGAGCCACCACGCAGAAAGGAAAAATTGGTGGTGATGCCGATCTCGGCATAATCGGGACCGCTCATGCGAACAATCCGTGCATGAACCATCTGGGCGGCACGAGCCTGCCCTCATCGTCGATGGTTTCGCCGTCGAACAGGCCGTCACGATAAAGCCAGAAGCGCAAACCAGCACTGTCCTCGACGCGGAAATAGTCGCGCGTCAGCATTCGCCCCCCATGCCGCCACCATTCCATTGCGATGCGTTCGGGACCTTCCACGCGCACCACCGCATGGGTGGCCCGCCGCCACTTGAACCGCGCCGGCGGACCGTCAGGCACTTCGGCCAGCACCTCGATCACCTCGGGGGCTTCGAACAGCCGCAGCGGCCGCAGCGGCGGCTCCGCCGGCACGCGCTGCGGCCACACCGCCTGCGAGAGTGCCGAGAAGTGATGCTGCGCAGGCACGGCGATCTCCGCGCGTTCGGGGATATGGGTGTCCTGCGGACGGTGCACCAGAATGCGCCGGCCGCCGATGCGCGCCGCGATCCGGTCGATCAGCGCCGATACTTCATCGCTATCGTGGGCGTGCGCATCGAGATCGCGCTGCTCCTGGATCACGGTCTCGACATGGCTTGCCGACAGTCGGATCAGATCAAAGCCGAAGCCGGGGTCAAGCGGGTCGGCCAGAGCATCGAGCTTTTCCCGGAACAGCCGCTCCACCATCCGGGTCTGTGTCACCGGCCGGCCGGCTTCGACCGCGATCAGACGTACGGCGCCATCGGTGCGAAAGAAGCTGGCTTCGAGCCGACGCGCGCCCTTGCCATGGCGTTCCATCGCCGTCATCAGCATCTGCGTCAGCCGGTCAAGGCTGGCAGTGATGGCGAGATCGGAAGCGATCGGTTCCGGAAAGCGTTTCTCCACCATGTAGTCCGGCAGCGGTTTGCGCGGCGAGATCGGCGCATCACCCTGCCCCAGCGCCTGCTGCAGCATAGCCACGAAGGCCGCGCCGAACCGTGCCGCGATTTCATGCGGCGCGCGTGCGGCGACTTCGCCGATGGTCTTGAGACCAGCCCGGCGCAGCCCACGTGTCACCGCATCGTCGGCGCCGAGAGCAAATACCGGCAGGCCTCGAACGGCCATCGCTTCGTTGCCTTCCGGCACCACGCAGGCCTTGGCCGCGAGTGCCACGGTACGCGCACACACGGCGTTGGCAGCGATCGCGGCGTTGACCACAAAGCCCTGACGATCGAGCGCTTCGCAGAGGCTGCGCATCATCGCCGCTTCGCCTCCGAACAGATGCGCGCAGCCGGTGACATCGAGGAACAGCCCATGGGGCGGATCGAGCGCCACCAGGGGCGTAAAGCGGTCGCACCAGTCGGCGATGGCGTTCAGCGCCTGACCGTCGGCCGCATCATCGGCATCGAACACCCGCACGTCCGGACAGATGGCGCGGGCGCTGGCGAGCGGCAGTCCGACTTCAAGCCCCAGACTGACCGCGGCGTCGTTCAGCGCGGTGATCTGCAGCGCATTGTGCTGCTTGCCAACGACCACCCAAGGCTCAGAAGCAGCTTCAGCAGCAACCTTCGTATCAGCCGGCGCGGCGCCTGAGCGTCGCAACTGGCGCTTGATACGATCGGTCGGCAGGCGCGGCAGCCGCAGGCTGAGAATGCGCCGCCGGTTCACGGAAAAGGCACTCATCACATTTCCATTCCATGATCCACTGGCCGGTCTGGCCATGACGGTTACGAACGAGTTCGGCGTCGAACACCGGATCGCCCCAAACGCTCCACACCGAGCCCGGTGGAGAGGGAGCGGCACGAATGACCCAGCGGGTTTCGGCGGTGCTCACAGCGGGCATTGCCGCGCTGCGCAACACCACGCAGGTGACGCCGGATGTTTGCGCCGCCAGCGTCAGCTTGCGGCTGGCAACGAGATCGAACTGCCGTGCTCCACCCCAGACATCCAGCACCACGGCGCCGAGCGCATCGCAGGCGAGCGCATCCGCGGTCACCCGCAAGGCCATGTCGATGTCGGCGGCAGCGACCGTCACGATCAACCGCGGATCGAGCCCAAGCTGGGCGAGGCCATTCATCGACACCGCGCCGGTTTCCAGCGCGACAAAATCCTGCCGCACCCACATCACCGGGCGCCGCCGTGCGCTGCGCCAGGCGAGGCCCGCAATGAAGCCGGTCGCCGCCGCCGCATGACGGCCCTCCGGCGCGAACACCTCATGCAGCGCTCCGCGCCCAAGCCCACCCTGCAGCATCGCGTCCGCGCCGCCATGGCCGAGCGCGATACGGTTCACGTCGCCATGCGTGTCTTGGCGCGCGGTGCCTGCCTCCAGGCGTCCGATCGCACTCCGCAAATGCGCAAGCGTACTCATGCGTGCGCCGATCATGCGTCGCTCCTCAGAAATCCCGGCCACATCATCGTTGCGGATTGAACGAATGACCGCGGCATTTGTTCATGATATGTTCTAGTAAAGCGGACCGCCTTTCAGGAGTCAATGGAGGCGTGCCGACTTTCAATTTTCTGCAATTAAACCAATGGATTAAACGATGGATGTACAGGCCAAGCTGGAAATCCTCGCGGATGCGGCGAAGTACGATGCCTCCTGCGCCTCCAGCGGCACCGAGCAGCGGGACTCCCGCGACGGCAAGGGACTGGGATCGACCGATCCGGGCATGGGCATCTGCCACTCCTATGCGCCCGATGGCCGATGTATCTCGCTGCTCAAGATCCTGCTGACCAACGCCTGCAACTACGATTGCCTGTATTGCATCAACCGCGCCTCCAGCAATGTGCCGCGGGCGCGTTTCACCGTCAGCGAAGCGGTCCGGCTGACGCTCGACTTCTACCGACGCAATTACATCGAGGGCCTGTTTCTCTCGTCCGGCATCATCCGCAGTCCTGACTACACCATGGAACAGGTGGTGCGGGTGGCGCAGAGCCTGCGTGGAGACCACCACTTCCGCGGCTACATCCATCTCAAGACCATTCCCGACGCCAGCGACGATCTGATCGCCGCGGCCGGCAAATATGCCGACCGCCTCAGCATCAACATCGAAGTGCCGACCGAAACCAGCTTGGCCCGGCTTGCGCCCGAGAAGAACGTGCGCGCCATCCGCCGCACCATGGGCCGCCTACGTCTCAAACTCGACGAAACAATGGACCAGTCATCGGGACACCGTCGTGCGCCGCCGCCCCGCTTCGCGCCCGCCGGGCAAAGCACGCAGATGATCATCGGCGCGGATGCCTCGAACGACCGGACCATCCTGGAGACCAGCGCCAATCTCTACGGCTCCTACAATCTGAAACGGGTCTATTACTCGGCGTTCAGCCCGATCCCCGATGCGAGCCGTGCGCTGCCGCCGCAAGCGCCACCGCTGGTGCGCGAGCATCGGCTGTATCAGGCCGACTGGCTGATGCGGTTCTACGGTTTCGACATCGGTGAGCTCACCGAACCGCTCGAAGACGGGATGCTGCCGCTCGACATCGATCCCAAGCTCGCCTGGGCGCTGCGCCACCGCGATCGTTTTCCCGTCGACGTGAACAGCGCCAGCCGTGAACAGCTGCTGCGCGTTCCCGGATTCGGCACGCGAACCGTGAACAGCATCCTCGCCGCGCGCCGCGTGACGCATCTGCGCGCGGCGGATCTGGTGCAGCTGCATGTGCCGCGCAAGAAAGCGCTGCCGTTTATCGTGCTGGCCGATCATCGGCCGGCCCCGGCACAACTCGACAGCAATCGCCTGCTTCAAATGCTTCGCCCGCGCCCCGCACAACTCGGCTTCAGTTTTTAGGTGGCTTCGATGCACCATGTCATGCTCACACGTGAAACCGATTTCGACGGATGGCGGACCGCGGCACGCGCGCTGGCGATCAACCAGATCGAGCCGGCAGCCATCACCTGGCGTGTCGGCGAAGACGCGCCGGAGCTGTTCGCACCATCCCCGTTGCCGGATATCGCGGGACAGCCGGCGTTTCATGTTCCGGCGGCCTTTATCGAGCTCGCCCGCGCCGCGGCCCTGAACCGCGATCCGCAACGCTTCGGCCTGCTGTACAGGCTGCTATGGCGTTTGCGGTCTCATCCCGAATTGATGTCGCTCGCGACCGATCCCGATGTCGCCCGCATCGGCAGCCTTGCCCGCGACGTGCATCACGCCGAGCACAAGATGCATGCCTTCGTCAGGTTCCGGGAAGTCGGTCGCGACCGCAATTCACGCTTCGTGGCCTGGTTCGAACCTCCGCATTACATTGTCGAAGCTGTGGCGCCGTTCTTCGAGCACCGCTTCGCCGACATGGCCTGGTCGATCCTGACGCCCGATCGCTGTGCCCATTGGGACGGATCGAAGACTATCTTCACCGAAGGCGTCAGCCAATCGGAGGCCCCATCGGAGGATCGCTTGGAGGATCTGTGGCGCAGCTATTACGCCAGCATCTTCAATCCCGCCCGGCTCAAGGTGAATGCCATGAAGGCCGAGATGCCGGTGAAATACTGGCGGAACCTTCCCGAAGCGTCGCTGATTAACCCCCTGATCAAGCAGGCCGGCCAAGCAGCGCAGACCATGGTCGAAAGCGCGGCGACAGATCCGCGGCCGTCACAACAGCGAAGAGAACCAGCAATGGCCCCCGCAAAATCCCATGCAGATTCGCTCACGCGGCTCCGCGACGAGGCGATAGAGTGCCGCGCCTGCCCTCTATGGAAGGATGCGACGCAAACCGTGTTCGGCGAGGGTCCACGGCATGCGCCGATCATGATGGTCGGCGAGCAGCCCGGCGACAAGGAAGATCTCGCCGGCAAGCCATTCGTCGGACCGGCCGGCCAGATGCTCGACCGCGCGCTGAAGGAAGCCGGCATCGATCGCAGCAAGGTCTACGTCACCAATGCGGTGAAGCACTTCAAGTTCGTGCCCCGCGGCAAGATCCGCCTGCATCAAAGGCCGAATACGGCGGAGATCAAAGCGTGCCGTCCGTGGTACGAACGCGAGCGCGCCGCCATCAAGCCCGCCCTCATCGTCGCGATGGGCGCAACCGCGGCGCAAAGCGTGTTCGGCAAGGCCACGCCGATCAACAAGAGCCGCGGCCGGCTGATCGATCTCGACGACAACGCCAAGGTGCTCGTCACCGTGCACCCCTCCTATCTGCTGCGGCTTCCCGATGAAGACGCGCGCGCCAAGGAGTACGCCCAGTTCGTCGACGATCTGAGGATGGTGGCGGATTTCCTCCGCCACGCACACGCCGCCTGATGCACGACAGGAGCCTCCGCCGGCGCTTAAGCCGCCAGCGTTCCCTCCACCAGCTTCACCCAGTACGACGTGCCGTGGACGATGGCGTCGTCGTTGAAATTATAGGCCGGGTGATGCAGGCCCGCGCTGTCGCCGTTGCCCATGAAGATGAAGGCGCCGGGGCGCGCTTCCAGCATGTAGGCGAAGTCTTCGGCGCCCATGATCGGCGTGATGTTGGCGTTGACGTTCGTAGCGCCGGCAATGTCGGTCGCGGTCTTCAAGGCGATGTCGGTCTGCTCGGGATGATTGACCACGACGGGATAGCCGCGGTTGTACGCAAGGTCGATGCGCGCGCCGGTGGCCTGCGCCACGCCCGCGGTCACCTCCTTCATGCGCTGCTCGACGAGATCCCTCATCTTCGGTTTCAGGGTGCGAACCGTGCCCAGCATCTCGGCGGACTGCGGAATCACATTGCTGGTGTGGCCGGCGTGGAAGCTGCAGATCGACAGCACGGCCGATTCCAGCGGGTCGATGCTGCGCGAGACGATGGACTGCAGGGCGACCACCAGCTGCGCGCCGGCGAGCAGCGGATCGATGCCCTTGTGCGGCATCGCCGCATGCGCGCCCTTGCCCTCGACCTTGATCACCAGCTTGTCCATGGACGCCATCAGCGGTCCCGGACGAATCGCGAAGCTGCCCAGCGGAATGCCGGGAATGTTGTGCATGCCGTAGACCTGATCGATGGCGAAACGATCCATCAGGCCATCCTTGATCATCGCCGCCGCGCCGGCGCCGCCCTCTTCCGCAGGTTGGAAGATGACGACGGCGTCACCGGCGAAATTGCGGGTCTCGGAGAGATAACGCGCCGCACCCAGCAGCATCGCGGTGTGGCCGTCGTGGCCGCAGGCATGCATCTTGCCCGGCGTTTTCGACTGGTACGGCAGATTGGTGTCTTCCTGGATCGGCAGCGCGTCCATATCGGCGCGCAGGCCGATCGCCTTCGGGCTGCTGCCCGCAGCCGGCTTGCGGCCCTTGATCACGCCGACCACACCGGTCTGCCCGAGCCCGGTCACGACCTCATCGCAACCGAACTCCCTGAGCCGGTCGGCGACAAATCCGGCGGTCCGATGCACATCATACAACAGTTCGGGATGGGCATGCAGATCCCGGCGCCAGGCCATGATGTCGGGCTGGAATTCGGCGATACGATTGACGATGGGCATAACAACCTACCAAAAACAGCGCCGCCGGGCGGCGGCGAAACTTCGATCCCCGAGCCTAACATGGGCCGACTGCAGACCCAATATCCGCGCTGCGGCAAAAACGGGCGGTTTGACCGAACAACTGTCACGGGCAATACAACATTGCGCACAATGGACTGCGGTTTTGCGCACATTCCCCTGCGCCAGAAAATACTCTAAGGCGGGTAAGAGAAAAGCATGCGACGGGACCGGGAATGACCAGACGCCTTGAGGGGGATTTCGACTACATCGTGGTCGGCGCCGGAACCGCCGGCTGCATCGTCGCCAACCGCCTCTCCGCCGATCCCGGCAAACGGGTGCTGATCCTTGAGGCCGGCGGCAAGGACAACTGGATCTGGTTTCACATCCCGGTCGGCTATCTCTTCGCCATCGGCAATCCCCGCTCCGACTGGATGTTCAAGACCGAACCCGAGCCCGGCCTCAACGGCCGAGCGTTGGCCTATCCCCGCGGCAAGGTGATCGGCGGCTCGTCGGCAATCAACGCCATGATCTCGATGCGCGGCCAAGCCGCCGATTACGACCACTGGCGGCAACTGGGGTTGACCGGCTGGGGCTGGGACGATGTGCTGCCCGCCTTCAAGAAACTGGAAGATCATTTCCTCGGCACCAGCGAGCACCACGGCGTCGGTGGCGGTTGGCGCATCGAAGCACCGCGGTTGTCGTGGAAGGTGCTGGACGCCGTGGGCGATGCCGCGGCGCAGATGGGCATTCCGCGCACCTCCGATTTCAACACCGGCAACAATGAAGGCATCGGCTATTTTCACGTCAACCAGAAGCGTGGCCGGCGCTGGTCGTCGGCGCGTGGCTTTCTCAAGCCGGCCCTGGGACGCGCCAATCTGCGGCTCGAAACCAATGTGCTGGCCGATCGCCTGATCGTGGAAAACGGCCGGGCCGTGGGCGTGCGTTTCATCCAGGGCGGCGAAACCGTCGAGGCCCGCGCAAAGGGCGAAGTCATCCTTTGCTCAGGCTCGATCGGATCGACCCAGGTGCTACAGCGCTCCGGCATCGGACCGCAGGACTGGCTCGCACCACTCGGCATTGACACCGTGCTGGCGCGCGAAGGCGTCGGCCGCAACCTGCAGGATCACCTGCAGCAGCGCGCGATCTACAAGGTCAACGGCATCCGCACCCTGAACGAAACCTATTATTCACTGCCGCGCCGTGGCTGGATGGGCATCGATTATCTGCTGCGCCGGCGCGGGCCGCTGACCATGGCGCCGTCGCAGCTCGGCATCTTCACCCGCTCCGATCCGCATCAGGAACGCGCCAACATCCAGTTCCACGTGCAGCCGCTGTCGCTGGATAAATTTGGTGATCCGCTGCATCGCTTCCCCGCCATCACGGTGGCTGCGTGCAACCTGCGGCCGAGTTCGCGCGGCAGCATCCGGCTGCGCGATGCCAGACCCGACACGGCGCCGGTGATCGCGCCGAATTACCTCGACACGCCGGACGACCGCCAGGTCGCGGCGGATGCGATCCGCGTGACACGCCGGCTGATGAAGCAGGCCGCACTCGCGCCCTATCATCCCGACGAGTATCTGCCCGGCGCCACCGTCGGCGACGACGATGCGTCGCTGGCGAAAGCCGCAGGGAACATCGGCACCACCATCTTCCATCCGGTCGGCACCGCGAAGATGGGCCGCGCCGACGATCCGATGGCTGTGGTCGACGAACGCCTGCGCGTTCACGGACTCGCCGGCCTGCGGGTGATCGATGCCTCGGTGATGCCGACGATTACCTCGGGCAACACCAACACGCCGACCGCGATGATCGCGGAAAAAGGCGCGGCGATGGTGATCGCCGACGCCCGATAATTTAGCCTGGCGGCGCGTTCCATTAATGCGATTGCAGTCGTTTCAAATCAGCAACGGCGCTTCGATACTCTCGAAATGATTTTGGACATCCGTCGCGCGCAGAGACGAGTTCTGTTCGGGCTGCGGCCGGGTCTTTGACCTTCAGCAGAGCTAATCCAATGTAGTAGTGAGCCTCGCAGATTTGATCTCCATTGCTGGCGGCGGCCAGGGCTGCAGCAGGCGTCATCCGACCAACAAGCAACTCGCCGACGGATTTCGGCCAATCCTTGAGTTGGCCCTTGTCGAGCGCAGCCGTGAGCGCGATGTCAGCATCTGCAGCTCCGCTTTGAGTGCCGGCAACCCATCGCCATATCAGATTGTAGCCGTTTGAATCGAAAGATACGGCTGCCTCGTTATAGTCCAAGGCCGCATCCTTGAAGTTGCCTTTCAGATAATACGCGTCTGCCCGGGCAGTATAATAATCGGAACTGATGCGATCTGCCTTAGGACGATCTACGGCTTGATCTTTAGTGTATGCAGTATTCTTGTCCGCTCCAAGCTTGATGGCATCGGTGAAATCCCGGATCGCTTCGTCCAACCTGTCCTCAGATAGATAAACCTGCCCGCGACTGAAGCGGCTTCCGGCGCTAGTGGGATCGAGGTTTATGGCCTCTGTGAGCGAGGCAGTCGCGCGGGTGAGATCTCCCTTTTTGAAAAAAACGAGCCCAAGTTCATGATGAGCGTAGTTGTTTTTGGGATTGAGCCTTATCGCCTCGGAAAAATCAGCTTGCGCCGCATCGATGTTATCGAGTGCAAAGTTTCCAAAACCACGCTTGAGCGATGCCATCGACCGTAGGCCCGCAGGCAGTCCAGTATCTTCCATCAAACGGGTGCAGGCTGCGATCATGCGAGTGAGATCCTCGCTATCCTGGCAAAAATTCAGATCTTGCCGATCGAGCGCAGAAGCGTTTCCTGCAACAAGGAGAGTAAAGGCCGCGATCACGACGACCTTGCAGACGCGGCGCAAATTCACAGCTGAATGTGCAAACATAATCGCCCCTTAAACGTAAATTCAGCTCCTACTTGTAAATCCAGCAATTAACACCCGAACGACCGTGTAGCGCAACAGCCAGCCATCCGGCTGTCCCAAATCCGCTGACAGCTCCGGCGACTGGGCATGAGCCGAGCCCGAGTTCGGAGGAAAAGCGGCGGCCCAGTCGCGACTGTACCGTGACGATGAGGAGTGCAGACTTCACCAGGCACTGGACTGTCAGGAAGCGCGACGGGGGTGAGGTCGACGCTGCCGCGATGCTTCACCAGGAATGTTTATGCGGGAACGACAAGCATGTTCTTCACGGTCGGCAAAGCGACCAGGGCGGCACCGGTCGTGACGGCGCTGAAGTTATTGAGGACGGCGTATCCGGCTAACTCACAGAAATTCGGACTGCACATGTCCGCGGTGAGGCTATGCGCAAGGACACGCCCCCACCCACGGCCCCAGAAGTTACCAACGATCAGGTGGCGCGCTTAGCGCGCCACCGCGACCGGAGCCTTGCCCGGCACCACCAGATTGACGATGACAGCCACGACGATGTTCATGGCCAGCGCGAGCAGGCCTGTGTACAGCGTGATGGTGGTGTCGCCGAGATGCAGCGTGTGCAGCGGCTTCAGCCCGTCGGAATAGGCGAAATAGGTGCCGCCGAGGAAGCCGACCGCCCAGCCGACGAGCAGCGCGGGCGCGCGGAACCAGCCGATGAACAGGCCGAACACCAAAGCCGGCAACGTCTGGATGATCCACATGCCCCCGAGCAGCTGCAGGTCGAGCGCGAACTGGATCGGCAGCACGATGATCGCCAGCAATGCACCGACCTTGACCACCAGCGAGGTGACCTTCGCCACCTGGGCTTCGCCCGCTTCCGTCACATCCGGATTGACGTAGGCACGCCAGAAGTTGCGGGTGAACAGGTTGGCCGCACCGATGCTCATCACCGCCGCCGGCACCAGGGCGCCGATGGCGATGGCCGCAAACGCAAAACCAGCAAACCAGCTCGGAAACAGCGTCTGGAACAGCGCCGGCACCACGTCATTGTTGCTCGCAAGCTGCAGATGGGCCGCGTGGCCCATGTAGCCGAGCAGCGCCAGCAGGCCGAGCAGCAGGGTATAGGCCGGCAGCAGGATCGCATTCTTGCGAATGGTGTTGGCGCCGTTGCTGGCGAAGATGCCGGTCAAGGTGTGCGGGTACATGAAGGCGGCAAGCGCCGACCCCAGCGCCAGCGTGGCGTAGGCGACGTACTGGTTGCCGCCGAGCAGGATGCTGCCCGCCCCCTTGGCTTTGAACGCGGCATCTGCCGCATTGAACACTGCGGCATAGCCGCCGAGCTTCGAGGGGATCAGCGCCACCGCGGCGATCACCGCGATATAGATCATGATGTCCTTGACGAAGGCGATCAGCGCCGGCGCGCGCAGGCCCGACGAATAGGTGTAGAACGCGAGCACAAGGAAGGCGATGATCAGCGGCAACTCGCCGCTCAGCCCCAGCGCCTTGATCACGGTCGCCATGCCGATCAGCTGCAGCGCGATGTAGGGCATGGTGGCGATGACACCGGTGACGGCGACCGCGAGCTCCAGCGCCTTCGAGCCGTACTGGCCGCGCACCACGTCACCTGCCGTGATGTAGCCGTGGTCCTTGGCGACCTGCCAGAGCTTCGGCATCACCGCGAACACGAACGGATAGACGATGATGGTGTAAGGCAGCGCGAAGAAGCCGTAGGCCCCCACCGCATAGACCAGCGCGGGAACCGCGATCACGGTGTACGCCGTGTAGAAATCGCCGCCGATCAGGAACCAGGTGATCCAGGTGCCGAAGTTGCGGCCACCGAGGCCCCATTCATCGATACGCGCCAGCGTCTCCGGTTTGCGCCAACGTGCGGCGACGAAACCCATGATGGTGACGAGGATGAAGAAGAAAATGAAAACGCCGAGTGCGACGGCATCGATCTCAGTCTTCATGCTTCACACCCCTGTAGGCGAGCCAGATCAACAGGGAGGTGATGGGCACCCAGGCGAGCTGATACCAGTAGAAGAACGGGAACCCGAGAACCACCGGATCATGGGTGTTGTAGAACGGCACCCAGAGCAAGCCGATGTAGGGAAGCAGAAGCAGCCAAAGCCACCCGTTTTGCGCGCGTGTTTTCATGATGATCCAGCCCCGCGAAGATCATGACAAGTCATGAGGACTGGATAACCAGACCACTGCGGCAGGTAAAGACATATTGCCGCAGGCTCACAACCTTCGGCTGCGAAGCTGGTATGCGTTGCGCCAATGCGCGATTTTGTGCTCCGCACCAAATCGCGGCGCACCTGCAAGTCGACTACGGGCGAATCGCCATCGACACCGGTCCTGGCGTGCGAACCGGCTCGGCCAGGCGCGCGAAATCACACAACAGCGACCTGGTTTTACGGGGATCGATGATCTCTTCCACCCAGAATTTTTCGGCTGTGCGAAAAGGTGAACGCAACTTGTTGAGTCGATCTTCGATTTCCGCAAGCTTCGCCTTCGGGTCCGCGGCCTCATCAATATCGGCGCGATACGCCGCTTCGATTCCGCCTTCCAGCGGCAGCGATCCCCAATAGCCCGACGGCCATGCATAACGCAGCGACAGCCGGCCGGCGGGCTGGTTGGCCGCGCCGGCCACACCAAATGCATTGCGGATGATGACGGTGCACCACGGAATTTTAGTCTGGTTCATCGCGGCCATGGCGCGCACGCCATGCCGGATGGTGGCCGCCTTCTCGGCCTCGAGGCCGATCAGGAATCCCGGACAATCCTGCAGATACACCACCGGCAGATGGAAGGTTTCAGCGAGATCGACAAAGCGCACGATCTTCTGGCACGCCTCCGCGGTCCAGGCGCCACCATAATGATAGGGATCGCTGGCGAGCAGCGCGACGGCGCGCCCGTCGAACCGCGCAAAACCCGTGATGATCGAACGACCGAAATTCTGGCCCATTTCGAAGAACGAGCCCTTGTCGACCACGCTCTCGACGATCCCGCGCATCTTGTAGACCTGCCGGCGGTTGCGCGGCACGGCCTTCATCAGGCTTTCGTCCGCACGCTCCGGATCGTCGTCGTTGGCGATGGTCGGCGGCAGGCCATAGACCGACGACGGCAGGTACGACAGAAAGCGCCGCGCACAGGCAAACGCCTCCTCCTCGGTGTCGACGGCATGATCGACCGCGCCGCTGCGGGTCTGGATCTCCCAGCCGCCGAGTTCCTGCTTCTCCAGGGTCTGGCCGAGCCGCGCCACCACCGGTGGCCCTGCGACAAACATCGCCGAGCTCTTGGTCATCACCGAATAGTGGCTCGCGGCCAGCCGCGCGGCGCCGAGCCCCGCCACGGAACCGAGCCCAAGCCCAACGACGGGAACGACGGCCATATTGGCCATGGTGAAATAGAAACCGCGGGTGCCGCCGACACCGCCGGGCAGATTGGCAGCGCCGGTGGTTTCGATGGTCTTCACCGAACCGCCGCCGCCGGACCCTTCGATCACACGAATGATGGGCAGCCGGAACTCGGCCGCCATGGTCTCCGCCATCAACGGCTTTTGCGGCAGCGAGGCATCCGCCGAACCGCCGCGGACGGTGAAGTCGTCGCCGACCACCACCACCGGCCGCCCCTCGATGCGGCCGCGGCCGAATACGCAGTTCGCCGGCGTCAGCGTCTTCAGGTCGCCCTTGTCGTCGTATTCGGCGCTGCCGGCGATGGCGCCGACCTCATGGAAGCTCTCGGCATCGACCAGCTTGTCGATCCGCTCGCGGACCGTCAGCCGGCCGGAGTCATGTTGCCGCCTGACCTTGTCGGGGCCGCCCATCTGCTGCGCGAAGGCTTGGCGGCGCGCCAGTTCGTCCAGCTCCGGCTTCCAGTTCATTCCGTTTCTCCCTGCCGCCGGGTGCGATCAGCGGCTGTTTTCTTGATTGTTGGGGCGCCGCCGTCTCGACGAAGGGATTGTCCTCGATGCTGTCGGACATGTTGAGCACGGCAGCCGACAGCTTCTGCAATTGCGGTGCGACTTCGGTGCGCAACCGCTCTTCATCGTACATCGCCGCCAGCAGCCCGATGGTGATGACGAGAAAATCGCGGTACTGCGGCGACCACATCGGAACCGAAATGCCGGTGACATGCGGATTCCACAGCCCGTTCGAAATCACATAGCCGTGGTCCTTGAGCGACTGCCGATTGGCCTCGATCCGTGGCCGCAGCAGCCGCGCATCGTCGGGAATTTCGCGCTCCATCTCCGCCAGCAGCGCGGCACAGGCGTCGGGATGCAGCGCCGCGGTGTAGCCATGGCCGGCCGCGGTGCGGGCAATCGCAATGCGGCTGCCGGTGGTCGATTGCAGGCCGACGGCGTCGTGCGCCCGCGCGTATTCCAGATAGACCATGTGGAACCGATCGGGAGCGACAAATCCGATGGTGCCGGGAATCTGTTCGGCCACGTCCTGCATCAAGAGGCGGACCAGCGAACGAAACCGCAGGCCGCGCATCATCGACGTACTCATGGCAACGGCGCCGGGGCCGAGCCGGTATTTCTGATCCTGCGGCAGATAAACCAGTTGGCCCATCCGGGTCAGCGTGTGGGTCAGCCGCGACACCGTCGAACGCGGCAGCCGGCAACGGTTGGCGATCTCCAGATTGCCCAGCCGCGCCTCGTGGCCTTCAAAACAACGCATCACGTCGAAGGCGCGCGACACCACCTGGATGACATCGTTATCCCCCGCGCCATCACTGGCGGACCCACTCAGCCGGCCCAGGCGTTCGGATCGCCGCCCCATCAGACTGATCCTCCGCTGATCGCGACGGAATTGGCGCACCTGACTGTGGTTGGACCCGGCATGCTTCTCCCCATGCGATGTTCCGCTCTGCGGAATAAAATTTCTACTTGTGGAATAGGCTACCTCAGGCAATCTCAGGCCACAACACCAGCGCGAGGCGCCGCATGGGCGTCTGCGCCAACGGAATGATTGATCGGGGGCATTTAAATGGCTGACATCAAGATCACGACTGAAGTGGCTGGCCGGGTTTGCGAACTGCTGCTGACGGCAGGCGAGAATGTGAGCAATGGCGACGACATCGCACTGGTCGAAGCGATGAAAATGGAAATTCCGGTCGCCGCGACGGTGTCCGGCAAGGTCACGTCGGTGCTGGTGAACGTCGACGATATGGTGACGGAGGGGCAGACCATCGCGCTCATCGAAACCTAGCGCCGCGCGATCATTGCCCCCTCATCATCCACGGAGATATCAATGAAGGCCCTCGAGCTCTGGTACGCCTATATCAAGTCGCACGATCACCGCGCGCTGTGGGACCTGCTGCATCCCGACGCCGTGTTCGAAAGCCCTGTCGTGCACACGCCACAGCGCGGACGCGAGATCACGTTCAAGTATCTGGTGGGCGCGGACAAGGTGCTGGGCGGCCCGGGCTTCACATATGTCGGCGAATGGCGCAGCACCCATGGCGCGGTGTTGGAGTTCGAGAACGAGATCGAGGGGATCCGGATCAACGGCGTCGACATCATCACCTTCAGTGACGACGGAAGCCTGATCACCCATTTCAAGGTAATGGTCCGCCCGCTCAAGGCCATCAACCTGCTGCACCGGCTGATGGGCGAGCAGTTGGCAAAGACTTGAGGCGACGGCCGCGCTCCATGTCGCTCTGTGGATGCGCGGAAGGTCGACTTGCTAACTGGATTTCGCCGCCAGTTCGCGCAGCTCCGTCTTCAGCACCTTGCCGTAATTATTTTTCGGCAGCTCGGTGAGCTCGACATAACGCTTCGGCCGCTTGAACCGGGCGATGTGGGCGAGGCAATGCGCATCGAGCGCCGCGGCGTCGAACGTGGCGCCCGGCGCGATCACCAGATAAGCTACTATGTTTTCGCCCCATTCCGGGTCCGGCACGCCGATGACCGAGACCTCCTTGACCGATGGATGCGCCAGCAGCACTTCCTCGACCTCGCGCGGATAGATGTTGGTGCCGCCGGAGATGATGACGTCCTTCGAACGATCCGACAGCGTGAGGAATCCGTCGGCATCGAGCCGGCCGACGTCGCCGGTGCGCAGCCAGCCATCGACCAGCGTCTCCGCGGTGGCCTTGGGATTATTCCAGTAGCCCAGCATCACAGGCGGGCCCTTGGCCTCGATCTCTCCGACCTCGCCGGCCGGCAGCGCTTTCCCGCCGGCCCCCGTAATGCGCACAGACACCGCGCTATGCGCGGTTCCCACCGAGGCCAGCCGTTCGAGATAGCGGGGATGATCGACATCGCCGTGCCGCCCTCGCGACAGCGCCGTGATGGTCATCGGTGATTCGCCCTGCCCGTAGATCTGCACGAAACGCGGTCCCATCACCGCCATCGCCGCCTTGATGTCTTCGAGATACATCGGTCCGCCGCCATAGACGATGGTCTTCAGCCCCTCGCCGTTTTCACCGCGGGTTCGCGCGGCCGCCACCAGCCGCTGCACCATGGTGGGCGCGGCGAACATCGACACCGATCCAATCTGGCGCGCCAGCGTCAGAACCTCGTTCGCATCGAAGCCACCGGACGGCGCCACCACATGCCGGCAGGCCATTCGCACATGGATGAAATTGTAGAGACCGGCGCCATGGGAGATCGGCGCCGCATAGAGTGCGGCATCCGTTGGCTGCACGCCGTCGACATCGGCGAGATAGCACAATGACATGGCGACGAGATTGCCGTTGCTGAGCATCACACCTTTCGGCCGGCCCGTCGTGCCCGATGTGTAGAACAGCCATGCGAGGTCATTCACCTCGCGCTGGACCGGCGGCGCAACGCTACCCGCCTCGCGCAGCGTTGCAAACGCGCCGCTCGCCGCATCGATCAGTTCCAGCCCGGCGGGCAGATCCGCTCGCGCCTCATCCAGCGCAGCGCAGGTCTCGCCATCGACGAATGCCAGCTTGGCTTCCGCGTTGTCGCAGATCCAGGCCGCTTCGCGAGCGTGCAGCTTGGCGTTGATTGGAATAGCTGCCGCCCCCGCCCACCAGATGCCGTAGAGGCATTCCAGGTATTCGGTGCAGTTGTGCATGAACACCGCAACCCGGTCGCCGGGCCGGATGCCACGAACAGCGAGATTGGCCGCGATCGCAGCCGCACGACGCGCGAAGGTGGCGTAATCGGCCTTAATCTCGATGCCGCTCAGCAGCGCCGGCGCGGCGGGATTGAGCCGCGCACTCGCCGCCAGCCATTCCGCGATGTTCATGGGTTAGCGTGTCGGCTCAAGAATCGAGACGTAGTTCGCAACGGCCGCACCACCCATATTGAAGATGCCGGCCAGCTTCGGATTGACGAGCTGCATGCCCTGCGGCGCTTCGCCGGCAAGCTGCATCGCGCTCATCACATGCATCGACACGCCGGTCGCGCCGATCGGATGCCCCTTGGCCTTGAGGCCACCCGAGGCGTTGACCGGCAGCTTGCCGCCGATCTGGGTCCAGCCCTCCTTGATGGCGCGAGCGCCCTGGCCTTTCGGTGTCAGGCCCATCGCTTCGTATTCGATCAGTTCGGCGATGGTGAAGCAGTCATGGGTTTCAACGAAGGAGAGATCGGACAGCGTAACGCCGGCCGACTGCAGCGCCCGTCCCCAGGCCACCGAGCAGCCTTCGAAATCGATGATGTTGCGTTTCGACAGCGGCAGGAAATCCTGCGCATGCGCCGTGGCGCGGATCGACACCGCCTTGCGCATCGACTTCGCGGTCTCCGTGTCGGTCAGCACCAGCGCGGCAGCGCCGTCCGACACCAGCGAGCAGTCGGTGCGCTTCAGCGGACCGGCAACGAACGGATTCTTTTCGCCTTCCGAGCGGCAATAATCGAAGCCGAGATCCTTGCGCATCTGCGCATAGGGATTGGCGACGCCGTTCTTGTGGTTCTTCGCGGCGATCATCGCCAGCGCATCGGACTGGTCGCCATAGCGCTGGAAATACTGCTCGGCGATCTTGCCGAACACCCCGGCAAAGCCGGCCGGGGTGTCGCCGTCCTCCGGCAGATACGAGGCGCGCAGCAGGTTGCGGCCGATCTCCGGTCCCGGCGTCTTCGTCATCTGTTCCACACCGACAACCAACACGATCTTCGCAGCACCGGCCTGGATGGTCTTGATGGCCTGGTGCACGGCCGCCGAGCCGGTGGCGCAGGCGTTTTCGACCCGCAGCGCCGGTTTGAAGCGCAGCGCCGGATCGGCCTGCAGCACCAGCGCCGCGGTGAAATCCTGCGGCGAAAAGCCTGCGTTGAAATGTCCCAGCACGATTTCATCGACATCGCCCGGCGCGACGCCCGCATCCACCATCGCGTCGGTGGCGACGCGCACGATCAGGCTCTCGATCGTCTCGGTCTCCAGTTTGCCGAATGGCGTGTGCGCCCAGCCGACGATCGATGCAGTCATAATGTCCTCCCACGGAACGTGTTCTGAGGCAAAGGCAGCCGTGTGGCCGCCTGCCGGTCCTGTCCCGAATAAACCACCGACACCCGGCGACATCAACATGCGCATGGGCATGTCTGGTCCGGCGAGAGCTGCATCATGCATTAGCGGACGCGCCGTCATGTGGCGGCATGCGTTGGAATCCCAGCCCGCAATCGATAGCATCGCGTCAACGAAAATGGAGCGTGCCGCCTTGTCTGATCCCCTTCCTACTCTCAATGAACTCTCCCGCGCCCTGGCCGACGGCAAGGTGACGAGCCGCACCCTGGCGGAAGCCTGTCTCGAACGCATCCAGGACAAGGACGGCGAAGGGCGGCGCACGTTCCTGCAGGTCGACGCGGATGCTATCCGGCAGACCGCCGACGCGGTGGATCGGCTGCGGGCCGTCAATGCGGCGCCATCGCGGTTTGCCGGCATTCCGATCTCGATCAAGGACCTGTTCGACGTGCAGGGGGAAGTCACTCGCGCCGGCTCCAGAGCCCTGGCCGACGCAGCACCTGCGGCGCGCGACGCCACCGTGATCGCCCGGGTGCGGCAGGCCGGCTTTGTCATCATGGGCCGGACCAATATGACCGAGTTCGCCTATTCCGGGCTCGGCATCAATCCACATTACGGGACCCCTGCCAATCCCTGGCAACGCGCCAGGCCGCGCGTGCCCGGCGGATCGTCCTCGGGGGCCGCGATCTCGGTTTCCGACGGCATGGCGCACGCGGCGCTCGGAACCGACACTGGCGGTTCCTGTCGGATTCCGGCGGCGTTCGCCGGTATCGTCGGCTACAAGCCGACCGCGCGGCTGATCCCCCAGGACGGCATCGTTCCCCTGGCGCCCTCGCTCGATGCCGCCGGCCCGTTGGCGCCATCGGTGCGCTGCTGTGCCAGCGTTCATGCGATCCTGAGCGGCCAGCCCGAGACGGATCTGACGGCGCTCGAGGTCTCCGGCCTGCGCTTCGCCGTGCCGCAGACATTCGCGCTCGACGATCTCGACGAGGCCGTCGCCAAGGCATTCGAGGCCGCCGTCACACGCCTGTCGCGCGCCGGCGCGCGCATCACCGACGTACCATTCGAGTCGTTCCGCCGAATCCCGCCGATGAACACCAAGGGCGGCTTCGCGGCGATGGAAAGCTACGCGTGGCACAAGTCGCTGATCGAGGCCAAGCGTGCGCTGTACGATCCGCGGGTGGTCAATCGTATCGTCAAGGGGGCGGATTGCACGGCGGTCGACTATCTGGAGCTGCTGGCCGCGCGCAGAGCGCTGGTGGAGGCGGCCGATGCCGAGCTCGCCCCGTTCGATGCACTGCTGATGCCGACGGTCGCCATCGTGCCGCCGCGCATCTCCGATCTCGCCGGTGACGAAGCCTACAGCCGCGCCAACATCCTGTCGCTGCGCAACACCAGCCTGATCAATGCCACCGATGGCTGCGCGATCTCCTTGCCGATCCATACACCGGGAGACGCGCCGGTCGGACTGATGCTCGCGAGCCGTGGCGGCGACGACCAGCGCCTGTTTGCACTGGCCACAGCGGTGGAGACAGCGCTGGCCATGAATTAAGACGTGTAGTCCGGATGAGCGCGCAAGCGCGATATCCGGGACAAGCGGTTAACGTCGGTCCCGGATGTCGCTACGCTCATCCGGGCCACACACTCAGACACCATCCCGGGCGAACAGCGCATTAAGCTCACCATGGCCGATCGATCTGTCGAGAAAGCTCATGGTGCCGCGATCGCGGATCTCGCAGGCGCTGTCGCGCAGGAATCCCAGAGCCGAGCGCGCGATCGAGCCGCCGAGGCTGACCCGCTTGACGCCCGCATCGATAAGGGCATGGGCGTTGCCGGCAATGTTTCCCAGCCCCATGACAACGTTCAGCGGGCCTGCGATTTCCTTCACCAGCATGGCATGTGTCGCCAGATCGCCCGGGCCCGGCGTGTACGCGCAATCGGCGCCGGCCTCGAGAAGGAGGTTTGAGCGTTTGATGGCAACTGCGGCAGCTCCTTCCTTGAGCACCGCGAAAGCATCGGTTCGGCCCGTCAGGACGAAGGACGACTTCAAGGCCGAGATGCGCTCCCGCGCTGCGATCATCCGCTCGACGGCCAGGGTCTCGTCGTAGAGTTCATTGGCGAGCGGCCGCTTGTCCTCGATGTTGCCGCCGGCCAAGCCAGCCGCGATCGCATCCTCGATGGTCTGCGCGACATCCTCCGGCCGGTCCCCGTAGCCGGCCTCGAGATCGCCGTTGACCGGCAGCTCGACCGCGCTGGCAATGGCCTGCATGCACTTGAACATCTCGTCTCGCGACACAGCGAAACGCCTGTCAGCAACATGGTAATCTTGTCGGCCAAGCGAAAACGCAATGCCGGCGCTGGTGGTCGCGATGGCTTTGAAGCCAACGGATTCAAGGACGATTGCGCTCCCCGCGTCCCACGCATTGGGCATGATGAACCCGGGCCTATCACTCGCGTGCAGTTCGAAAAAATCGCGTGCACGACCGGCTTGCATTTCGATCCCCTCCTGTTCGCGCCAGGTTTCAACCGGCCTTGTTCGCCTTGTAGGCTGAGCGTGAAAATCCGTCCAATGCATAGTATAATCTGATCATATCAGTTATTTGCATGGAGAGGCGCGATGGACTCCGAAGCGCTTGCGACGTTTCTCGCCATTCATCACGCCGGCGGGATTTCAAAGGCCGCCGTACAGCTGCGCCGTTCGCAGCCCGCAATCAGCCGGCGCATCGCGCTGCTGGAACAGCAGTTGAACGTTCCGCTGTTCGATCGTGTCGGAGGAAGCCTCGCTCTCAGCGAGGCCGGCCGCATCCTGCTGCCGTTCGCCGAACGTCTGGTCGCCACGCTCAGGGACGCCGATGAAGCGATCAAATCCTTTCAGAGGGCCGAGACCGGATTCGTGTCGGTTGCAGTTGTCGGCACGCTGGCCGACGTCAAGCTGACCAAAGTCCTGACGCGTTTCCAGCGCGAAACGCCGGGCGTGCACGTCAAACTGCAGACGGCCTCCAGCGCGGAGGTGAGCGCGCTGGTCCGGCGCGGCGAAGCCGTGATCGGCCTGCGCTATCTCAACGATCCGTCGGCCGACATCGACAGCCGCGACCTCAAGCCGGAAGCCATGGTGATCGCCTGCGGCCGCGACCATCCGCTGGCAGGACGCAAGGTCCGTTCGATCGCCGCCCTGAGGCACGAGAACTGGCTGGCGTTCCCACGCCGACCGCGCGCGGCAGACGACGCGGAGGCAATCATCGCGGCTCACTTCATGACACATCAGATCTTCGATGTCGCATTCACTCCTGTCGACAGCCTCACCGCCCATAAGCGGCTCATCGAGGCCGGATATGGCATTGCGTTGCTGTCGGAAAGCGCAATCAGGGAAGAACGCGCACGGGGATCAATCGCCGTGATCTCGGTTCAAGGCTTCAAAGCAGCCAATCCCGTCAAACTGGTGACCCGGAAAGAGGGCTACCTCAGTCCGGGCGCACGTCGTTTCATCAAACATGTCATCAGCGAATTCTAGGCGGAAGGCTTACACCACCGTGCGATGCCGCTCGATGCAGGTGCGCAGCACCTCGTCCATCGGTTTCGCCCACCAGTCGTGGGAGAAGATTTCGATCTCCGAATAGCCGTCGAAGCCCTCGGCCTCCACTGCCCTGCGCAGCGAGGGAATATCGATGGCGCCGTCGCCCATCATGCCGCGATCGTTGAGGATGTCTTTCGTGGGCACCATCCAGTCGCAGACATGGAACGCCAGCAGTCTTTTTTTCCCCGTGCGCTTGATCTGGGCGTGGATCTCCGGATCCCACCAGATGTGATAGACATCGAGCGCGACGCCGAGCATGCCGGACGAGGCCGGATCGAGCCGGTCGCAGATATCGAGCGCGTGCTTGGTGGTGTTGACGCAGGCACGGTCCGCCGCATAAGCCGGATGCAGCGGCTCGATCGCGAGCGGCATGTTGACCGATCTGGCATACTCCAGCATCTCCGCGATGCCGTCTTCAACCTGACGATGTGCGGCGCCAAGGTCCTTCGATGGCGCACTGCCCGGCCGCGAATATTGCGGCAGACCGCCGACCACCAGCACGACGCAGGGCGCATTCAGCGCCTTGGCTTCGTCCACCGCGCGGCGGTTGTCGTCGCGCATCTCCTGACGATGTGCCGCATCCGAGGGGAACATGCCGCCACGGCAGTAGCCTGAGAGCTCGAGGCCGGCGTCGCGCACGGCCTTGACCGCGCGCTCGAGCCCCACGGTCGCGACCTGGTCACGCCACGGCGATACAGCGCGGATGCCCATTCGCGCGCAGGCATCGACGATTTGAACAAAGTCGCCCTGCTTGCGGACTGTCGCCGTGTTGAGCGACAGCCAGCGATGATCCCTGGAAAAATCCCGCAAAGAACCCTGCATATCAGCCTTCAATGCCCCGCGTTGCCAGCACCGCCTTCATGCGCGCGGTGGCGCGCACCGGATCGGCAAACAGGCCAGCCTTGTCGGCAAGCCGGAAGATCTCGGCAAGATGCACGGTGGAGCGGGTGCTCTCCTGCCCGCCGATCATGGTGAAGTGGTCCTGGTGGCCGTTGAGATAGGCCATGAACACCACGCCGGTCTTGTAGAACCGGGTCGGCGCCTTGAAGATGTGGCGCGACAGCGGCACGGTCGGCCCCAGCACGTCATGGAATTCCTTGACGTCGCCGGCCGACAGCCGCGAGACGGCATAGGACGCCGCCGGCGCGATCGCGTCGAAGATGCCGAGCAGCGCGTGGGAGAAGCCCTGCTCGTCGCCGGCGATCAGTTCGGCATAGTTGAAGTCATCGCCGGTATACATCTTCACGCGCGTGTCGAGGCGGCGACGCATGTCGATCTCGCGCTGCTTGTCGAGCAGCGACACCTTGACGCCGTCGACCTTGGCGGCATTGGCATTGATGATGCCGACCGCCGTATCCATCGCGGCATCGAGATTGCCGGTGCCCCAATAATCCTTCAACGCCGGATCGAACATGTCGCCGAGCCAGTGAATGATCACGGGCTCGCGCACCTGCGACAGGATGCGATTGTAGACCTTGGCGTAATCGTCGGCGTTGCGACCAATTTTCGCGAGCGCACGCGACGCCATCAGGATAATCTGGCCGCCGGCCTTTTCGACGGCCTCGACCTGCTCTTCATAGGCGCGGATCACGTCATCGATCGTTTTGGCGTCTTCCGGCGCGAGGTGATCGGTGCCGGCGCCGGAGGCCACCAGCGCGCCGCCGCGCGCCTTGGCCGCCTTGACCGAGCGCTGGATCAGTTCCAGCGATGTCGGCCAGTCCAGTCCCATGCCGCGTTGTGCGGTGTCCATGGCTTCCGCGACGCCCAGGCCGAGATCCCAGACATGTTCACGGAAAGCGATGGTCCTGTCCCAGTCGATCGCGGCGGTCAGCCAGGGATCAACGTCGGCGCGTGGATCGGACACCACATGGGCGGCCGAATACACCACGCGATTGAGCTTGCCCTGCAGTTTGGCCGGAAAGGCCTTGGGCACGGCCGGACGATAGGTTTCCAGCGAGCCGTCGGCGCGCGGCAATTGCAGCGACAACCCAGATACCGACGTCGTGTGCTTGTTCATGACAACCTCCCTCAGGCGCTGATGGCCGGCACGTCGATCCAGCGGCGCTCGCGCCAGCTCTGCAAGGCACATTCGACGAGTTGCACGCCCTTGGCGCCTTCCAGCAGCGTATACTTGTAGGGTGCATCCTCGCAGACGTGGCGGATGAACATCTCCCACTGCTCCTTGAAGCCGTTGTCGTACACGACGTTGTCGGGAACCTTCTGCCAGTCGGCATAGAAATCGTGGGTTCGCTTTTCGTCTGGATTCCAGACCGGACGCGGGGTGCCTTGACGCGCCTGGATCACGCAGTCGGTCAGCCCCGCCACGGCCGAACCGTGGGTGCCGTCGACCTGGAACGTCACCAGGTCGTCGCGATAGACCCGCGTGACCCAGGACATGTTCATGTGGGCGATCACGCCGCCCTTGAGCTTGAAGGTCGCGTAGGCGGAATCGTCCGCGGTCGCCTTGTACTTCTTGCCGTTTTCGTCCCAGCGCTCGGGAATGTCGGTGGTGCCGAGACACGTCAGGCTCTCCACCTCCCCGAACAGGTTATCGAGCACGTAACGCCAGTGGCAGACCATATCGAGGATCATGCCGCCACCATCTTCGGCGCGATAGTTCCAGGACGGCCGCTGCGCCTGCTGCCAATCGCCTTCGAACACCCAGTAGCCAAACTCGCCGCGCACCGAGAGCATCCGGCCGAAGAAGCCGGAGTCGCGCAGCATCTTGAGCTTCTTCAGGCCGGGCAGGAACAGCTTGTCCTGCACGGTGCCGTGCTTGATCCCCTTGGAATTGGCGAGCTTCACCACCGCCACGGCTTCTTCCAGATTGGTCGCGATCGGCTTCTCGCAATAGATGTGCTTGCCGGCGTTGATCGCCTTGGTCAGCAACCCCGGGCGCGCCTGCGTGGTGGCGGCATCGAAGAAGATGGTGTCGTTCTTGTCGGCCAGCGCCTTGTCGAGGTCCGTGGTCCAGCGCGCCACATTCCAGGATTTCGCCAGCCGCTCGATCTTGTCGGCGTTGCGGCCGACCAGGATCGGATCCGGCACCACACGATCGCCATTGGCGAGCACGACGCCGCCCTGATCGCGGATCGCGACGATAGAACGGATCAAATGCTGGTTGAGGCCCATGCGGCCGGTCACGCCGTTCATGACCACGCCAAGACGCTGTGTCGCCATACTCAGTTCTCCTGAAGCAATTTTTGCTGTGTTGATGGAAGGGGTGAAAGCGAGTTCCAGTCCGGGTGCACGCCGGACGCAAAGCCCGCGCTGTCCAGTGACACCGTCGACAACGCACCGTCATCGACCGCGAGGCGGATGCCCTGGCCATGGTCGACGTACAGATCGGGGTGGGCCTGAGCGAATGCTTCAGCCTCGCGCGCGGGCGCATCGCCAAAGCCCGCCACATAGTGGTGGCCATTGCGCTCGGCATGAGTCAGC
Organism: Hyphomicrobiales bacterium; assembly: GCA_041424235.1. Taxonomy (GTDB): domain Bacteria; phylum Pseudomonadota; class Alphaproteobacteria; order Rhizobiales; family Xanthobacteraceae; genus Bradyrhizobium_A. Next base: position 164,469 of record JBGMOD010000216.1, read on the forward strand.
CCGAGGAAGGCACCGAGTGCGAGATCCTGCTGCACGCCAAGCCCGGCCTGGCAGGTCAGATCCTCACCGGTGATGAAATAGGTGTTCCCGCCGGCGCTCCATTTGGTGGCACGGGTCGCATTCAGCAGCGACTTATAGAAACCCTTGCAGGATTTCGAGGAGACGCCGCGATAGCCCAGTGCCTTGGCCGCGGGAAACGAACCGTATGAATCGTCCGCCTCGTCGATGATCAACTTGGCGGCATCAAGCCCATGCACGGATGTCTGGGCGGTGACATCGCGGGGCATCGGCTGCTCGATGTAAAGCAGGCGCTGCGCGATCGGCGCCAGCGCGACGTCCTGCCCGAGCCGTCCGACGAGGTCGCGCAGCGAGGCGATGTCGGCATACTGTTCGTTGGCATCCAGCGTCACCCAGCGCTCGCCGTCCGCCGCGGCAATCTCCCGCCCGATCTTCGCAAGCCGCGCCGCATCCGCATCGGGCGCGCCACCGAGCTTGAGCTTGAAATAATACGTGTTGGTTGCGGCCGCGATCGCGCCGACCCCATGCGGTCCATGAATTTCGTCGTCAAGCCCCACCGTATGCCGGATCGCCACCCGCCGCGACGGTTTACGGCTGCCGAGAAAACCCGCGATGTCCGCGTCGTCGAGGTCCGGCGTCAAACGATTATCGATTCCCGCGACATTGCCCGCCATCCCTTCAAAAAAGCCGATGCCAAGCGCGCGCAGCACCGCGTCGAGAACGGCCTTATCGATTTCGGCCTGCCCGAACGCCGCTGCCAGCGGCGGAATGTCATCTTTCGCGCAAGCGGCAAACTGTGCTGCAATTCTTGCCGCATGCACGGCAAACGGCGTCTCGAATTCGCGGGCGGACAGATACAGATCGCGGGCGACGGCCAGCGAACGACGCAGCTCGTCGACCGTATCCTCGAGCTGAAGATCCGGCCGCTTGTCGAACCATTTCGGCATCATCATCTCGGCACTGGCGCCGACCGCGCGGCCCCTGCCCTCGACCTCGATCTCGACCCGCACGAACGCCTGCGGCGCACGGTCGACCGTCACTGCGCCGAACCGGAACGGGTGGGTGAACCGCACCTGCCGTTCGAACAACGCGATATCGCGTATGGCCAGTCGTGGACTCATCGTTCGCAGTCGCCTTTCGCGGCGGCCAATCCTGTGGGGATCGGACGCGCGTTTACGTGTTAAACCGGTCACCTCGGCCGCGCGCGATTCAACGTTCGCGCGCCCAGTCAGGTGCGTGTCGGCAGTCCGTTGCGCCTTCGAGCGCCTAGTCCAAGGCGAAGCGCTTAGTCCAGTTCGCCTCTTAGTCCAGTTCGCCCTGGGTCTTGAAGTGGCCGCGGATCTTCTGCGTCAACGCGATGAATTGCGGATCCGCCATGATGTCGAGGGTGCGCGGCCGTGGCAGCGGCACGTCGTAGATCGCCGCGATGGCGCCGGGACGCTCAGTCATCACCAGCACGCGATCGGCCAGGAACACAGCCTCCGGGATCGAGTGGGTGATCAGCAGCACCGTCTTGCGGGTTTCGCGCTGGATGCGCTGCAGCTCGACGTTCATGCGCTCGCGAGTCATGGCGTCGAGCGCTCCGAACGGCTCGTCCATCAGCATGATCTTGGGATCGTGCACCAGCGCGCGGCAGATCGAGGCGCGCTGCTGCATGCCGCCGGACAGTTGCCACGGCAGCTTCTTCTCGAAGCCTTCGAGGCCGACCATCTTGAGCAGATCCTTGGCGCGCTGCAGGTATTTTTCCCGCGGCAGCCGCTTCATGTCGATCGGCAACATCACGTTGCCGAGAATGGTCCGCCACGGCAGCAGCAACGCGTTCTGGAACACGATGCCGACATTGCCGTGCGGCTGGGTGACCTTCTCGCCCTCGACCAGCACCTCGCCGGTCGACGGCGGCAGCAATCCCGAGATCAACTTCAGCAGCGTGGACTTGCCGCAGCCGGACGGCCCCACCACGACGAAGAATTCGGCGTCATTGATGTGGAAGTCGAGCGGCCGCAACGACGGCACGTCGCCGTCGCGGCTGCGGTAGGTCTTGGAGACGCCGGAAATCTGGATTCCCGGCGTTCCCCGCATTTCGGTCTGGACCAGATAGGGCCGAGACTGGACTTTCGATGTCATCGCCATGATGTGCTTGGGCGCCGTGTTCAGGGTGTTTTGGGCGGAAGATAGTCGTTGGTGTAGAAGGACTTCGGATTCTCCAGAGCCTTGGAATCCAGGCCTCCGTACTCGACCATCAGACTGACCGACTCGGTCATGTTCTTGTCGGTGACACGGAAGGGACGCTCGCCCTTGGTCTCCGGGGTGCGATAGAGCGGGATCGTCAGTTCGAAGCCCTGGGTCAGGGTGTCGATCTTGCCGCCCTTCGGGTTGGCGGTGAGGATCGATTGCGCCGCGGCCTTGGGATCCTTTTCCGCGGCCTCGACGGCCTTGGTGGTCGCCGACATGAAGCGCTTCACCAGATCGGCATTCTGCTTCACGTAATCCGTGTTGGCGATGATGCCTGATGACACCATGTTGATGCCGTAGTCCGCGAACTTGATCGGGAAGACGTCCTTGCCGGTGGCATCCTTGATCTTCATCGACTGGTCCATCACGTAACCGAGCAGAAGATCGGCCTGACCGTTGATGACGGCATTAAGCTTGGTCTGGCCGTCACCTGCGACGGTCTTGAAATCGGCTTCCTTGAGACCCGTGCGCTTGAGGAACAACGGCCAGATCTGCGTCATCGAATCCGCCGGCGTGATCGCAACGGTCTTGCCCTTGATATCCTCGGGCTTGCGGATGTTCTTGTCGACGAATCCCATCGCCGACATCGGGCTGGTCTGCAGCAGCACCCCTGTCGCAATCACCGGCGCGCCCTTGATGGTCGCGCGCATCATGGTCGGGATGTCGACATAGCCGAAATTCGCCGTCTTGGCGGCCACCGCCTGGGTTGTTGCCGCCGAGCCGCGGCCTTCCTGGATTTCGAGATCGATGCCTTCGGCGGCATAAAGGCCCTTCTCCTTGCCGTAATAGAACGGCGCATGCTCGCCATAAACGTACCAGTTCAGCATCAGCACGACCTTGTCGGCCGCGGCCGCCGGCGTGACGGCGGAGATCACTGCCCACACCAGCGCAGTGACGGTTGCAATCAGGTATTTCATCGTCATCATCCTCCTCGAATTGATGCGGCCGTTCTCCGGACCGCTTGGCCGTAATGGGTTATGCGGCAACCACCAGATCGCCGCGCTGGCTGACATGCCAGGGAATCACGAACCGCTCGATGCGATCGACGACCCAGAACAGCACGACCCCCATCAGCGCCAGAATCACCAGCGCCGCGAACATGGTCGGCAGGTCGAACGTTCCGATCGAGCGCTGCAGCACATAACCGATGCCCGAGTTCGACCCGACGAACTCGCCGACCACGGCGCCGACCACCGCGAGCGTTACCGACACCTTCAGGCCGGAGAAAATCGCCGGCATGGCGTGAGGCAGATTGACCGCGCGAAACACATGAAAACGGCTGCCCTGCATGGCGCGGGCGAGATCGACCATGTCGGGATCGACCGACTTGAAGCCCTGCACCGCCGACACAACGACGGGGAAAAATCCCAGCAGGAACGCCGCAATGATCTTCGGCACGATACCGAATCCGAACCACACCACGAACAGCGGCGCGATCGCGACTTTCGGAATCGACTGCGAGAACACCAGCAGCGGATACACGTAGCTCTCGATGGTCTTCGAACCGGCAATCAGCATGGCAATGGGAATGCCGAACAGCGCCGACAACAGGAAGCCGCACAGCGTGGCGTAGGTCGTGGGCCAGGCCTGTTCCAGCAATTCCGGCCACGACTCCCACAGCACCTTCACGACATCGAGCGGCGCCGGGATTTGATACGCGGGAATATGGAACAGGCGGATCGAGAGATCCCAGAGCACGACCAGGAACGCCAGGAAGAAGAACGGACGAACCCAGGCGCTGCGCAACAGTGCGCCAAGGCCCGACGGGGCCGTCCGATCGCTCATGGTGTCCTCCCAACAGTGCCGGCTGAAGCGTCAGCCGAGAATTTAACCCGTTGGATAAATACTACCCGGCAGGCGGCGAAAGTCAAATGCGGCGGTTTGACCGCGCATGTGAGCTCGCATGGCTGCAACGACAGCGGCGCTGACGCAGGTCGGCCAGTATCAGGCGACGGGCGTCGTCAACGCGCCGGGCTTGGCGGTTTTCTTCTTGGGAGAACTGGACTTAGGGGAGCCAGGATTGGGCGAACCGGCTTTGGCCGGCCCCGGTATGGCCGAACGCGACGACGGCTTGCCGGTCAGGGCCGCCAGCACCAGGCCGACGACATGCTCAAGCCGCTCGTCCTTGGCCTCCTGCGACAGCAGGTTGCGTCCGAAGATGACACTCAGGGTCGCGCTGTTCGACAGATAGAAGAAGCACAGCGCCGCGATGGAAATGTAGAGCTGCACCGGATCCATCGCGACCAGGAAATCGCCGCGCGCGACGCCGCGCGTCACCACCGTGCGGATCATCTCGACGAACGGTGAGTGCATCGACTTCACCTTGGTGGAGCGCTTCAGATGTGCTGCCCGTTCGAGATTTTCAGTGTTGAGCAGCGCCAGGAATTCCGGATTCCGGATGAAATAATTCCAGGTGAAACTGATCAGACGCTCAATGGCTTCGGGCGGATCGAGATGCTCGAGATTGAGCGTCCGCTCCTCGACGCGGATCGCCTCATAGGCCCCCTCGAGCACCGCCAGGTAGAGATCTTCCTTGTTGCCGACGTGGTAATAGAGCATCCGCTTGTTGGCGCCCGCCTCGGCCGCAATGCGATCGACACGCGCGCCGGCCAGACCATAGGCCGCGAATTCATTCTTGGCGGCCGCGAGAATGCGAAGCCGCATCCCTTCGGGATCACGCTGCCATTTCGCGGGCCGGCCGGCTTTTGCCAAATCGAATGTCCTTCAAGCGTCGTGAGTCGGAGGTTACTCCCCACCTCGCCTCATGCTCTAGCATGCAGCGGGCCGCTTGAGAACGACTGGCCGCAGCATCGTAAACCGACACAACGGCCCCGGCCGCCGGCCACGGGGACTCTAGTGAATTTCCGGCTCCGGCGTGGGCGCGCTTGCGGAGGGGATTTCAAGAAAGTCGAAATCGCAGCCCTTGTCGGCCTGACTGACATGCTTCAGATAAAGCAGGCCGTACCCGCGCTCGAACTTCGCCGGCGGAGGAACCCAGGCGGCCTTGCGGCTGGCGAGCTCCGCATCCGAGATCAGCATGTTCAGCTTCCGCGCGGCAACATCCAGCTCGATCATGTCGCCGTCGCGCACCAGCGCCAGCGGGCCGCCGACACTTGATTCCGGCGTGACGTGCAGCACGCAGGCGCCGTAACTGGTGCCGCTCATGCGCGCGTCGGAGATGCGCACCATGTCGCGCACGCCTTTCTCCAGCAGCTTCTTGGGGATCGGCAACTGTCCCCATTCGGGCATTCCCGGCGCGCCGTGCGGACCGGCGTTCTGCAGCACGATCACGCAGCTCTCGTCGATGTCGAGCGCGGGATCATCGATCCGTTTCGCCATGTCGTTGTAGGACGCGAACACCACTGCGCGGCCGGTGTGACGGTGCAGCCGGGTTTCAGCCGCAGGCGGCTTGATGACGGCGCCATCGGGCGCGAGATTGCCGCGCAGCACTGCAAGGCCGTCGCGCTCCACCAGCGGCCGGTCGCGACCACGGATGACGTCGTCGTTGAACACTTCGGCACCCGCGATGTTGTCGCCGAGCGTGTGGCCGTTGACGGTCCGCTCACCGGGCGCGATCAGGTCGCCGAGCTTCACCAGCAGCGCCCGCAGGCCGCCGGCGTAGAAGAAGTCTTCCATCAGGTATTTGCCGGACGGCCGCAAATTGGCCAGCACCGGCACCCGCCGCGCCAATTCATCGAACCGGTCGACGCCGAGCTCCACGCCGGCGCGCCGCGCCATCGCGATCAGGTGCACGATCGCATTGGTCGATCCCGACAGCGACAACACGGTGGTGATGGCATTGTCGAACGAGCCTGCCGTCAAGATGTCGCTCGGCTTGATATCCTCCCAGACCATGTCGACGATACGCCGTCCGGACAGCGCCGCCATCTGGCCATGCCGCGAATCGGACGCCGGTATCGAGGCCGCGCCCGGCAGCGTCAGGCCGAGGGCCTCGGCCGCACTGGTCATGGTCGACGCCGTGCCCATGGTCATGCAGTGACCAGCCGAGCGCGCAATGCCGTCCTCGACCCCCTGCCAATCGCTTTGGGTGATCTTGCCGGCCCGCAGATCGGCCCAGTATTTCCAGGTGTCGGACCCGCTGCCGAGCGTGACGCCATTCCAGTTGCCCCGCAGCATGGGACCCGCCGGCACGAAAATCGCCGGCAAATTCATCGAGATGGCCCCCATGATCAGCGCTGGCGTGGTCTTGTCGCAGCCGCCCATCAGGACCGCACCGTCCGCGGGATAGGACCGCAACAGCTCCTCGGCCTCCATCGCCAGCAGGTTGCGATAGAGCATGGTGGTCGGTTTCTGGAACGGCTCGGACAGGCTGATCGCCGGCATCTCAACCGGGAACCCGCCGGCCTGCCAGACCCCGCGCTTCACCTCCTCCACCCGCTGCTTGAAGTGGCTGTGGCAGGGGTTGATGTCGCTCCAGGTGTTGATGATCGCGATCACCGGTTTGCCGGCGTAATCCGAACGGTGATAGCCCATTTGCGCAGTGCGGGAGCGATGCCCGAACGAGCGCATGTCCTGGACGCCGTACCAGCGGTGGCTGCGCAGATCCTCGGGGTTTTTCCGTGCCTTGTCGTTTCCCATGTCCCGGCCCGTTATGTTGTGATCAGTCTGCGTATCGCAGCGATCACACCCCGGCAAGGCGGGCGGGACCGCCATAGGTTTGTTTCCAGTGTTTGCTGCGAGCCAGCGTGCCGCCGCGCGGGGCCGCAACCTCCGGTTTGGCTCTCAAGCAGAAGTGATACGAAAGGCTAAGTGATCGCTGCCGTTCGACTGTTCTCGTTCATGTCCGTTGTGAGAAAGTCGAAAATATCAGGGTTAAAATATTACATTTTTGCAAGAAACCACCTTCGGGATTTCGCATTGCAGCGCCTTCAGGCTTAATGGGCCAGCCGGTTAATTTCCCGGATGTTGGAATCAGAAAGACGATCGATGACGGTTCGGCGGTTGGTTCTTCTCGCGCTCACGCTTCTTGTCTGTGGGGGCATCTACTTTGGCTATGGGCGCTTCTTTGGAACCTCCGAGCAAGCATCGAATGCTGCGAAAGCGCGATCGGCTGCCGCGTCCGCCGTGCCGGTGACAGTCACCACCGCGCAGGCCAAATCCTTCCCGGTGGTCCTGAGCGGGCTCGGAACCGTGCAGGCCTTCAATTCCGTCACGGCGCGGACGCGGGTGGACGGCGAGGTCATCAAGATTCTCTTCAAGGAGGGGGAGACCGTCAAGCAAGGCGACCTGCTGGCCCAGATTGATCCCCGCCCCTACAAGGCCAATGTCGATCAGGCGGCCGCCAAGAAGGCCCAGGATCAGGCCACCCTGCACAATTCCGAACTCGATCTGCAGCGCTACTCGACACTCGCCAAGCAGGACTTCGCGTCCCGCCAGCAACTCGACACCCAGACCGCCGCGGTGGCGCAGAACACGGCCCTTGTCGCCGCCGACGATGCCGCGCTCGAAAATGCGCAGACCCAGCTCGACTACACCAACATCCGCTCGCCGATCACCGGCCGTGTCGGTTTCCGACTGATCGACCAGGGCAACATCGCCAATGCCTCGAGCCAGACCGGGATCGTCACCATCACCCAGGTGCAGCCGATCACCGTCGTCTTCACCCTGCCCGAGAACCAGATCAGCGACATCAACGCCGCGATGCAAAAGGGTCCGGTGACAGCCGAAGCCTACAGCGCCGATGGCGGCCGCAAGCTCGCCGAAGGAAAACTCGCCGTGGTCAACAACCAGGTCGACAGCACCACCGCGACCATCCAGATCAAGGCGACGTTCGAAAATCTCGACAACGCTTTGTGGCCCGGCCTCGCGACGGTTGTCCGCGTTCCGATTCGCGTGCTGGACAATGTCGTGGTGCTGCCGCAGTCCGCGGTTCAGCGCAGCCAGCAGGGCCTGTCGGCCTATCTCATCGACCAGAACCAGAAGGCCGCCTTCAAGCCGGTCGAGATCGGCCCGGAAAACACCAACAGCGTCGTTGTGACCAAGGGCGTCTCGCCCGGTGACCGCGTGGTCGTATCCGGGCAATACCGGTTGCAGAACGGTGCGACGGTCGCGGCGACCGACGCCACCGATGGCACCGTCGGCCGGAGTGCTGAGCGATGAGCAGCGGCGGCCTCTCAGGACCCTTTATCAAGCGTCCCATCGCCACCTCGCTGATGATGGCGGGTGTGCTGTTCGTCGGCTTGATCGCCTACCCGCAATTGGGCGTCGCGCCGCTGCCGCAGATCGACTTTCCGACGATTTCAGTGTCCGCCAGTCTGCCCGGGGCCAGTCCCGACACCATGGCGTCGTCGGTCGCGCAACCACTGGAAACGCAGTTCGCGCAGATCGCCGGCGTCGCGGAATTGACCTCGACCAGTTCGCTGGGATCGACTTCGATCACCATTCAGTTCGACCTCAACCGCAACATCGACGGCGCCGCCAACGACGTGCAGGCTGCCATCAACGCCGCCAGCGGCCAGTTGCCGAAAATTCTGCCGAGCCCGCCGACCTATCGCAAGGTCAACCCGGCCGATTCGCCGATTCTGCTGCTGTCGGCGACGTCATCGTCGATGCCGCTGACCGAACTGGACGACAACATCGAAACCAAGATCTCGCAGCAGATCAGCCAGCTTCCGGGCGTCGGCCTCGTCACCATCGGCGGCCAGCAGAAGCCGTCGATCCGCATCCAGATCGATCCGGCGCGACTCGCGACCAAGGGTCTTTCACTTGAAGACGTGCGCAACCAGCTGGCGGTGACGACCGTCAACAGCCCCAAGGGCGCGGTGGACGGCACCACGCGCAGCTATACCATCTACGCCAACGACCAGATGACCGTCGCCAAGGACTGGAACGACGTCATTGTCGCCTATCGCAACGGTGCGCCGCTGCGAATCCGCGATATCGGAACCGCCGTTGCCGGTCCGGAAGACCTGAAGCAGGCCGCATGGGCCAACGGCCAGCGCGGCATCTTCCTGGTCATTTTCAAGCAACCGGGCGCCAACGTGATCGACACGGTGGATCGCATCAAGGCTGCCCTGCCCCGCCTGGAACTCGCTTTGCCGCCGGCGATCAAGATCGACATCATCAGCGATCGCACCCAAACCATCCGCGCCTCGGTCTCCGACGTGCAGTTCACGCTCGCGATCACCATCGGCCTCGTCATTCTGGTGATCTTCGCCTTCCTGCGCAGCGTCTGGGCGACCATCATTCCAAGTGTCACGGTGCCGCTGGCGCTGCTCGGCGCCTGTGCGCTGATGTGGATGGCCGGTTACACGCTGGACAACCTGTCGCTGATGGCATTGACGATTTCCGTGGGCTTCGTCGTCGACGACGCCATCGTCATGCTGGAGAACATCACCCGCTATATCGAGGAGGGCGAAAGCCCGATGAAGGCCGCCTTCAAGGGCGCCGGTGAAATCGGGTTCACGATCTTCTCGATCTCGCTCTCGCTGATCGCGGTGCTGATCCCGCTGCTGCTGATGGGAGGCATCATCGGCCGGCTGTTCCGGGAATTCTCCGTCGTCCTTTCGATGACGATCGTGGTGTCCGCGTTCGTCTCGCTGACGTTGACCCCGATGATGGCCTCGCGCTTCCTAAAGCCGCACCGGGACTCGGAACATCACGGACGTCTGTTCAACGCCAGCGAGCGCGTGTTCGATGCGATGCTCAACGGCTACAAGCGCATGCTCGACCTCGCCTTGCGCTTCAGGCTGGTCACGCTGGGAATTTTCTTCGCCTCGCTGGCCGCCACGATCGCACTGTTCGTCATCATCCCGAAGGGCTTCTTCCCGCAGCAGGACACCGGCCTGATCACCGGCCAATCCGAGGCCGCACAGGATATCTCGTTCCAGGACATGATGCGCAAGCAGCAACAGCTCGGCGCCATCGTTCAGTCCGATCCAGCGGTCGCAGGCGTGGCCATGTCGATCGGCGGCACCGGCGGCAATTCGCTCAATACCGGCCGCCTGTTCATTACGCTCAAGCCGCGCGACGAACGTGACGCCAATGCCGACCAGATCATCGCCCGCTTGCGACCGAAGCTCGACAAGGTCGAGGGCGCCCGGCTGTTCCTGCAGGCTGCACAGGACGTCCGCATCGGCGGACGTGCGACCCGCACACAATATCAGCTCGCGCTCCAGGATGCCGACATCAACGAGCTGAATATCTGGGCGCCGAAGATTCTCGAAAAACTCAAAACAGTGCCCGGGCTGCGCGACGTCGCATCCGACCAGCAGACCCAGGGCAACACGCTCACGCTGACGATCGACCGTGACCAGGCCTCTCGCCTGGGCATCCAGCCGCAAGTGATCGACGACACGCTCTACGACGCGTTCGGTCAGCGGCAGGTCACGCAATACTTCACCCAGACCAGCACCTACCACGTCATCATCGAGGTTCTCCCGGAACAGCAGGGCGACGTCGAGACGCTGAACAACATCTATGTGAAGTCGCCGACCACGGGACAGAATGTGCCGCTGTCGTCGTTCGTCCGCTGGACTACGCTGCCGGTGCAGCCGCTGTCGATCGGCCACCAGGGCCAGTTCCCGGCGGTGACGCTGAGCTTCAACCTGGCGCAGGGCACGGCGCTCGGTCAGGCCACCGAAGCCATCGAGCAGGCCCAGCGCGAACTGCAGATTCCCGGCGCCCTCACCATGCGGTTCCAGGGAACGGCACAAGCCTTCCAGCAATCGCTGAGCACCGTTCCGCTGCTGATTCTCGCGGCCCTGATCGTGGTCTATCTGATCCTGGGCATTCTCTATGAGAGCTACATCCACCCGCTGACGATTCTCTCGACGCTGCCATCGGCGGCGTTGGGCGCGCTCGCCACGCTGATGGCGGGCGGCTACGACTTCAGCCTGATCGCGCTGATCGGCATCATCCTGCTGATCGGCATCGTGAAGAAGAACGGCATCATGATGGTCGACTTTGCCATCGTGGGCGAACGCGATCAGGGGCTGTCGAGCGAGGAAAGCATCCGCCAGGCGGCGCTGCTGCGCTTCCGCCCGATCATGATGACGACGATGGCCGCGCTGCTCGGCGCTGTGCCGCTGATGCTGGGACACGGAACCGGGTCCGAACTGCGCCAGCCGCTCGGCTGGGCGATGGTCGGCGGCCTGATCGTCAGCCAGGCACTAACGCTATTCACGACGCCGGTGATCTACCTCTATCTCGACCGGCTCTCGCACTGGATGAGCCCACGCAAACACGAAGCCCCGCCCAACGTTCCGGAAGAAACCGATGCCGATTATCATCCGGAAAAACTGCGGTCGGCTGCAAGCCGGTAACGGCGGCACCTGAAGCGCCCCGACAACACACAAACCCGCGGCAAGATCCCTTGCCGCGGGTTTGTTGTTTGCGCATGGATTATACGCCGACGTGAAGCGAGCGTGCAGTCGCTACATTGCGCCACTGGACGCAGGGGATGTCCTCGGCCGCGACCGGCACGGTCTTGACCACGCGCACCTCGCGCCAATCGCCCGGCGTGTTGGTGAAGGTGTAGCCCGACCTGCGGGCCAGTGCCTGCATATCAGCGTTGGTTCGCAGCGTATCGCCGAAGACGCGACGCGCGCCGAACGCTGCCGCGCGGCATTCGAGATTGGAGAGCAGCGCGAAGCCGATGCCCTGCCCGCGGTAGCCCTCCTGGACCGAGAGACCGAATTCGAGGCTTCCGGCCGCCTCATCGACCATGTAACGAGCTTCGCCGACGATAGTCCGGGCGCCGTCGACCATCATCTCCGCGATGACCGCGAACCGATTGCGGTCGCCGATGTGCAGCAACACATCGAGTTCATGATTCGACAGACCATTGCTGGCGCCGGTGAAGCGATTGTAGCGCGCTTCGGGCGACAAGGCTTTGAAGTAGGCCTGCAGCGCAGCGCCATCCTGGGGCTCGACGAATCGCACGGTGAGCGGCTGGCCGTTGCGCAGACGCAGCACGTCCGAGAACCGGCGCAGATCCTGCCAGCTCCAGTCCAGGTGTGCACTTTCCATCATCGTGCGCATGGCAACGCTCGTTCGGTTGCGGACCGTTGGGCCGCGGGTTGGACAAAGTCAGTTGTCGCAGTCGTCAGCCGCGCCAGAACGGCTTCTGGATCTCGTGAGCGACATCATCCCAGGACAGACCCAGATCGTTCAGGTCGCGATCGGTCCAGGCCGCCAGTTCACCGCGCTCGACGTACCGGCGCCGCCAGGTGTGCAGAACCTCGCCAACGTGGGCTAGAAGCCCCGACTCATGATGATTTGTCATTGCTTGATCGGAATGGGCAGACATAATGACCTCCTTTGGCAATCAATTGAGCACCAATATCTTCCTCGGAGGCGGTGACGACAAACGACACTTTGTCCGCAATTACATGACAAAATCTCATACGAGAGGTGCGCATGACCACCCGGTTACCTTCCCTGAATGGCTTGCGCGCGTTTGAAGCAGCGGCCCGCCACCTCAGCTTCACCAGCGCCGCGGCGGAGTTGAACGTCACCCAGACCGCGATCAGCCATCAGATTCGGCGCCTCGAGGAGGAACTCGGGATTGCGCTGTTCGTCCGCCAGAACCGGGCGCTGGCGCTGACGCCGGCCGCGCGAGACTACCTTCCCGGCATCCGCGCCGCGTTCCAGGACCTCCGGCAGGCAACCGACCGCCTGCTGCGCAGGGGCCAGGACAGCGAGCGCGTCCTGACCGTCAGCACGCTGGCCTCATTCGCCGCAAAATGGTTGCTGCCGCGGCTGGCCTCCTTTCAGGAAGCGCACCCCGGCATCGACGTGCGCATCACCACCTCGACCGACCTGGTGAATTTTCATAACGACAATGTCGATGCGGCGATCCGTTATGGCCGAGGCCAATGGCCGGGCCTGAACGCCGTCTGGCTGCTGGCCGAGGAACTGTTTCCGGTCTGCAGCCCCGCGCTGCTGAACGGAGAACGTCCACTGCGACGGCCGGAAGATCTGGCCCACCACACACTGCTCTACACCAGCCTGACCAGCGAGGACTGGCGCCTGTGGCTGACCGCCGCGGGCCTGCCAATCGAGATCGCACGGCGGGCGCTGACGTTCGACATGTCCTTCATGACGATCCAGGCCGCGATCGACGGCCTGGGCGTTGCCATGGGCCAGACATCCTATGTTCAGGACGATATCGAGAGCGGACGCCTCGTCGTGCCGTTCGACATGGTGATGCCCGCCGACGCCGGCTTTTATTTTGTATCGCCGGAGGCGACGGCCAGTGCGCCGAAACTCGCCGCATTCCGCCGATGGCTGATCGCTGCCGCCAGCCATGGCGATCCTGCGGCCAGCTTCAATGATCGAAACGGACGAACCGGCCTGTCCCCGGATTGAGGTCCGAGGGCAGACTGATTTGAAAACGTTTCGCTCTCCTATCCTGCGACCTTGGAGAAGTCCGGCTGACGACGCTCGGCAAACGCCGAGAACGCTTCTCGCGCCTCCGCCGTCTTCAGCCGCTCCTGGAAGATCGCTCCCTCACGGTCCATCTGCGCGGAGATGGCTTCCACTGGACGCATCAGCGCCTTGGTATGCGCCAGCGCGCCGAGCGGACGCTTGGTCAGGGCCTCCGCCGCCGCCTTCGCCTTTGCGCGCAATTCGGCCGCAGAAACCATCGCATTGGCCAGCCCGATCGAGACCGCCGTTGCCCCATCGACAGGCTCACCGAGTGCGAACATCGCATAGGCGCGTGCGTGACCGATCCGCGCCGGCAACAGATGGCTGGACGCGGCTTCCGGCACCAGCGCCAGATTGACGAACGGCGTCATCAGGCGCGCGGTGTCCGCGACATAGACCAGGTCGCAATGCAGCAGCATGGTGGTCCCCACCCCGACCGCATTGCCCTGCACGGCCGCAACCAGCGGACGCGTGGCCTTGGCCAGATTCTTCAGAAAACGGAACACATGCTTCTCGCCTTCATGCGTGCCCTTCGATTGCGCACTAAAGTCGGCGAGATCGTTGCCGGCGGTGAAGCTGTCGCCGTCGCCCTGGAACAGCACGACGCGAATTGCAGAATCCTTCTCCGCGCGGTCCAGCGCATCCGCCATCGCACCATACATCGCATTGGTGAGCGCGTTCTTCTTGTCTGCCCGCGTCAGTGTCACGGTGAGAATGCCGGCCTCGACGTCGGTCTTCACATGGTCAGTCATGGGATGTTCCTTTGGGGTTCTTATCGGAATCTTTGGGGAATTTGGCTTGCAGGCTGGTGAGCCAGCGCGCCACGATGTCGATTTCCTTGTCGGAAAAGCCTTCCATCATCTTGCCGTTGAGCACCTGCGTGCGCGCCACGGCCCGCTTGCGCACATCGGCGCCCGTCGGCGTCAGATAGACGCGCGACGATCGCCCATCGTCGCCGTCCGGCTTGCGCCGCACGAGACCCGCACGCTCCATCCGATCGGCCAGGCCCGTCATTGCCGACGGCACCAGATCGAGCGCTTCGGCCACCTCGCCGATCAACGCGCCATCGTGGCGCCCCAGATAAAACAGCACGCCGGACTGCGCCGACGTCAGGCCCTTTTCCACCACCATCTGCTGCTCCATCCAGCGTTGCAGCCGGCGTTGCGCGACATTCAGCAAGAAGATCAACCGGCGGTCAGGAGGCGTCATGGCGAGAGAATATATTTCGCATGCGAAATATCAAGTCACGAACCGTGAAGGCCCAATGAATGGCACCTATGCACCCAGTCGTAGATCCGGTTATCTAGATGAAAACGGCCACGTTTTGGCGCGCGATGGCGATCGCCTTGCCACCTGTATTCCACACCGTCAGGGTCTGGCTGGAATAGCCGTCGACGATGTTTTCCGCGGCCGAACGCACCAGCCACCAGCCATCCTCGGTGGCCAGGCTGTCGGTCAAGAGGTCGATGGCCCAGGTCATCGTGCTGATCGGCGCGAACGCCTTGAACATCACGATCGCCGCCGGCGGCGGGGCGTCGGCAAGCGCGATCAGACCGGTGACGGAATCCGGCGCAGAGCCATGATGGCGCAGCCACATCAGCAGGGTCGGATCCTGCGATCCATCCAGCGGATAGCCGCCGCCGGCGCGCCGGCTATCGAAATGCTGCATGAATGCGATCAAGGGCTTGTCGGGAAAGAAACGGGGACACGCATCCCAGCGCGACACTTGCGGGGCTGCGATCGTCTCGTGATTCACCGACGACTGGCGCGCAGTGCCGAAGCACAACACGGCGCGCGTCGCCAACCCGCCCTCGCCGTTCAGATCAACCGCAACGAATGCCGTTGATTTGCCTCGACGCAGCAGGACGGGCCGTGCGGTCAACTGTCCTGTGGCAGGCCCGACAAAGGAGAACTGCGCGGACCGCAGCGGCGGCAGGTCGGGAATCTCTCGCAACGCGCTCTCGACACAGATGGCCGCAGCGAGACCGCCATAGATCGTACGCCCCTGCAGCCAGTCGTCGGTCACCGTGATCGCATACTGGTCGCCCCCGCGGACAAGTCCCTGCATCAATGTCGAAAGATCAATCATTCCCGCCTCAACCTTTGTGCCGTGCGCGCACCGAACCCGCAGCAACCTGAACTCGAATTTTCGTATTACAGATATCATACTATGCCGCAAGCCGGCCCCGCAGCGACGAGGACGCCCACCACAACCGCGCAGTAACCGACCTCCGCGCCTATGGACGAGCACGGGTGAGCGCCCCAACGTGTCAGACGCGGTGAACGTTGCTAAATGCCCCGATTACAAGATCGGGCCGGACTGCTCAGAGGAATTGCATACAACGATCATATATTGATTATTTTTTAATCACGCAGAGCACTGCCCGCTTTCTGAACGGAAATCACACATTCCACAAACTTGATATATTTCAATTATTTACATTGATAAGCCCATTCCATCCGCATTGGCACAAAGCTTGCGAACCCATTAACGAGCCCCGCCGGACGGATGGGGCAAAGCATTTGATCGGCGATCGCCCGCCAAGGGAGTTTTCCAATGCCAATCCAATCCATTTCAAGACGGCATCTGTTGCAAGGCAGCGCGGCACTGACACTCGGTGCCGCGGCCGGGATCCGGCCGGCGGCCGCGAAGGAAACCACCATCGGTTTCATCTATGTCGGTTCTCGCGATGACTATGGCTACAACCAGGCCCACGCCCAGGGCGCCGCAGCGCTGAAGAAACTCGGCGACATCAAGGTGGTCGAAGAGGAGAAGGTGCCGGAGACCGACGCGGTCGAAAAGACCATGGAGTCGATGATCAACCTCGACGGTGCGACGCTCCTGTTCCCGACATCGTTCGGCTACTACAGCCCGCACATGGTCAAGATCGCCAGCAAGTTTCCGAAACTGCGCTTCGAGCATTGCGGTGGGTTGTGGAGCGAGAAGGACCCGAAGAACGCAGGCAGCTATTTCGGCTATATCGACGAGGCACAGTACATCAGCGGCATCATCGCCGGCTATACCAGCAAGACTGGCAAGCTCGGATTCGTCGGCGCCAAGCCGATCCCGCAGGTGCTGCGCAACATCAACGCATTCACGCTTGGCGCGAAACTCGCCAATCCGAAGGCGACCACGCAGGTGATCTTCACTGGCGACTGGTCGATGCCGGTGAAGGAAGCCGAAGCCGCCAACAGCCTGATCGATCAGGGCGTCGATGTCCTGACCTGCCATGTCGACGGTCCAAAGACGATGGTCGAGAATGCCGCGCGGCGCGGCGCGATGGTGTGCGGCTATCACGTCAACCAGTCGACGCTGGCGCCGCAGGCCTATCTGACCGGCGCCGAGTGGAACTGGGAGGTGCTGTATCCCCGCT
Source organism: Hyphomicrobiales bacterium (assembly GCA_041424235.1). Classification (GTDB taxonomy): domain Bacteria; phylum Pseudomonadota; class Alphaproteobacteria; order Rhizobiales; family Xanthobacteraceae; genus Bradyrhizobium_A. The sequence continues at coordinate 181,484 of JBGMOD010000216.1, forward strand.
TTGTCAAGATGCTGGCAGCAGGCGAAACCATTCCGAACTTCTATCGCGGCGGCCTGAAGGAAGGCCTCGTCAAGGTCTCGCCATACGGTCCGCTGGTGTCGGAAGCCGCGCGCAAACACGCGGACGACATCAAGGAGAAGCTGACGGCCGGCACCTACACGATCTTCAAGGGACCGATCAGCGACAACAAGGGCAATGCAGTGATCGCCGCCGGCACGGAGCGTGGCTCCACCGACATCGAACTTGAGAAGATGAATTATCTGGTGGAGGGCGTGATCGGGGCAACGTCGTGACCATCGAGGTCGACAAGCCGATCCTTGCCAGCCACGGGGCCACCGGCACCGCCGGTGGCTTTCGCCAGCGCCTTTATCAACGACTTGGCGAGGCATCGGAATACATCGTCATCCCGGCGCTGGCGCTGATCGCCGCGCTCGGCCTGTTCGGCCTCTTTGTCGCGATGTTCGGCAAGAACCCGCTCGATCTGTATTTCTACATGTACCAGGGCGCGTTCGGTACCTGGTTCTCTTGGCAGAACACGCTGACTCGCGCGGCGCCGCTGATCCTCACCGCGCTGTGCACGGCATTGCCGGCGCAGCTCGGCATGGTCATCATCGGCGGCGAAGGCGCTCTGCTGATCGGCGCGCTGACCGCCACCGGAGCGGCGCTGGCGCTTCAATCCGCGCCGCCGCTGGTGGTGCAGGTGGCGATGGCTTGCGCGGGCATGGTTGGCGGCGGCCTCTGGATCGTGCTGTCTGGCGCCCTGCGCCAGTATCGCGGCGTCAACGAAACGATTTCGAGCCTGCTGCTGGTCTATATCGCGCTCGCCGTCCTCAACCATCTGGTCGAGGGACCGATGCGCGATCCCTCCAGCCTCAACAAGCCGTCAACGCGCGAGATCGGCGCCGTCAACATGATCGGCTCGATTCCGGGCACCGACATCCACTGGGGTCTCGTTTTCGGCATCATCGCCGCGGTGCTCGCCTATATCCTGATCTTCCACACCGTGTTCGGTTTTGCCGCACGCGTGGCCGGCGGCAACCTCCGTGCCGCGAAGATCGTCGGCCTTGGCGTGGGGCGGCTGATCCTGATCACCTGCTTCCTGGCCGGCGCTGCCGCCGGCCTCGCCGGCATGGTGGAGGTCGCCGCGGTGCAGGGCCGCACCAACGCCAATCTTGCGATCGGCTACGGCTTCACCGGAATCCTGGTGTCGTTCCTCGCCCGGCATAATCCGCTCGCAGTCATTCCGGTGGCCATCCTGCTCGGCGGCATCAGCGCCAGCGGCGGCCTGCTGCAGCGCCGGCTCGGCCTGCCCGACGCATCGGTGCTGGTTCTGCAAGGCCTGATCTTCGTCTGCGTGCTGGCCAGCGACACGTTGTACGGCCGTCTTGGCAACATTCTCAAAGGCAGGAGCTGATCATGGCGGACGCCTCTTCGATCGGCTTATGGACCGTGCCGCTGGCCGTGCTCGGCGGCGCCATCCGAGTCAGTACGCCGTTCCTGTTCGTCAGTCTCGGCGAATGCATCACCGAACGCAGCGGGCGGATCAATCTCGGTCTCGAAGGCACTCTGGTGATGGGCGCAATGTGCGCCTATGGTACATCCTACCTCACCGGATCGCCCTGGCTCGGGGTGCTTGCCGCCGGTTTCGCCGGCGCACTGCTGGGCGCACTGCACGCCACGATCTGCGGGCTGCCCAAGGTCAATGATATCGCGGTGGGCATCGCACTGATGCTGTTCGGCACCGGCCTCGCCTTCTTCCTCGGTAAACCGCTGATCGAGCCGACCGCCGCGCACCTGCCGTCGATCGAATTCGGCTTCTGGAGCGATATCCCGCAGGTGAAGGCAGCGCTGCGGATCAACGTGCTGTTCTTGATCGGGCTGGCGCTGGCACCGATCCTGGTGTGGGCACTACGAACGACGCGCTGGGGCATGCTGGTGCGCACCGCCGGGGAAAGCGCCGACGCGGCGCGCGCCATGGGGTATTCGGTCAATGCCATCCGGATGCGAGCGACGATGATGGGCGGCTTCCTGGCCGGCATCGGCGGCTCGTTCCTCTCGCTGTTCTATCCAGGGAGCTGGAATGAAGGCCTCTCCAGCGGCCAGGGCGTCACCGCCGTGGCGCTGGTGATCTTCGCGCGCTGGGACCCGAAGCTTTGCCTCGGCGCCTCGCTGCTGTTCGGCGGAGCCGCCGCCCTCGGCCCAGCGCTGCAATCGGTCGGCGTCACCTCCGGCTACTACCTGTTCAACGCAGCCCCCTACTTCCTGACGCTGCTGATCATGATCATCACCTGCTCGCCGAAACGCACCCTGACCGGCGCGCCCGCCGAACTGTCAATCACCAAATGACGGGCCTCATGCAAACCGCGGAAATCGAACGAATGTCCGAAACCCACATTGCGTCCGAACCCTATGCCTGGCCGTACAATGGCGACCTGCGCCCGGCCAACACCGCACTGATCGTCATCGATATGCAGACCGACTTCTGCGGCGTCGGCGGCTATGTCGACAAGATGGGCTATGATCTGTCGCTGACCCGGGCGCCGATCGAGCCGATCAAGCGGCTGCTGACGGCCATGCGGGCCAAGGGCTATCACATCATCCACACCCGGGAGGGGCATCGCCCCGACCTCAGCGACCTGCCGGCCAACAAGCGCTGGCGCTCCCGCCAGATCGGTGCCGGCATCGGCGATGACGGTCCCTGCGGCCGCATTCTGGTGCGGGGCGAGCCCGGCTGGGAGATCATCCCGGACCTTGCTCCCCTGCCCGGCGAACCGATCATCGACAAGCCCGGCAAGGGATCGTTCTGCGCCACCGATCTCGAGCTGATGCTGCGGGTGCGCGGCATCGACAACATCATCCTGACCGGCATCACCACCGACGTCTGCGTCCACACCACCATGCGCGAGGCGAACGACCGCGGCTTCGAGTGCGTGCTGCTGGAGGATTGCTGTGCGGCAACCGATCGCAGCAACCATGAGCACGCCATCAAGATGATCAAGATGCAGGGCGGCGTGTTCGGGGCGGTCGCCTCCTCCGCGGCCCTGATCAAGGCGATCGCGTGATGCCCATCGAATTGCACGCCACGCCACCGGACACCGTCAGCGTCGAGGCGGTCGCCATGACCAAGCGGTTCGGCGACTTCGTCGCGCTCGACAACATCTCGCTGAAGGTGCGGCCCGGCTCATTCCACGCGCTGCTCGGTGAAAACGGCGCCGGCAAGAGCACGCTGGTGAAATGCATCATGGGCTACTACCAACCCGACGAAGGCGACATCGTCATCAACGGCCGCGAGCAGGCCATCGACAATCCCCGCGCGGCCCATGCGCTGGGACTAGGCATGGTGTACCAGCATTTCACCCTGGTCCCCGCCATGACGGTGGCCGAAAACCTGGTGCTGGCCCGCGACACGCTGCCCGCGGTGATCGACTGGGCGAAGGAGACCCGCGATCTCGAGGCGTTCCTGCAACGCATGCCGTTCAAGGTGCCGCTGCGCGCAAAGGTCTCGGCCATTTCCGCCGGCGAGCGGCAGAAGTGCGAGATCCTCAAGCAGCTGTACCTGCAGCGCCGCTTCCTGATCCTCGACGAACCCACATCGGTGCTGACGCCGGCCGAAGCGGACGAAGTGCTGGGACTGCTGCGCAAGATGGTGGAGCGCGGCGAACTCACCATCCTGATGATCACCCACAAGTTTCGCGAGGTGATGGCGTTCGCCGACGACGTGACCATCCTGCGCCGCGGCAAGCTCGCAGGTCAGGGCCGTGTTGCGGACCTGACGCCCGACATGATGGCCCGCACCATGATCGGCGCCGAGGAATTGACCGTACAGCCCTCCCGCACCGGTGAATTCGGCGCGGCTCGACTCGAGATCGACAAGCTCAACGCGCTCGATGATGCCGGCGCCATCGCCGTGGACAACGTCTCGCTGGCGATCCGCGCCGGTGAAATCGTCGGCGTCGCCGGCGTGTCCGGCAACGGCCAGCGGCAGCTGGTCGAGGTATTGTCCGGCCAGCGCGAAGCGGAAGATGGCGAGATCAGGGTCGCCGGCGACAGCTACCATGCGACGCGCGAGCAGATGCGGCATCACAAGCTCTCACTGCTGCCCGAGGAACCATTGAAAAATGCCTGCGTCGGCAGCATGAGCGTCGCCGACAATATCGCGTTCCGCGAATTCGACCGCGCCCCGTTTGCGACCGGCGGCTGGTGGCTCAATCGCACCGCGTTCCGCGACAACGCCAGCAACAAGATCGCGCAATACAAAATCAAGACCCGGACGCCGGACACCCCGATCTCGGCGCTGTCCGGCGGCAACGTCCAGCGCGCCGTGCTGGCGCGCGAACTGGGCGGCGATGTCGAAGTGCTGGTGGCAGCCAATCCCTGCTTCGGCCTCGACTTCGCGGCGGTTGCGCAGATTCATGCTGAGATCATGGCGGCGCGCAACCGCGGCGCCGCGGTGCTGCTGGTCAGCGAGGACCTCGACGAGCTGCTGGAGCTGTCGGACCGGATTGTCGTGATGTTCCATGGCCAGTTGGTGTACGAGGCCCGCGCCAGCGAAGCCAATCTGACCGACATCGGACGGCACATGGCCGGTCACTGACCTGATCACGATCGGGAGATCGGGTCAGGCCGCCGCGTTTTCCACCGGGATGACGTCGACCCCGACGTCCAGCTCCTGCGCGCCGGAGCCGAGAAACACGCCATAGATCGGCGAGACGTCGGAAAAGTCCCGACCCGTGGCCAATATGATGTGGTCGTTGCCGACGTCGATGGCATTGGTCGGGTCGATGCCGAACCAGCCAACATCGTGCCCGCACCAAACGGAGACCCAGGCGTGCGAGGCGTCCGCGCCTTCCAGCCGCTTGGTCCCGGGCGCAGGAATGGTGCGGATGTAGCCGCTGACATAGGCGGCCGGAATGCCGAGCCCGCGCAGTCCCGAAATCATGATGTGCGCGAAGTCCTGACAGACGCCGCGGCGCTGCTTGAAAGCCTCATCGAGCGGCGTCGAGACTTCCGTCGAATTCGGCTTGTAGGCAAATTCCTTGCGGATGCGGCGCGCCAGATCGCGCGCGCCATCGACAACCGGCATTCCCGCGGGAAAGCTCAACGCCGCATAGGCCGCGACATCGCGCACCAGCGCCACGCGCGGACTGGGAAACAGGTGGTGGACCGGCGAGGAGGCATCCAGTGTGTCGTCCTCGATCGCGTTCTCGGCAACCACGCGCCAATCCGGGCTCGCTCCCGCCAAAAGCGCCACCGGACGCGACACCTCGACCCGCACCGTGGCCTCGACCTCCAGATCAATCAGGCTGGTATCGATCAGCGCGATCGTCACGTCGTTGCCGAAGAAATCCCGCTCGCGCACCAGTTGCCGGGGCTGTGGCCGGATCGTCAGCGTGTGGCGCAGGCAGCGTTGTCCCATGCCGTCGCACGGCGTCAGGCGCAGCGCCAGTTTCGCGGAACTGACCCGCGCCTCGTAGGAATATTTCGTGACATGGCGAATATCGTAAATCACGCCAGACCGCTCGCGCTCTTGGTTTTCAGGCCGTCAGGCCGTTGCAGGAAATAGCGGGACGCAATCGCATCCGCGAACCGCATCAGGGTTTGTTCGAACGCCAGCACGGAGGACGGCTCGATGTCGTCGGCGGCGGCGCTGGCAATCTCGCCCGCGAACATGTCGATGAAACGCTTGGGCTCCTCGGGAATGCCGTCGTCGTTCAGCGTCGGCAGCGTGTCCAGATGATCGCGCAACAGGTTGATCTGGAAGCTGACCGAGCGCGGATTGTAGGGATCAAGCAGCGCCATGTCGCGCACCGGTGCGAGTGCCACGCCGGTGAGATAACGCGAACGATAGGTGATCTGGGAATCGATCAGGTCGAGCAGGATATCGAGATCGTCGGCGCTCGCCTTGTCGCCGGCGAAATTGCGCACGAACCGGCAGGTGTTGATCGCACGCTCGACGCGGCGCCCAATGTCGAGGAAGCGCCAGCCGGCGACGCGGTTGATATTCTCCTGCGCCAGCCCCGATATTGCGGCAAGGGTTACCAGCGCACGGTCGGCGACCTCGAACGCTTCGGCTTCGGTGGCGAGATCGCTTGGCTTCAGAACCAATTGTGCCTCAAGCTTGCCGAGCAGCTTCCAGCTGTCGACCGACAACCGCTCCCGGATCACCGACGCCGCGCCGTAAGCCATGCGCACGTTCGATAGCACCGAGCCGTAGTTGGCGACCGAGCCGAGCGCGGTTGCGATCACCGAAAGCGAGCGCTGGCCCATATCCTCCGCAGGGACAGCGCCCCACGCCACCAGCAAGCCTGCCAATCGCTGCAGCGGATCAGCGGCGTCGCCCGCGGCGAGATCGACATCGACGCTCTTCGCGCACAGACAGCGCACGATCCGCAGCATGGCTTCGGCCCGCTCCAGATAGCGCCCGAACCAGAACAAATTGTCGGCCGCACGACTTGGCAGATTGCCGAGTATGCGGCGGATGTTGACGTTCTCCCGCGACGGCAGCAGCGTCTCGACCGGCACGGGGCTCTGCGACAGCACCCAGACGTCGGCCGACTGCACGCCGTCGCCCATGCTGACGGCCCGCGCATCGGCCTTGTCGGACACCAGGCAAAACCCGCCAGGCATCACCTGCCAGCCGTCCGGCGTGGCGGCGGCAAACACCCGCAGTACGAAAGGACGCGGCACCAGGCGATCGTCCTGGAACACCGGTGCCGTCGAGAGCCGCACCAGTTCCTGTCCGACGAAATCGAGACCCCGCGCCTTGATCGCCGATCGCACTTTGTTGGCTGTCGCAGCGTCGAGATCCGGCATCACGAGGTTCTGGCGATCCGAAAAACCGGGCACACGATCTTCGAATGCACCTGCGATCGACATCGTATCGAGATTGTCGAGAACCTTGTCGCGGGCACGCTGCTGGCCGCACCACCAGGTTGCGATGTTCGGCATCGCCAGGTCTTCGCCGGTCAGGTGGCGGGCGATGCGCGGAATGAAGCTCATCAGCGCTCGCGATTCGATGAAGCCGGCGCCGGGCATGTTGGCAACAACGACGCTGCCGTCGCGAATGGCCGAAATCAGTTGCGGAACACCAAGGCGCGAGACGCCGTTCAGCTCCAGCGGATCGATGAAATCCGCATCCACCCGCCGCCACAGCACGTCGGCACGCTTCAATCCGGCGATGGTGCGCACATGCACTTTGCCGTCGTGCACCACCAGATCGTCCCCCTCGACCAGCAGGAAGCCGAGATAACGCGCGAGATAGGACTGTTCGGAATAGGTCTGGCTGTAGGGACCCGGTGTCATCAGGCAGATGCGCGGATCCGAGCGGTCCGCCTTGGCGGCCAGCCCGGCGCGGAAGGACCGGAAAAACGGCGCCAGCCGCTGCACATTCATGCTGGCATAGGTGGAATGGTAGGCCCGCGACATCGCCAGCCGGTTTTCCAGCGCATAGCCGGCCCCTGACGGCGCCTGGGCCCGATCATTGAGAACCCACCAGCGGCCGTCCGGGCCGCGGCCGATGTCGGCGGCATAGAGGTGCAGCCAGCGCCCACCAGGCGGATTGACGCCCACCAGCGGCCGCAGGAACTCCTTGCTGCCGGCAACCACGGCAGCCGGCAGCACGCCATCGCGCACCAGCCGCGCCGGACCGTAGATATCGGCCAGCATGGCCTCGAACATCGACGCCCGCTGCTCGATTCCGGTCGAAATCTCCTGCCAATCGCTCTCCTCGATCAGCAGCGGCAGACTGGAAACCGGCCAGATCCGCTCCTTGGCCTCATCGCCGACGCGGTAGGAAATGCCAAGATCCCGAATATGCCGCCGCGCCACCGCAAGCGAGCGGTCCATGTCCTTCTCGGAGAGATAGCTGAGCAAGGTACGCCAGTACGGCTTCGGCTGGCCGTCCGCGCCGATGAATTCATCAGGAATGCCGGGCAGCGGCTTGTAATCCGCGTAGGACGCAGCCCAGCCTTCCTCGAACGAGGCCGGCTTGGTCTTGCTCCCTGCGGCGGGATTCATGCATTCACCAGTTCGCGCGTCGCCTGAGGTCAAGCGTCAAGGGAAATTCCCCAACCGGCTCCGCAATCGGAGAATCGATGGGGCCGCCAGTATGGCCGTGATCCTGGAAGCGCGCCAGCCGCCGGGCCTGAGCTTCATACGAGTTGACCGGGAAGGTGTCGTAGTTGCGGCCGCCGGGATGGGCAACGTGATACATGCAACCGCCCAGCGAGCGGTGATTCCAGTTATCGATCACGTCGAAGGTCAGCGGCGCATGCACCGGAATCGTCGGGTGCAATCCGGCGGCCGGTTGCCAGGCCTTGAAGCGCACGCCTGCGACAGCCTCTCCGGACACGCCGGTTGATGTCAGCGGCAGTCGGCGGCCATTGCAGGTCACGACATGGCGCCCGGGCACGAAGCCGTTGACCTTCACCTGCAGACGTTCGACGGACGAATCGACGAAACGTACGGTCCCTCCGCCGACATCCTCTTCGCCGAGCACATGCCACGGCTCCAGCGCCTGACGCAGCTCGAGTTTGACTCCGGAATATTCGACCGCGCCGTAGAACGGAAAACGAAACTCGCGCTGTGCCTGAAACCATTCCGGCTCGAAGTGATAACCCGCGCTGTCGAGATCGGCGAGAACATCGAGGAAGTCCGCCCACGCGAAATGCGGCAGCATGAAACGGTCATGCAGCGCCGTTCCCCATCGCACCAGTGCGCCGCTTTGCGGGGCCTGCCAGAACCAGGCGATCAAGGCACGCAACAAGAGCTGCTGCGCCAGGCTCATGCGCGCGTCCGGCGGCATCTCGAACGAACGGAATTCGATCAGGCCGAGGCGCCCGGTCGGACCGTCCGGTGAATACAGCTTGTCGATGCAGATTTCAGCGCGATGGGTGTTGCCGCTGACATCAGTCAGCATGTTTCGGAACAGTCGGTCCACCAGCCACAGCGGGATGCTGCCATCAGCCGGATCCGGCACCTGGGCAAGCGCAATCTCGAGTTCGTACAAAATGTCCTGTCGCGCCTCGTCGATCCGCGGCGCCTGGCTGGTCGGGCCGACGAACAGGCCGGCAAACAGATACGACAGCGAGGGATGACGCTGCCAATAGACCAGCATGCTGCGCAACAGATCGGGCCGCCGCAGGAACGGGGAATCCGCCGGCTTCGCGCCACCGAACACCAGATGGTTGCCGCCGCCGGTGCCGACATGGCGGCCGTCGATCATGTATTTGTCGGTGCCGAGCCGGCACTGCCGCGCATCCTCGTAGACACCGGTTGTAGTCTCCACTGCCTGCCGCCACGTCTCGGCCGGATGGATGTTGACCTCGATCACGCCGGGATCCGGCGTCACCTTGATCACATTGAGCCGCGGGTCCACCGGTGGTGGATAGCCTTCGATATGGACCGGACAACCGGTCTCGCGGGCCGTGCGCTCCACCACGGTGATCAGCGCCAGATAGTCCTCGAGGCGCTCCACCGGCGGCATGAAAACGCAGAGGATGCCGTCGCGCGGCTCCACCGACAACGCCGTGCGAACTTGGCCGCCGACATCGGCGCCGCTGGGTGGCGGTCCTCCACGCGATTCCTCGCGACCGCGCGGTGGCTTCTGGGTCTGCAACTTGCCCAGCTCTTCCATTGTCGGCAACGGCGGAAGTGGCTGGGTCGGGTCCTGTTCATGAGTGTAGGGGAATTCCGACGGCGGGACCCATGGCAGGCCTCCAAGCGGCAGCCGCAAGCCGATCGCGGAATCGCCCGGCATCAGAAACAGCCGGCCGCGACGCAGCTGCCACTTCTCGCTCCGCCAGCGCCACTCGCGCGCCTCCGCGTTCCACGGCTGAACCGGAAGCACAAAGCCAACCGGCTTCGACAAGCCCCGCTCGAACGTGCGCACCATCCGGGCCCGTGCTTCCGCATCATCGATCTTGGAATCCATTACATCGACATTGGGCGGAAGCTCGCCTTCCTTGATGAGCCAGTGCGCCGGATCCTCAAAAGCCGGCAGAACGTTGTCGGCGCTGAGGCCCAGATTGGTGGCGATCCCGGTGGTGAGTTTCTCGGCCTGGTCGGCGCTTGCCCGGCGTTCGCCGCGTTCGCCGGCGACCAGCGCGGGGTCGGACCAGATCGGCAAGCCGTCCTTGCGCCAGTACAGCGCAAACGCCCAGCGCGGCAAGCTTTCGCCCGGATACCACTTGCCCTGGCCGTAATGCAGAAACCCGTTCGGCGCGAAACGCACACGCAACCGCCGGATCAGTTCGTCGGCAAACTGGCGTTTGGTCGGGCCGACCGCCCCCGTATTCCACTCCGCGCCCTGAAGGTCATCGACCGAGATGAAAGTCGGCTCGCCGCCCATGGTGAGGCGGACATCCTGCTTTTTCAGATCGCGGTCAACGAGGTCGCCCAGCGCATCGAGCTTGGCCCAGGCTTCGTCGGAAAACGGCCGGGTGACCCGCGGCGCCTCGTGAATGCGCGTCACGGTCATCTCGAAACCGAACTCGGTTTTCGCAGGCTCCGTCATTCCCGAGATCGGCGCCGCCGAGCGATAGTGGGGCGCTGCGAACAGCGGAATGTGCCCTTCAGCGCACAGCATGCCGGACGTGGCGTCAAAACCAATCCATCCCGCGCCCGGAATATAAATCTCGGCCCAGGCGTGCAGATCGCAAAAATCGTGGTCGGTGCCCTTCGGCCCGTCGAGCGGATCGATGTCGGCTCGCAACTGGATCAGATAACCGGAGACGAACCGCGCCGCGAGGCCGAGATGGCGGGCGATCTGCACCAGAAGCCAGGCGGAGTCACGGCATGAGCCCGAGCCGAGCGTCAGCGTCTCCTCCGGCTCCTGAACGCCGGGCTCCATGCGAATAACGTAGGCGATATCCTTTTGCAGCCGCGCGTTCAGCGCGACCAGCATATCGACCGTGCGCGGAGCACGCTTCGGCAGGCTCGCCAGCAGCGCCGCCATGCGTGGACCGGCCTTCTCCGGCGTCCGGTAGGCGGCGAGCTCCCCGATCAGGTCTTCCGGATATGCGAAGGGATAGGTTTCCGCGAACGGCTCGACGAAGAAGTCGAACGGGTTCACCACCGACATGTCAGCCGTGAGGTCGACCTGAACCGAGAACTCCCTGGCCCTCTCGGGGAAGACAAAGCGCGCGAACCAGTTGCCGTGCGGATCCTGCTGCCAGTTGATGAAGTGCTCCGACGGCGTGACCTTGAGCGAATAGCTCGGGATCCTGGTGCGGCTATGCGGCGCCGGACGCAGGCGGACCACCTGGGGACCAAGCGAAATCGGACGGTCGTAGGTGTACCGGGTGAGATGATGGAGCGAGACGAGAATGGACAAAGGTGTTGGTCCCGCGTTGAGAGGGATGGTCAGAGTTGAGCGCAAATCGGCAACTGTCAACGTCGCGAGGGCGCCAAACCGAGCTAATCTATTGAAATTGCCGGAGTTTGCGGCAGCTTGCTCATAAAGCAGCCAAAATGAGCTAAAATCGGCAGCAGAATCGAAGTTGGCCCGCGCAAGGCCGGGCTAACCGTTTTTGGTCCGCGATTGATGGATGTACGGACGCGATCGGCGATGGAACTGGGCATATTGAGGCTTGTTATCACGAACCTCGTTACAGGCCTGTTACGCATGTCGGGACAGTTATAGGCGATAAAGGAATTCCAGCACGATGAGGCTGTTCAAATGTGCCGTTTGCGCGCAGTTGCTTTATTTTGAAAACACCCGCTGCGAGAAATGTGGGCATATCCTTGGCTATGAACCAGTCCAGAACCGATTGCTCGCGCTCGAAGCTCAAGAGCCCGAGCCACCCGAGTCCCAAGATCCGAAACCTCAAGATCCGAAGCCTCGAGACCTGAAACCTCAAGACCTCAATAATCAAATACGCCAGTCCTCAAACCCGGAGCCCCATCGGCTTGAGCCCCAAACGCTCGAACCCCAAACCGTCCAACCGATTGGACAGTTGTGGCGCGAGGTGCCGGTTTCGGGCGCAAGCTACAAGTTCTGCTTCAACAACACGTTCGGCGTCTGCAACTGGTTGGTCGAAGCAGCCTCATCTGATAATTTCTGCGTGGCCTGCCGACACAACGGCATTATTCCGGATTTGTCACAACCGCAGAATGTGGCGAACTGGCAGAAGATCGAGGCAGCGAAGCATCGCCTGTTCTACACGCTGCTGCGCCTGAATCTGCCATTGCAGACGCGCGCCGAGAATCCCGAAGGACTGCTGTTCAATTTCCTGGCGGATTCGCCCTTCGATCCGAACATGCGGGTGATGACCGGCCATGACAGCGGCCTGATCACGCTGGCCATCACCGAGGCCGACGATGTCGAACGCGAGCGGCGACGTTCGCTGATGGGAGAGCCGTATCGCACGCTGCTTGGCCATTTCCGTCATGAAGTCGGACATTATTTCTGGGACCGCCTCGTTCGAGATCGCGGCAATCTCGATACATTCCGCACGACCTTCGGCGACGAGACCAGGAATTACCAGGAAGCGCTTCAGATCTATTACAATCAAGGCGCCCCACAAGATTGGCAAAATCACTCGGTCAGCGCATACGCAACCTCGCATCCCTGGGAGGATTTCGCGGAGACCTGGGCACACTATCTGCACATCGTCGATACCATGGAGATGGCGCGCGCCTTCAACCTGCATGTCGAACCGCGGATCGACGACAGCGGACAGCTCGAGGCCACCATCGATTTCAATTCCTACAAGATCGCGAATTTCCAGACCATCGTGGATGGCTGGTTACCCGTGTCATTCGCCATGAACAACATCAACCGGTGCATGGGACAGCCCGACCTTTACCCGTTCATCCTGTCACCCGCAGTCATCGACAAGCTGGCCTTCATCCATGAACTGGTGCGGGAAAAGCCGTCTCCGCCGGTGGCCGTCGCGCCGGCGGCAGAACCTGCGGCGAACTGAGCGCCAACGCATCCCCACATCGACGCACCGACACACGTTCTGCTGTGCCGCGCACGGCCGCGCATGCAAAATTATCGGTTCTCAAGACGAAAAACGTTGCTAGCATCACGATCAATGCAATCATAACAACAAGGATGCCCGGTGGGATCACATCAAGAGCTTCTGCAGGCCACGGCCTGCAACCTCGTCGATCGCCTGCGCCGAAACGATATTGCGCCTCACGATCTGCTCGATGCACTGGAAGCGCGGATCACCGAGGTCGATGGCAAGGTGAACGCACTTCCCACCCTGTGCCTTGACCGAGCACGCAAACATGCCGATGCGCTGTCAGGCAAACCTGCCGACCAGCGCGGCCTGCTCGCCGGCCTGCCCGTTCCGATCAAGGACTTGACCGAAGTCAAGGGGGTGCTCACCACGCAGGGATCACCGATTTTTCGCGACCACATCCCGACCTCGTCAGACGTCCTGGTCGAACATCTCGAAGCCAATGGCGGAGTAATCTACGCCAAGTCGAACACCCCGGAATTCGGCGCCGGCGCCAACACTTTCAATGAGGTGTTCGGCGCTACGCGCAACCCCTGGAATCTGGCGCTGTCCGCGGCCGGATCCTCGGGCGGCGCCGCCGCGGCGCTGGCCAGCGGCACCGCCTGGGTGGCACACGGCTCCGACATGGGCGGATCGCTGCGCAATCCCGCAAGCTTCTGCGGCGTTGTCGGATTGCGGCCGAGCCTGGGCCGCGTCGCTCATACGCCGAAGTTCAAGATCGACCGGACGCTCGGCGTGCAGGGACCGATGGCCCGCAACATCGAAGACGTCGCCCTTCTACTGGATGCGATGAGCGGCGAGCATGCCGCCGATCCATTGTCGCTGCCGCAACTGCCGACGTCGTTCCTGGCCGCCGCGCGATCAGGTCAGCGACCGCGCAAGATCGCCTACTCGCCCGATCTCGGCGTCACGCCTGTTGACCCCGAAATCGCTGATATCACGCGTCAGGCCGCGGAAAAGTTCGCCGAGGCTGGTGTCATCGTGGAGGAAGCCCACCCCGATCTGCGTGAAGCGCACGAATGCTTCCAGACCCTGCGGGCCTTCGACTTCGCGATCAGCAAGGCAAAACTGCTGCGCGATCATCGCGACCTGCTGAAACCGGAAGTGATCTGGAACATCGAGAAGGGCTTGCAGCTCTCGGTCGAAGACGTTGCAAAAGCCGAAGCGCAGCGGATCGACATGGCGGCACGCACCCTGGCGTTTTTCGAGACCTACGATCTGTTGCTTGCGCCGGCCACGATTGTCCCCGCCTTCCCGGTCGAACAGCGTTATCTGGCGGAATGCGCCGGGAAAAAGTTCGACAATTATATCGAATGGCTGGCCATTGTTTACGCCATCACATTGGTGTGCTGCCCGACCCTATCGATGCCATGCGGCTTCACCAAGGACGGCCTGCCGGTCGGACTGCAGGTGGTGGCGAAACCACGGGCGGAGGCGCAACTTCTTGCCGGCGCCAAGGTGCTGGAGGATCTGCTTGGCCTGCAGGGCATGACGCCGATCGATCCCAGACACTAGAGACTACACGACATCAAAATATATAAATCAAAACGGGATGAGATCGCTCTCATCCCGTTTCGCGTTCAAACCGATTGGATAGTTACTCGGCCTTGTCGATGTTCCAGAACACCGGCGTCGCCGGGCCGCCGAGGATACCCGTCAGTTCCTTGCGCCAGACGCTCGGCGCCTCGTACTGACCGAGCGGAATATAGGCGACCTGCTCGTAGACCTCCTTCTGAATCTCGGTGGCGATCTTCTTCTGCTCTTCCGGCGATTCGGCGCGAACGAATGCATCGCGCAGCGATTCAATCTTGGCGTCTTCGAACCAGCCAAACCAGCCGCCGGTGGCCTTGCCCCGGCCGCTGAGAGACAGGTTGGCGACGGGGTTCAGCACGTCGGGACCAGCCCAGTTGGTGAAGAACATGTTCCAGCCGCCCTCTTTCGGCGACTTCTGGCTGGCGCGGCGCGTCACCACCGTCTGCCAGTCCGTCGCCTGGACGTCGACCTTGAAGCCAGCGTCGCGGAGCTGCTGCGCGACCACGATCGGTTGCGCCTTGAGGGTCACCACGTCGCCCGGTGCCATAATCACCACTGGCGTGCCATCATAGCCAGATTCGGCCAGAGCCTTCTTGGCTTCCGCCAAGCCATTGCCCTTCACCAGCGTCTCCGATCCGACATCGGTTGCATACGGCGTATCGCAGCCGAACACCGCGCCACAGACCTTGTAGTATTTCGGATTGCCGACCAGGGCGTCGAGCACGTCCTTCTGCTTGATCGCCAGGAAGGCGGCACGGCGCACCTTGATATTATCGAACGGCGGATAGAGGAAATTCATTCGTCCCAGGGTCTGGAAGCCGAGCTTGCTCAAGGTGTCGACCTTGAGATCCTTGTTGGCTTCGAGCATTGGCAGGAGATCGAACGAGGGGTTCTCGATGAAATCGATATCGCCGGACTGGATCGCATTCACCGCGGTCTGCGCGTCGGGCATCGTGATCCATTCGACGCGATCGACCTTCACCACCTTGCCGCCCGCGGTCCAGCTCGGCGGCTCGGAGCGCGGCACATAGTCCTTGTTCTTCTCATAGACCGCCTTCACGCCAGGCTGGAATTCCGCCTGCACGAATTTGAACGGGCCCGAGCCGATCTGTTCCGGAATCGGTTTGTCTGGTGGCGTCTCTGCGATGCGCTTCGGCATCATGAAGGGAACAACGGATGACGGCTTGCCGATCGATTCCAGCACCAGCCCGTAGGGCTCCTTCAGCTTGAGCGTGATGGTCTTGGCATCGGTCGCCTCCAGGCTGGCAGTGAAATCCATCAGCTTCTGGCCCATGCCGTCGCGCGCGGCCCAGCGCTTGAGCGACGCCACGCAGTCTTCCGCTGTCACCGGCTGGCCGTCATGCCATTTCAGGCCGTCGCGCAGCGTGAAGGTGTAGGTCAGTCTGTCGTCGGAGACCTTCCAGCTCGCCATCTGCGGCTGAACCTTGAAGTTGGAGTCCATCGCCAGCAGTGTATCGTAGACCATGTAGCCGTGATCGCGCGAGATATATGCCGTCGTGATGATCGGATCCGTCACCCGCAGGTCGGAGTGCATCACCGCCGTGATCGTCTTGGCCTGCGCCAGTGTCGGCAATGCGAGCAGCGCGGAGGCCATCAGGCCGCGCAACGCGATCCTCGCCAAGGCAGATGAACTCCTCCCACGCGAAACAGCAGACATGGCACCTCTCCTGAATTGAATCCGCGTCCGGTTATGATCCGGACATGACGGCGACGAACTGGACGAACGGCTCAACACCAAGATATTGAACACTAAGATGTTGAGCGCTCTGATGATTTGAGAGTTGCATCAACGCCGCAGGGCGTCAATCGCGATTTCGCGCGCGCCGTTCGCCATTGGTCGAAGCCGAATGCTCGATCGCACGCGTCGCAAACCGCAATGCAAAAACCGAATGGGATTAACGATTGTATGTCGACAGCGGATCGATATCCTCCCGCCGCCACCCACCGGACAACAATACAAAGAGAGAACCGAGCGTGATCAATCCTGCCAAACTTCCCTTCGATGCCGAGGCGATGCTCCAGGGCCTGCGCCCATGGGTTGAGTGCGAAAGCCCGACCTGGGACGCCGCCGCTGTCAATCGCATGCTCGACCTTGCAGCGCGAGACCTCGCCGTTGCGGGCGCCGGCATCGAACGGATCGCCGGCCGCAACGGCTTTGGCGGCTGCATCCGCGCCCGCTTTCCGCATCCGAAACAGGATCAGCCGGGCATCCTGATC
The DNA here is from genome assembly GCA_041424235.1 of Hyphomicrobiales bacterium. Lineage (GTDB taxonomy): Bacteria > Pseudomonadota > Alphaproteobacteria > Rhizobiales > Xanthobacteraceae > Bradyrhizobium_A. The sequence continues at coordinate 198,223 of JBGMOD010000216.1, forward strand.
GCCGGTCACATGGATACCGTTCATCCGGTCGGAACACTGGCCAAGCTGGCCTGGCGCCGCGACGGCAGCAAGTGCTACGGGCCCGGCATCTTCGACATGAAGGGTGGCAACTATCTCTCGCTCGAAGCCGTCCGACAACTGCAGCGTGCATCGTTCACCACGCCGCTGCCCATCACATTCCTGTTCACCCCCGACGAGGAAGTCGGCACCCCAAGCACCCGGGACATCATCGAAGCAGAAGCCGCCCGCAACAAATACGTCCTCGTTCCGGAGCCCGCACGCGGCGAAACCGGCGTCGTCACCGGTCGCTATGCCATCGCCAGGTTCAATCTCGAAGCCACCGGCCGGCCAAGCCACGCCGGCGCGACGCTGGCCGCCGGACGCTCCGCCATCCGGGAAATGGCGCGGCAAATCATCGCAATCGACGGCATGACGACCGACGACTGCACCTTCAGTGTCGGCATCGTGCACGGCGGTCAGTGGGTGAACTGCGTCGCGTCGCAGTGCACCGGCGAAGCGCTGAGCATGGCCAAGCGACAGCAGGATCTCGATCGCGGCGTCGAGAGGATGCTGGCCTTGTCCGGGACGGCCAACGACGTGACGTTCACGGTGACGCGCGGCGTCACGCGCCCGGTGTGGGAGCCGGATGCGAAAACCATGGCGCTGTTCGAGACCGCAAAAGCCGTCGCCAAAACACTCGGTGTCGATTTGACCCATGGCAGTGTCGGTGGCGGATCCGACGGCAACTTCACCGGTGCCATGGGCATCGCGACGCTCGACGGGCTCGGCGTTCGCGGCGCCAACGCGCACACGCTTGAAGAACACATCGAGGTCGAAAGTCTCGCCGAGCGTGGCCGCCTGATGGCGGGATTGCTTGCGGTTCTGGAGTAAACCGTCTCGCGCCTCCGCCCAACACCAAGGCAAACCCTGATCGAAATTTAGCCTTGTCTGCCTTGGTGGCGCGCCATACCGTTTGATCGTCCAACGCGACGATGCGGGAGAGATCGAAACGACAACATGAATCACATGTTTTCGTGTTCGGCGCCGACGGAGCAACCGCCCCGGAAACTCTCAGGCACAAGGACCGTGTCGTCAGGACAATCTGGAGAGAGACGCCATGCTCACACCATGGCGTCCACCGAAGGGGATATCCGTCGCTGAGCCACATCGGTGGGACATCACCCGTCGAGATTGGCCAGGGCGGATCAAGCTCTCAGGTACCGTGACAGATGGGGCGCCCTCCACCGGTTTCTGCCGGTGCCGGGGCGACTCTAGCGCACGGGAGCCTTTTTAAGACCATGCCCATCATCGCAATTGTCGGCGTCGGTTCCACCGGCGCAACGACGATCCGCGCGTCGTCGACCCGCGGCAACGCACGCACTGTCTCTGGCAGGCGCGATGCCTTGACGCGCATCACGACGCGGCGATGCGAGCCACCACCATCACCCGACTAGCCAACACACCAACCACCTCCACGACAACCGACACAGTTTCAACCCAGGAGATGTGATGTCCTTCATGTTGCGCAGACAAAACTCAACCGCGCTCGCAAGAGCGGCTTTGCGAGGATTACTGGTCGCGGCAGCCCTTGCGGTACCGACGTGGTCGGAAGCCAAGACGATCCGGGCGGTCATGCACTCGGATTTGCGCGTGATCGATCCCATTATCACCACGGCCTACATCACGCGCGACCACGGCTACATGGTCTACGATACGCTGCTGGCGATGGACTCCAACTTCAGAGTTCAGCCGCAGATGGCGAGCTGGAAGGTCTCCGAAGACCGGCTCACTTATACGTTCACATTGCGCGACGGCCTCAAATGGCATGACGGCACCCCGGTCACCGCCGAGGATTGCGTCGCATCGTTGAAACGCTGGGGTGCCCGCGACGGCATGGGCCAGAAGCTGATGGAGTTCACCGCGAGCCTGAAGGCGACCGATGCGAAAACCATCACGCTTAAATTGAAAGAGGCTTATGGCCTGGTGCTGGAGTCAATTGGTAAACCGTCGTCGGTTGTTCCGTTCATGATGCCGAAACGCCTTGCCGAAACACCTCCGGACAAGGCGATCCCGGAGCAGATCGGTTCGGGCCCGTTCAAATTCGAGCAGGCGGAATTCCAACCGGGTGTCCGGGCCGTCTATGTCAAGAACAAGGATTATGTGCCGCGGTCCGAGCCGCCGAGCTGGACCGCGGGCGGCAAGGTGGTGAAGGTCGATCGCGTCGAATGGATCACCATGCCGGACCCGCAGACGGCAATGAATGCGATTCAGTCCGGTGACATCGATTTCCTGGAGGCGCCCCTGGTCGATCTCCTGCCCGCACTGGAGAACAACAAGGATCTCGAACTGCGTGTTCTGAACACGCTGGGGTATCAGACGCTGGGGCGGATGAATTTCCTCTATCCGCCGTTCGACAACGTCAAGGTGCGCCGCGCCGCATTCCTGGCGCTGAACCAGAAAAACGTGCTCGACGCGCTGATCGGAAATCCGAAATATTATACGATTTGCGGTGCGATCTTCGGATGCAACACCCCGCTCGCGACAGACGTCGGGGCGGAATCCTTGGTCAAGGGCAACGGCATGGCGGAAGCGAAAAAGCTGCTCGCCGAATCCGGCTATGACGGCACGCCCGTGGTGATCATGGCGCCGGGCGACGTGGTGACGCTGAAGGCTCAGCCGATCGTGTCAGCGCAATTGCTGCGCGAAGCCGGATTCCAGGTGACAGTTCTGGCGATGGATTGGCAGACGGTGGTGACGCTGCGTGCCAGCCAGAAGCCGCCGAAGGAAGGCGGCTGGAACATGTTCTTCACCAATTGGGTGGGCGCCGACATCCTCAACCCGGTCGTCCATGTCACCCTGAACGGCAAGGGCAAGTCCGGTGGTTGGTTCGGCTGGCCGGACGACCCGAAGATGGAAGCGCTGCGCGACGCCTTCGTGCGCGCTGAATCCCCTGACGAGCAGAAAAAAATCGCAGCCGAAATTCAGCAACGCAATTACGAACAGGTCACCTACATCCCGCTTGGACAGTTCAAGGTCCCAAGCGTTTGGCGGAAAGAGTTGACCGGCGTTCTGGACGGCGCGGCAACGCCGGTGTTCTGGAACATCGACAAGGCCGACTGAGCGATCGAGGCGATCGATGAAATTCCGCGGGGCGAGAGCGATCTCGCCCCGCTTCGTTTCACATGGTGAGTTGATGATTGCACTGCACAATGAGAGGGCAGATGCGGTTGAAATTTAGCCTTGCCCAGTTTGGAGGCTTGTCTTAGGACTTGATAGTCCAAAACGACGCTGCGGGAGAGATCGAAGCGAAAGCACCCGTGTTTCAAAACACAATGTTTTAAAGCACGATGTTTTCGTGTTCGGCGCCGACGGAGCAACCGCCCCGGAAACTCTCAGGCACAAGGACCGTGACGTCAGGACAATCTGGAGAGAGACGGCATATTCGTCATATGGCGTCCACCGAAGGGGATAATCTGTCGATCGGCCGCTTCATTGAGGCTGGCTCGGACGGATCAAGCTCTCAGGTACCGTGACAGATGGGGCGCCTCCACCGGTTTTCGCCGGTGTTGGGGCGACTCTAACGCACGGGAGCCCAAGACCACCATGTCTCATATTGCAATCGTCGGCGCCGGTATCACCGGCGTAACGACCGCTTACGCCCTGCTTGAACGCGGCCACACCGTCACCGTCCTCGACAGACATCGCTACGCGGCGATGGAAACCTCGTTAGCCAATGGCGGCCAACTCTCCGCCAGCAACGCCGAGGTCTGGAACAGCGCATCCACGATCCTCAAGGGCCTACGCTGGATGTTCAAGCGCGACGCGCCACTGCTGATGAACCCCAAGCCGGGCTGGCACAAATATTCCTGGATGGCCGAGTTCGTCGGGAACATCGGCCACTATCGGCAGAACACCATCGCAACCACGCGGCTCGCGATCGAAGCGCGGCAACACCTGTTCGCCATGGCCGAGCGCGAGAACATCTCGTTCGATCTGGAGCGTCGCGGCATACTTCACATCTGCCATGACAAAGCGGCTTTCGAGGCCGGCATGCGCGTCAACACGCTGCTGCAGCAAGGCGGGCTGGATCGTCGCGCGGTCACGCCGGAGGAAATCCGCTCGATCGAGCCCACACTGCGCAAACCACATTACGGCGGATTCTTCACGCCGTCGGACGCGACCGGCGACATCCACAAATTCACCCGCGGTTTGGCCGAGGCTTGCATCCGCCGCGGCGCCACCTTCATCTACGATGCGGATATCGACACCGTTGCGTCCGTCGACAACGCCATTCATATCGGCTGGAACGATAACTCCAGCGAAACCACAAGCTCCGGCCGACAACTCTTGCAGGCGGATGGAATCGTCATCTGCGCCGGTGTCGCCAGCCGTCATTTCGCCGCGATGCTGGGCGACCGGGTCAACGTCTATCCCGTGAAGGGCTACTCGATCACGGTCAATCTCGACGCGACATCGAGCCGTCAGTCAGCACCACACGTCAGCCTGCTCGACGAAGCCGCCAAGATCGTCACCAGCCGTCTTGGTGAGGATCGCTTTCGCGTCGCAGGCACCGCCGAGTTCAACGACTTCAACCGCGACATCCGCGCCGATCGCGTTCAACCGCTGGCGGATTGGGTGCGGCACAATTTTCCCGGGATCGATACCTCGAAGGTTGTGCCCTGGGCTGGCCTGCGTCCGATGATGCCGAACATGATGCCTGTCGTCCGCGCCGGACGGCAGCCCGGCGTGTTCTACAACACCGGGCATGGCCATCTCGGCTGGACGCTGTCGGCGGCCACCGCCCAGATGCTCGCACAAACCATCGATCAATGGCGCCGGCCCCCGGGCCCGATCAACGCTCCATCACTCAGCTTTGAAAACAACGACATCAACTTGCCCGCCGTGGCCCCGAAACAGACCGCTGCAGCCCTTGATAGAACTGCTTCCTTGGCACACTATTTGCCCGCTGAGGCAGGTTTCCCAGACAGATTTTCCCGGTCAAATACGGAGATACGCATGAACAAAACCGTGGCCGGATCATGAGCGCGTTGCAGCACAGCCCGTCCTCTACAGCCCTGCGTTGCAAAGGATAACTGAATGCTCGGCTATCTCATTCGCCGTTTGCTCGCCGCCATCCCCGTCATGGGGGTCGTCGCAGCCTTCGTGTTCCTGCTGCTGCGCCTCACCCCCGGGGACCCCGCGGCCATCATCGCCGGAGACATGGCGACGCCCGAACAACTGGAGCGCATCCGCACGTCGCTCGGCCTCAACGAGCCGCTGCTGACCCAGTTCGTCACCTGGATCAGCAAGATCCTGCACGGCGACCTCGGCGTGTCGCTGATCTCCAATGTTCCGGTGCTGAGCATGATCGGCCAGCGCCTCGAACCCACCATCAGCATTGCGCTGACCACCATCATTCTTGCCATCATCGTTGCTGTGCCGCTTGGCGTGATCGCGGCATGGAAACATGGGACCTGGATCGACCGCGGTGTGATGGGATTGTCGGTGCTGGGCTTCTCCGTCCCGGTGTTCGTGGTCGGTTATGTTCTGGTCCAGCTCTTCGCCATCGACCTGCGCTGGCTGCCGGTGCAAGGCTTTCGCAGCATCACAAAGGGCTTCGGCCCATTCTTCGAACGGGCGCTGCTGCCGACGCTGGCGCTGTCGTTCATCTATATCGCGCTGATCGCCCGCATGACCCGCGCGTCGATGCTCGATGTGCTGGGCGAGGATTACGTCCGCACCGCTCGCGCCAAGGGCCTCGGTGAACGAGCCGTGCTGATGAAGCATGCACTGCGCAACGCGGCGGTGCCCGTGATCACCGTGATCGGAACCGGCTTCGGTCTGCTGATATCGGGCGTGGTCGTGACCGAAAGCGTGTTCAATCTGCCCGGCATCGGACGATTGACGGTCGATGCGGTGCTTGCCCGCGATTATCCCGTGATCCAGGGCGTCATCCTTCTCACCAGCGGACTTTATGTAGCGATCAATCTCCTGATCGACGTCGCTTACACATTCCTCGATCCACGGATTCGTTACTGATGGCCGCTGAACCCTTCATGGACTCCGCAGTCCCGCTGGCGATGCCGAGCGGCTCGCGGCTGAAATTCCTCGCCTCGGGCCCCATCGTCACCATCGCGACGATCTGCCTGACGCTGGTCGTCGCATCGGCGATTTTCGCGACCTGGCTGGCGCCTCACGATCCGCTGCAATTGGTGCCATCACTGCGGCTGAAGCCGCCCAGCGCGGAGTTTCCGCTCGGCACCGACGCCTATGGCCGCGATCTGCTGTCGCGCATCCTCTATGGCGGCCGGATCTCGCTGCTGATCGGCATCGGCGCCGCCGTGATCAGCATCGTCATCGGCCTCGCGATCGGCCTGGTGTCGGGGTTCTTCAAATGGATCGACGCCGTCATCATGCGCATCATGGACGGCCTGATGGCGATCCCCAGCATCCTGCTGGCCATCGCCGTGATCTCGCTCTCCGGCGCCAGCCTCAAGACGGTTCTCATCGCAATTGTCATTCCGGAAATTCCGCGCGTGGTGCGGCTGGTCCGATCCGTGGTGCTGTCCGCCCGCGAAGAGCCTTATGTGGAAGCCGCATTTGCCATGGGATCGAGCCTGCCGAAGATCCTGTGGCGCCATCTGATGCCCAATACCATCGCGCCGCTGATCGTCCAGGGCACCTACATCTGCGCTTCCGCCATCCTGACCGAGGCGATCCTGTCCTTCCTGGGCGCGGGAATCAATCCGGAGACCCCGACCTGGGGCAACATCATGGCCGAAGGCCGCGCGTTCTTTCAGATCAAACCCTCGCTGATCTTCTGGCCGGGGCTGCTGCTCTCGATTGCGATTCTGTCGATCAATCTGATCGGCGATGCCACACGTGATGCGCTCGACCCGCGCATGAAACAGCGGGAGGGCGGAAAATGAGCGTGCCAACCAACACCGGCAATCCGGTTCTCGACATCAAGGATCTGGTGGTCGAATTGCGCGCCCGCCAGGGCGCCGACCGGATCATCGACGGCATCTCGCTGCAAGCCTATGCCGGCAAGACCCTTTGCGTGGTCGGTGAAAGCGGTTCGGGGAAATCCGTCACATCGCTGGCAACCATGGGGTTGCTGCCGAAGAAATCGCTGAAGGTCTCCGGCGGCAGCATCAAGCTGGCCGGAGAAGAGGTCACGGCGGCCAGTGATCGCCGTCTGCGGCAGCTGCGTGCCACCACCATGGCGATGATTTTCCAGGAGCCGATGACCGCGCTTAATCCGGTAATTCCGGTCGGCCGCCAGATCGATGAGGTGCTGCGCACCCACACCACGCTCGATGCGCGCACCCGCCGCCAGCGCATCCTGGCCATGATGGAACAGGTCCGGCTGCCCGACGTGGAGCGGATTTTCGCGTCCTATCCGCATCGCCTCTCCGGCGGCCAGCGCCAGCGTATCATGATCGCGATGGCGCTGATCCTGGAGCCGAAACTCTTGATCGCCGACGAGCCGACCACCGCGCTCGACGTCACCACCCAAAAGCAGATCCTGACCCTGATCCGCGACCTGCAGAAGGATCACGGCACCGCGGTGCTGTTCATCACCCACGACATGGGTGTGGTCGCCGAAATCGCCGATCAGGTCGCGGTGATGCGGCGCGGTCGTCTGGTCGAGCAAGGCGCCCTGCAGGATGTGTTGCGCAATCCGACCCAGGATTACACCCGCAACCTCCTGTCGACGGTGCCGAGCCTGATCCCGCGCGCTCCGCGAGAGGCGACCAAGGAGCCGGTGGTGCTCGACACCTCCGGATTAGGCAAGGTCTATCGGGAGCGCTCCCTGTTCGGTGGTGTGCGTGAAGTCGCGGCGGCCAAGGATGTGACCCTGACGCTGCACAAGGGCCGCACCCTCGGCATCGTCGGCGAAAGCGGGTCGGGCAAATCGACGGTCGCACGCTGCATCGTGCGCCTGATCGATCCGACCTCGGGCGGCATCCGGCTCGGCGGTCACGAGATTTCATTCCTGTCGCGCCGCCTGCTGCAGCCGCACCGCAAGCGCATCCAGATGATCTTTCAGGACCCTTATCGCTCGCTCAATCCGCGGCTGACCGTCGGCGAGACCATCGCCGAAGGGCCGATCAATTACGGGACGCCGCACAAGACGGCGTTGGCGCGGGCCCGCGACCTCCTGAAGCTGGTGGATCTGCCCACCGATACGATCTCGCGGTATCCACACCAGTTTTCCGGCGGCCAGCGCCAGCGCATCGCCATTGCTCGCGCACTGGCGATGGATCCGGACGTGCTGGTTGCAGACGAGGCCGTGTCGGCACTCGACGTCTCGGTGCAGGCGCAGGTTCTCAAGCTGCTCGACGAGATCCAGACCCGGCTCGGCATCGCCATCCTGTTCATCACTCACGATCTGAGGGTTGCAGCCCAGATCTGCGATGACGTCATGGTGATGCAGCATGGACGCATCGTCGAACAGGGGCCGGCCAACGAAATCCTCACCCATCCGCAACAGACCTATACCCGGCAGTTGCTGGAAGCCGCACCCGGACGGGACTGGGACTTCGCCAACTTTCGTCCTATGATCGCCCAATAAGTCCCATCCTACGAGACAACGTCAGAAGACGCGAAAAGCGCAAGGTGAATTGATGTCGGCATTCCGGATCGCCGTAGGCGGCTTCCTGCACGAAACCAATACGTTCGCTCCGACCAAGGCCGAGTATGAGGGCTTTGTGCATGGCGGCGGCTGGCCGGCGATGGAAACAGGCGCGGCCGTTCTTACAAAGATCCGCAACATCAATGTTGGTCTTGCCGGATTCATCGATGCGGCGCAGGCGAAGGACTGGGACTTGGTGCCGACCATCTGGTGCGCCGCCAGCCCGTCCGCGCACGTCCGCAAGGACGCTTACGAGCGCATCGCCACCGCGATCGTCGACGGCATCGCCGCTGCCGGCAAAATCGACGGAGTCTATCTCGATCTGCACGGCGCCATGGTAACCGAGCACTTCGACGACGGCGAAGGCGAACTGCTGGCCCGGGTGCGCAAGGTGATCGGCAGGGATCTGCCGCTGGTGGTCAGCCTCGACCTGCATGCCAATATCACGCCCGCGATGGTCGAACATGCCGACGCGCTTGTCGCGTATCGAACCTATCCACACATCGACATGGCCGACACAGGACGGGCCGCGGCACGCCACATGGCGCTATTGCTGGGGTCGACCCGACGCTTCGCCAAGGCGTTCCGGCAATTGCCGTTCCTGATTCCGATCAGCTGGCAGTGCACCAGCGTCGAGCCGTGCAAGAGCATCTATGCCCATCTTGCCAGCCTCGAGAACGAAGCTGTCCCCACCCTGTCGTTCGCGCCTGGATTTCCGGCGGCGGACTTTCCCGACTGCGGCCCCGTCGTCGTCGCCTATGGCAAGACCCAGGGCGATGCGGACAAGGCTGCCGACACCATTTGCAAACTGATCGCCGACCAGGAAAGCGCGTTCGACGGACGAATCTTTGCGCCTGACGAAGGCGTCGTTCATGCGATGGCGCTGGCCGCAACCGCGACCAAACCGATCGTCATCGCCGACACCCAGGACAATCCCGGGGCCGGCGGCGACTCCGACACCACCGGCATGCTGCGCGCATTGTTGAAAAACGGCGCAAAAAAAGCCGCCATCGGGGTCATCGTCGATCCGGAATCCGCGCGTGCCGCCCACGCAGCGGGCACCGGTAGCACCGTCACGCTCGCGCTCGGTGGCAAGTCGGGCATTCCCGGTGACGCACCGTTCAAGGAGAGCTTCGTCGTCGAGAGTTTGTCCGACGGACGATTTGTCGCCCCTGGCCCCTACTTTGGCGGCAGCCAGATGAACCTTGGCCCGTCGGCCTGCCTGCGGATCGGAGACGTGCGGATCGTGGTCGGTTCGCGCAAGGCGCAGCTCGCAGACCAGGCAATGTTCCGGTTTGTCGGGATCGAACCGACGGCGCAATCGATCCTGGTCAACAAGAGCTCGGTGCACTTCCGCGCCGACTTCGAGCCGATCGCGGAACAGATCATCGTTTGTGCGGCGCCGGGCGCGATGCCGGCCGACACCGCGGCATTGCCGTGGACACGCCTGCGCACCGGTGTCCGCATCAGACCGAACGGCCCGGCTTTCAAGCCGCAATAAAATCAGCTCAACAACGCAATCGGATAAACCAGACATGCCCAATCTCGACCGCATCGACAGCTTCGCTTCCGAACTCACCGCCATCCGCCGCGACATCCACGCCCACCCCGAAATCGGCTTCGAGGAGCAGCGCACGTCGGGCATCGTCGCGGACAAGCTGCAACAATGGGGCATCGAGGTGCATCGCGGCATCGGCGGCACCGGGGTGATCGGCATCCTTAAGGGCAAAACCGACAGCGGCCGTCGCATCGGACTGCGCGCGGATATGGATGCCCTGCCGATGGAAGAAAAGACCAACCTGCCCTGGCGCTCGACCATTCCGAACCGGTTTCATGGCTGCGGCCACGACGGCCACACCACCATCCTGCTGGGGACCGCGCGTTATCTGGCGGAAACCCGCAACTTCGACGGCACCGCGGTGTTCATCTTCCAGCCCGCTGAAGAGGGCCTCGGCGGCGCGCGTGCGATGATCGCCGACAAGCTGTTCCAGCGTTTTCCCTGCGACGAGGTTTATGGCCTGCACAATGCTCCCCATCTCGGACCGCGGCAGGTTACGGTATTCCCGGGACCGGCTATGGCGGGGGCAGATTTCTTCGACATCACCATCTCCGGTTACGGCAGCCACGGTGCAATGCCGGAGCGCTCCAAGGATCCGGTGGTGATTGCGATGGCGCTGGGACAGGCGCTGCAGACCATCGTCAGCCGCAATGTCGATCCGCTCAAGTCGGCCGTGCTCTCGATCACCCAGATCCATGCGGGCTCGGCCTACAACGTGATCCCGGGTGAAGCGAAACTCGCCGGCACGGTGCGGGCTTTTTCGGATGAGGTGCGTAAACTGATCCGCGAGCGCATGCGCACCATTTCCGCAGGCATCGCGGCTGCGTTCCAGGTCGAGATCGATGTCAACATCCGCGACATTTTCTCGGTGCTGATCAATCACGAAGAACATGCCAACGCGGTGGTGGATGTAGCGCGGGAAATCGTCGGCAGCGAAAACGTTTCGACCACGCCGAGCCCGAAGATGGGCAGCGAGGATTTCGCCGACATGCTGCAGGCCGTCCCCGGTGCCTACTTCTGGCTGGGCCACGAAGGATCGGTGCCGGTGCATAACCCCGGATTCGTGCTCGACGACGCCATCCTTCCGGTCGGCGCAAGTCTGTTTTCGCGCATCATCGAAAAGCGGATGCCAGTCGCCGCGTAAGCGGAAACTGGCATCCACTCCAGGTCCATGCATCAGACCTTGGTCGCGTAAGTCGCTCGCAATTCGCGCTTCAAGAGCTTGCCTGCCGTGTTGCGCGGCAGGGTCTGCACGAAGACGAATTGCTTGGGGACCTTGAACGGCGCCAGGTGCTCGCGCGCATGTGCGGTGAGGCTTGCTTCATCCGGTTCATGGCCCGGGCGCAGCACGACAATCGCGGTCACGGCCTCGATCCATTTCGCATCGGGTAGCCCGATCACGGCGACCTCCGACACGGCGGGGTGCTTGAACAGCACCTCCTCGACCTCGCGGCCCGCGACCACGACGCCGCCGGTCTTGATGATGTCCTTGACCCGGTCGACTACGAAAATGTAGCCGCCCTCGTCCATGGTGCCGACATCGCCGGAGTGAAACCAGCCACCCTCGAATGCCTCCGTGGTCTCTTCGAGCTTGTTCCAGTAGCCCTGCAGCAGTTGCGGCGATCGATGGATGATCTCCCCCTGGGTGCCGGGCGGAACGTCGCGCATCTCCGAATCGACAATGCGCGTTTCCACGTTAATGATCGGGCGGCCGGCCGATGCCGGGCGCTCGTCATGCTCTTCCGGACGCAGCACGGTGGCGAGCGGCCCGATCTCGCTCTGGCCGTAGCAATTGAAGGCACGGATCCCCGGCAAGCGCTGCCGCAATTCCTGCAGCACCGGCACCGGCATGATCGACGCGCCATAATAGACATTGCGCAGCGACGAGAGGTTTCGCTTGTCGAAGTCGGGATGCCGCAGCAGGCTGATCCACACCGTGGGTGGGGCGAAGAACGACGTGATCCGATGCTGCTCGATCAACCGCAGCACGAGATCGGGCGCGGGCGCCTCAATCAAGTGGGTGGTGGCACCGACCAGCAGTTGCGGCATCGAGAAGCAATGCATTTGCGCGGAGTGGTAGAGCGGCAATGCTGCCAGGGCCACGTCGGCGCCGCCGAATTCAAGCTCGATGATGCAGCTCGCATACTCGGCCATCAGCGCGCGATGGGTCATCATTGCGCCCTTGGGCGCGGCCGTCGTCCCAGACGTGTAAAGCAATTGGGCAAGATCTTCGTCAGCGACATCAGCGGCGTCACGTGACGGCCCGTCGCCACGCGCGATCTCCAGCACATCGAATTCATCGGGCTCGGACGTCGTGAAGCGCCCGTAGAATTCGACACCGACGTCTGCGCGCACGGAGGCGACGGTGGTGGCAAGCTCGGCATCGTACACCAGCGCCCGCGCGCCCGACTGCCCGACAATGTATTTGAGCTCGCCTGAGGTCAGCGCGTAATTGACGGGAACGTGCACCAGTCCTGCACGATTGCAAGCAAGCCAGAGAATCAAATAAACATCCGAATTTCGGGCATAGGCCGCAACGCGATCACCCTTCTTCAGGCCGAACGCGACCAGGCGATGGGCAACCCGCCCCGCCGCGCCCTCAAGCGCAGCGAACGTCCACTGCCGATCGGCAAAGGTCAGTGCGACGCGATCGCAAAATTTGGCCGCCGCCCGGCGCGTCCCGTCTGCGATCGTATTGCGACGCAATTCCACCGGACCCGGATGCCCGCTCTGCATGTGTTTCCCCCTGATCGTCATTCTTGATGCGATCGGTGGAGATTAGAGCATGATCCGGAAAAGTGAAAATCGGCTTTTGGACTGAAAGTAGCGCCTCAACGCAAGAAGGAGCGACTGTCCTATCGACAATCGCTCCCCCGTTTGGATCCAAGCCGGATCAGGTCGGCTTCAGCTCGAACGACGCGATATCCTGCGCACGCCGAGATTTTGCAGCCGCGCGGTGATCGGTCGCGATCGCGACATAGACCGCCGGCAGCACGAACAGCGTGAACAGCGTGCCAATCAGCATGCCGGCGACGACCACGATGCCAATCGAAAAGCGGCTTGCGGCGCCGGCGCCGTTGGCGGTCAGCAGTGGGAACAGGCCGGCCACCATGGCAGCGGTCGTCATCAGGATGGGTCGCAGGCGAACCCGGGCAGCCATCTCGATCGCCGACCTGCGATCAAGGCCTTCCTTGAGCTGCAGTTCGTTGGCGAACTCCACCATCAGGATGCCGTGCTTGCTGATCAGGCCGACCAGCGTCAGCAAGCCTACCTGGGTGTAGATGTTGATGGTGGCCGCACCGAAGAACAGCGGAAGCAGAGCGCCGCTGATCGCCATCGGCACACTGATCATGATCACCAGCGGGTCGCGCAGACTTTCGAACTGAGCCGCCAGCACCAGGAAAATGATGATCAGCGCAAAGCCGAAGGTGACGGCGAGCTGGTTTCCTTCCTTTACATACTGCCGGGAGTCCGCGAGGTAGTCATGGTTGTAGCCTGCGGGAAGATTCTTGGCCGCGCTCTCGAGGAACTCCACCGCCTTGCCCATCGTCACGCCGGGCATGGGAACGGCCTGGAAGGTCGAGGCATTGAGCTGGTTGAAATGGGTCAGCGCGTTCGGATCGGTGCCGGTCGTAATCGAGACCAGGGTCGACAGCGGCACCTGCTGCCCATTCGGAGCCGAGACGTAATAGCCTCCCAGCATCTCGGGCGACAGCCGCTGGCTGCGCGGCACCTGCGGGATCACCTGGTACGAGCGGCCTTCGAGATTGAAGCGGTTGATGTAGTTGCCGCCGAGCAGCACGGCCAGCGAATTGCCGATCTGCTGCATGGTGATGCCGAGCTCGTTGGCCTTGGAGCGGTCGATCTTCACCCGCACCACGGGTTGATTGTAATCGAGATCGCTGTCGGACACGATGAACAGTCCGCTCTTACGAGCGGCGTCCTTCAGCTTCTGCATCTCCTCATAGATCGCCTGGAAGCTCGTGGTCGAGCTGATCACCATCTGCACTGGCAGGCCGCCGGGACCGCCCGGGAGTGCAGGGAGATTGAAGGCAAACGCATTGACACCCTCGATCTTGCTGAGTTCGTTCTGGACATCCTGCTTCATCGCGGTCGACGAACGCTTGCGCTGGTCCCACGGCTTGAGAATCATGCCAGCGATGCCCTGCCCCGACGATGGAATGCCGTTGAGCACAAAGCGAAGATCGGTTTCCGGAAACTTGGCGAACGCCTTGTCGAGCTTGTCGCCGTAGTAATCGACATAGTCGATATTGGCGTATTTCGGCGCCTTGGTGACTGAGAACAGGATGCCTTGATCCTCTTCGGGCGCGAGCTCCTTGTTGGTGTTCGCGTACATGAAGCCGACCAGACCGAGGATGGTGACGGCAAACAGCGCCGTGATCGACCGATAGTCGAGTGAGCGGTCGAGCTGACGCCCATACCAGCGGGTCACCGAACGGAACACCCTGTCGACGGCCCTGGCAAAACGCCCGGGTTCGGAATGGGTCAGCAGCACCGAGCACATCATCGGCGACAGTGTCAGTGCGATGACACCGGATACGATCACCGATCCAGCGAGCGTGAACGCGAACTCCTTGAACAGCGCCCCGGTGACACCACCGAGGAAGCCGATCGGCGCGTACACCGCCGCCAGCGTGATGGTCATGGAGATGACGGGACCGACGATTTCACGCGCGCCTTGTAGCGAGGCCTGGACCGGTGATTTCCCCTCCTCCAGGTGGCGATGGATGTTCTCCACCACGACGATGGCATCGTCGACCACAAGACCGATCGCCAGCACCATCGCCAGCAACGTCAGCAGATTGAAGCTGAAACCCATGGCCAGCATCAGCACGCACACGCCGACCAGCGACAGCGGAATTGTCACCACCGGAATGATCACGGAGCGGAACGACGCCAGGAACAAGAAGATCACGACGATGACGATGCCCACCGCCTCGATCAGGGTCTTCTGCACCTCGTCGATCGACGACTGAATGAAGTTGGTGGAATCGTAGGCGACCTTCATCTTCAGCGACGGCGGAAGGTTGCGTTCGATTTCCGGAAACAGCGCGCGCACACCTTTGACGATGTTGAGCGGATTGCCTTGCGGCGTGGAGTTCACGCCGATGAAAATCGCATGCTGGCCATCCAGCGCCACGCTGGCATCCGTGCTCTGGGCCGCAAGTTCGACCGTGGCAACGTCTTCGATCCGGACCAGCGCGCCGTCCTTGGCCTTCACCGTCATGCGCCTGAACTGGTCGAGGTTGGTCAGGTCCGTGTTGGTCGAGACGTTGCTGACTGTAAAATAACCCTTCGACTGCCCGGCAGCGGCCTGGAAGTTGTTGGCCTGGATCGCGGTGGCGATGTCGCCGGCGGAGACGCCGCGTCCGGCCATCCGCGCGGGATCGAGCCAGATTCGCATAGCGAATTGCTGGTTGCCCAGAATGTCCGCCGATGCGACGCCATCAACCGTCGACAAGATCGGCTGCACCACGCGCGTCATGTAGTCGGAGATCGCGGAGCCGGTCAGTTCGTCGCTTGAGAAGCCGATGTACATCACGGCCGTGGTCTGACCGGTCGACTTCAAGATCACCGGGTCGTTGGATTCCTTCGGAATCAGATACTTGACCGAATTGACCTTCGAGAGGACCTCGGTCAGCGCCTGGTTCGGATCGACGTTCAACTTCACATAGACCGAGATCGTGCTGGTGCCCTGCACCGAGGACGAGGTGATGTAGTCGACGCCCTCGGCGGACGCCACCGCCTGCTCGATCGGCGTGGTAATGAAGCCTTGCATCAGGTCCGGGGACGCACCCGGATAGGATGTCGTCACCGTGATCACGGTGTTCGACAGCTTTGGATACTGCCTGATCGGAAGATTGATCGCGGCATTCAGGCCGATCAACAGGATCAGCAGGCTGACAACGACCGACAGCACCGGCCGCTTGATGAAGATATCAGTGAAAACCATTTTACCCGCTCCGTGCCGCGATCAATACCGCGGCGGACTGGCTGGATTCGACGGCGGCGGATCTTTCGAGATCACCACCGCGGCGCCGGATTGAAGCTTGAGCTGGCCGACAGCAACGACGCGATCGCCGGCGTTCAGGCCGGACAGAATGACTGTGCGGCCGTCGACGCGCTTGCAGGTGCGCACGAAACTGCGCTCTGCGGTCAGCTTGCTTTCACCCTTCTCGTCCTTCGCTTCTTTGATCACGAACACCGAGTCGCCATAGAGCGTGTAGTCGACCGCGGTCTCGGGCACCGTGACGACGGCAGCCTCCGGCGCCAGCACCACCGTGGTGCTGGCGAACATGCCCGGCTTCAGGCTGTGATCGGTGTTGTCGATGGTCGCCTGAATCTTGATGTTGCGGGTGTCGGTGTTGATCTGCGGCTCGATGGTGGTGATCTTGCCTTCGAACACCCGGTTCGGATAGGCGTCGACATTGACCTTCACCGTCTGCCCGACGGCGAGGATGGCGCGATCCTTTTCCGCAGCGGTGAAGTTCAGGAACACCTTCGACAGATCGGTCAGCGACACGATCTGGGTGCCGGCGCTCAGGAACTGTCCGACTTCAACCCGGCGCACGCCGAGATCGCCGGCGAACGGAGCCTTGACCAGCTTCTGCGAGATGATGGCTTCGGTCTTGGCGATCGCGGCGTTGGCTTGATCATACGCGGCCTGGTTCTGGTCGACGGTCGCCTGCGGGCCGAACTGGCGCGACGCGAGGGACTTCGAACGGTCGAGCGCAAGTTGCGCCGCCGTCGCCTGCGCCTTGAAGCTGAGGAGATCGGCCTGATCCGGCTCATCGAACAGCTGAACCAGCGGGTCCCCGGCCTTCACCCGTGCGCCCGCTTCGAACATGATCTTGGTGATGCGGCCGGCGACGTCGGTGGTGACATCAACCTGGTGCACGGCGGCGAGATCGCCGATGCCGGTCAGGAGATGCGGAATTACCTCGGACTTGGCCTCGACCACCGAGACGTTGCTCGGCGGCGGCTTCATGTTGGCGAAGAACTGCGCGATCATGTGGTTGCGGAAGGCGTTGAAGCCAACCAGCACTCCAACCAGCAGCACCAGCAAACCGCCAACAATGATGAACCAGCGCACTGTGCGCACCGGTCGCACCCGCGGCTTCTCCTCGACGGATTTATCGACAGGCTTGGCCGAAATGTTAGCCTCTGTGGAGATCGTCATGTCATGCACTCTCTGAAACCAATTGGGTCGCGTCGTCACGCGCAGGCAAAGCGCGGTCGAGATAGGTTGCGATTGCGCGCTCATTGAGGCCCAAACCGCGAAGGGTAAACTCACACACCTGCCGTCGCAGGCTCTCGGTATCACCATAGGACAGCGACGGGATTGCAGGGATCTGGCTCAAGGCCACCATGTGGATCAGCTGGTGGGCGAACCAGAACAGGTTCATCGGCTTGCCGCAGCTTGGCGACGCGTCGCCAACCTGAACAGCGCGCTCGAGCGATGCCGTGAAGATCGGGCCGACGATATCGGAGATCTTCTGATACAGCAGCCTCGCGAATTCGCCATCTTCCAGATGGGAGGAGATCAGCAGCTTCATGCGCTGAAGATCTTCTTCTTCAGGGCGATCCACCGCCTCTATGAAATGCCGGACCATCTCGCGCACCAGATAGACCAGGGTATCGGTCGACGGCGGCAACGCCTGCAGCCGCTGCAGGTCCGGATCGGCCTCGCAGGCCTCATCCAGAATTTCGGCATACAGCGCTGATTTTGTTGCGAAATGTTTGAAGAGCAGGGCTTCGGAAATCCCTGCCGCCAAAGCCACGCTTTTGGTCGTCGTCCCGGCAAAGCCGTGACGTGCGAAGCAGGCCTTTGCGGCAGCGAGAATTGCTTCCCGGCGGGCCTCGCTGGTGAGTCGGACTGATGGCATCTGTTGAGTAAGCACTCACTTATCACACAAGTCAATCGATTTCCGCACCTGCGAAAAGGCTTTGGGTCCGAAAACCAGCCTCCGGGGCGGAATCAGGGGCTTTCTGTAAGAGTTGGCTAACGGGACCTCGGCTTCAGTGGACCGGCCAGACGCTCCTCTACCGGATCCGAAACCGTGTTGCCGTCGATCAACCTGTTCGATGCCGTCATTTATGCCGCTGCGCTGATCACGGCATTCACCGGCTTCAACGCCGGCCTGATCCGCAGCACCGTGGTCATTCTAGGCTACCTGTCGGCGATGCCGCTCGCAGTCATGGCCACCGCCCGGCTCGCTCCGTCCATTCAGGGCCAGACATCGGCGCCGTGGGCCGAGAATTCGCTGGTGTTTTTTGGCGTCTTCCTCATCGCGGGATTGGCGATCGGGGGCCTGCTGCGGGTGGCGATCAACGACATGCTGGGTCCGGGCATCACGCTGCCGGATCGTCTCGCCGGGTCGGCGCTCGGGATCGCCCGGGTAGGTCTTGTGGCTGTCGGACTGGTGGTCGTGTTCGACCGGATCATCCCGAACGATCGCCAGCCGGCAATCCTGCGCGAGTCCAGCCTCAAGCCGATCCTGTCCCGTGCGGGTCAGCAGGGCCTGCGGTCATTGCCGCCCGAGCTCGCAGCCTACATCGATCAGCTGAAGAGAGATCAGAAGATCTAGTGCGCGGAAAGCGCCCCTCGGATTCGTGACGGGAGCTGCAGCGAAAACGCCGCGTAGGCTTGCCAACAATCCGGCTTTGACGAACCGTTCCGGTATGCGAGGAAGGGCCGCTTCCAAGGAGAACGGAATTATGGTTGTGCGTGCAGGACGTGAATTCCTTGCCATCCCCGGCCCGACGACGATGCCCGACGAGGTGCTGCGCGCCATGCACCGCCCCGCCGCCGACATCTATGATGGCGGCCTGCTCGCGCTGACCGACAGCCTGCACACAGATCTCAGCAAACTGTTCCGCACCAAGGGACGCTCCTACGTCTACATCGCCAACGGTCATGGCGCCTGGGAGGCGGCACTCACCAATGTGCTGTCACGCGGCGACAAGATCCTGGTGCTGGAAAGCGGGCGTTTTGCCATCGGCTGGGGCGATGCCGCACACAAGCTCGGCGTCGAGATCGAGGTCCTCAAAGGCACCTGGGATCGAGCGGTGCGACCGGCCGAGGTCGAAGCCCGCCTGAGACAGGATAAGGAGCGCCGCATCAAGGCGGTGCTCACGGTGCAGATCGACACCGCATCGGGCGTGGTCAACGACATCCCGGCGATCGGGCAAGCCATCCGCGCCGCCGGGCATGATGCCCTGTTCATGGTCGACGCGGTGGCCTCGCTCGGCTGCATGCCCTTCAATATGGACGATTGGCGTATCGATGTCGCGATGTCGGCCTCGCAGAAGGGACTGATGACGCCGCCTGGCCTCGGATTTGTGGCCGTGAGCGAACGCGCCCGCGAGGCCCATCGCAAGGCGGACCTGCGAACGCCCTACTGGGACTGGACCGCCCGCGAGGGAGAAGAGCACTATCAGAAGTACGCCGGCACGCCGCCGGTGCACCTGCTGTACGCGCTGCGCCAGGCCCTCGACATGCTGTTCGAGGAAGGTCCCGAGCAGATCTTCCTGCGCCACCGGCTGCTGGCGGAAGCCGTGCGCCGTGCGGTTGGCGTCTGGTCCGAAAAAGGTGCCCTCGGCTTCAACATCCTGGCACCATCGGAACGATCGGACACGGTCACGACCATTCACGTCAGAGGTGAGCGCAGCGCCAACGAACTCAAGGATTACTGCCGCGACAAATGCGGCGTGGTGCTCGGCAACGGCATCGGCGCCCTCGCCGGCCAGGCCTTCCGGATCGCTCACATGGGACACGTCAACGCCCCGATGATCCTTGGCGTGCTCGGTGTCGTCGAAGTCGGCCTCAACGCGCTTCGGATCCCCCATGGCGAAGGCGGCGTGCTCGCCGCGACCAAATGGCTCGGCGACAACGTTCCGGCTTGATTGGGAATTCCCGACGGAGCAATCCGAAAAGCAACGCAGCCATCTGGTTTTGCGGAACAACGGAGCTGTGTTTAAATTCCGTCTGCTGACACACTAAAAGCCGGCCGCGCGGCTTTGAGGCTCGCACTCACCGAGCAAAGCCTGGAAAAACAAGGGAGGACGCATGACCTACAAATTCGTTGACGTGAAACGCCAGGGTCGCATCACAGTGGTGACGCTGAACCGGCCCGAGGTCATGAACGCCCTTCACACCGATGCGCACTTCGAACTGCATGATGTGTTCGATGCGTTCGCCGCCGACCCGGAGCAGTGGGTGGCGATCGTCACCGGCGCGGGCGACCGGGCCTTCTCAGCCGGCAACGACCTGAAATGGCAAGCCGCCGGCGGCAAACGCGGCTGGAACACCAGCGGCTTTGCCGGGCTGACCTCCCGCTTCGATTGCGACAAGCCGCTGATCGCGGCCGTCAATGGCGTGGCGATGGGCGGCGGCTTTGAAACGGCGCTGGCTTGCGACCTGATCATCGCCGCCGAAAATGCCACCTTTGCACTGCCCGAACCGCGCGTCGGGCTCGCGGCATTAGCCGGCGGCCTGCACCGACTGCCGCGCCAGATCGGTATGAAACGCGCGATGGGCATGATCCTGACCGGGCGTCATGTCTCCGCACGCGAAGGATACGAGCTCGGTTTCGTCAACGAGGTGGTGCCGAAGGGCGAAGCGTTGAAAGCCGCAGAGCGATGGGCCGAGACGATCTGCCAGAACAGCCCGATGTCGATCCGCGCGTCGAAGCAGACCATCAACAAGGGGATGAACGTGTCGCTCGAGCAAGCCATCGCCGAACAGCGCGACTATCCCGCAGTGAAGGCGATGGCCGCATCCGCGGACTATATCGAAGGCCCGAAAGCATTTTCGGAAAAACGCCCACCACAGTGGCAAGGCAAATAGGTTTCGCAGGCGATGCGCTCGACATGAGCGCATCGCGATTGCCTATATCCTTACCGGCCGGTGAATTTGGCCGGCCGCTTTTCCAGGAAAGCCGTGACGCCTTCCTTGAAATCTTCCGCGGCGCCGGCCTGTTGCTGACACTGGCGTTCGAGATCGATCTGCTGTTCGAACGAGTTTTCGGGACTGTCCCAGTACAACTTGCGGATCAACGAAAGCGCGACGGTCGGGCCGTTGGCAAGATCCCGCGCGAGCTTCAGCGCCTCGTCCATCAGCACCGCGTCGTCGTGCACCCGGTTGATCAGGCCCCACGACATGGCGGTTTCCGCCGGCAGCCGCTCCCCCAGTAGCGACAATTCAATCGCACGGGCCTTGCCGACCAGCCGCGGCAGCAGCCAGGTCGAGCCGCAGTCCGGCACCAGGCCGATGCGGCGGAACGCCTGCAGGAAGTACGCCGAACGCGCCGCCAGGATGATGTCGCCCATCAGCGCGAAGCTCATGCCCGCGCCGGCGGCCGGACCGTTCACCGCCGTAACCAGCGGGCAGTGCAAATTCCGCAGGCGACGGAGAAACGGATGAAAGGCCGTCTCGAGCGTTGCGCCGGCATTGCGACGTACCGAGCTCTGCTGGTTGTTGCGCCCCTGCAAATTGGCGCCCGTGCAGAACGCACGTCCCGCCCCCGTCAGGACGATGCACCTGACATCGGCGCGTCGCTCGTCGATCGCGTCGAGCGCTTCGCCGAGGCCCTGCAACATGTCGACGGAAACTGCATTCATCACCTCCTGATGATCGAGGCGAATGATGGCGACCGGCGCGTCGATGTCCAGACTGACATGTTTGAACTGCATAATGTCCTCTCTTGATGATCCGCGCTTTCTGCGCAACGTTTCCTCAACGGATTTCAGGCGGCGATATTCGATTCTCGAACGGCCGTTGTCCATGGCCCCCCGCGCGCAAGGCAGCCATGTTTTTCGCCGCCGATACCGCCGTGCGGAATTGTAGCGAGGGGCGCCGCGATCAGAGCGGAAGCATGGTTGTGTATTTCAGCTGTCGAAGCGCGAAGTCGGATTGCGCGGACGCGACCTTCGGATGCGCGAGCAGCTTGTGCATCAGAAAATCTTCATAGGCCGCGACATCCTCGGCGCGAATGATCAGCACATAATCGTGCGGGCCCGTGACCGAAAAACATTCCAGCACATTGGGCTGGTCGGCAATGAAACGTTCAAAAGCTTCGCGCGACTGGGTGCTGTGATCGCGCAGATTGGCGTGCACGAACACGCAGACCCCGAGACCGACCTTGGAGGGGTCGAGCAGCGTGACACGGGATGCAATCAGACCCGCCGCCTCGAACTCCTGGATGCGTCGCCACACCGTCGATTGCGACATCGCGAGCCGCTCGGCCAGATCCTTGAGCGATAGAGTGGCATCGCGCTGAATTTCGCGCAGCAGCCGACGATCGGGATCGGAGAGTTTCATTGAATGAATCTAGTCTGCATCTGCCATTTTGTGAACATATAATTTCACAATCGAGCGAAATCAGAAAAACAGGAAGACTTCGGCGCGAGGCCGATCTACCGTGCGCCGGGATCAGGCCAAGGAGGCGCGCGTGATGAGCAAGTCGAAACAAGTCGCGATGATTACCGGAGCGGCCGGCAATCTGGGCCGCGCCGTTGCCGCGGCGCTTGCAGACGACTTCCGGCTGGTCCTCGTCGGCAACAGCCTGCCGCATCTACGGTCAGCATTTCCGCAAGCTCCCGAAGACTGGCGCCTGGTCGAGGTCGATCTGAGCAAACAGGACGACACCGACAAACGTCTCGGCGAACTCGTGTCCGACGTCGGCCGCGTCGATGTGCTCTGCGCGATCGCCGGCGCGTTTCGTATGGGTGAAGCCGTCCACGAAACCTCGACGGAGACCTGGGATGCGATGATCGACATCAACGTGCGCACGTTCCTCAATGCCGCACGGTCGGTGACGCCAGGCATGATCGCCAACGGCCACGGCCGCATCATCACCGTTGGCGCCACAGCCGCCCTGCGCGGCGGAGCCGCCATGGGCGCCTACGCCGCGGCCAAGAGCGCGGTGATGCGGCTGACGGAATCGATGGCCGCCGAACTCGGCCCCAAGGGCATCAATGTCAATTGCGTGCTGCCGAGCGTACTCGACACGCCGCCGAACCGCGCGGCGATGCCCGATGCGGATCCCAAGACCTGGGTGAGTCCCGACGATCTCGCTGCGGTGATCCGCTTCCTTGCCTCCGATCAGGCCGTCGCGATCAACGGCGCGCTGATCCCGGTGACGGGACGCGGTTAGTATTTTGCCAAAAAACCGGGAGCGATAACGCCCCCGGTTTTGCAATCATGGTCTTGCTGCGCAGCTCAGAACGATCCCGGCGGCAGCCGATAGACATCCGGCGTCTTGGCATCGGCGACATAGAACAGCAGCAGCGCGGTGGGCGTCAGGACGCGCTGGTTGTTCTCGCCCTGCGCGATGCTCCCCTGCAGAATCAGCATCGTGGTGCGATCCTTGTCATCGCTGCCACGGAACATCAGGATGCCGCCGTTGATCGGCATGTTGGTGGCAATGGTGTCCTGCTTGTAGCCCTGCGAGATGAAGTGGGTGCGCAACACCGTGGAGTTGGAGAACAGCTGATCCGGCGTCATCTTGTCATCGGTCGCCTTCGACCAGGTGACTCCGACCTGGATCAGTTTCTTGGTCTTGTAACCGAACACGTAGGACACTTCCGAAGCCCCACCCCCGGGCAACACCTCTGGCGCCTTGACCAGCAGCACATGGGTCTGTTCGCTCTTGTTATCCTCGGAGCGGATCGCGTCCGGTTTGACGCCGAGATCCCTCACGATGGCATTGCGAACATCGGCCTCTGCCATGCCGAATTTGGCCGTGCGGAATCCGTCAACGGCCGCCGTCAACGCCGGATTGATCGGCGGCTGCGAGGATGTGGTCGCAGCAGGAGCCACCTGGGCTGCCGCAGGCGCGGCATCTTTCCGCGCGGCCTGGGCGTATACCGCGCCGCTGCCCAGCGACATCACCAGCACGGACGCGCCGATCCCAACCCAACGTTTCATTTCAACGAACACTGCTCACTCTCCTCATTTGACAAGACTACGCTTTGCCTCGACATCACAGCGCGCGCGAGGCCGGGAACAACAGGAGCGGCCTCAGAATACCGCGAAAATAGGCTTGATAACATGGCTGCCCGGGAACAACATTGCCCCAAGGAAAGCCGACGCTGGACTCCAGCGTGAATGCGGGATGCGGTGTCCACGATAGACCCGCACCGGCCGACGTCAGTTCCGTATGCGCCGGCGATGTCGAGAACACCTCACCGCGATCGATGAAGCCATAGACATCGAGGCCGGTGATGTATTTCGACAGATTGTTGTGCAGCTCGAAGTTCGCGTAGTAACCGCTGTCACCCGCCACCGAATTGGTTGGATAACCCCGCACCGTGGTCGGACCGCCGATCTGGAACAACTGATCGCCCGGCAGCAGTTTCTCGCGCGTGTACTGGGCACTGCCAAGCGCCGAGAAGCTGAAGTTCGCTGGAAACCGCACCAGGCCCGAGAACGTGCCGCTGTAGACATCGAAGGTACGCGTCGTGCCCAGCACCACGCTTTCCGATTCAACGTAATTATACGCCGGCGATACCGTCACCGTGTAATCCGTACCGGACTGCGTCACCGCAAATCCCGCAGTCGCTTTGTGGGTGTGGTCGTCGGTCACGGTAACATCGGACAGCGTGGTGCGCGTTACGCCGGCGGAACCGGCAAGGTTCGCCAGTAACAGCCAGGAGTCGGTCGCCACCAGCGGCTGGCTGAAATTGACGGAACTCAGAGCCGACTGCCCCTTGACGCCGAGGTCGGCGAATGCCCCCTGCACGATCCGGATGCCGCCCTGGGTGTAGCTCACCCCGAGGCGCCCCCCCCAGTCATTGATGGGAATGTTATAGGAGACATTGCCGTTGAGATTGCCCTCGGCAACCGTGCCGTAGAACGTGAAGCGATCGTCGAACCCCAGCGCGCCGCTGCGCCGATAATAGACGCCGCCCTGATAACGCCCCGTCGTCCGCACGCCCTGATTGTCGCTGAACAGCTGCAGCGTATCGGTCGGGACCTCGGTCACCGCAAGCTGCACGTCGGTCAGGCCGAAGCTGCTGCCCGGCTGCAGCAGCGCCCTCACCTGCGCATCATTGGTGCGATTGAACCAGGTGACATCGCGCGACAGCTTGGGTACATCCAGCACCTCGCCGGGCGGCTGGTCAACGCGCTTGAGGATGTAACCGGGATAGGTCTGCACATTGCCCGTGACCGTCATCTTCTCAAGCTTGCCTTCGGTCAGCTTGATCTTGACGGTGCCGTTGGTCACCTGCTGCGGTGGCAAGGTGGCGATGCCGGTCGGGATACCCTTGCTGGTGTACAGATCGTTGATGGCGGCGAGCAGCTTCTGCAAATCGGAAAAATCGATCTTCCGCCCGACATAGGCGGACCCAATCTTGTCCAACTCCTCGGCCGTCAGGAATTTGGAGCTGTCGAACTCGAGCTTCTTCAGCGGAAACTTCGGCCCACCGGGCTTCAGCAGGTCGCTCTGCGACCGTCCCGGCCCGACCACGGCCGGCCCCTGTTGCTGCGGCCGTTGCTGCTGGCGCTCGAGCTGCTCCAGTTGGCGGCGAGACTCGTTTTCATTGGCGCCGGGATTGATTTGCGGTGGCAGCACCTGCGCGAACGCCATGCCCGCCCCTGGGCCGGCGCCGGCGACCACAACCAAGGCGACGAGGGCTGCGCTCCTCATCAGGCTCGCGATGAGCGATGTCGCGCCGGGATCAGATGTCGCACCGGGATCAAACGTGGAAGCAATACCGCAGGTGCGAACCAAACCCGGCTCCGACCGTCGCGTCCGCTGATTGCCTCGCCCTGCCCTCACCTGAAAAAGCCCCATGATCTGATTGCAACCCGACCTGCCTCGGCCGGCGCTACGCACGCAAGGACTCTTCAACCGTGTACGATTTTCACCACTTAGGAGTCGTGATTTGCCCCTCAAAGGCAAGATATTAAATCGACCTTCACAGCAATCCCCAGGACAATCCCGCAGAGAGTTACCCAATCGCATCAGGCACGATACGGGTTTCCTGCGTGACGCTGGATGCGCTGGATACCACCTTCGCATCACCCGCCTACTGCAGCCCATCGAGATTGACCGCGGGCCCGGAAACCAGGCTCTCGACCGGCGTCGGAATGGCATAAGCATCCAGCATGAAGCTTGGCGAAATACCCAGGACATAGAACGTCGTGCCGGTCTTGGCGCCGGGCTGGACGTTGAAGGGGTCGCCACCCCGCATGTCGCGCGGGAAATCGCGCACGAAGCTCATGCCCTGGAACATGCTCAGCGCCGTCACCTGTGCGAGATCGCCGTAGGAAACGATGAAGCCGCTGGTAACTGTAGCGTTGCCGTCCTGCGCCAACGTGAACGGCACGTTCGGGCCATAGAGCTGCACCGTCGGCCCCAGCGTCGGCACGGGGCTGCGGTTGTTCAGCAAGATGTTCTGCCCCGGCATCGTCAGCACCATCTGGCCCGGCACGAAGCCGTTGGCGATATCGATATGCGACCCGTTGGTGGCGATCACCGCGTCGACGGCAAACAGCGAGCCGAAATTCGTCCCGCCGGGCGCATTGATATTAACGGCGACATTCTGCGCAATCCCGCCATTCGGGCCCGTCAGGTTGACCTGAAGCGGCGGCGGCGAACCAGGCACCTGCACGATGTTCGCCGTGATGGTCTTGCCGCCCAGCGTCACGCTCTTGATGATGTCGAGCTCACCAATCGTCAGATCACCCGGGGAATTCAAGGTCAGTGTCTTCGCCAGCAGATGATCGATCGACAGCGCCCCCGTCGTGACGAGATTGATATTGCCCTGCTGAGCATCAGCCCGCGCGACCTTGAGATCGCCAATGCCGGAAATGTTGATATCCCCAGTCGTGGTCGAGGCCGACAGGATCGGCACATTGACCGTAATGGGGGTCGGCGTGACCGACGGCGTCGCGGGCGGGCTGAGCACGGAATCCACGCCGATGCCGCCTCCGGCGGTCAGCAGGATCGAGGCGTTCGGCCGCACGGTCGTGATGTTGGTCTGGCCGTCATTATTGCTGATGATCGCGCCGGGCACCGTCGGGCTGCCGGCGATGACGCTGATCACGGGCGCAGCGTTGGGCGCCGGGTTGGCGGTGCTTACCAGCGCGCCGAGCGTGACATCACGGGACGCCTGCAGGGCGATCGAGGCAGCGGCGATCATCTTCGCCTGCTGACCCATGGTGATCGTATCCGCGGTGACCGTGATCGAGGCGGTCCGTGAGACGATCTGGCCACCAGCAGTTTCGACAAAAGCGCCGCCGGCCGTGGCCTGCACCGGTCCTGCGCTCGACGCGCTGCCGACCGCGAGATCCCGGCCGGCGTGATAGGTGATCTTGCCCTGCGTGGCGTCTGAGATCGAAGCGGTCACGATCGTGGCGTCGCGGCCCGCGGTGACGGAGATATCGCCGGTGGTGGAGGACAGGGTCGTGAGCTGGGCGTCGGTGGCGGTCACAACCTTCACGCCGAGCGCGCCGCTCATCTGCGAACCCGCGCCCATGCTTAGCGAATCCGCCGTGACATCGACCTGGCCGGCCGCTGCATTGGCACTGGTGATCGACGCGGCCCCGCCGGAGGTCATGGAGATGTTACCGGTGCTCGCCTGCAGGCTGGCCGCCGTCGCATCACCGCCGGTCACGATGGTGATACCGGTGGCGGCCGACACCTGCGATCCGGCCGCCATGGCCAGTTGGCTGGTCGCCGGCAACGGCGAGAACGAGGTATTGATTGCAACCGCGCCCGCCGTGGATGTCACCACCGCATTGGAGGTCATCGCCAGCAGTCCGGCGACGTCGAATTCGAGCCGGCCCGCCGATGTGACGACACCATCGATCGTCGCATCGAGGGCTGCGACTACCGTGACGTCGGCCGCGGACACCAGGTGCCGGAGGATCAGCTGATAGCCCTGCGGCCCATAGAGGTTGATCAGGCTGGCATCTGCGATCACGCCTCCGCCGACATTGTTGCCGACATTGAGCGCATGACCGACCGCACCGATTGCGCCTTGCAGCGCACTCAGCGTCACCACCGAGCCGAGAATGTTGATGAGTTGGTCGTTGTTGGCATTGAGCAACGAACCGGCCGTCGAGGTCAGCTTGATATCGTTCGGCGAATAGATCGTGTCGATCAGCAGGCTCGCGGCCGAGGTAATATCGATGCCGGCGTACGCGCGCGCCACCAGGGTCTTGCCGCTCGCCAAAGCGAGCCGCAGCGGCTTGTCGTCATAGGCGCCCGTGGTCGGGTTGGCGATCAGACCGATGCCGCCGCCCGACGCCTCGAGGATGAGATCACCGGTGTTGATCGCCGCACTCGTCGGCGTTTCATTGACGATCGAGCCTCTCACCTTGATCCGGGTTTCGCCGGAGACGTTGATGTTGCCGAGCAACGCGTCGCCGAGCGAGGACAGATACACGGTTCCGATATCGGGCTGCGAGGGAACCAGCACCGGCGTGACATTGACGTTCAGCCCGACGCTGGCGGCGAAGTTCAGCGGCTGCTTGGGGATGACCGAAATGATGTTCGGGTCACTGAGATTGAAGAAATCCGAGCGCTCCGCCGCCGCGATCGCCACCATCGCGGCTTTCTGCGCATCGGTCAGGTTGTGCAAGTCGGTCGGAATGGTCCGGGTATCCAGGGTTACGGGAGCCAGCGCTTGCCCCAGCCCCATACCGGCGTTCAAGGTGACGGTGCGGCCAGTGACGTTGGCTTCCTTGATGATCGGATTGGTGCCGGTGATGGTCTTCAGCGCTCCCGGTGACAGCGAGAACGCCAGTTCACGCTGGGTCCACGACGCCCCATTCAGAAGCGCCGTCGTTTCCGTCGGGGAGATGGTGTAGTGGAAACTGGCGTTGTACGTCGTGGTGTAGCTTCCAACCTCGGCGTTCAATGCCAGATATTGCGCGGTGCGGGTCGCCTCATAGCTTGCGACATTGATGCCCTGCTGGGTCAGCAGCGTCTGTTCAGCCGCCGAGGCGACGTAGTGGAAATTCGGATCGAACGTCGCGCCACCATCGGCCTGCGTCATCCGGATCTGCCAGTAGGTCTGGTAGTCCGAGGTCCGGCCGACCTGGAAGGTCAAAATCGCGGCATTCTGCTTGGCCTGGTTGTTGGCCGAGCCGTCAATCAGACCCAGCGTATTCCAGTAGGCCAGCAACTGATCGAAGGTCCGGGTATCGATCGACTGGATCGGATTGTTGTCGATGATCCGCCCCGGCGCCGTCAACGTCACGTCGCCGCCCAGCGATGTCACCGTATTGAGCAGCATGTCGCCGTTAGTATTGCCGCTCCAGGACGTCTCCTTGATGTTGATGTCGTTCGCCGCCGTCGCCGTCAGGCCGTAATAGCCGACAAAACCGCTGGTGGTGTCGACATCGCCGAGATGCAGCGTGAGCGGTGTGCTCGACGTCCCGATCGCGCCGTTGCTGGCGGTCAGGCTGATGTTCGCGGCTTCGATGTAAGAGGTTGCATCCTTGGCAAGGATATCTCCACCGGCGGTCAGGACAACCCGGGCCTGCATGTTGGTCGGGTCGCCATTCGCCATGATGGTCGCGACGCGCAGATCACGATTGGCGTTGACCACCACATTGCCGTTAGTCGCCGAGGCGGTCAGCGCGCCACCATTGGTCAGGTCGATCTGGATCGGCTTTGCCGCGGTGGTGGCGCCACCCAGGGATCCGACGCTGCCATTGGTCGCGGTCAGCGAGATGTCCTTCGATGAAATCACCTTCGACGGGTCGTTCTGCGTGATGCTGCTGCCGCTGATGCTGGTCGTGCCGTTCTTGTTGTTGATGACGCCGTTCAGCGTCACCGCGCTGCTCGAGGTGACGTTGACGGCGCCGGTATCGCTGCCGCCGAACTGGATCGCGATCGGATAATTCGCCTTCAGTGAATTGGTGGTGACGACCGTGTTGTACTGGGTCTTCGTCACGTCGGTATAGTGATCCTGCGACGTACAGAGCGTCCACCAGTTGCAGTCGGTCCATTCCGCCGTCTTGACGTAGGTCGTACCTGTGGTGTGGGTCGTCGTATCCGTAACGCGCGCCGATGTATCGCTCGCGGTATCGATCTTGATGTAGGTGCCGTTGGAGATCCGGTACGTGCTCAGGGTATGCGGGCCGTCCGTGCTCTGCGGCGTCACGGTTGTGTCGATGGTCAGCGAACTCGTACCGAACAGCTGGACGCCGTGATATTCGAGATAGGTTACCGTCGATTGGTCGGTGCCGGTCGTATAGACATAACGCAGGCCGGGCGTCAGCGTATAGGTTGTGTTGCGGCCGTCACCGCTCGCAATCGTCCGAACGGAGGTTCCCACCGTCTGCCCCAGCGAATTCAATGTGCCGGTCGTCGTATCGACGTAGATCTCGTTCAGCGCGCTGTTGCGGGTGTAGACCGTATGCACCGCGGACACGGCATTGGTGGCCTGATTGACGCTGACATTGGTGATGTCGATGACGCCGGCAACACCGCGGCCCACGCCACTCGGATCCTGACCGGTGTCGAGGGTGTTGAGCACCAGACCGAGCCCGGTGGTGTTGGTGATATTGATCTGGCCGAAGCCGTCGAGCACGCGAATCCGTCCGACCGTCGGCGAGGTGTTCATGATCTGGCCGTACAATTGCACGTAACCGCCAAGCACGCTGGTGGCGTCGGCGACAAATTGGTTATGCGCGGCATCATAGCTGGCGCCGAGATTGTTCCCGGATGTCTGCAGCACCTTGTAGAGGCCGTTCGCTACCTGCGATGTGCCCGAAGTGTAGTCGGCAATGGCGAATGCGCTGCTGAACTGCACCTGTCCCGGCTGGCCGTTGTAGACGACGTTGTATGACTGCCCGTTCCGCATCACCGCAATGGTCACGGGAAGGTTGCCATTGGTCTGATAGGTCCCGATCGCCTGAGTCAGGTCGATACCGAGTTGCGCGGCGGACGCCGTCAGGGTCGGGCTGCCGGCCAGGTTGAGCGTCCACTGGTCGATGCCGCTCTGGATCAGGCCGTTGATATTGAGATAGCGCGCGCTGATGAACACCGCGCCGTTCGCCACGATGCCGCCGCCGGTCGCATCCAGTGTCGGATCGCCCCCATTGAGGCCGGTGCCGGCCGGATCGCCGGCGATGTGGTCGAAGCCGAACACATAGCTCTGAACGAAATCGCCATTCTTGACATTGATGGTCACGGTGTTGGCGTTGATCTGGCCATTGGAATAGATATTGCCGGCCTGGCTCTGGATCGTCACAGATCCCAGCGGATTGCTGATCACCGACCCCTGCGCGAGCTGAATATCCGGCGCCGGCAGGTTGTTGTTCGCCGATTGCGCCAGCGGGACGGTTCGAACTGTGGGATCATTGGTGTCGGGTTGATAGTTGCTCTGGATGGAGATCGACGGGAAAATTCCCAGCGCCGCCTGTGTTGCTCCGGTAACGACGTTGCTGAAACTCGCCCCTGTCCCGCCACGGTTGAGCGCATTGATGTCGTTATTGCTGTTGACCAGCACGCCATTGAAACGGAGCCGGCCGCCGCTGTCGCTATTGATCGTCAGATTGTTGACGACCAGCATGTTTGCCGTGTTGTTGACGATATTGATTTGGGCGTCGCCTGGCGCCTGCAACTGGCCGGTACCGGTCAACTGGTCGGCCTTGATGTTGAGATTACCGAGCTTCGCCACGACGTCGTTAATAATGATTCCGGAGTTGGTCAGGGTGCTCGACGCGTTCTGCACAGCCAGCGAATCGACCGCATATCTGTTGGTATAATTCGAGGTGTAATCGCTCGAATAGTACGAGAACTGGCCGGCCGGGCCGTTCGCGGTCGGGCTTGCCGTGAAGGTACCGAATGCCGTGATCGCCGAATTGGTCGCCGTGACCTGCGAGCTGATGTTGCTGTTGGCCGTATCGACATCGCTGATATTGCTAGCCAGCTTGGCGAACTTCGGCGCCAGATTGTTGGCGTTGATGGCGGCATCCGCCGTAGCGGCCGACGAGTTGCCCGTCGTGGTCGCCTGTGTCTGCAGCGACTGCAAATTGGTTTGAACCTGGGCGACATACCCCTTGAGCGATGCCACATCGGCCTGCACAGTGGCGTACTGCGACGAGATCTGACCGATTGTCGTCGACGCGTTGGTCAGCGCAGTGTTCAGGGTCGCCATGTCGTTCTTGATCGCGAGATAGGCGGCATCGATGCTCGCCTGTGTCGACGACGCGCTCACGACAATGCCGTTCTGTGTATCGAGATCGGCCTTCATCGCGGCGATGGTGTTCTTATAGCCGGTCAGATTGCTGAGATAGGTGTTCAAGGTGGTCACATGCCCCGCAAGCGTTGACGACGCGTTCGTGGCATTGGTGATCGCCGTGTTGAGGTTGGTGTAGGCCGTCGATGCCGCGGCCGTGCTCCAGTTGCTCAGGCCCGTCATGTTGCTGACCATCTGGGCCGCAAGCCAGGCATCGGTGTCGAACGTATTGCTGTCACCCCATTTGCCGACAATGGTATCGCCGCTGCTCTTGGCGCTGCCGGATGCAGTCACGACATTGAGGGTTTGTGTGAGCAACGTTGGCGTCGCCGTGATGACACCGGACAGGCCGGAGCTCATCAGCGTGGTGTCGCGCTGCAGGTTTGCATAAGCCTGCTGGATGCTCTGCGCCCAGGCACCGATCACATAGGGATGCGCCGCATCGTTGCCGGTCGGATCGCCGGTCGCCAGCCCCATGGCCACCAGCTTCTGCTTCAGGAACAGGATTTCGCTGGCGTAAGCGCCGGCGGCGATCGGATCTGCGGCGTATTGCGAGAGCAGGTTCTGCAGCTGCGCGAGGCGCACCAGGATGGCGGTCGAAACCGTCAGCCCCTGCTGCTGGGTGAAGGTGATGCCGTTGCTGTCGAACAGCAGGCCCTGCGAAGCGTAGGGATTGTTCGGGTTGTTGGGGTCGAAATCGTAGCTGATGGTCAGGAAGCGTGTGCGCTGGATGCCCGTCAGCACGATGCCGTCAATGTTCACCTTGGCAAGGCCGCTCTGGGAGGTCTTGCCGCCGTGGTAATCAAACGTGATGTCACCGCCGCCAAACAGGTTGCTCACCGCGCTCGCCGTGGCAGCCAGCGCCTCGCGATAGATGTCCTTGCCGGTGCCGACCGCATTCATGGTGATGGTGCCGCGATCGGCGTAGATCGCCATATCGCCGGCCGAACGCACGCCCGCATTCGCGGCGGTGCCCGAATTGTCGATGTTGACGTTAGCGATGCTGTTGATCGAGACCTGCGGATTCGGCGGCGTCGGAATCGGAATCGCAGTCTTGTTGAAGAGGTCGACGGTAGCATTGGCACCGATGGTCGACGCGGTCAGTCCGTCCGGGCTGTCACCCGCCGCCAGAGTCAGGGCGCCGGTAGTCGCTTCCAGGCGGGTGTTGCGGCGAACGTCGGTCTCGTTGGTGCCGACATAGGTGATATTGGCAGTACCGGTGGGCGCGCCGGCCAATCCCCATGTCGTGCTGGCGACGCGCAGGTCCAGATTGACCGTGGTCCAGGCGCCGATCTGGATATCGCCAGCGTCCAGAATAATGTTGCTCAAGGTGTTGTCGGCCCGGCCGATCGCCACCGTCGCGTTGTTGGTCACATTGATGAAGGCTTGCGTATCCGCGATAGCAACGGCGCCGCCGGAATCCAGCTTGGCCTTGTCATGAACGGTAATATTGTTCACCGCCTCGATCTTGAAGGTAGAGTTGCCCGAGGCCGGTGCAAGGATGTGAATGTCTTCGTTGTTGCCGATCGTCGCCGTGGTGTTGTGGGTGACGTCGATCTCCATCTTGCCGGCCGGCAGATTGAGCAGGCCACCAGAGCCGGATTGCAGGTTCCAGGCCGCGTTGTCCGGATTGGTTTCGTCCGAGAACGTGTGCGTCGTGGTATTCGTCGCCGTCAGCGCGAAGTTGGCCGCGCGAATGATGGCACTGTCGCCGATCGTCGCCGATACCGTGCTGTTGACGCTATGGCTCAGGAACGCGCCGCTGCCGCCGGCGAGCGAGGCATTCACGCTGTTGGTCGATCCGTCGAAGTTGGTGGTATGAGCTGCGGCAACGGTCAGTCCGCCGGCAACGTTATAGAAATGCGTGGCGTCGCTTGAGCCGATGGACGCCGTCGTCGTGCTGGTCGCCGATGTCGATGATGTCGCAGCATTGCCAGCATACACGCCGCCGGTGCCTGCAACCGAGTTGGCGTCGTTACTGTCGTTGCCAGTGGCGGAGACATTCAGCGAGGCCGCGTTGATCGCGCCGGTGTTGCCGAGGGTTGCCGACGTCGCGGTGTTGGAGCCGGCCGACGACATGTTGAAGCCGACGGCATAATAGCCGGCGGAGACGCCGGTGGTGGTCGCGAATTGATCGGTGGTATTGCTCGCGATGATCGACAGGGCACCGATCGCCGTCATGGTTGCGCCGGAAACGTTGCCGAGGCTGAGCGAGTTGCCGATACTCGCGGTGGCCTGCCCGTTGTTCTGCGCCGTAGACACCGTCGCATTGGCCCCAAGCAGCAATCCACCGCCCGCGGCGATGGCGGTCGACGCCGCGGAGTTGCCGCTGCTCGGATGATTGTTGCGCGCCCTCACCGTCACATCGGCGGTGGCCGAGGGCGCGTTATGGATGGTGGTGGAATCCTCGATCGCGGCCGTCGTCAGCGGAGTGACCGTGGTCAGCGCCACCGAAGCGCCGATGCCGACGCCCCCCGCCACCGCCACACCGACCGCGTCGGCACCGGCCTGGGGGGTCGCATCAGCAGCCACCAGGATGTCGCCGGAGCCGATCGTGAGGACGCTGTCGTGCCCGATCCGCGCGTTCACCGTGCCGCTGTCGTTGGCCGTCGCTCCGGCTCCGGTTCCCGCGAAGGCCAGACCACCGGCGCCGGCGATCGCCTGGGCATCGACGGTGCCGCGCTCGTCGGCCGAAACCGTGAGACCGTTGTAATTGGCGATCGTCGTCGATGCCGCGACCAGGGCGGACACATTCGTGGTCTTGCTCGAGACCGCCACCGATGCACCGATGGCGGCGCCGCCACCAACGGTCGCGCCGATCGCCTGAGTCTTGACGGTCGAGCTGTCTTCGGCTGCGACCGACGCCGTGTTGGTGTTGTTGCCAGTGATGGTGCCGCCGAGGTTTGCGGTGACCGTGTTGTTCTCGGCACCATCGGCGACTGCGGCACCGATGCCCGCACCGAGTCCCCCCGCGCCGGCGGAGGCCTGGATATTCACCGCACGGCCACCCGACCCATCCGCCATGGTGGCGCTGACGCTCGCCTGCGACGTCGTCACATTTCCGGTCAGCGACGCCGTCACGGTGTCAGTCACGCGGGTAAAGGCCACCGCAGCGCCGACGCCGGCTGCGCCAGCGCCTGCACCCACACCGCTTGCGATATTCGAGGTGCTGATATTGGCGGTCGCCGTCACGCTGACGGAGCTGCCTGCCGTCGAGCCTCCGGTAATTTCGGCCGTCACCGCGTCGCTGGCACTGCCGAGCGTGCTGGCGATGCTGAACGGCGCCGGCTTGTTCGCCGCGGGCTGGTTGTTGCCGGGAACGTTGTTGCTCTTGATGCCGTTGCCGGGCGCCGGTCCGTTGGTGGAGCTGTCGACCGCGCTGACGGTCCCCGCCAGCTGGCTCGATGCGTCGCCTGGCGCCGTCGAGCCGATCAGGATGACACCGGTCGCGGCGCCAATTCCGACCGAGCTGCCCACGCCCAGCGTCACCGTCGTTGCGGCGATGTCCTTGTTGCTGGTCGCGGCAACGGTGACAGCACCTGTCGTGCTGATCGCGCTGTTGAGGACCGTCGCGGCGACCTGGCTCTTCAGCAGGACCACATTGGCGCCGGCGCCGACGCCGTTGCCCATGGTGGCCAGAGCACCTGCGCCGGTGGTCGGATTGACGTTGATATTCTCGGTTGCTGTTACGGTGGTCGTGCCGGCGGCCTGGGTATCGGCGACCTTGATCAGTTCGGCTTCGGTGGTGTTGTTGATGACGGTGAAATCACCCATCGCGGCCACGCCAGTGGTGCCGCCGAGCGCGCCGCCAATCGCATAGCTGTTGAAGGTGTTGTTGGACACCGCGACCACCGACAGGGTGGACGCGAGATTGAGCGTGGTGGTCTGGCCGGTATCGCCGATATAGGCCCGCGTCGTGTTGTTGCTGACCCCGACCACGAAGGCGCCGGCCACGCCGATCAGGCCGGCAGCGCCCGCGCCGGCGGCGGCGAAGTAGCCGTTGGTGCTGGTGGCATTGACCACCAGCGTGGTGCCATTGAGCGTGCCGCCGTCGGCATAGGCTTCCGTATCGGCCGCAAAAGTGTTGACCAGCACCGAGGCCGCACCGCCGGCGAGACCGACGGCAAAGCCGACCACCACATTGGAGGACACCTGGGTCGAGGCGGCGTTGATGGTGATGGCGCCCACCTTCTGGGCGCCGCCGGTCACCGTGCCGCCGACCGTCGCACCGTTCATATACGCGTTGGTGGTGCGCTCCAGCCGCGTCGCCGACGCAGCGCCCGCCCCGGAGATACCGAGCGAGCCGGCGGCGGCGATGACAAGGTTGCGGCTGTAGGTCTGGCTGCTGGCGCCGACATAGACCTCCGGAAGCCCGCCGGCGGCAGCGGTCGTCAGGCGGGTATCGATCTTGGCGCTGTCGATGTAGGCCGCTGTCGTGCCGCTCATCAGGTTGGTGACCGGAACCAGCGCCAACGCGTCGCCGGTTATCGGCTCGATCGACAGGCCCAGCGTGACCGCATCGGCCACGATCGCCTGATGCGAGGACGCCACCACGGCGAGCCCCTTCAGCGCGTGCTGCTGTTCGCTCAGATCGGGCAGCGCGGCCGACGGATTGTCCGCGGTGCTGAGATTGAAGCCGCCATTGTTCAGCACGCCATCGTTGACATTGAAGGTCCCGCTGGCGGTGCCGGCGGCATCGACCTGAGTCCCGCTGCCGCTGATGTAGGCCGAGGTGCTGCCGCCGACATCGTTGACCACGACCGAGATGCCGACGCCGGCGGCATTGAGGCCGACGCCGGCGGCGCCGGCGATGACCTGGATGGTGTCGGTATTCGTCGCCTGTACCAGAACATTGCCTGTCGCGCTGACATCGGCGCCGCCGGTGATGTCGGCGGTGACATTGGTTCCCAGGATGCTGGTGGCGACCGAGCCGGCGATGCCGACGCTGGAGGCGAGAGCGACGCCGAGCGAAATCGTCAGGATGGCGGCGTTGGAGGCCGCCACGACCTTGACGTCCTGCGACGTGATGACTTTCGCGCCGCTGATTTCGGCGGTTACGTTGTTGCCAATGCTGTCATAAACGATGGAAAGACCCGCCGCCGCGCTGCCGGTGCCGATCGCCAGCGTCCCGGCCGCCCCGCGGATAATCGAATTATCGGTTGCCTGCACCGTCAGGTTCTTGGCCGACACCTGGGTGTTGGAAGGCGTCGCCGACCCGTCGCCGATGCGCGCCACCACGGAATTGGAAATCAGGTTGGTGGAACTCGAGGCGAGACCGGCGAAGGTGCCGACCGACAAGGCCGCGCCGACCGCAACGCCCAGAATGTTGACGCCATTGTCGGAGGCAACGATGACATCGCCATTGGTCGCGGTGATGTTGACGTTGTGGGCGATCTGCGCCACCTGGGTGATGCCGACCGTGTTGGCGATGACGGCGAAACCGAGGCTGTTCTGGCCGCCCTGGATCACACCCGCGACACTGATGATCGAGGCCCCGACGGTGGAACTCGCCGCCTGCACGGCGCCGCCGCTGAAATCGATCTTCGAGGTCCCGACCACGCCGCCGGGGTTCGCCGCGCTCATGATCGCGGCATCGAAGGTGGCGTTGCGGTTGCCGCCGGTGGTCACCGTCACGTCGCCATGCGCCGTGCCGATCGAGGTGTGGGTCACCAGATAGTTCGAGATATGCTGTGGCGGTCCGCCGAAGACCGGGAGGTCGAACGCGTACTGCAGCACATAATGGGTGTCCGCGGTATCGACCGGTGCCACAGTACCAGTGACATTCACATAATAGGTGTCGGTGATGGTGTAGGTTTCATTCTGGCCCGTCACGCGGATGGTCGAGAAGCCGCTGCCGCCGGCGCCGCTGTCGATCACGGCGCTGATGGTCGGGTTGATCTCGTTGACGACCAGCGAGACCGCGAGGCCGTTCTGGGCAAAGCCGGCCAGTGCGGCGCCGGAGGCGATCCGGCTGGAATCCACCGCCGACAGATTGAAGTTGTAGTAGTCGGTGATCGACGAGTTGGAGACATAGGCATTGACGGCCTTGCCGCCGCTCGGATCGGCGATGTTGACGTAGGTGAACGCGAAACCGAAACCGGCCTTGCCGCCGCCATAAAGTGCGCCGCCGCCGATGCCGACGTCCGTGGTCTGGTAGGCCGCAACCGTTGCGCCGTCGGCCAGATGCCGGGTCGAGGATGTATCGGCGCCAAACGACGAATTGCTGACGTAGGCTGTGACGGAGTCGTGGATGTCGCCGATCGAAACCGAGCCGGCGACGGATGCCGCGGCGGACTGGTTCGCCGAGCCGTTGATGGCGAGCCCCAGGGCCACGATGGTGGATTGTCCGCCCGCCAGCGCCAGCACCGAAAGGGAATCGCCGTCCAGCGCCGTCGTGTTCTTGACGTAGGCGGTGGTCATATTGTCGCTGATGCCGACAGCGACCGCGCCGGCCACGGCCGCGCTCTGGGTTGCGGGATTGGTCGCGAAATCGAGCGCGGCGGAGCCGGCGCCGATCTGCAGGATGGTGTTGTTGACGGCCTGGACATCCACCGCCATGCCGCCGGTCGCCGAATGGCGGTCGAGCGATGCGCCGTCGATATAGGCCTTGGTGGTCATCGCCGAGACGACGACCGACGAACTGCCCGACAGCGACAGGCTGAAGGATGGCGGCGGGCCGGTCTGGCCGCTGGCCTTGGCGCCGTAAGCGCTGATGTCGGTGACGCTGAGGAATTTGCCCAGGAAGGTGGAGCCCATGCTCGGCGTGCTCGACGCCAGCGTCGCCGCGACCGACGCCGCGGTCGCGATGCCGTAGGTCGTGGCATTGACCGTCAGCGTATCGGCGTGCAGGGAACCCGGCGTCGACGACAAGCCGGTTGCGCCGGGATCATCGGCCGCATTGGCGCTGCCGCTGATGTCGGAACTGTTGGCACCGACATAGGCGGCGGTGTCTGTGGTGAGGCTGCTGTAGCCGACGGCGACGCCAACCGCATTGTTCTGGGAGGCGCCGACGGCGCCGGCGATCACGAATGTCGACAGCGCATCCGCGGCATTGACGGTGACCGACGAGGCATCGATCACCGCCTTGTTGCTGATCGACGCATGCGTGGTGTCGTCGAGCATCAACAGCGCAACGATACCGTTGATCCCGGTGGCCCCGCCGGCGCCGGACGTCGGCGCGACCGCGATCACCAGGCTGGTGTTCTTGGCCTCGACGTCGACACCGGCCGAGGACGTCACATGGGCCCCGTCGGCGATGCCGGCGATGGTGTTGCTGTCGTAACTCACGACGGTGGCGGAGGCGCCGACCGACGTGGCGTTGCTGGCGCCGCCCTGGTTCTGGCCCGAATTGCCGGTGAGGCCGAACCAGCTGATGTTGCCGCCCATGTCGATGCTGGTCGTGTAGGTGTTGGCCTGGACCGTGACCGCGTTGGCGAAATTGACCGTCGTGCCGCTGACCGGCGTCACCGACCACGGCGCGCTGCCGCCGCTCTGGATCAGGGTGCTGTTGGTTCCGACCCATGCGGTGGTGGTGTTGGTGACGGAGAAATAATTGAACGATCCGGCGAGGCCGAGAT
>JBGMOD010000217.1:0-4380 GCA_041424235.1 Hyphomicrobiales bacterium
CCCAGCTCGGCCACGGTGGGCGTGTCGGGCAGCGAGGTGCTGCGCTTGATCGAGGTCACGGCCAGCGGGCGCAGCTTGCCCGACTTGATCTGCGCCATGGCCGACGGCACCGACGACACCATCAGGTCGACGTTGCCCGCGAGCACGTCCATCATGGCCGCGTTGGAGCCCTTGTAGGGCACGTGGCGCATCTTGATCTTGGCGGCGCCGTTGAAGATCTCGCCGGCCAGGTGGATGGTGGTGCCGTTGCCGGGCGAGCCGTAGGTGACGGTGTCGGGCGCGGCGCGCGCGGCCTTCACCACGTCGTCGAGCGTCTTGAACTTCGAGTTGGCCTGCGTGACGATCACCACCGGCGTGTAGGCCACGTGGGCCACGGCCGTCAGGTCCTTCACCGGGTTGTAGCTCAGGTTCTTGTAGAGCCAGGGCGCGACGACCATGTTGTCCTTCTGGCCCATCACGATGTCGTAGCCCGTGGGCGCGGCGCGCGCGGCCTCGGCGATGCCGATGGTGCCGCCGGCACCGCTGCGGTTGTCGGGCACCACGGTCCAGTGGTTCGCCTCGGTGAGCTTCTGGGCGACCAGGCGCGCCAGGATGTCGGTGCCGCCGCCGGGCGGGAAGGGCACGACCATGCGGATCGGCTTGGCGGGGTAGGCCTGCGCTTGCGCG
Source organism: Hyphomicrobiales bacterium (assembly GCA_041424235.1). GTDB lineage: Bacteria > Pseudomonadota > Alphaproteobacteria > Rhizobiales > Xanthobacteraceae > Bradyrhizobium_A. The sequence goes on from JBGMOD010000217.1 coordinate 667, forward strand.
GCGGTCGAGAAGAAAGCCAGCGGGAGCGCCAGCGCGATGGCCAACTGGCCGAAGTGTCTGCGGATCATGGGTGTTGTCTCTTTGTCGGGGCGATTCGGGGTTGCAGCCATTGCCTTCACTGCACCAGCGGTGCAGTGTGCCGGAAGCCGCGCAGGGCGGATTTCTTCATTCGCGATGGGGCTCGTATCGGCTCGCGGTGGCTGTTTCCCTTCATGGCTTGACAGACGCCTGCTTGCACCGAACATGGCGTGTCATTGGCTTCACAGGAGACGTCCATGCTCGGAAACATCAATGCGGTGGCCACCCTCGCGGTGAAAGACCTCGCCGCGGCCCGCCGCTTCTACGAAGACGCGCTGGGCCTCGCGCAGGTCGGCGCGCACGGCGAGGAGGTGATCGTCTATCGCTGCGGCAACACCGTCGTGAACGTGTACCGCTCGGCCTTCGCCGGCACCAACCAGGCCACGGCCGTGACCTGGTCGGTCGGCGCCGACATCGGGCGCATCGCCGATGCGCTGAAGGCAAAGGGCGTGCGCTTCGAGCACTACGACATGCCCGGCACCACGCTCGAAGGCGACCTGCATGTCATGGGCGACATGAAGGTCGCGTGGTTCAAGGACCCGGACGGCAACATCCTCAACCTCATCAACGCTTGAGGCGTTGCCGCCCTGCGGCTGTCGTCGATCAGCCGAAGTTCCTGGCGACGAAGTCCCAGTTGACCAGCTTGGCCAGGAAGGTCTCGACGAACTTCGGGCGCAGGTTGCGGTAGTCGATGTAGTAGGCGTGCTCCCAGACGTCGACGGTCAGCAGTGCGGTGTCGGCAGTGGTCAGCGGCGTGCCGGCGGCGCCGGTGTTCACGATGTCCACCGAGCCGTCGGCCTTCTTCACCAGCCAGGTCCAGCCCGAGCCGAAGTTGCCCACGGCCGACTTCACGAAGGCTTCCTTGAAGGCGTCGAAAGTGCCCCACTTGGCATCGATGGCCTTGGCCAGTGCGCCGGTGGGAGCGCCGCCGCCTTGCGGCTTCATGCAGTTCCAGAAGAAGGTGTGGTTCCAGATCTGGGCGGCGTTGTTGTAGATGCCGCCGCTGGACTTCTTGACGATCTCTTCGAGCGTCAGCGACTCGAACTCGGTGCCCTTTTGCAGGTTGTTGAGGTTCACCACGTAGGCGTTGTGGTGCTTGCCGTAGTGGTACTCGAGGGTTTCCTTCGAATACTCGGGCGCCAGTGCGTCGAGGGCGTACGGCAGGGGTGGGAGCACATGTTCCATGGTTTTTTCTCGTGGGTTGGTTGTGGGGAATGAAGGATTCTAGGAAGTAATTATTGAGGGCGCGTCGGACGCGTTCCCGTTGCTTCGCCGGGCGTGACGGTCAGGTCGACTTCGCCATCCGCAAGCCGAGCGACGATGGCGTCACCCGGCGACAGTTGCCCTGCGCTGACGATCGCGTGACCCTCTGTATCGGTCAGCCACGCATACCCCCGCTGCAAGACCAGGGATGGGTCGAGCAGGCGCAGACGCAGGGCCACGCGCTCCAGCCGTTCGCGTCGCTGCACCAGCGCTCGCTCGAACTTCAAAGGAAAGTCTGCCGCGATCAAACGCGGTGTTTGTGCCAGTCGTTCCCGCCTCGACAGCACGGCGTACTGAAGCCGCTGTGCGTGGTGTGCCAGCCGAAGCTGTTGCCGCGCGACAAGGCCCGAGGGCCGGCCGAGGCGCCCCGCGGCCTGGTCGAGGCGCTGCCCCAACGCATCGAGGCGACCACCCAGCGCATCGCCAAGCCGTTCGTCGAGCAGGCCGAGCACGCCGAGCCACACATCGCGCGGCGCGCTGACAAGCTCCGCCGCAGCGGTCGGCGTCGGTGCACGCAGGTCGGCGCAGAAGTCGGCGATGGTGAAATCAGTTTCGTGTCCCACGCCGCTGATGAGCGGTACCGGGCTCTGCACGATGGTGCGGGCCAGCGTCTCGTCGTTGAAGGCCCAGAGGTCTTCGATGGAGCCGCCACCGCGCACCAGCAGGATCACATCGACCGCGGGCTCGAGCGCATAGAGGGATTGCAAGGCGCGCACCAGTTCAGCCGGCGCATTGGCGCCCTGCACAACCGCCGGGGCCAGCACCACCGGAATGTGCGGCACACGCCGCCGCAGCGCCGTGACCACGTCATGCAACGCCGCTGCACCCAACGAAGTGACGACGCCCACGGCACGCGGCATGGTCGGCAACGCCCGCTTGCGCTCCGGATCGAACAGCCCCTCGGCCTCCAGCCGCGCCTTGCGTTGCATGAACTGCTCGAACAGGGCGCCCTGCCCCGCACGCCGCAAGCTCTCGACCACGAGCTGCAGATCACCGCGCGGCTCGTAGACGGCGAGGCGCCCGCGCACCTCGACCTGATCGCCGTCGCGCGGCGAAAAGTCGAGCAGGCCGGCGGCACGACGGAACATCGCGCATCGCAATTGGCCGGACTCGTCCTTGAGCGAGAAGTAACAATGTCCACTTGACGCCCGCGAGAAACCAGAGATCTCACCGCGCACGGCGACCGGATTGAAGCGCGCGTCGAGCGCATCGGCAACCGCGCGGCACAACGCGCCGACGGCCCAGATGCGCGGCCCAGGCGCGGAATTCGCGTCACGCAAGTTCACGGAATGCACGCTCGGCGCAATGCCACTCTTCCACAACGGGCGGCAATTTGCCCGTTTCCGGCCCCTGGAGCGGGACAGGTGCACGGTTTCTCGTGCAAGCCATTGATTTCATTGAAAAAAGTGCTGCTCAAAATTCAGTCGATCTAGCAAAAAGCCCGTCCCATGCGGGTTCGGACGCGTTGTGCAGCAGGTTAATCACAAAGTTATCCACAGAATCTGTGCGTCCTTGCCAACACCAAAACAAGCCGCGTGGCGATGGTGGGCTCGGTGGATAATCGCCGCGCATTTGCAGTCTATGGGCCGGAGGATTTTCTTGTTTTCCATCATTGTTGCCGCGGGTTGGCCTATCTGGCCATTGCTCGCCTGTTCCGTCATTGCGCTCGCGCTGGTTATAGAACGTTTCACAAGTCTCAAGACCGTGAGGGTACTGCCACCGAAGCTGCTGGACGAAACCATCACTGTGTCGCGAGGCGCCATTCCCGGCCCCGATGTCGTGACGAAGCTGGAAAGCAACTCGATGCTCGGCCAGGTGCTGGCCGCCGGCCTGCGGGCGCTCAATGCCAACCCCCGCTGCACCGAAGACGACCTGCGCGCTGCCATGGAAGCCTCGGGCCGCACGGTCGCGCACAGGCTGGAGCGCTATCTGCCGGCCCTGGCCACCATTGCATCCGCCGCGCCGCTGCTCGGCCTGCTGGGCACCGTGATCGGCATGATCGAAATCTTCGGCTCGCAATCGCCAGGCAGCGGTGCCGTGGGATCGGGCAACCCGGCGCAGCTGGCGCACGGTATCTCGATCGCGCTCTACAACACGGCCTTCGGACTGATCGTGGCCATTCCCACGCTGATCTTCTGGCGCTACTTTCGCAGCCGCGTCGACGAATATCTGCTGAACCTCGAACTGTCGGGTGAACGCTTCGCGCGCCATCTGAACGCACTGCGCAAATGACCCGCGCCCGCATGCAGTTTCGCCACGGTGCGCGCGACGAGCCGGAGATCAACCTGATCCCGTTCATCGACGTGCTGCTGGTCATCCTGATCTTCCTGATGCTGTCGACCACCTACAGCAAGTTCACCGAGATGCAGTTGC
>JBGMOD010000218.1:0-4339 GCA_041424235.1 Hyphomicrobiales bacterium
GCGCCAAGGGCGGTTCGGTCGAGTTCCGCGTCGAGAAGGCCGGCATCGTGCAGGCCGGCATCGGCAAGGCCTCGTTCTCGGAAGAGAAGCTGGTGGAGAACGTCAAGGCGCTCGCGGACGCGGTCGCCAAGGCGAAGCCGGCAGGTGCCAAGGGCACCTACATCCAGCGCGTCGCGGTGTCCTCGACCATGGGCCCCGGCGTGAAGGTCGAGCCGGGCAGCGTGATGGGCTGATCATCTCGATGATCGCATGATTCAAAGGCGGGACGGGGTTTATCACCTGTCCCGCCTTTTTCTTTGGTTCCTCTGTCTGTTTGTGGTGAAGCATGGCCGATCAGGTCCTGATCTATTCGCGATTTCCCAAAGCCCTGATGGTCCGGATCGGCGAGCGTTTCGATCTGATCGATGCCGCCGGCAAGCCGCCGCGCGACGTGTTCAGCGCCGAACAACTCGCTGGCGTTCGCGCCCTGATCACCGCGGGCGGGCAGGTGCTTGGTGCCGACGTGATGGACATGCTGCCGAAGCTCGGCGCCATCGTTTGCTACGGCACCGGCTATGACGGGGTCGATCTTGCCACCGCCGCGCAGCGCGGCATCGCGGTTGGCAACAGTCCGGCGGCCAATGCCGCCGCGGTCGCTGATCTCGCGATGACGCTGATGCTGGCGGCAACCCGCCGGCTGATTCCCGCGGATGCCTATGTGAAAAGCGGCGGCTGGGCCGCCGCGACGCCGTCACCGTCGCTCAGCGCCCCGCAGGGCATGACCGGCGCACGGATCGGCATCTACGGCATGGGCGAGATCGGCCGCAAGGTCGCCGCCCGCGCTGCCGCATTCGAGATGGACGTCGCCTACCACAGCCGCAGCCGTTACGACCTGCCGTTCGCCTATCATGCGACGCTCGGTGGCCTGATCGATTGGTGCGATATCCTGATCGTCGCGGTGCGCGCTGGCCCCGACACCCAGCACATCATCGATGCGCCGATGCTGAAGCGGCTCGGGCCCAACGGCACGCTGGTTAATATTTCCCGCGGCTCCGTCATCGACGAGCAGGCGCTGGTCGCGGCGCTCAAAGACAAGACCATCGGCGCCGCCGGGCTCGACGTCTTCGAGGTCGAGCCGCACAAGCCCGGCGCACTGACCGAGCTTCCGAACGTGGTGCTGACGCCGCACATCGGCGGCCACACGGCGCAGTCCCATATCGGGATGCAGGATTGCGTGATCGCCAACCTGTCGGCGTTCTTTGCCGGCAAGCCGCTGGTTTATCCGGTCAAGATCTGATTATTCCACGCTGACGAGTTCGGTGTCTTGCCGGCGCAGCACGCGGCCGTCCTGCGCCCGCAACTCGATCTTGCGGATGCGCTTGCCGGTCTTGCGGTCGACCAGCCGGGTGTATTCCTCGCCCGGCTTGAACAGGTAATCGTCCGCCCACTGCCGCAACGCCACCAGCACCGGAAACAGGTCCTTGCCCTTGTCGGTGATGACGTATTCCTGGTGCGGGCCGCCGTCTGACGCGGCCTTCAGCTCGAAGACACCGTGCGCCACCAGGGCGCGCAGCCGCGCGGCCAGGATGTTCTTCGCGGTGCCGAGGCTTTTCTGGAATTCACTGAAGCGCCGTTTGCCGCCGAGCGCATCGCGAATGATCAGCAACGACCAGCCGTCGCCGACCACGTCGAGCGAGCGGGCGATCGGGCATTGCGCCTCCTCGAAACTGGTTCGTTTCACCATCGGTCGGGCCTCGAAGACGGGGAGAGGCGCGGTGCCGAATTATTTTCTCGATTCATGGTTGCAATATAAAACCCGTGGGGCTAGGTAGCAAGTACGAGGTTTCATGATGAAACCATTCGAATGAGCATCCAACAGGAGCGGATCATGGCTGGCAGGCTTGCGAACAAGGTGGCGTTGATTACCGGCGGCAACAGTGGAATTGGCCTCGCCACGGCGCGCGTCTTCGTTGCGGAGGGGGCAAAGGTCGCCATCACCGGCCGGAACCAGGAGACGCTGGATCAGGCCGCAAAGGAGCTCGGCGACAAGGTGCTGGCCATCACGGCCGACACCACCAATGTCGAAGATCTGGAGCGCGCGGTCGCGGCCACGGTGAAGGCGTTCGGCAAGATCGACGCGCTGTTCGCCAACGCCGGCATCGGCGGCAATACGCCGGTCGGCGGCACCACGTTGAAAGCCTTCGAGGATGTCATCAAGACCAACCTGACGGCGGTATTCTTCACCGTTCAGGCCGCAGCGGCCCATCTCAACGACAATGCTTCCGTCATCCTCAACGGCTCGGTTCACACCGCGCTGGGCGCACCCGGCTATTCGGCCTATGCCGCGAGTAAGGCCGGCGTCACCGGCATGGCGCGCGTGCTGGCGTCGGAACTGGCGCCACGCGGCATCCGGGTCAATGTCGTGGCGCCGGGTGCAACCCGCACGCCGATCTGGAAGGGCGCCGCACCGACCGCCGAGGCTTTTAAGGCGCTGGAGGGGCAGATGTCGCGGGGCATCCCGCTGGGCCGCATCGGCGAGCCGGACGAGGTGGCGAAGACGGTGCTGTTCCTCGCATCCGACGACGCGGCGAACGTCAATGCGACCGAGATCTTCGTCGACGGCGGCATGGTGGGGGCGCCGCGCGGCGCACCGCTGTTCCGCGCTTGATCGAAACCGCCGGGGGTGCAGGCGGTGAGCGTAAGGCTCACCGCGGCTGTTTATAATTTTCAAAAAAGATTTATTGATAGCAATTAGATACGTGATTTAATTGAACGTATATGTGAAGATGTGCGCTCGTCTGGATCTGGACATCGGGGGGCTGGCCAGAGCTGGGCATCCTGGTCCGGCTTCGCGGCCCCGATCAGGGGGTACAGCGCGTGCTCCGACCCGCTATGCAAATTCCGGGCAACATGGCGCGAAAAGTCCTTGGCAAGCCAGCAGAGACTCGTTAAAGAACGCCTTCCGGGCGTGCTGGCCTTTGCTGGCGCGTCCGTGCGCGCTTTCCGAAAACCCGAGCTGTTAGGAGACCATTCCTCTCTGAACGTCCGCATGGAACGCTCAAAGATGAAGGGGAGCCGGCAACCGCTTGATGTTCAAGGATTTCGCGCGGAGTTGGTCTGAGAAGATCAGCTCATCCTGTCCAAGACTGCGGGTGTCAGTCAACGGCCTTTATAGGCCATTGACCGACTTAATGTCCCGCATAGACGGGTGAAGACCGGATTTCGCATGTGGCCGTGGATGCGGTGCGCAGTGGATCGGGTTCGAACCTCGACACCCTGTGGTGGGTTTCCGGCTTGGCCGGGGCCTGGTGCAGGAGGGCAGGCTTCTGAAATGTCGTCCTGCCGGACGTGTCCTGAGTGCGAGGCAACTCGTGTTCGGGTGCGCGGGTAGGGCGGCGGGTGCAACCCGGCGGTCCTGCCTTGTGCAAAGACCGCCAACCGGAGAGAGCTTGCTGTGGAACGAGCGGCAAAAAAAGAGGCGGTCGACGCGCTGAACGAGGTCTTCAAGGCCACCAGCGTTGCGGTCGTTGCTCATTATTCCGGCCTCACCGTGGCCCAGATGCAGAAGCTGCGTACGCAGATGAAGCAGGCTGGCGCATCGGTGAAGGTCTCGAAGAACCGTCTCGCCAAAATCGCTCTTGAAGGCACCGACGTTGTGGCCATCGGCTCCCTGCTGAAGGGGCCGACAGTGATCGCTACTTCCGACGATCCGGTCGCGGCGCCGAAGGTTGCCGTCGAGTTCGCCAAGACGAACGAGCAGTTCGTCATCCTTGGTGGCTCGATGGGTAAAACCGTCCTGAATGTCGACAGCGTGAAGGCACTTGCCGCGCTGCCGTCTCTGGATGAACTGCGCGCGAAGCTGCTCGGCCTCCTTGTGGCGCCGGCAACCAAGATCGCTCAGCTCTCCACTGCGCCGGCGGCGAAGCTCGCCCGCGTGGTTCAGGCTTATGCCTCAAAGAACGAAGCGGCGTAGGCCCTTCGCAAATCCAACCTGGTTCGAACTGATACGCTGAAGGAAATAGATCAATGGCTGACTTGCAGAAGATTGTGGACGATTTGTCGAGCCTGACCGTGCTCGAAGCCGCCGAACTCGCGAAGCTTCTCGAAGAGAAGTGGGGCGTTTCGGCCGCTGCTGCCGTGGCTGTTGCCGCGGCTCCGGGCGCGGCTGCTGCCGCCGTCGAAGAGAAGACCGAGTTCTCGGTGGTTCTCGCGGCTGCCGGCGACAAGAAGATTGAGGTCATCAAGGAGGTCCGTGCGATCACGGGCCTTGGCCTCAAGGAAGCCAAGGACCTCGTCGAAGGCGCGCCGAAGCCCGTCAAGGACGGCGTTGCCAAGGACGAAGCCGAGAAGATCAAGGCTC
>JBGMOD010000219.1:0-4331 GCA_041424235.1 Hyphomicrobiales bacterium
TAGGCCTCGCCCGGCCGGAACAGCAGCGGGATGAACGCTGGCGCGTCCATTACGTCGCGACGCCGCGCCTGCCGCCAGCGGGTAGCGTAGCGGCGCACCGCATCGTACGAGCCGTCGAACCCCTCGCGCAGCAGCAGATCGTGGACACGCGTAATGCGCAGCTTCTCGCGCCGCGGTCGTGCCTCATCCTCTTCCAACAGCGCATCGAGCCGCATCTGAAACGGCCCCAATTTTGGCAGCGGCTGTACTTCTCGCCGGTACTTGGTGTCCGCCTCCGGCGCCCGGATCGCTCTGCGCACCACCCCGCGTGACAAATGCAGGTCCCGCATTATCGCCTTGATGGCTTTCCCCGACGCGTGCTCGCGCCGGATCCTCAATACCGTCTCCAATACCAACATCCCGATCTCGCCGCCTGACATCTGCCAAGCGGACAGCCTTAGACCAACGGAATGAGGGGTCCTTTTTCGACGCCGATCACCCCGCTACCGGGGTCCTTTTTCCACGCCGATCCACACGAATGTCACTGCAGTCGGTTGCCTGTAACGCGCTTCACACCGTTCGCCAGCGCCTCGCGCGCTGGATCCTGACCACCCACGATCGGACCGAGACCGACAGGCTGCCCTTGAAGCAGGAATTCCTTGCCGAAATGCTCGGGGTCAAGCGAAACGCAGTCAACATCGTTGCCCGCGAGTTTCTCTCGATCGGAGCGATAGAGTACAAACGCGGCAAGATCTCGGTGATCAATCCCGACCTACTGCGGGAGGTGTCCTGCGAATGTTACGCACTCATCCGGGGTGAGATATCGAAACTGTTCACGCAGCCACCGAGCAGTGAGTGCGAAGACTGACATCTGGTGCGGCGATCGCGAGCATGGTCTTGGTGTGATATGGACGCGGTCAGGTCGCTGAGACGCTTGGAACCGATCATTTGTCCGCCGTCTGCCCGTCAAGCGCTCGAAGCGCGTTGTGAATCGCCGTTGCCGCTTTCGCCCCGTGACCTGTCGCCACGCTGATCTGATCGAGACCGGCCACGACATCGCCGGCAGCGTAGCAACCGGGTAGATTTGTGCGCTGATCCTCGTCAGTGGCAATGCACCGGCAGTCACTCAACGCGACCCCTATATCGATGGCCAGAGCATTGTTGATGTCCGAGCCGAGCGCCGGATACACGGTGTCCACGACCACCGTGCCGGCACCGTCTTCCAGCGCAATTATAACATCATCTGCGGCTTCGAAGTCGATCGAGGCTAGCGGCGCACCGGCGAGTGCGATCCCGGCCTCTTGGAGCGCCTGTCGGTCCTCTTCGTCGAGGTCGACGGTCCGCTCCGCCAGCAACGTGATCTTCGACGAATATGTCCTGAGAAAAAGCGCCTCCGCGACGCCGTGTTCGTCGGCACCGATCACGGCGATGCGCGTGTCGGTGACCTCGAAGCCGTCACAGATCGGGCAGTAGCGCAACTTGCCGCTTTCCAATGCCCGCCTGTGCGTGGCGGGATCGATCTGCGGACTGCGATTGACCACAGTTCGAGGTCCTGCAAGCGCGCGAACTCGTGTCGCTGGCGGTCATTTCGGTGCTATTCTACGCCTTCTACTACCCTGCACCCTATTCGCAGCAGCAGGCGCTGGCCCTGCCGATGGTCGTCGTCGACCGCGACCGAACACCGCTATCCCGGGCCGTGATCCGGCATCTGGGCGAGACGCCCACCGTTCGGATCGTCGCGCTGGTGCCCGACATCATGGCGGCGCGTGAAGAAGTGCGCCAACGGCGTGCCGACGGCATTCTCTACCTGTCGAAAGGTCTCGGCGGAGCGGCACTGAAGGGGCGGCCCGGGGCGGGGGCGGCCTTGATCGTCAACGGGGCGTACTTCGTGCGTGCTGAAGGGATCGCCCGCGCGCTAGGCGATGTCGTGAGAGAGCAGGCGGTTGAAGTGACTGGGTCACTTACCGCTCGTCGCAGTCGGTCCGGCGCGACAATCGTTATGCAGCCGCTGTTCAACACCACCGGTGGTTATCGCGACTACGTGTTCCCGGCGATCGCCAACATCATACTTCAGCAAACGTTGCTCTTCGCGTCGGCGCGGCTGATCGCTGAACGACGTCGGCGTGGTGATTGGCAGCGCGACCGGGCAACTGCCCTCGGCACCTGGATAGCGATGACACTGATCGGCATCTTTGCCGGCCTGTTCGTGTTCGGGTTCGCGTTCTGGGTGCAGGACGTGCCACGCACCGGCAATGTGCCCGGCCTGCTGCTCGCCCTTCCTGTGTTCGCGGCCACGGTAGCCGCTCTCGGCCTCGTCGCGGGAAGCCTGTTCCGCAGCGGCGACGATACGTTGAAGCTCCTGATGCCGACCTCGGTGCCGCTCGTCTTCCTGGCCGGCTTCGCATGGCCGCTCGATGAGATGCCGGGCTGGCTAGCGGCGATCGCCTGGTTCTCGCCGGCTACGGCCGCCATGCACCTGTTCATTCGCTTCAACCAGATGGGTGCTTCGATCGCTGAAGCCGCCACCCCGCTGTTGGTCCTGATCGGGTTGATGATCGGATACGGGGCGATCTGGTGCTTCGGTCGATCGCATGCCGGACGCGAGGATCCGACCAGCGATGCGGCGGGCTGATCGGTTGTATGTTGTTACGCAGCCGATGAGTTCGGATACCGCCCCGCCACGAAACACAGGCGACGGAGCGGTACCAATTGCCGAAATACGCCGGCGTCCCCTTTTCACAGACGACCTTGGCAGCGTGCAAGTGCCTCAAGGGTGTCCCACCACCACCTTCGAGAGAGAAGGTGTTGATCGGGTGAGGTGTAAGCGGCCAAACTGGAAAAGCCAAACTTCACGCCCTTCGCGCCGCCCCTCACGACAGCTTCAACATGCAAATCAGCATCAGGCTGATTCCGCCCAAGCAGAGGAGCGACAGCACCACCGCCAGCGTGACCCGTCCGCCAGCCTTGGCGACGGTGCGGATATCGACCCCGAGCCCGAGCGCCGCCATGGACACCACGGTCAGGAACGTCGCGGTATGTCCGATCGGCGCGACCGCGATGGTGGGCACCAGCCCGATCGATCAGTCGTTCGTTTCGAGATCTGGCCGATGACGAGCGTGGACAGGCGCTTGTCCGATCGATGATCACGCTGTCGCACGATCTCGGCTACCGGGTCGTTGCCGAGGGCGTCGAGACCGCCGCAGCCGCGGCGATCCTGGCCGAGTTGGAATGTGAGGAGGCGCAGGGTTACTATTTTGCCCGTCCGATGGAGGAAGAAGCGCTGCGGCTATGGCTCGTTGCCTCTCCGTAAGAATCATCCGTTGCAGCCTGACTGACACCTAGATCTGCCGACATACTTGGTTGCAAGCTGATCGACACCGCCGCTGAACATAATCCACAGCGGCGGCGGCGATCGGCATCGATGAGCGTCCTGTTCCCGGTTGTTCCGCTAATCAGCCGTGCGGCCGCATGACAACCTTGATTACACCTTCCTGCTTGTCACGGAACTTCGCGTACATCTCGGGCGCGTCCTCAAGACTGGCCGGATGCGTGATCACAAAGCTGGGATCGATCTCGCCCGCGACGATCTTATCCAGTAGCGGCTTGGTGTAACGTTGCACGTGGGTCTGCCCAAGCTTGATCGTTAGTCCTTTGTTCATCGCTGCACCGATCGGAAGCTTGTCACCCATCCCGACGTAGACGCCGGGCACGGAGACCGTGCCGCCCTTGCGGCAGCTCATGATCGCCTGCCGCAGGACGTGGACGCGATCAGTGGCGAGCATCATGCTTGCCTTCACCTTGTCCATGACCGCGTCCGCCGCCCCGTGCGCGGCCGCCTCGCAGCCGACAGCATCGATGCAGCTGTCGGGGCCCCGGCCCTTGGTTCGCGCCTGCAGCTCGTCATAGACATCGGTTTCGGCGAAGTTAATTGTCTCAGCGCCACCGGCCTCCGCCATGGCGAGTCGCTCGGGCACCTCGTCGATCGCGATCACGCGGCCGGCGCCCATCATCAGCGCGGAGCGGATGGCGAACTGGCCGACCGGACCGCAGCCCCAGATCGCGACGGTGTCGCCATGCTCGATCTGCGCATTCTCGGCGGCCATGTAGCCGGTCGGGAAGATATCCGATAGGAAGAGGGCCTGCTCATCGGTAACGTTGTCGGGTATCTTGATCGGACCGACATCCGCCATCGGCACGCGAAGATACTCAGCCTGGCCGCCGCAGTAGCCGCCCAGCATGTGGCTGAAGCCGAACAGCCCGGCGGGCGAATGGCCCATCGCCTTGGCGGCCATCTCGGCGTTCGGATTGGTCCGATCGCAGGCCGCAAACAGACCCTTCTTGCAGAACCAGCA
>JBGMOD010000220.1:0-39981 GCA_041424235.1 Hyphomicrobiales bacterium
GCGACGGCCACTCGCAGCTTGTCTACAAGCATGCGATCTCGACCATCATGCCGGGTGCCCCGATCCAGTTGTTTGAAGGTGGCGAGGACGCACCAGCTTGAGATCGATCTGATTGGAACCCCGGCGTATTGACGAGACCACCAACCGTCCACAGGCGGCAGGCGGCGAAGCAACCGGGCGGGTGATTGTCATCGGCCCTTACTTGCGTACGCGGCGGGGCGATCCCGATCCGCAAGCGCCTCATCATGTCGCGCGCGATACCGACGCGCGGCTTGAAGAGGCGGTCGGGCTTGCACGCGCAATCGATCTCACCGTCGCCGAGGCGTTGATCGCGCCGATCGGCCAGATTCGCCCCGCGACCTATCTCGGCAAAGGCAAGGTCGAGGAGATCCTCGGCCTGGTGCGCGTGCATCATGCCGATCTCGTGGTGATGGATTGCGCGCTGTCGCCGATCCAGCAGCGTAATCTCGAGAAGGAATGGAGCGCCAAGGTTCTCGACCGTACCGGATTGATCCTCGAGATCTTCGGCCGCCGCGCCAAGACCAAGGAAGGTTCGCTGCAGGTCGAGCTTGCGCATCTCAATTATCAGCGCAGCCGGCTGGTGCGGTCCTGGACCCACCTTGAGCGGCAGCGCGGCGGGTTCGGTTTTCTTGGCGGCCCCGGCGAAACCCAGATCGAAGCTGACCGCCGCATGATCGGCGACCGCATCATTCGACTCGAAGCCGATCTCAAGAAGGTGCAGGCCACCCGGCGGTTGCACCGCGCCGGCCGGCGGCGTGTGCCCTATCGCGTGGTCGCGCTGGTCGGCTACACCAACGCCGGCAAATCCACGCTGTTCAACCGCCTGACCTGTGCCGACGTGCAAGCCGCCGACATGCTGTTCGCGACGCTCGATCCGACGTTGCGGGCGCTGACATTGCCGCATGGCGGCAAGGCGATGCTGTCCGACACGGTCGGCTTCATCTCCGACCTGCCGACCATGCTGGTGGCGGCCTTCCGCGCCACCCTGGAAGAGGTGATGGAGGCCGACGTCATCCTGCATGTGCGCGACATCTCGCACGAGGATGCCGAAGCGCAGCAGCGCGATGTCGACAGCATCCTGCAGCAGCTAGGGATCGGTCCCGATGCGGGCGACCGCATTGTGGAAGTCTGGAACAAGATCGATCGCTTCAGCGACGAGGAGCGTGTCGATCTCGCCAACATCGCCGCGCGCCGCCCGGCGACGCGGCCGTGCCTGCTGGTCTCGGCCGAAACCGGAGAGGGCGTCGATGCATTGCTGGCTGCGATCGAGGAGCGGCTTGCGGCGACACGCATCACGCTGGACCTGTCGATCGATGCCGCAGACGGCGCCGGCATCAGCTGGCTGCATCGCAATTCCGAGGTCCTGGACAAGACGCTCGAGGACGGCAAATACGCGATGACCGTGCGTGTCGACGAGACGCGTCGTGACATCGTGATCAGCCGGTTCGGCGCGACCGTTCGGGGTTCCGACAGCGACTAGGCGCTGCTGCGCTACATCAGCGCCCGATACGCCATGTACAGCGCCATCGCGCCGATGAAAAGAAACGACAACCCGCGAAGATTCTGTTCGGGGATGCGGTTGGCGAATTGCGAGCCGATCAGGGTGCCGATCCACAGCCCGGCAACCACGCCCGCGATGATGACCCACGGGATGCCCGCGCCCTGTTGAACGTAGATCCAGGCTGCGGGCAAGGTCAGTGGCAGGGCTGTGACCGCGAGGCTGAAGGCCTGGGCGCGATGCTGCGGAAGGTGCAGCACGGCAGTCATCAGTGCGGTGATGGCGAGACCGCCGCCGATGCCGAGGAAACCCGACGACAGGCCTCCGGCCGCCCCGATCGCTGCCAGCGCGCCCCAGTGCGCCGGCGCATCGGACGACGTAGCCTCCGCCTGGCTACCCCGAGCGCGTCGGCGCCGGCTTACCTCCATCAGCGTCATCAGCAGGACCAGGTAGGCGACAAAGGCCCATCGCAACGCCCGGTCCGCGACACCGCCGGCTCCCAGTGCGCCGAGCACGCCTCCCACGGCAAAGCCCGCGCCGAGATAACCCACCCAGCGCCAGGACACGTCATGGCCGTGGCGGGCGTACTGCCGGACGCCAGACAGGCTCGCGGGAAACACCTGTGCCAGCAAGGATAGTCCCTGTGCGGAGTGCTGGTCGCGGCCGAGAACGAGGATCAGCAGCGGGACGAGAATGCCGCCACTGGTGACGCCAAGCAGGCCCGAGACAACCCCTCCGAGCAGCCCTGTCAGCAGGCTGCCGAACACGTCACTCATCAGCATGGGGGAGTGCACTTTCGCGCGAAAATGACGATCCGATGACTGAGGCCCGAATATGGGACATTCCCTGGCGCATGGCGAGCATTTCGGGAACGGGGACACTTGACCACATTTTTCAGACCGCTATCTCATGCCCGTCATCCCCCAATCCCGCCAAGGAGACCCTCTGTGACGTATTCCAATGTTCTGCTGCATATCGACGGAAAATGGCGCGGGGGCTCCTCGGGCAAGACCATTGCGGTGCTTGATCCCGCGACCGAGGAAGCGATCGGGACCGTCGCCCATGCCGACAAGGCGGACCTCGACGAGGCGCTTGCCGCCGCCGACCGCGGCTTCAAGCAGTGGCGCGCCGTATCGCCGTTCGACCGCGCCAAGGTGATGCAGAAGGCGGCGGCGCTGATGCGCGAGCGCGCCGACACCATCGCGCCCTTGATGGTGCAGGAGCAGGGCAAGACGCTGGTCGAAGCCAAGATGGAGACGATGGCGTCGGCCGACATCATCGAGTGGTTCGCCGAGGAAGGCCGCCGTGCGTACGGCCGCATCATCCCGGCCCGGCTGCCCGGTGTCTACCAGATGGCGATCAGGGAACCGGTCGGCCCGGTTGCCGCGTTCACGCCGTGGAATTTCCCGATCAACCAGGTGGTGCGCAAGCTGTCCGCGGCGCTGGCATCTGGTTGCTCGATCATCGTCAAGGCGCCGGAAGAGACCCCGGCATCGCCGGCCGAACTGATCCGCGCCTTTGTCGATGCGGGCGTTCCCGCCGGTGTGATCAACCTCGTGTACGGCGTGCCGTCGGAGATTTCGCAGTATCTCATTCCGCACCCGATCATCCGCAAGATCTCCTTCACCGGCTCGACCAATGTCGGCAAGCAGCTCGCTGCACTGGCCGGCCAGCACATGAAGCGGGTGACCATGGAATTGGGCGGCCACGCCCCGGCCATCGTGTTCGATGATGCCGACGTCGATGCGGCTGCCAAAATTCTCACAGCAGCGAAGTATCGTAACGCCGGCCAGGTCTGCATCTCGCCGACGCGCTTCCTGGTCCAGAAGGGCGTCTACAATCAGTTCATCGAAAAGTTCACCGACGGCGCCAAGGCCATCAAGGTCGGCAACGGCATGGACAAGGACAGCCGGATGGGCGCGCTAGCGAATCCGCGTCGCGTCAGCGCCATCGAAGAGATGGTGCAGGACGCCAAGGCCAAGGGCGCCACCATCACCGCCGGCGGGCACCGCATCGGCAACAAGGGCTACTTCTTCGAACCGACGGTCGTGACCGACGTGCCGAAGGACGCACGTGCTATGAACGAGGAGCCGTTCGGGCCGCTGGCGCTGATCTCGCCATTCTCGACGTTCGATGAGGTCGCGACCGAAGCCAACCGGTTGCCGTTTGGACTGGCGTCCTACGCCTTCACCAGTTCGACCAAAACGGCGACTGCGATCGGCTCGGCGATCGAAAGCGGCATGGTTTCGATCAACAGCTTCGGGCTCGCATTGCCGGAAGTGCCGTTCGGCGGCATCAAGGATTCCGGCTACGGATCCGAGGGTGGCACTGAGGCGATGGAAGGCTACCTCAACACCAAGTTCATCACCCAGACCGGCGTCTAATTCGCCCGGATGTGATGCAAAGCACGCAGGAGGCGGCGGATATTACTCCGCCGCCTCCTTGCGTTTGGCCTCGTTCCACAACGTGTCCATCTCTTCGAGCGAGGCGTCGTCCATCGCCACGCCGCGCGCCGCCAGCGTGCGCTCGATATAGGCGAAGCGGCGTTCGAACTTGGTGTTGGTGTTGCGCAGCGACGTTTCCGGATCGGCGCCGACATGGCGCGCGAGGTTGACCAGCGCAAACAGCAAGTCGCCGGTTTCGGCCGCGACTTCAGTGGTATCGCCCTGGTCAAGCGCGGCCTCGATCTCGTCGGCCTCTTCGCGGATCTTGTTGAGCACCGCGCGCGGATCATTCCAGTCGAAGCCGACGGTCGAGGCTTTGCGTTGCAATTCCAGCGCCCGCGTCAGCGCCGGCATGCCGGCCTTGACGCTGGCCAGCAGCGAGGAGGGGGCCGGCTCGTTGGGATGGCGCGCGGCGCGCTCCGCCTTCTCCTCGGCCTTGATGCGGTCCCAATTCCCTTTGACCTCGACGGGGCTGAGTTTGCCGGCCTTGTCGCCGAACACATGCGGATGGCGGCGGATCATCTTGCGGGTGATCGCCTCCACCACGTCGCCGAACTCAAACGCATTTTGCTCCTGCGCCATGCGGGCATGGTACACCACCTGCAGCAACAGGTCGCCGAGCTCATCCTTGAGGTCCTCGAGATCGTGGCGCGCGATCGCATCGGCCACCTCATAGGCCTCTTCAATGGCGTAGGGCGCGATGGTCGAAAAATTCTGCTCCAGGTCCCATAGACACCCGGTCACCGGCGTTCGCAATTTGGCCATGATGTCGATAAGGCGGGCGATGTCGCGGGAAGGGGTCATGGGGCACCACGGGCTGGACGTATCGGTCCTGTATGCCGGATTCAACCGTTCCAGCCAATCGCGGCATTTTCTGCTGTAAAACCGGATTCCACTGCGGCGGAAAATGCTCTATGGGCACGGCATGAGCGAGCGAACGAGTGAGACATCCGCACTGGTGCTGTTTTCCGGGGGGCAGGACTCCGCCACCTGCCTGGCCTGGGCGCTGGCGCGATTTTCCCATGTCGAAACCATCGGCTTCTCCTACGGCCAGCGCCATATTGTCGAGTTGGCCTGCCGGGACGCCCTGATCGCCGGCATGACGTGGCTGCGGCCCGACTGGGGCGCGAAAGTGGGTGAGGCCCATACCCTCGATATCCCGACACTCTCGGCCATTTCCGACACCGCGCTGACGCGCGACGTGGCAATCGAGATGGGGGCAGACGGCCTGCCCAACACGTTCGTGCCCGGGCGCAATCTGGTGTTCCTGACTTTTGCGGCCGCGCTGGCCTACCGGCGCGGGATCACGCATATCGTCGGCGGCATGTGCGAGACCGATTATTCCGGCTATCCGGATTGCCGCGACGACACCATCAAGGCGTTGAATACCGCCCTTAATCTCGGCATGGCCCGACCGTTCGAACTGCACACGCCGCTGATGTGGCTCGACAAGGCGCAGACATGGTCGCTCGCCCACGACCTTGGCGGCGACGCGCTGATCGACCTGATCCGCGACCATTCCCACACCTGCTACTTGGGCACGCGTGGCGAGCGTCACGACTGGGGCTATGGCTGCGGCGAATGCCCGGCCTGCCGGCTGCGCGCCAAGGGATGGTCCGGTTATGTCGCGGCCCGACCGCGGGCGACGCCGTGAGCATCGACCGGCAACGTCGCATCGAAGGCGTGCTGTTTTTGCTCGCCTACATGGCCTGCATTCCAGCCGCCAACTGGCTGATCCAGCATGTTGGCACGGTGTGTCCGCCGAATGGGCCGTGTCTTATTCCCGTCGCGCCAGGAGGATTCATGGCGCCGAGCGGCGTACTGATGGTCGGGCTGGCGCTGGTGTTGCGGGATCTGGTGCAGCGCCGTCTCGGCACGGCGTTCGGGCTGGGGGCCATCGCGGTCGGCGCCGTGATCTCGGCGGTCCTGGCGTCACCGTCGCTGGTGTTCGCCTCCACCGTCGCGTTCCTGATCTCCGAGATGGCCGACTTCGCGGTGTACACGCCACTGCAGCAGCGCGGCCTTGTGCTGGCTGTGCTGGCGAGCAGTGTCATCGGCTTGCTCGCCGACTCCATGCTGTTTCTTTGGCTGGCCTTCGGCAGCCTTGATTTTCTCGCCGGCCAGATCATCGGCAAGGCGCTGATGGTGCTCGTGACCCTGCCGGCGATCCACTGGCTGCGCCGGCGCGACGCAAGACTGAAACTCGCGTAGGGCTGCAACCGGCGAAAAGATCAGGCGCAAAAATCAGGCGAGCGCCTGTCCGGTCAGCCGCTGCAACGCTTCCTGGTACTTCTCGCCGGTCTTCGTCACCACATCATCGGGCAGCTTCGGCGCCGGCGGCTCTTTCTTCCAGGGCTGGGTTTCCAGCCAGTCGCGCACGAACTGTTTGTCGAACGAGGGCGGATTGGTGCCCACCTGATACTGGTCTGCCGGCCAGAATCGTGACGAATCCGCCGTCAGAATCTCATCCATCAGGTACAGCGTGCCGGCATCGTCCAGGCCGAACTCGAATTTGGTGTCGGCGATGATGATGCCGCGGGTCGCCGCATAATCGGCCGCTTCCTTATAAAGCCGGATCGAAATATCGCGGATCCGGCCCGAGAGTTCGGCGCCGATCCGGCGCTCCATCTCGGCGTAGGTGATGTTTTCGTCATGATGGCCCATCTCGGCTTTCGCCGCCGGGGTGAAAATCGGCTCCGGGAGCCTCTCGGCGTTCTGCAGGCCCGGCGGCAGCTTGACGCCGCAGACAGAGCCTGTGGCCTGATAATCCTTCCAGCCGCTGCCGGCCAGATAGCCGCGCACCACGGCCTCGACCAGGATCGGTTGCAGCCGCTTCACCACCACGGCGCGTCCCTTCACCTGCTCGGCTTCATCGGGCGCGACGACCGTTTCCGGCGCGATGCCGGTCAGATGATTGGGCACCACGTGCTTGAGCCTGTCGAACCAGAAGTTCGCCATCTGGTTCAGCACATGGCCCTTGGCGGGGATCGGCTCGCCCATAACGACATCGAAGGCCGACAGCCGGTCCGTGGTCACGATCAGCAACTGGTCGCTGCCGACGGCGTAATTGTCCCGGACCTTGCCGCGGCCGAGCAGGGGCAGGGAATGGAGCGTGGATTCGTACAGGGACGGCAATGGCATGTGGCTGAACTCGAAGGCAGAGGACGAGGGAGGCACCATAAATCATACGATTGGAGGAGCCCACAACACCTTGGTGCGCGAACGCAGGGGTGCCTCGCGCAATTGTGGTGAAATGGCTCCGTCAACCTGTGGCATATGTTGCATACTGAATGCCAAATTGCATACTGGGTCCCATGAGCAACATAAATCCCAATCCGTTCACCACCCGTCCCGAAATCGAAGGCACCTTCGGGGTCGTCACGTCGACCCACTGGATCGCCACGGCGGTCGGCATGGCGACACTGGAAAAGGGTGGCAATGCCTTCGACGCCGGTGTGGCAACGGCCTTCACCCTGCAGGTGGTGGAACCGCACCTGAACGGCCCCGGCGGCGACGTGCCCATCATCGTCCACGACACCAGGCGAGGACGCACCGAGGTGATCTGCGGCCAGGGCCCGGCGCCCGCCGGCGCCACCATCGCGCATTACCGCGCCGAGGGCCTCGACATGGTGCCCGGAACCGGGCTGCTGGCGGCCTGCGTGCCCGGCACGTTCGAAGCCTGGATGCTGCTGCTGCGCGACTACGGCACGCTGCGATTGCGTGATGTGCTGGAGCCGGCCATTGCCTATGCGCGAAACGGCTATCCGCTGGTCGAACGCGCATCGGCGACGATTGCCACGGTCGAGCAGCTGTTCCGGCAACATTGGCCGACCTCGGCGGCGGTTTATCTGCCCAACGGCGCGGTACCCGAACCCGGCACGCTGTTCACCAACGTCAAGCTCGCCGATACCTACGCGCGCATTCTGGAGGAGGCCGAGAGCGCCGGAGGTGATCGCGTGGCGCAGATCGAGCGCGCGCGCAAAACCTGGTCGCAGGGCTTCGTGGCCGAAGCCATCGATCGGTTCTGCCGCACCCAGGCCGTGATGGACGTCAGCGGCGCGCCGCATCGCGGCGTGCTGCGCGGCGACGACATGGCGCGCTGGCAGGCCCATGTCGAGGCACCGCTCACCTATGATTACGCCGGCTATACCGTCTGCAAAGCCGGGGCCTGGAGCCAGGGGCCGGTGCTGCTGCAGCAACTTGCACTGCTGAAAGGCTTTGAGCTGGACGGGCTCGATCCAGCGGGGCCCGACTTCATCCATCTGCAGACCGAGTGCGCCAAGCTCGCTTATGCCGATCGCGACACGTTCTATGGCGATCCGGATTTCAGCAATGTGCCGATGCAGGTGCTGCTCTCCGACGTCTACAACAACGAGCGCCGGAAATTGATTTCAAGGCAGACCGCTTCGCTCGACTATCGCCCCGGCTCCGTCGAGGGCTTCGGCGCGGTCGTCAAGCTGCGGCGTGCGGAAGAGGGGCGCACCGCGGTCGGCGCGATGGGGGCCGGTGAGCCGACCGTCGGCCGGATGGGCGAGGTCAATGGCGACACGGTCCATTTCGATATCATCGATCAAGCCGGCAATATGATCTCGGCAACGCCGTCAGGCGGCTGGCTGCAATCATCGCCGGTGATCCCGGAGATCGGTTTCTGCCTCGGCAGCCGCGCACAGATGTTCTGGCTCGAGGAAAATCATCCGGCGGCGCTGGCACCGGGACGGCGACCGCGCACCACACTGAGCCCGACCATGGCGCTGCGCGATGGCGAACCTTATCTCGCCTGGGGATCGCCGGGCGGCGACCAGCAGGATCAATGGATCACGCAGTTCTTCCTGCGCCACGTTCATGCCGGCATGAACCTGCAGGAGGCGATCGACGCGCCGGCCTGGCATTCTGAACATTTCCCGATTTCATTCTGGCCGCGGACCGCGCGTCCCGGTGTGCTCGTCGTCGAAAATCGCGTGCCCAAGACCACCACCACCGAGTTGACCCGGCGCGGCCATATCGTGGAAACCGGGCCCGACTGGTCGGAAGGACGACTGACTGCAGCATCCCGCGTGGGCCGACGGCGGCGCGCGGCCGCCAATCCGCGCGGCATGCAGGGTTACGCGGCCGGACGATAGAAAGTGCGCGCATGACATGGTCGATCATCGCCAGAGACCATGACACCGGGCATCTTGCCGTCGCCGTTGCGACCAAATTCTTCGCGGTTGGCGCGCGGGTGCCGTTCATTGCCGCCGGCATCGGCGCCATCGCGACCCAGGCGCTGATCAATCCGTTCTATGGTGTCAAAGGCCTGACACTACTGGGCGAGGGGGTATCCCCCGCAAACGCAGTCGCGGGTCTGATTGCTGATGACACCGGCCGCGATCATCGGCAGCTTCATATGATGGACGCAACCGGCCGGACCGCCGCCCACACTGGAACGGCCTGCGTGGACTGGTGCGGCCATCTCGCAGGCGACGGGTTTTCAGTCGCCGGCAATATGCTGGCAAATGCGCGCGTGATCGAAGCGACAGCCGCAACCTACGCGGACAATATCAAGATGCCGTTCGCCCGCCGCCTGATCGCCGCGATGCGCGCTGGCGAAGCTGCTGGTGGCGACAAGCGCGGCAAACAATCCGCCGCGCTTTTGATCCACGGCGAAGACCGATGGTCCGATCTCGATCTGCGGGTCGACGATCATCTTGATCCGCTGGCCGAACTCGAACGGCTGGAGCAGGTCAGCCGGGAGCGCTGGGTGCACTTTCGACCGTTTCTGCCAGGGCATGCCGATCCGGTCGGTGTCACCGATCGCACGACGATCGAGGCGGGCATCGCACGGTCGCGCGCGAGCGAAACATGATCAGCACGTCGGCATCGTGCGTGCAACGACACGAGACCGACGCCTCGCCGCGGAATAACCCGATCGCGCCGGGGTTCGTACGCCAAAGCAGGAAAGCCGCGGATGCTGCTGCCCGACAACAAGAAGGAACCTAGTACATGACCGGTCTGCGGCTCGTCATCTCCGTGGTCGTTGCTCTGCTGCTGTCCAGCCTGCAGGCTGGTGCGCAAACCACCCTGCGGATCGGCCTTGCCGAAGACCCCGACATTCTCGATCCCACGCTCGCGCGGACCTATGTCGGGCGTATCGTGTTCGCGTCGTTCTGCGACAAGCTGTTCGACATCGATGAGAAGCTCAACATCGTGCCGCAACTGGCGCTGTCGCACGAGACCTCGGCCGACGGCAAGGAGGTCACGATCAAGCTGCGGCCCGGCGTCAAATTCCATGACGGTGAGCCATTCGATGCCGCGGCGGCCAAATTCTCGCTGGACCGGCACCTCACCATGCCGACCTCGTTCCGCAAACCCGAGCTTGCGGCGGTCGATCATGTCGATGTCGTGGATCCGCTGACCATCAAGCTGGTGCTGAAGACGCCTTATTCGCCGCTGATCGCGCAACTGACCGATCGGGCTGGAATGATGGTGTCGCCGAAAGCCGCCAAGGAAGCCGGCGACAAGTTCGGCCTGCATCCGGTTTGCGCCGGGCCCTACAAATTCGTCGAACGGGTTCCACAGGACCGCATCGTGTTCGAGAAATTCCAAGATTACTGGAACAAGGACAAGATCTTCATCGACCGTATCATCTATCGGCCCATCGTCGATGCCACGGTGCGGTTGGCCAATCTGAAGTCTGGCGGGCTCGATCTGATCGAACGGGTGCTCGCGACCGATATCAAGGATGTGCGCGCCGATTCGAGGTTGAAGCTGTCGACGGCGCTCGAGCTGGGCTATCAGGGAATCACGATCAACATCGGCAACGACAAGGCCAAAGGACCGCTCAGCCAGTCCGAGAAAGTGCGACAGGCCCTCGACCTGTCGATCGATCGCGAGGCGATCAATCAGGTGGTGTTCAACGGCGAATTCGTCGCCGGCAACCAGTGGGTCAGCCCGGAACATCCGTACTATCAAAAGAAATTTCCGGTTCGCGGCCGTGATCTCGCCAAAGCCAAAGCGCTGTTGAAGGAAGCTGGAATCACCGGCCGCATCAGTGTCGACTTCATGGTGCCGAACGGCGCGGAAACCGAGGCCGCGGCGCAAGTGGTCCAGTCGATGGCGGCCGAGGCCGGCTTCGACATGAAAATCCGGCTGACCGAATTCGCCACGTCACTGAAGCAAGCAGAGGCGGGCGAGTATCAGGCCTTCATGCTGCGCTGGAGCGGGCGAACCGATCCGGATGGCAACAGTTATATCTTCCTGAAAAGCAACGCGCCGCAAAACTACAGCGCCTATTCCAGTCCGGAGGCCGACAAGGCGCTCGACGATGCCCGTACCGTTACCGACCCGGCGCAACGCAAGGCCATCTACGAGACCCTTACCCAAATCGAGCAGCGGGACGAGCCGATCATCTATTTCGTGCATTACCGCATCCTGATCGCGCATACGGCCAAGCTCGAGGGCTACACCCAGATGCCGGACGGCCTGGTGCGCGTGGTCGGGCTGAAGCTGAAGTGAGGATCGCGGGCGTGGACGCGACGTCCGACAACAATCGAGGGAGGTCGTCATGATCTTTCTTGGCCGGCGTCTGCTGCAGCTCATCCCGACGCTGTTCTTCGTCTCGATTCTGATCTTTTCGCTGCAGCAGTTGCTGCCGGGCGATCCGGCACTGGTGATGGCCGGCGAAGAGCGCGATCCCGCCGTCATCGCCCAGATCCGCGAGCAATACCGGCTCGATCGGCCGTTGCCCGTGCAATACGTCTATTGGGTCAAGGGGGTGCTGTCCGGAGATTTCGGCGAGTCGCTGCGCATCAAAGTGCCGGTGCGCACCCTGATCGCCCAGAAACTCCCGGTCACGCTTCAACTCGCCTCGATGGCGATCATCATCGCGTTCCTGATCGGCATTCCCGCCGGGATCATTTCCGCGGTCAAGAAGGGCACGGCCTGGGACTACGCCGCCAACCTGTTCGCGCTGTGGGGCATCTCGACGCCGAACTTCTGGCTCGGCATCATGCTGATCTTCCTGTTCTCGATTGAACTGAACTGGCTGCCCGCGTCCGGGTACGTCTCACTGGCCGAGAACTGGAAGGCCAGCCTGGCGTCGACCATCATGCCGGCTTTCGTGCTGGGCAACGCCATAGCCGCCATTCTGATGCGGCACACCCGCAGCGCCATGCTCGAAGTGCTGGAGAGCGACTATATCCGCACTGCACGCGCCAAGGGACTGAGCGAGCCGGCCGTCATCATCAAGCACGCTTTGCGCAACGCACTGACCCCGGTCATCACCCTGGGCGCCCTGGAGCTGGGAACGCTGCTGTCGGGCGCCGTGCTCACCGAGCAGATCTTTTCCATTCCCGGCTTCGGCAAGCTGATCGTCGACGCGGTGTTCAATCGCGACTATGCCGTCGTGCAAGGCGTCGTGCTGGTGACGGCGACGACCTACATCGCGCTCAACTTGATAGCCGACCTGGCCTATGTGCTGGTCAATCCGCGGTTGAGGTCCTGACGCATGACGGACCTCGCGAAATCCTTCATCGACGAAGCCCCCGGTGACCGGCTGGAGAGCCCGGGCAGAGCGGTGCTGCGGCGGCTCAGGAAAAGCCCAAGCGCGATGACCGGACTGATCGTCATTCTTGCCTTCATCACGCTGGCAGTGTTCGCGCCGCTGATCGTGCCGTACGATCCGATCGCGACAAGCTGGTCGGCAGTGCGCAAGGCGCCGTCGGCGCAGCACTGGTTCGGCACCGACGAACTGGGTCGCGACGTTCTCAGCCGGGTCATCGCGGGCGCCCGGGCATCCCTGCTAGCTGGCCTGATCTCGGTCGCCATCGCACTCGGCATCGGCGTGCCGTTGGGCCTGCTGGCCGGGTATCGCGGCGGATTTGTCGATGGGCTGATCAGCCGAATGACCGACGCGATGCTGGCGTGTCCGTTCCTCATTCTCGCCATCGCGCTTGCCGCGTTCCTGGGGCCAAGCCTGGGCAATGCGATGATCGCCATCGGCGTGACCACCACGCCGATCTTCATCCGCCTGACGCGCGGGCAGGTGATGAACGTCAAGATGGAGGAATATGTCGAGGCCGCGCGTGCGCTGGGCAACCCGCCATTGCGTATCGCCTGTGTCCATATCCTGCCGAATATTCTGCCGGCGCTGCTGGTGCAGGCCACGCTGTCCATTGCCGCAGCCATCATTGCAGAGGCGGCGCTCTCGTTTCTCGGGCTGGGTCAGCAGCCGCCGGCGCCGTCCTGGGGAAGCATGCTGAATGCATCCCAGCGTTTCCTGAGCACAGCGCCCTGGATCGCGCTATGGCCGGGCCTGGCCATCTTTGTCGTCGTTCTTTCCTTCAATCTGTTCGGCGACGGACTGCGCGACGCGCTCGATCCCAACGAGAGATGACGCGCGCCGATCATGACATCGATGTGAAGGGGTTGCGGCCCGGATGTGCGGTTGGACAACCGCGACGGTTGTTACTCTATAACGTCGACAGGCGCTTTTGGCCGTGCTAGCCGTTGAACGACAGCAGACGAGAGACACATCGCGCGCAATGTTCGCAGCAGTGGCCCAGACAGTACGATTTCACCGCTCGGCCTTGCGCCGGGTGATGGCGATGCTGTGTATGATGGTCTATCTGCTCGCGGGCGCGCTTCATGGCGCTTGTGATATCGACGTCACCAATCCGGCTCCTCACGGCATGGCCGTGATGTCCGGGACCAGCGATGCCGGTCATAATGCCGCAGACAAGGCGATGATTGCGGATCATCACTGCCACGGCTGTTTTTCAGTGTCGGTCGCGGACTCCGTTTCAACGTCGGTTCCGGTCGCGTTCTCCAGCCCGGTGCGCGCGGCCACCCAGCCGGATCATATTGGCGCGACACCCATGCTGGATACGCCACCCCCGAAGCATCTGACCTGACAATCGCCACCGGCGCCCGCGCGCCTTGAGCTGTCGTTTTTCGAGGTCCGATCCATGTTTTCCAAACGTGCCGCGGCACGCCTTTTGGGCGCGTCGCTGTTGCTGGTCAGCCCGTGGCTGTCCGCCGCATCTTTTGCGCAGGCGCTGAACCTGCAGACCGCCTTGCAGCGGGCGCTGGCAGCCAATCCGCGACTGACATCGGCGGAGCGCGACGTCGGCATCGCCACGGGGCAGCGCATCCAGGCGGGTGCGCTGATCAATCCTGAAGTGTCCTACGAGCAGGACAATTCCCTCGGCTCCGGGCCCTACCGTGGCACGCGATCGGCCGAGACAACGTTGCAGATCAGTCAATTGTTCGAACTGTTCGGCAAGCGCGAAGCGCGTGTCGCGGCCGGAGCGGCAGGGGTCGACGCGGCGGTGTGGCAGCGCAGGGCGACGCGCCTTGAAGTGCTGTCGGAGACCGCGATCGCCTTCCTCACGGTGCTGGGAACGCAACGGCGCATCCAGATCCTCGACGAGCAGATCGCAGCCATCGATCGCCTCACGCCATTGCTGCAGCGGCGTGTGGACGCCGGCGCCTCGTCACCGGCGGAAACCGGCCGGGCACAAGTCGCCTCCGACCTGGTCAAGGCCGACCGGGAACGCGTCAAAGCTTCGCTTGCCAGCATCCGGCGCGACCTCGCTGTGCTGATGGGCGAGACCGCATTCAAATATACAGCGGTGAACGGCCGGCTCGACACCGTCGGCCGACCGCCGGCGTTTCAATCCATTCTCGCGGCCATCGATGCCAATCCACAACTGATTCGATGGACCAGCGTGTTCGCGCAGCGCAACGCCGAGCTATTGCTGGCCCGGCTGAAACCTTATCCGGACGTTCGGCTGAGCGCGGGCTGGCGGCATTTCAACGATACCGGCGATGATGCCGTGCGCCTCGGTGTTTCGATCCCGGTCCCGCTGTTCGACCAGAACCAGGGCAACATCCTGTCCGCCCAGGAGAACCTCGCAAAAGCCGGTGCCGAACGGGCGAACAACAAGGCAGTGCTGATCGTGCTCGCCGGGCGCGCCTATGACTCGCTGCAGGGATCGTTGCGCGAACTTTCGATCCTGCGGGATTCAGCGATTCCGAAAGCACGACAGGCCGCTCGCGCCATCGAGGATGGATACGGCCAGGGACGTTTCACACTGCTCGAGGTGCTGGACGCCCAGGCGACGGTCGCTCAGGCGCAGCTTCGTGAGCAGGAGGCTTTGCAGAATTTCCACGTCGCGGTCGCCGCCATCGAAGGGCTGGTCGGCAATCCGCTGGTGCTTGCGCGAGGGGGCGCACAATGAAGAAAGCATTTGGACCGATTGTCGCGAGCCTCGTGCTGGCCGCCGCCGTGATTGTCGGAGTCTGGCTGGTGTTTCCCGTTTTCGACCGTGGACAGCCGCAGAAGCAGTCGCACGCCGAAGCCTCCGAGGCCGAACATGCCGCCGACCGTGTGGAAATGAGCGACGACAAGCTGGAGGCGGCCCGCATCAGCCTGGAAAAGGCGGGTGCGGCGACGTTGAGCGACGTGCTGCTGATCAACGGCACGTTGCGGGCCAACCAGGAGGCGCTGGTGCAGGTGACGCCGCGGTTTCCCGGCGTTGTCCGTGACATCCGCAAGCGCATCGGCGACCGCGTCCAGAAGGGCGACCTGCTGGCGACCGTCGAAAGCAACCAGAGCCTGACATCGTATGAGCTGAAGGCGCCGATCGACGGCACGGTGATCGACCGGCAGATTTCGCTCGGCGAGTATGCCTCGGAGCAGAAGCCGGCCTTCACGATTGCCGATTTGTCGACCATTTGGGTCGACCTGTCGGTCTATCGCGCCGACATCAAGCGCATCCATATCGGCGACAAGGTCCGGATCGATCCGGAAGACGGCGATCCGCCGGCCGAGGCGGAAGTCTTCTACGTGTCGCCGATCGGCTCCAGCGAGACCCAGAGCGCGCTGGTGCGCGCGGTGGTCGCCAATCATTCGGATGGTCATTTCCGTCCGGGCCTGTTCGTGCGAGCCCAGCTGGCGCTGACCGGCCGGCCGGTTCCGGTCGCCGTCAAGCTCGGCGCACTGCAGACGCTTGAGAACAAGACCGTGGTTTTCGTCCGCAACGGCAACGTGCTGGAGGCGCGTCCGGTCCGGCTCGGCGACAAGGATGCCCACTACGCGGAAGTGCTGTCCGGCCTGTCTGCAGGGGAGACCTACGCCGCCAACAACAGCTTCGTCATCAAGGCCGAGATCGGCAAGGAGGACGCCGGTCATGACTGACATGCAAGCAAGCCGGCGCAAGTCCGTTACCGGCAACGAGGTCATCTCCTCATGATCGATTCCATTCTCGCCTTCGCGATCCGTCAGCGCTGGCTGGTGATGATTGCGGTTCTGGGGATTGCGGCCCTCGGAGCCTGGAATTTCACCCGGCTGCCGATCGATGCCGTGCCCGATATCACCAACGTTCAGGTGCAGATCAACACCCAGGCGCCGGGCTATTCGCCGCTGGAAACCGAGCAGCGCATCACGTTTCCGATCGAGACCGCGATGGGTGGCTTGCCCAAGCTGCAATACACCCGCTCGCTGTCGCGCTACGGGCTGAGCCAGGTCACCGTGGTGTTCGACGACGGCACGGATATCTATTTCGCGCGTCAGTTGGTCAATGAGCGGATCCAGCAAGTGCGGGATCAGTTGCCGCCGGGCGTCGCCACCTCCATGGGGCCGGTCTCCACCGGTCTCGGCGAAATCTACCTCTACACCGTGGAAGCCAAGGAAAACGCGCGCAAACCCGAAGGCGGCGTCTACACGCCAGCCGACCTGCGCACCATCCAGGACTGGATCATCAAGCCACAACTCCGGCTGGTGTCCGGCGTGGTCGAGGTCAACACCATCGGTGGCTTCGCCCGTCAGTTCCACGTGCTGCCGGATCCGGCTCGGCTGATGTCCTACAAGCTCGGATTCCGCGATGTCATGACGGCGCTTGCCGCCAATAACGCCAATGTGGGCGCGGGCTACATCGAACGCAACGGCGAACAGTATCTGGTCCGAACACCGGGGCAGGTGGGCAATATCGACGAAATCCGGGATATCGTCATCGGTTCGAGGGGCGGAATCCCGGTCCGCATCCGCGACGTCGCCGACGTCACCGAAGGGCGCGAGCTGCGCAGTGGCGCCGCAACCCTCGACGGCAAGGAAACGGTGCTCGGCACAGCGATGCTGTTGATCGGCGAAAACAGCCGGGTGGTGGCGCAACGCGTCGCGGCCAAACTGACCGAGATCGCCAAGTCGCTGCCGGACGGCGTGGTCACCCGCACGGCCTATGATCGCACCCGTCTTGTGGATGCCACGATCGCGACCGTCGAGAAGAACCTGGTCGAAGGCGCGTTGCTTGTCATCGTCATCCTGTTTCTTCTGCTCGGCAATATCCGCGCTGCCATCGTTACCGCCTGCGTCATCCCCCTGGCGATGCTGTTCACCATCACCGGGATGGTGGAGAACAAGGTCAGCGCCAACTTGATGAGCCTGGGGGCGATCGACTTCGGCATCATCATCGATGGCGCGGTGATCATCGTGGAAAACTGCCTGCGGCTGCTGGCCGAGGAACAGCACAAGCGTGGCCGGCTGCTCACCGCTCCCGAACGTTTTGCGACTATCCTCGACGGCGCGCGCGAGGTGATCAAGCCGAGCCTGTTCGGCACCATGATCATCGCCGTGGTCTATCTGCCGGTGCTGACCCTGACCGGTGTCGAGGGCAAGATGTTCACGCCGATGGCACTGACGGTGCTGATGGCACTGCTCGGCGCGGCGCTGTTCTCGATGACATTCGTGCCGGCCGCGGTCGCCCTGCTGGTAACGGGCAAGGTCTCCGAAAAAGAAAACATCGTGATGCGCAGCGCCCGGCGCATCTACCTGCCGCTGCTCGACCTGACGATCCGTTACCGCAGGAGCGTGGCGATCGCCGCCGCCCTGATCGTGATCGGCAGCGGCTTCGTGGCGACGCGGATGGGCGGGGAGTTCATTCCGAGCCTCGACGAGGGCGACGTGGCGCTCGCGGCCATCCGCATTCCCGGCACGAGCCTCACCCAGTCCCTGGAGATGCAGATGGCGCTGGAAAAGCGGCTTCGGCAGATCCCGGAAGTCAAGGATGTCTTTGCCCGCACCGGCACCGCGGAGGTGGCCACCGATCCGATGCCGCCATCAATCTCCGACGGTTACGTCATGCTCAAGCCCAGATCGGAGTGGCCGGATCCGAAAAAGCCAAAATCCAGCGTCGTCGATGCCATCCAGCAGGCCGCCGACGAAATTCCCGGCAGCAAATACGAGATTTCGCAACCGATCCAGTTGCGCTTCAACGAACTGATATCCGGTGTGCGAAGTGACATCGGTATCAAGATCTTCGGCGACGATCTCGATACCTTGCTGCGCATGGCGCAACAGGTGCAGTCCGTGATCCAGCCGATCAGGGGTGCGGCCGACGTGAAAAGCGAACAGGTATCAGGGCTTCCGGTGCTGACCGTGAAGATCGACCGTCCAGCGCTGTCGCGTTATGGCATCAGCGTCAATGACGTGCAGAGCCTGGTCGAGATCGCGGTCGGCGGCAAGGATGTCGGCAAGGTCTTCGAGGGCGACCGCCGCTTCGATATCGTGGTGCGGTTGCCGGAAAACCTGCGTGGCGACATCGAATCCATCCGCGCGCTGCCGATTCCACTGCCTCCGGCCGAGGCGGAGCAGGGCCCGACGCGCGCGGCGTGGAGCGGATCTTCGGCAGCGCCCATGCGCTATGTTCCACTATCGTCGATCGCCCAGGTAGACGTTGCGCCGGGCCCAAACCAGATCAGCCGCGAGAACGGCAAACGCCGAATCGTGGTGACGGCGAATGTGCGCGACCGTGATCTCGGCTCGTTCGTCGACGAAGCCCAGCGAACGATCGCCGAGAAGGTCAAGCTGCCCGCGGGCTACTGGATCGGCTGGGGTGGCCAGTTCGAGCAGTTGGTGTCGGCGACCCGGCGGTTGACCATCGTGGTTCCCGTCGCCTTGCTGCTGGTGTTCCTGCTGCTGTTCATGAGCCTGGGATCCAGCGCCGATGCCCTGCTGGTGTTCAGCGGCGTGCCGCTTGCATTAACCGGCGGTATTGCCGCGCTATTGGTACGTGGCATTCCATTGTCGATCAGCGCGGGCGTCGGCTTCATCGCGTTGTCCGGTGTCGCGGTTCTCAACGGCCTCGTCATCATCGCCTTCATCGAGCGGCTGCGAACCGAAGGCCGGCCGCTGCGCGAGGCGGTGCGGGAGGGCGCCTTGACCCGCTTGCGCCCGGTACTGATGACGGCGCTGGTTGCGTCCCTCGGCTTCGTGCCGATGGCGATCGCGACCGGAGCGGGCGCCGAGGTGCAACGTCCGCTCGCCACCGTGGTGATCGGCGGCATCATCTCGTCGACCATCCTGACGCTACTGGTGCTGCCCGCACTCTATGTGCTGTTCCGGCGCGAGGCAGCGCGGCCACAGACAGAGGGGGAACGATCAGGATCGGCAAGCCCATGATTTCACGGGGCTGACGAGGCAACATGGCTGAGACGGAAAGAGCGCGCATGATCAGCCCCGCCGAGGGGCGGGATCTGCGTCTCGATCTGTTCCGGGGGATCGCGAACTGGGCGATCTTCCTCAATCATATCCCGGACACCTCGCTGATCTGGCTGACCACCCGGAATTACGGCTTCAGCGACGCTGCTGATCTCTTTGTTTTCATATCCGGATATTCCGCCGCCTACGTCTATGCCAGGGGCATGCGCGCCAACGGCTTCATCGCGGGCGTCGTCCGGCTGCTCAAGCGCGTATGGCAGATCTACGTCGCTCACGTCCTGCTGTTCGTCGTCTACGTTGCGGCGATCGGCTGGGTCGCCCAGACTTATGGCCATTCGCATCTTCTGAACGAATTCAACGTCGCGGTCGTGATCGAGCAACCGATCGCAGGTCTGACCCAGGGACTGCTGCTGAAGTTCAAGCCGCTCAATCTCGACGTGCTGCCGCTATACATCGTCTTGATGGCGCCATTCCCGCTGGCGTTGTGGGCCATGATTCGTCGCCCAGACTTCGTGCTCGGCGCTTCCTTTGCACTCTACGTTGCCGCGAGGCAGTTCGGCTGGAACCTGCCGGCGTACCCTTCCGGAAGCTGGTTCTTCAATCCATTCACCTGGCAGCTCCTGTTCATCCTCGGGGCCTGGTGCGCGCTCGGTGGCGCGGCACGGATCCAGGCTGCCATGCAGGCGCGTGCCGTCATCTGGATCTGCGCGGCTTATCTGCTGTTCGCGCTGCTGATCACGTTATCGGATGATCTGGTCCCGGTGGCACGCATCGTGCCCTCGTGGTTGTCGGCGGTGTTCCTCCCCATCGACAAGACCAACCTCGGCCCCTCGCGCCTGCTGCATTTCCTGGCGCTGGCGGTGCTCGTGACAGCAATGCTGCCGCGCCAATGGCCTGGACTGAAATCGCCATGGCTGTGGCCGTTGATGACCTGCGGCCAGCATTCGCTCGAGGTGTTTTGCGTCGGAATCTTCCTGTCTTTCGCAGCGCATTTCCTGCTTGAGCTGATCTCGACGTCGCTCGCTGCGCAGGCCCTGGTCGGCCTCCTGGGATTTGCAATCCTGACGGCCGTCGCCGCCTATCGATCATGGTCGAAACAACTGGAGAAGCGAACGACGTGATGATACGCCATCACATTATCGTGTGACTGACGAAGCCTGGGATCGACGGATACTACGGCCAGGCGATGCGCTCCGTGGCCGGGGTATCACGCCCCTGATCGACGTGCGATCGAAAATCGGAGAGCGGCCTATGCCCCATGTCACCGCGAACGGAATCGAGCTGTTTTACGAGGACAGCGGCGGCGAGGGACCGGTGCTGGTCTTCAGCCACGGCCTTCTGATGGACCGCAGCATGTTCGCACCTCAGATCGAACAGTTGCGGCGGACGTATCGGTGCATCTCCTGGGACCAGCGCGGGTTCGGCCGCACCGGCCCGGTCGACGATCCCTTCACGTACTGGACGTCAGCGCAGGATGTGCTCGCTCTGCTGTCAGCGCTGAATATCGAAAAAGCCGCCTTGGCGGGCCTGTCCCAGGGCGGATTTCTGTCCATGCGCGCGGCGCTGCTCGCGCCGGAGCGTGTCTCGGCTCTGATCTTGCTGGCGACCCGGTCGGGCATCGACGACGCCCAGACCATCGAGAACTTCCGTGCCCTGAAGACGGAATGGCAGGCCAACGGCTCCACGAATGTTCAGGCGATGCTTGAACAGGTCCTGCTTGGACCGAATGTGAACCCGGAGCCCTGGGTCACCAACTGGCGCTCCATGGGTCGCAACGACATGGCCCATCCACTGGACACGCTCATGGGACGTGACGATCTCACCACAAAGCTCGGCAGCTTGACCTGTCCCTCCATCGTCATTCATGGCACCGACGATATCGCCATCGCAATCGAACATGGCCGCCAGCTCGCCCAGGGGCTGCCCGCCTGCAAAGGCTTCCACGACATCGCCGGCGCCGGGCACGCCGTCAACCTTGCGAGCCCTGATCAGGTCACAGGTATCATCAAGGCTTTTCTGGCGAATGCCGCATGACGAACGCGTGTCCTCCGACCTCAGATGCGCTCGACAATGGAGAGACCGCCAACACGGTCGATCAGATAGACCAACCCGCGATCATCGGCAAACACGTCGTTGCTTGACACCCGACCCGTGCCGTCGGCGGGATCGGGGAGATAGTGCGCGGTTTCCTTGGGCGCCATCGGATTGGAAATGTCGATGAAGCGCAACCCTTGCGCAAACCATGCCACCGGAATTTCGGTGCCGCGGATAATTTCGACCGGCTGATGGCATCCGGTCATCGATGGGTTGCGGCGGCCATGCACGCCCTCGACCTGAAAGGTTGCGACCGGAACCGGCTTGCGCTCGTCGGTCGCGTCAACGATCCAGATAAAAGCCGCGAGCTCGGGTGCCATCTCCGGATCGATGGGGTCGACATCTTCGTCGGCTACGATGAGGTAGCTTCGGCCGTTGATCGCAAACGGAACCGGAACCAGCGAATGGGTGGGCCAAGGGAAGGGCGGGCTCCAGTCGAAGCCCGTGACCTGCTTCGGCTTGCCGAGATCGCTGATGTCGAGGATCACCCCTCCGCCGTGCCAGTAGCTGACGTAAAGCCGATCGCCATGTCGGATCGAATGATGGCAGCGGTGTTGCCGGCGCGGCCATGACGGCGTTTCGCCGCCTGCGGTCCACTGTCCCGGCATCCACCAGCGGCCGACCTCGCGCGGGCGGCCCGGATCGATCAGATCCAGGATCATGACGATGTTGCCGACGTATCCCTCGATCTCCGGTGAAATATAGGCGTAACGGCCGTCAAAGGTGAAACGGTGCACGCCGGTTCCGTCGCAATGCCAGCGCGTGATTTCCCTGGGACGATGCGGATCACTCACGTCGAAGATCCCGAGACCGCCACGCAGGCCAGCGCTCCGCGCCGCCGTCGGGTCCACGATCTCGTGGTTCACGATCATGAGTCCGTTCGCGACCTGAACCTTGTGCGAGTGGAAGCCCGCGGGCATGTCGAGTTGCGCAATCAGGGCAGGGCGCCGGGGATCGCGCAGGTCGACGATCGACGTGCCGCTCGGAGCGGCCATATGCCCGATATAGCCAATGCCGCGATCCACCACGATCTGGCCGCCACCACGACAATCGAACCGGGCGATCTCGCGAACGCCTTTGCAAACAGACATGCCTACTCCATTTGATCTTTATAAGGTCACTGATCGTGCTTCGCGAACACTTCGCGGCAGGCGATGACGCCGTTGATGGCGGTCGCGACACCAGCATAAGGCACGAGTTGCAGCATGATCTCGATCAGTTCCTCACGCTTCACACCGCAGCGCAACGCGCCGCCAATGTGGGTTCGCAATTGCGGCCCCGCAGTGCCGAGCGTGGCCAGGCTTGCGACGGTCACGATCTGGCGTGTTTTGCTGTCCAGTGTCGGTGACTGGTAGATCTGCCCGTAAATCGTCTCCAGCACATAGGTTGCCAGATCCGGGGCAATGTCGCCGAGCGAATTTTCGACATCGGCTGCGGTTTGTCCCAGGATTTCGCCGATTTTCTGAGCCCCGCGCGTTCGCAAATTCTCGTCGGATTCCACAGAACTTCTCCACTCCAAAATCGATGCACGCGTTAGAGCAGTTTTGCAGCCGCGGCGGCGTCACAGCATGCTGTGACTGACGCAGCCCGGGCGCATGCCGGATACTCCCAACAACAAAATTGCAAACATCTTGCAATCCCAGTCGCGCCCAAAGAACCGCGTCACGGGGGCGCGTGGAGGGTCGATGATGGATGTATCCGGACATGTGCTGCGGTTGGGCTTGGTCCTCTGCGCTGTAATACTGTCCGTCCCGGCTTTGTCAGCTGGATCATACCCCACCGGGCCGGTACGGATCGTGGTTGGATTCGGTCCGGCATCCACGGCCGACATCTTGGCGCGGCTGGTCGGCAAACACCTGGAAGACAAACTCGGCAAACCCGTCATCGTCGAAAACCGACCCGGCAACAGCAGCATGATCGCAGCCGAGGCCGTCGCACGGTCGGCGAACGACGGCCGGACGCTGTTCATGGCGACGGTGGCGAACACGCTCAATCCAGCACGGATGGAGGGCGGCTTCGATCTGAACAAGGACATGCAGCCGATCGCTCTGCTCGGCACCGTACCGAACGTCCTGGTGGCCAATGCCTCGGTGCCGGTGAAGACGGTGAGCGACCTGATCGCGCTGGCAAAGGCCAACCCGGCCGCGCTGACGTTCGCGACCTCGGGCCAATGGACCGCCAGCCATATGGCCGCCGAGATGTTCAATCTGAAGGCCGGCACCTCAATCGTCGCCGTGCCGTATCAGGGCGGCGCCAACCAGGCCGTGACGGATCTTCTCACGGGACGCATCAATCTGATGTTCAATGTCGCTGTCGCGGTCGCACCTTATGTGAGTTCGGGGAAGTTGACCGCCTTGGCCGTCGGCCAGCCGAAACGCACCGCCCTCATGCCGGATGTCCCGACCATGGATGAGGCCGGGCTCCCTGGTTTCGATGTCGGCGTCTGGATCGGGCTGCTGGCACCGGCCGGAACACCGCCTGAGATCATCAACGCACTCTCCGAGGCTTCCAACGATGCACTGCAGCAACCGGCGATCAAGGATGCGCTGAAAGCCCAGGGAATCGATCCCCTGGGCAGCACGCCGGCCGCATTTGCCGAATTCATCCGGAACGACATGCGCAAATGGAGGGAGCTGCTGGCGTCGACCGGGCTGAAGGAATAACGCCCTATTGCTGGTATTTTCTGTCTCAGCCACGGCCGGTCCCGGCGGCGTGGCCATGAAAGTCGTTTGGCCAAATTGTCGATCGCAGACCGTCCGGTATAGAATGATTGCCAAAGCAATCACCCCGGGAGGACGCGGTGGACATTCGACTTCTGAACGCGCGAACCGCGCACGAGATCACCGACCAGCGCTTGTGTCACCTCATCGGCGCAATCGGAACGCCGGATTTCGAACGGTCCATGCTGGCGCTGGCCAAACAGACCCTCAAGTGTGCCCATCTCACGGCCTTTTCCATCTCCAAGCGGCGGCCGCCTCGCGTCCTGCTCGCGGTCAATGACGGCGATTTGCCGATCGCGCGCCGGCTGGCCTCGAAATACATCCAGGACTACTGGGCGCTCGATCCAGCCAACAGCGTCGTCGACAATGATCCGCGCACAGGTCTTGGCGCGATGATCAGGCTGCGCGACGAGGAAATCAAGAATGTCTCCTACCGTCGCGACTGTTACCGCTCGGTGCATCTCATCGACCGCCTTTCGATCGTGAGGTCCCATGGTCGTGACACCATTCGTCTCAACTTCTACCGCGACGGCCCCCGAGGCCGCTTCAGCGATGGCGACCTCGACGTCGTGGCGAGTCTCGCCAATCTGCTCGCCCAGGTTCTCAAGAAGCATGACGACATCCGGCCGTCGCTCAGCAAGGAGGATCGATTTGAGCAATATTGCAATCGGCTCGAAACGATCGCGCCGCAACTGTCGAACCGGGAGATTCAGATCTGCGCCGAGATCGTTCGTGGATTGAGCTCACAAGCCATTGCCAGCAAGCTCGGCGTCAGCATCAACACAGTGCTGACACACCGCAAACGCGCTTATGCGAGGCTCGGCATTTCGAGCCAGAATGAACTCTCGCATATGCTGTTGCAATGATCCGCGTTTGCGACACCGCACGGACGATTTGCACGGATGCCGGGGCAGTCCGAGCGTCCGACAGACGGTCTTGACCCGACACAGGCCGCGCAGTGTAAGTTGAATTTACCGGGTTGTTCCGGTGTCATTCGAGTCGTGAATCATGGAAGAGCTGCCGCTGGCGGGAACCGTTCAAGGCACGCTGTTGCGTCCGGCACGGCGCACGAAATGGGGCATCGTGGTCATCTCGGGCACCAGTGGACGACTGGATGTCGGTCGCGCACGCCTGTTCGCCGAGCAGGGTGTGACGGCATTGGCGCAGCGATGGTTTGGCGGCGACGGGCAAAGCCCGGGGATTTGCGAGATCCCGCTGGAGACCTTTACCCCGGCAATCGATCGCCTGGCTGCCGAGGGCTGCGAAAAGATCGCATTCCTCGGCGTGTCACGCGGCGCCGAAGCAGCCTTGCTGATGGCGGTCCGCGATCGCCGGATCGATGTCGCGATTGCGATCAGCCCATCGCCAGTGGTCTGGGCCCACAGCGGCCCCGGACTTGACGGACAGAGCTGGTATGCGCGGTCGTCCTGGACCTGGAGTGGCAAGCCGCTGCCCTTCATCGCCTATGACCCGCGCTGGCGGCCGGCCGAGACCACCCGTGTGCGTTATCGCGGCTTGTTCGAAAAGAGTTTGGTCACCTTCGCCGAAGATATCCCAGCCGCGACCATTCCGATCGAGCGGGCGCGGGCCACATGTTTCCTGATCGGCGGGGCCGCCGACGAGATCTGGCCATCGGTCCGGTTTGCCGAGATGATCGCCGATCGCCTGCAACGCGCCGGGCGTCGGTGCTATGTCATGAGTCACCCCGACGCGGGGCATCGCGTGATTTTCCCCGGCGAGCCGGAGATCGTGGAGCCGATCGAACGTGCCTGGGGCGGAAGCATCGGAGCGGATCGCGAACTCGGCCGTGTCGCGTGGACGAAGATTGCCGAACTGCTCGAATTTCAGTGACAACACGCGCCACTCCGGTTTCAGACAGTGGCATCCGTTGATGGCTGGCACTACAGTCGATCAATGGACACGATCTGGCTCGAAGACTTTCTGGCGGTTCTGGACGAAGGCGGCTTTTCCCGCGCCGCGGATCGCCGCGCCGTCAGCCAGCCGGCCTTCAGCCGACGGATTCGCGCACTGGAAGACTGGGTCGGCACCACGCTGTTCGATCGCAATACCCATTCGGTCCGCCTGACCGCCGCGGGGGAGCGCTTTCGCCCCGTCGCCGAGGAGATGTTGCGGCGTCTGCAGGCCGGACGGCAGGACGCCCTCGGCGCCGCGCAGGCGGCCTCGGAAACACTTCGGTTCGCGTCAACCCATGTTCTGTCGCTGACGTTTTTCCCGGCCTGGCTGCGTCTGCTGGAGACATCGGCGCCGATGACGTCGACGGTGCAGCTCACCGCCGACAACATGGCGGCCTGTGAAAAGATCATGCTGGAGGGACGCGCGCAATTTCTGCTGTGTCACCACCACCCGGCTGCGAGCAATCGCCTGGCCAACGATGCCTTCGTGTCGATCTCGCTGGGAAGTGATGTTCTGATTCCAGTCGCGGCTCCGGTGCGACGGGGCAGGCCATCGATGGAGGGGCCGTTCCTCGCCTACACATCCGAATCCGGCATGGGCCGGATCCTGGTGTCAGCCTGGACCGCTGAGGGCAAGACAGCGCCTGCGGAGCCCGTGTTCTCATCACATCTCGCCAGCGTTCTCGCGACCATGGCGCGGGAAGGGCGGGGCATCGCATGGTCACCGCTGAGCCTGGTCCGCGAGGACCTGGAAGCCAGGCGTCTGGTGCGGGTCGGCGAGCAATCCGATGAGGTGCCGATGGAGATCCGGCTGTTCCGCCCCAAGCCACGTCAAAGTCCGGCGGCGGAAGCGCTGTGGCAGCGCGCGGTCAAGCTGAAGACCGAATTACAGGAAAAATGACTTCAGCTCGGTGATGGTCTCTTCAGGGCGCTCTTCCTGCAGGGTGTGGCCGCAGTCAAACGCGCGGCCGGTGACATTGGTGGCCTTCTCCCGCCAGGTGTCGAGCACATCGTAGAGTGCGCCGACGGTGCCGAGCTTGCCCCAGATTGCCAGCAGCGGCGCGGTGACACGCGCATCCGCGTCCTGCGCATCATGGTCGAGATCGATCGTGGCCGCCGCGCGATAATCCTCACAGATGGCATGACGCGTCGCCGGAACGTTGTAGCAGCGCAGATACTCCGCGAACGCCGCGGGCTCCGTTGCGCCCGGGGTCTTGACCTGGCCGTCGATGTGCTTGCGGAGGAACATCTCCGGGTCGGCTCCGATCATGCGCTCGGGCAGCGGTGCCGGCTGGATCAGGAAGAACCACCAGAAATAGCGGGTTGCGAATTCCTTGTTGGTGCGCGCGTACATCGTGGCCGTCGGGGCGATATCGATCACGGCAATGCGCGAGACCGCGTCAGGATGGTCCAGCGCCATGCGGTGCGCGACCCGGCCGCCGCGATCGTGGCCGGCCACGCCAAAACGCCGATGGCCGAGGCCGCGCATCAACGTGACCTGATCCTGGGCCATGCTGCGCTTGGCATAGGCGATGTGCCTCTCGCCGCCTGCGGGCTTGCTGCTGTCGCCATAACCGCGCAGATCCGCCGCAACGATGGTGAAGTGTTCAGCAAGGCGAGGGGCCACCTTGCGCCAGGTGACATGGGTTTGCGGATGGCCGTGTAACAGCAGCAGCGGCGGCCCTTTGCCGCCGATCGCCGCACGGACGGTGATCCCGTTGCCGAGTGCGGCATCGATCAGCCTGAAGCCATCCAGGAACGGCGCCGCGCCCAGTTCCGTGACAACGATCTGGGGTGACGATGATGTCGGTTCGGTCATGTCAGGCCAACCATGGGTTTTGTTTCAGGTGGGTTCGTTCGAACGACAGGATAGCCTCACGGTGTTTCAGCGTCGTGCCGATCGCGTCCAGGCCGAGAACGAGGGCCTCCTTTTGCCCGGGATCGATGGTGAAAGGAAACGTCCGCCCGTCGGCCGCGACGATGGTCTGCATGGGCAGGTCGACGGTCAGCATAGCGGTCGCTGGATTGGCGGCAAGCTCGCTCAGGCGTTGCACAGGCTCCGCGTCGAGGGTGATGGCCAGGAGGCCGTTGCGCGCGCAATTGTCGAAGAAGATTCCGGCGAAGCTTGTGCCGATCAGGCCGCGTATTCCGAGCTGGCCAAGTCCCCAGACCGCATGCTCGCGGCTCGATCCGCAACCGAAATTCGGACCGACCACCAGGAAGCACGCCTCACGCCAGCCGGCACGGTTGAGCACGAAATCCGGCCGTTCGCCCCCGGACGGGTCGAAACGCAAACCGTGGAATGTTCCGTCCGCAAGTCCACTGCGATCGACGCCCTTGAGAAACTGCTTGGGCATGATCACGTCGGTGTCGATATTGGCTGACGGCAGCGGCGCTGCGATACCGGTTACGATCGAAAACGGGTGCATGTCACACGACCTCCGGCATGCGGCGCGGATCGGCCAGATGGCCGTGGATCGCGGCTGCCGCCACCATGGCGGGACTCATCAAATGGGTCCGGCCTCCCGCGCCCTGGCGCCCCTCAAAGTTGCGGTTGGTGCTGGAGGCGCAGCGTTCGCCGGGGCGCAATACATCGTCATTCATGGCCAGGCACATTGAACATCCGGACTGCAGCCATTCGAACCCGGCCGCAAGGAAGATGCGGTCGAGCCCCTCGGCTTCCGCGGTGCGCCGCACACTGCTTGAGCCCGGCACGACCATGGCGCGAACACCCGCAGCGACATGCCGGCCGCGGGCGACTTCAGCCGCAGCCCGCAGATCCTCAATACGGGCATTGGTGCACGAACCGATGAAGGCGCGCTCGATCGCGACGTCAGTGAGGCGGGTTCCCGGTGCGAGGTCCATATAGGCGAGGGCGCGCTCCATGTCCCGTCGCCGCGCCGGATCCGGTTCATGGGTGGGATCGGGGACGACGCTGCCGATGGGTGCGGCCTGATCCGGGCTCGTGCCCCAGGTCACCATCGGCTCGATCTCGCGGGCCCGGAGGATGACATCCCGGTCGAACGCCGCATCGGGCTCGCTGTGCAGGGTGCTCCAGCTGGTGACGGCGCGATCCCAGAGCTCCCCCTTGGGCGCGCGTGGCCGATCGCGCAGATACGCAAAGACCTTCCGGTCGGGGGCCATCAAGGCGCCACGCGCACCGCATTCGACGGCCATGTTGCAGATCGTCATCCGCCCCTCGACGCTCAGCGCTGCGATGGCCGCCCCGGTGAATTCGATCGCAAAGCCGGTTGCGCCGGCAGCCCCGATGGTGCGGATCAGCGCCATGACGATGTCCTTGGCGCTGACGCCGGCACCCAGATCACCATCGACGGATACACGCATGGTCTTGAGCCGTCGATAGACCAGCGTCTGGGTCGCCAGATAGTGCTCGATATCGGAGGTGCCGATGCCGAAGCCGAGCGCCCCAAAAGCGCCATAGGTCGTGGTGTGGCTGTCGCCGGCGCCGACCACCATGCCAGGCAGGACAAGCCCGATCTCGGGCATCACCACGTGTTCGATGCCCTGCAGGCGATGCAGCACATCGAACAACTCGATGCCGAAATCCCGGCAGTTGTCGGCGAAATAAGCGACCTGCCGCGCACCGCCGGGGTCAGGCATCTCCGCGGTGCGCTTTACCACGGTCGGATTGACGTGGTCGACCGTGCCCAGTGCCGCCTGCGGGCGCCACACCGAACGGCCGGT
This sequence comes from Hyphomicrobiales bacterium, assembly GCA_041424235.1. Lineage (GTDB taxonomy): Bacteria > Pseudomonadota > Alphaproteobacteria > Rhizobiales > Xanthobacteraceae > Bradyrhizobium_A. The sequence goes on from JBGMOD010000220.1 coordinate 29,868, forward strand.
CTCGCGCAGCCCGGTAAACGCCTGGGGGCTGGTGTACTCATTGAGAACCGTGCGGTCGACGTAAAGCAGCAGTAGCCGGCCATCCGGGTCAAAGCTGCGGACCGTGTGGCTGTCGACCAGTTTGTCGTAGAGGGTCTTGGCGCGCATCGCATCGATATCCCTGCGAAATGACGTCCCCATCATCAATCCGGGTCGGTCGGCGCGACCATGCCCGGTCCGCGACGACCGTGGTCATGCATTGTTTGCATCGATTCATCCGGGAACGGTCTTGGCGGGATATCCGGCGCCTCGGCTAGCGTTGCCAGGCAGTCCGCCGCGAGAGCGGACGACGGCGCAGGCCGGATTCAGATTTCAGAGGGAACCCCCATGATGTTTCGCAAGCTCTATGTGCAGGTCCTCTGCGCCATCGCCATCGGCATCCTGCTCGGCTATCTGCAGCCGCAACTCGCCGAGCAGATGAAGCCGCTGGGCGATCTCTTCGTCAAGTTGATCCGGATGATGATCGCGCCGGTGATCTTCGCCACCGTGGTGGTCGGTGTTGCGAAGATGGGCGACATGAAGGAGGTCGGTCGTGTCGGTCTCAAGGCGCTGATCTATTTCGAGGTGGTGACCACCATCGCCCTGGTGCTCGGCTTGATCGTAGTCAACGTGCTGCGGCCAGGCACGGGGATGAACGTCGATCCCGCCACGCTCGATGTCAAGTCGGTCGCGAGTTTCACCACCCAGGCCCAGCATCTCAGCACCATCGACTTCCTGATGCATATCGTGCCGGATACCGTGGTCGGCGCATTCGCCCACGGTGAAACCCTGCAAGTGCTGTTTTTCTCAGTGCTGCTCGGCCTCGTACTGGCGAACATGGGCCGCAAGGGTGAGGCGCTGGTCAACGTCCTGGACCAGATGTCCCACGCGCTCTTCGGCATCATCGGCTTGTTCATGCATTTCGCACCGCTTGGGGCTTTCGGCGCCATGGCGTTCACCATCGGAAAATACGGGCTGGGAACGCTGCACCAGCTGACCTTCCTGATGATCAGCGTCTACCTGACCTGCCTCGTGTTCGTCTTCGGCGTGCTGGGGCTGATCGCCTCCCTGGCGGGTTTCAACCTCTGGCGCTTCCTGGCCTACATCAAGGAGGAAATCCTGATTGTGCTGGGCACCTCTACATCTGAAAGCGCGCTGCCGCGGCTGATGGCCAAGCTCGAACATCTGGGGTGCGCCAGACCGGTCGTCGGCCTGGTCATTCCGACCGGCTACTCGTTCAATCTCGACGGCACGTCGATCTACCTGACCATGGCGGCCATCTTCATTGCCCAGGCGACCAACACCGATCTGACCTGGTCGCAGCAGATCGGGTTGCTCGCGATCCTGCTCTTGACCTCGAAGGGATCCGCCGCGGTCACGGGGGGAGGGTTCATCACGCTTGCGGCCACGCTGTCGTCGATCCACACGCTTCCCGTCGCGGGCCTCGCGCTTCTCCTGGGCGTCGATCGCTTCATGTCGGAGGCCCGTTCCATCACCAATCTGATCGGCAATGGCGTGGCCACCGTGGTGGTGGCGCGATGGGAAGGCGCGCTTGACCGTGATCGGATGCGACGGGTGCTGGCCGGCGAATTGGTGGCCGATGCCGGCGGCTATGAAACGCTTGTCGATCCGGCCGGCAGCCGTATGTCATCAGGCGTGGCCGCTGTTCCGGCTTACGAGCCGTTATCGCGCTAGCGGCGTTTCGTCCTCGCTTGCGATGTGTTGCCACAGCTTGCGGATCATGTCCTTCATCAGCAGCGCTTCCTGCCAGCGGTCCGAAAGCTCCGCGCCATCGGCTCCAGTAATGGCGTAGGGCGGCGGCCCGAGTTCGCAGAGGAAGGTGAGCACGGCATCGGGGCCGGCGCGCCTGCGCCAGGAGCGAATGGCGTACTCCCACCATCCCATGAACAGTTCCACCCAACCCTGGTGCTGCGGAAAGGAGAGCGAGACCTGGATCTGCTCGCGGCTGGCGACACGGCCGTGCAGGCCCCAGGCATTGTCCAGGATGCGATGGATCAGGCCGTGGTTGGTCTCATCGACCGGCCAGGCGAACTCGCGTCCGACCAGATAGTGCGAGACGTCGGCAGTCAGTCGCAGGTCCGGAAAGCAGTCGAGCAGTTGCAGGGTGAAGAACAGGTCTGTCGTCATGCGGTCCCGATGCGTTTCGACATGCACAGGGACATCAGCCTGATCGGCCAGCCGCCGCCAGCCCTCGATATAGGGAATGCAGGCGTCAAGCCGGAGCGGGCGGACATCGGGCTGCAGGTTGACGTGATCGGCGCCGAGCCTGGCGACGAGGTCCAGGACCGGCTTCAAATCGTCGACCGTCTTCGGATAGCATTGCGCCTGCCAGATCAGGCCATGATCGCTGAGGAAACGCGTGGCCTCGGTCGCAAACACGGGATCGATGAACCGGACGCCGGCGCCGTCGAAACCGGCGTCGCAGATCATCGTCAGTTGGGTCCGCAGCGGCCACTCCGCCTCATCGGCCAGTCGCCGCTCCATTGCCCAAAGCGATTGCAGGATGCGGAGCTGTTGTCCCATCAGCTAGATCTGTTCCGCCAGCACTACTACAGGCCTGCTGATCATGGTGGTCGTAGTGTTGTCGACGGTGATGCTCTCGTCATACGTCTCCGGTCCCCACCACACGGCAAGCGCGGTAATGCCCGACAGCACGATGATGTAGCAGGCGACCGGCCACCACGATCCGCTCGCCCAAGCCACCAGGCTGGTGGCGAGGAACGGCGCGGGACCTCCCGCCAGCAACGACCCCAGTTCGCGCGCGAACGCAAAACCGGCAAAACGCCGTTGCGGCGGAAACAGTTCGGCGAAGTAGGCGGCTTGTGGTCCGAACATGCCGGCGGTGACCACGGCACGCGCCAGGATGAAAGCCAGCGCGATCCAGATCCATTCCCTGGTTCCGACCATCCAGAAGAACGGGAAGGCGAGGGCAATCCCGGACAGAGCGCCGAACATGTAGACCGGTCGCCGGCCGATGCGATCGGACAGCGCCGCAAAGCCGAGGATGGCGAACAGCTCGATGACGAACGCCAGCATCAGTGCGCTGAGCGCTTCCGACTTCGGTACCCCCAATGTCACCGTGACATAGCTGAGGCCGAACACCGGAAACAGATAGCCGAGACCGTTCTCCGCCATGCGTGCGCCCAGCACCACCAGGAAGTTGCGCGGATGCTTGCGCAGTGCGGCCATGGCGGGATTGCGCTCGATCTTGCCACGCTCCACCACCGCCTGGGTGAAGACCGGCGTCTCGGCCAGCTTGAGCCGGACATAGATGCCGACCAGAATGAGCAGGAAGCTCGCCAGGAACGGAATCCGCCAGCCCCAGGACATCAGGTCTTCGCGCGGCAGCATGGTCACGAGCGCAAACGCGCCGGCCGCGAGCAGATTGCCGATCGACACGCCCAGCGGCGCAAAGCCGCCCCAGAAGCCGCGATGATTGGGCGGTGCATTCTCGACGAGGTAGATGACGGCACCGCCATATTCGGCGCCGGCGCCCAGGCCCTGCAGCACACGCAGCGCCACCAGCATCAGCGGCGCCCAGTAGCCGACCATGGCATATGTCGGCAGCAGGCCGATCGCCGTGGTGCCGATCCCGATCAGCAGCAGCGTCGCTACCAGAACGGGCTTGCGACCATAACGGTCGCCCATGATGCCGAACAGGATGCCGCCGAGCGGCCGCACCACGAAGCCGACACCGAACGTCAAGAAGGCGAGCAGGGTGCCAACCAGCGGGTCGCTCTTGGGAAAGAACAACTCGCCGAACACCAGCGCAGCCGCGGTGCCGTAGAGAAAGAAATCATACCATTCGAGTGCGGAGCCGACGCAGGCGGCTGCGATGACTTGCACGGGCGCGCGGCCGACGCCGGCCTTGTTCGATGCAGGCATTTGTCTCCCCATTTTTTATGTGTTGATTGTTTGCCGGCACCCGCATGACGCGGATGCCGGATCGTCAAGTCGTGTGTCAGGCCGCGCGGCCGAAATAGGACTTCTTGGACGCGGACTGCGTCTCGTAGATCGATCCCTGGCGGGCCGGCGGCGGCAGCGGCATGCGCACCGGCACCGCCGACATCCGCGGCACCGTGACAGGATCGCCGGTCAGCAGGCGGCTGTTGAATTCGTCGAAATCTTTCACCCCGGCCAGCGGCCAGGCATCGCTTGCCGCGACCTCGTAGAGCAGCAGGTTGCGCGGCCGATCCGAGGTGTTCAGCGCCGAGCCGTGCAGAGCGCGGACATGGTGGAACGACATGCTGCCGGCCTTGCCCATGCAGGGGATGGCGCGGCTGATCTCGTCCTTGACGACATCCGGATCGATCAGGCCGGCAAAACGGCCGTCCTCGCCATGGTGGTTCCAGACTTCGCCGGTGTGGGTGCCTGGGGTGACCAGCATGGGGCCGTTGATGAGGTCGGTGTCGTCGAGCAGCACGCCAATGGCGAGGATGTCGTCGTTGGTGTGCGGATAGAAAGCCCAGTCCTGGTGCCATTCCACCGGCGAGCCGAAATGCGCCGACTTCATGTTCAGCTTGGAGCCGTGCAGGCGCAGGCCGGGGCCGACCAGCTTGGTCAGGATGTCGATCACCGGCGCACTGCGCACGATGTCGTCGAACAGCTTGTGAACCTTGTGCGGGGCCTTGATCCGGCGCACCCGCGGATTGTCGGGGGTGTGCCCCGGCTCCAGGTCATAAACATCGGTATGCACGGTCGTGCTGGCGGAGGCGGCCACCAGCTCGGCCACCACCTTGCGCACCTCGGCCAAGGTCTCGGCGCCGAGCACCTCGGGCACCACAATCACACCATCGCGCTGGTAGGCGCGCACGTCTTCCTCAGACAGCATCCTGCAGTCCTCCTTTGAAAGGCCCAGGTTTGATCCGGGCCATGGTTTGGTCAGAATCTCGTAATGACAGCGCTATCATTAAACATGGTAACGCTGTCATTTGCTGTTTTGCAAGACTTTCGTGGTCCGGTGGAGCAAATCAGCTAGATTGCTGCCATGACGTCCGACTTGGAACCCGCCCCAGAATCCGACCGCCAGGATGCTTTTTCCGAGGGCGCCCCGACACTTGCCGAGGTGGCCGAGCGTGCCGGCGTCTCCATGATCACGGCCAGCCGGGTGGTACGTCTGCCGCATCTGGTGGCACCGCAGACCCAGGCGCGGGTCCAGGCGGCGATGCGGGAGCTCGGCTACATTCCAAACCTCGTGGCCGGCTCGCTGGTCAGCGCCAAGACCAGTTCGGTCGGCGTGCTGGTGCCGACCATCGCCAACTCGATCTTCTCCGACACCGTACAAGGCCTGTCAGACCGGCTGGAGCCGCTCGGTTACGCGGTGATCCTCGCGCAATCGCGCTACGACGCGGCGCGTGAGGACCGCATGCTGAGAGAGCTGCTGGCGCGGCGCACCGACGCCATCATGATGGTGGGATCGCCAGCGACGGCGGAGGGCGCGCTGCTGCTGCGGCGAGCCCGCATTCCGGTGGTGGAGATGTGGGACCTGCCGGTGGATCCGATCGACGCGGTTGCCGGCTTCGACAATCACGCCGCCGGCGTCACGGTGGCGCGGCATATGGCGGAGCAGGGGCGCACCTCGCTCGCCTTCATTGGCGGCACCGATCCACGGGCTGCGCGGCGCTGGGCCGGCTTTCTGGAAGGCGCGCTCGCGGCCAATCTCGCGCCGCCAAAAAAGCTCACACTGGATCGCACCGCCGCCAACGCGGCCGCGGATGTCCTCGATCAATTGCCTGATGTCGACGGTGTGTTCGCCGCCAACGATGCGCATGCCATCGGCTTCCTCGCGGCGTTGCGACGCGCCGGACTGTTGCGCAACGGGCCGGCATCGTCGCAGCCGGTCGCCGTGGTCGGTCTCGGTGATCTCGACATGGGCCAACTGATCGAGCCGCGGCTGAGTACCATCCGCATTCATGGCGCGGCCATCGGCAAGGCAGCGGCGGGACTGATGCTTGACCGCAGCGGGCCACGCCGGATCGATCTGGGCTTCGAGCTGGTGCTGCGCGAAAGCGGCTAGGGCGCCCGCCAACGGGCCTCGCCGACCATCCATTTTCATGGATGTGCAAATGCATGCGCAGATGTGTTTGTGGTGGCTTTTTATCGCCTGCGCTCGCACAGTTCTCGGCAACTCGCACGATACCAAAAACAAATGGGAGCGGCGCATGGCCCAGAGGCGAAACCTTCCACTGGACGGCGTTACCGTCATCGATCTCGGGCAAATCTATCAAGGGCCCTATGCCACGTTCCTGATGGCCAAGGCCGGCGCCGATGTCATCAAGATCGAGCCGTTGTCCGGCGAACCTGTCCGACTGCGTGGCGCGGCGAGCAGGGGCGCCGCCGTTCCGTTTGCGATGCTGAATGCGAACAAACGGGGCGTAAGCCTAAACCTCAAAAGTGAACGCGGCCGAACTATCCTCAAGCAACTCGCGGAGAAGGCCGATGTGCTGCTGGAGAACTATGCGCCCGGCGTGATGGACAAGCTCGGCGTCGGCTGGTCGAAGTTGAGTGCGATCAATCCCCGCCTGATCTACGCATCCGGATCCGGCTACGGCCTGTCGGGCCCGGATCGGGACAATCTCGCCATGGACATCACCGTGCAGGCCGCATCCGGCATGATGAGCGTGACCGGATTTCCCGACGGACCGCCCGTCAAGGCCGGGCCGGCGGTGGTCGACTTCCTCGGCGGCATCCATCTTTATGCCGGCGTCATGACCGCGCTCTATGAGCGCACCTTCACCGGCAAGGGACGGCTTGTCGAGGTGGCGATGCAGGAAACGGTGTACCCCGCGCTCGCCTCGAATCTTGCCTTCGTCTATGACACGGACATCGCGCCGCCACGCACCGGGAACCGCCACGGCGGTCTCGCGGCCGCGCCGTATAACGTCTATCCGACATCGGACGGGCATATCGCGATCATCGGGATCAACGAAACCCACTGGAACAACCTGCTTGCCGCGATGGATCGCCGCGACCTGGCTGACGACGCGCGCTTCTCGACCCGCTCGGCGCGGGTTCAATTCATGGAAGACACCGACCAGCTGATCGCCGGCTGGACGAGCCGCTACAGCAAGGCCGATGCTATCCGGATTTTGAGCCAGCACAAGGTGCCATCCGCGCCGGTGCGCGATCTCATCGAGGTAACCAACGACGCGCATATGCATGAACGCGGCATGCTCGAATGGATTGATCATCCGGAGTTTGGCCGCATTGTCGTTCCGAATTCGCCCTTGCGGCTGCATGGTACGGATCGGGTCGACCGCGCACCGTCACCGCGACTTGGACAGCACAATCATGACATTCTCGAGCAGTTGCTGCATCTCTCCGAAGCAGAGATCGCGCAACTTGAGGTCGAAGGCGTCATCGGCGAACCGGAACCATTGGCAATGGCGAGTGTCGGACCGGGTTGAAGACCTGCAATTGAACACCCTAATGTCTGCCGCAGGGAATGCGGAAACCGGAGACGTCGTTGTCGGCCCAGGGTAGCGTCATCAAGACAGCCAGACGCATCTTCGAGGTGCTGGAGCATTTTGACGAGGTCCAGCAGCCGATCAGCCTGAAGGATCTGTCGCTTCATCTCGGCTATCCGGTTTCCAGCGCATCGGCACTGCTCAAGAGCATGGTCGTGATGGGCTACCTCGACTATGACAGCTACTCCCGCACCTACATGCCGACGATGCGGATCGCCACGCTGGGAAACTGGGTGCAGGGCGCGCTGTTCGGGGAAGGGCGCATTCTCGCGCTGATGAAGCGCATGAGCGAAGCGACGGGCGAAACCATTGCCATCGGCACGCAGAGCGATCTTTTCGCTCAGTACATCCATATCATTCCGTCACAGCATACCATCGGTTATCAGCTCAAGCCGGGCACCGTCCGACCACTGGCGCGATCGGGCCTCGGCCAGTTGCTGCTCAGCGCGCGCCCCGATGATACCGTCGACAGGCTATTGCGTCGGATCAATATCGAAGAAGCGCCGGACCGGCGCACGCTGCTGCCCGATCTGATGATTCGCATTCGCGACATCAGGCAACGGGGCTATGTCTTTTCCAAGCACAACGTATCGCCCGGGGCAGGGATGATCGCGATGCTGTTGCCGGTTCGCCGTCATGGCCGCGTCCTGGCAATCGGCGTCGGCGGCCCGGTTGATCGGCTGGAGCAGAAGGAAGAGCAGATCCTGCACGAGTTGCGCGAGGGCATCGCAACATTCGCTGACGACGAAAGCTGATCCCTCCCGATTTTCATACATGTGAAAATCTGTCCTGCGACGTGAAATTCCGGGACGGCGCAGTGCCGAGACTGCATAATCCACGCAAGCGGCAATTCAGACCGACTTGAAAACAAGGATTGGACGATGAGCGGAGCGCACCCCAGAGAAGGCATCGTCGCCATGAGCGACGAAGAGACCGCGATGGTCCGCAACACGGTCGCCGCTTTCGTCGATCGCGAGTTGATCCCGCTCGAACCTCATTTTTTGAAATCGAAGGCATCCGGCGGCGATCACCCGGGCCTGACCAACGAGCAGATTGGCCGGCTGCGCAAGGTGTCGAAGGACCTTGGACTTTGGGGCCTCGATGCGCCCGCAGACCTTGGAGGTCATGACCTGCCAGCGATCACCATGGCGGCCGTGAATGAAGAACTGGGGCGCAGCTGCATTCCGTTCATCCTGCCGCCGGATTCACCGAATTTGCGCATGCTGCAGGCGATTGGAACCGACGCGCAAAAGGAGCGATATCTGCGGCCCTATATCGAGGGCAAGATGACGTCGGCGATCGCCATCTCCGAACCCGGTGCCGGCGGTGATCCGGCATCGATGAAAACGCGTGCGGTGCTGGATGGCTCCCAGTGGGTCATCAACGGTCGCAAGATCTGGATCAGCGCCGCGAAAACCGCCGATTTCGTCATCGTCATGGCGCGCGTGGGCGAGGGGGGAAGCCGCAACGGCATTACATCGTTCATCGTCGAAAAAGGCACGCCCGGCTTTATCATCGAGCGCGAGATTCCCATGGTCGGCGGCTGGACGACCTATGAGATCGTGTTCGACGACTGCCGGATTCCGGCCGATGCGGTTCTTGGCCAGGTTGGGCAGGGCTATGCACCCATGCAGTTGCGGCTGCGGACACGCCGGCTGGAAATGGGAGCAACCGCGATCGGCATGACCCGGCGCGCGCGCGACATGCTGTGCGAGCACGCGACCCAGCGTGAGACATTCGGCGTCAAGCTCGCCGACCGCCAGGCCATTCAATGGTGGGTGGCCGACATCAGTATTCGGCTGCATGCCTGCACATTGATGGTTCAGGACGCCGCACGGAAAGTCGATCACGGTGAAGACGTACGGCACGAAGCATCCATGATCAAGGTCTTCGCGACCGAGATGGCCTACGAGGCGCTCGACCATGCGATGCAGACACTGGGCGCGCTGGGCATGACCCAGGAACTGCCGCTGAACACCATGTGGCAGAAAGCGCGGCTGATGCGGATGTACGAAGGGCCGAGCGAAGTCCACCGGCAGTCGATCGCGCGGCGGGTTCTCGGGTTGCGCAACTAGCCTGTGCGAACGCCGGCGCCCGGTGAAGCCGCCTGCCGGGTGAGGGCCATTCAGCCTAATCGCACCGGAAGCTGCCGCGGTCCGCGGACGGTACCTTCCGACCATGTCACCTCGCCCGCGGGATCGAGGTCGAACTCCGGAATTCGCTTCAGCCATTCTTCCAGCGCGACCGTCATTTCCATGCGCGCGAGATTGGAGCCGACACAGCGGTGGATGCCGAGACCGAACGCGGCGTGGCGGTTCTCCCTGCGATCGATGATGACCTTGTCGGCGTCGGCGAACATCGTCGGATCACGGTTGGCGGCCGGGAACGACAGCAGCACCATATTGCCCGGCTTGACCGGGCAGCCGCTGACCACGGTTTCCTTCATGACCTCGCGCGCCATGGTGACCGGCGAATAGGCCCGCAGGAACTCCTCGATCGCAAACGGCATCAGTTCCGGTTCTGCGAGGAGGCGCTTGCGGTCCGCCGGAGTCTTGGCCAGATGCCAAAGCGACGAGCCGATGCCGCTCCACGTAGTGTCGATGCCGGCG
>JBGMOD010000221.1:0-39735 GCA_041424235.1 Hyphomicrobiales bacterium
GCCGGGCGTGTCCATCAGGTTGAAGATGTAATCCTTGCCGTCCTTGGCGCGGTAGTTCAGGCGCACGGTCTGCGCCTTGATGGTGATGCCGCGCTCGCGCTCGATATCCATCGAATCGAGCACCTGCTCCTTCATCTCGCGGTCGGCCAGGCCGCCTGTCGTCTGGATCAGGCGGTCGGCAAGGGTCGACTTCCCATGGTCGATATGAGCGACGATGGAGAAGTTGCGGATGTTGGAAATAGCGGTGGTGGCCATGGGCGCGGGATAGCATTGGTACCCTTGGGCGGCAACCGCTTTGCGGCCTGATTCCGGCCAGAATTGAGGCTCCTAACAGCCTGGACAAGTTCAACGAATTCACGCTGCGAACCGGATTCCGCCGCGCCGGAAAATGCTCTAGAGCCATTTCCGGCTCGATCGGATCGGAACGGAAAGCCCCGGCTTCCTGTTTCGATGCATTTTGAGGATGCGAACCGGGTCCATCCGCTCAAAAAGCGCTCGAAAGGCGTCCTAAGGATTTTGTAATGGCAGGGGTTCAATCCGTTCAGGTCCAACCGGCTCTGCGCGCCCGGCGCACGGGCGCTCTGCGGCTTCTGGCGGCCCGGTTCGCGATGTGCGCGACCGACGAGAAGACGGCGCCGGCGTTCGTGATCTGGTTCGCCATGCTCCATGTCGTGCTCTGGACCGTGATCCTGACGTCGCTGAAGGCCGCCCAGGACATCCACATGGATGTCGCGGAGGCGTTTGGCTGGGGGCAGCAGTTCTTGCTCGGCTATGGCAAGCACCCGCCGCTGTCGGGATGGGTTGCCGGCCTGTGGTTCAAGGTGTTTCCGGTCCAGGACTGGTCGACCTACGCCTTGGCGATGGCGACGCTCGGCGTCAGCCTGGTGGTCTGCTGGCACATCGCGGTGCGGGTGGTCGACCGCCGGCGCGCCTTCCTCTCGGTGGTGATGCTCGCGATCTACCCGATCTTCAATTTCAAGGGCTTCAAATACAACGCCGACCTGCTGCAGCTCGTGACGCTGCCGCTGATCGTGCTGGCGTTTCTGAACGCCTTCGAGCGGCGTAATGTGCGTTCGGGCGTGTGGCTCGGCCTTGCCGCGCTCGCCGGCATCATGACGAAATACTGGGCGGTGACCATCATCGGCGCTGTCGGCATCGCCGCGCTGGCGCATCCGGACCGGCTGCGTTTCATCGCCTCGCCTGCACCGTGGATCGCGCTCGCAACCCTGCTGGTCGGCCTCGTTCCGCATCTGTGGTGGCTGGTCCAGGTCGATTTCGCGCCGATCACCTATGCAGGCGATGTTTATGAAATCTCCTCCCGGATGCTGAGCCTGGAGCTGGCACTGACCTATGTCGGTCACAATATCGGCCTGCTGGCCCCGGCGCTGCTGGCAGGACTGCTGGCGCTGGGCTGGATGCCATTCCGGCCGCGCGCGGGCGTGTCCGGAGGCGCCGTCAATCTCGCCCAGGCGCGCAATGTCTGGCTGATCCTGGCCATCGTCGGCATTGTGCCGCCTGTCGCGGGTGCGCTCTTGACGATCTACATCAAGACCGACTGGGGCATTCCGCTGTTTTTCCTCGGGCCGCTGGCCTTCATCGCGCTGCCGCAACTGCGGGTGCAGCGTGTGGCCCTGATCCGGCTTGCGGGAATCTGGCTGGCAATGACGCTGGTGACGGCGATCATCTCGCCACTGATGGCGTCATACAACCTCAAGCAAACCGCGGGGATCGGCTCGACCAGCACGCCGACGTCACAACTCGCGCAGCAATTGACCGATGCGTGGCATCAGCGTTTTCACACGCGCTGGGCGGTGGTCGCGGGGACGACGGAGGTCGGCGCGCCGATGACGTTCTACAGCCCGGATCATCCGGCGACGCTGACGCCCGACGAAATCTGGGCATCGGGGCTGACATCGCTGGATGAGGCGAAACGCCAGGGCTTCATCGGAATCTGCGACACCGGCGATCCGCGGCTGCCGACCTGCGACGCCTGGATGGTGAAGAACGCGCCGAATGCCGAAGTGTTGAACGTGTCGACGCGCCGCTTTTTCCGCGGCGTGTCCGGCCCGCTGGTGCGCTGGAAAATCTATCTCATGCCGCCCGCGGTGCTGACGAAGTAACTGAGAGCGTCTCGAACGGGACGACTTATCTTCGAGTCGTCATCCCGCTCTATCTCTTTGTTTTGAGCATGATCTTTTCGGAAAACCGGCGCCCGCTTTTCCGGATCATGCTTGAGGCGCGCGCTATTCGTCCTCGCCGAACTTGTTGGTCACGAGATTGGCGATGGCGTCGAGCGCTTTTTCGGCTTCGCGGCCTTTGGCCGAGATCAGGATCGTGGTGCCGATGCCTGCGGCCAGCATCATCAAGCCCATGATCGATGTGCCGCCCACGGTTTCGCCGTTGCGGGTGACGGAAATCTCCGCGTCGAACTGCTCGACCATCTGGACGAATTTCGCGGATGCGCGCGCGTGCAGGCCACGTTTGTTGGTGATGGGCACTTCGCGAATAAAGGCGCCGGTCTGCGTGGGCAGGGGATCAGACTTGCCCGCGTGGTCAGACATCCCGGTCATTTGCCAGCGAGAACGCGGCTCGCGATGGTGACATACTTGCGGCCGGCTTCCTGCGCGGCGGCAATTGCGTCGGGCAGCGGCAGGTCATCGCGGACCTTGGCGAGCTTCACCAGCATCGGAAGATTGATGCCGGCGAGCACTTCCACCTTGGGACGACTCATGCACGAGATCGCAAGGTTCGACGGCGTGCCGCCGAACATGTCGGTGAGAATGGCGACGCCGTTGCCGGTGTCGACGCGTTTCACCGCCTCGATTATGTCGCTGCGACACAAATCGGCGTCATCTTCAGCGCCGATCGTGATCGACTCGATCTGCTTTTGAGGACCCATCACGTGTTCCAGCGCAGCGCGAAACTCGTCGGCAAGGCGCCCATGGGTCACTAGGACTAAACCAATCATCGAAGACTCCTCGCGGGTGCATTGGTGCACCGCACGAAAGGGCCACATCTTGACCATCCAGAGCCCCGAGGCAAGGGGGGATGTTGACGCTATCCCGCACCTCCGGGGTTCCGAAGGGGGCGTTGGACGCGGTCTATTCGGTGGCGATATTGGGGCTTATATGGTTACCAAATTCCTTCCGGCAATCAGGCGAAGGTCGAGGTTCCGGGGCGGAACCAGGGCCTGTGAGCAAGGCTGCGATCACCAGGGGGAGCGGCTGAAAGCCGCTTCCGACCGGGATTCTCGGTATTTCTATACCTAAAATGGCCGCGCGAAAGGCCTCGGGGGGAGGCATCCGCTCCGCGTCGTCGGCCGCAAGATCGACGATGAAGCCGACCGGGGCCTCTGCCGTGAAGTCGCAGCGGCGCAACCCGAGCCCACGAATTTCGATCAGTCCGGCTAGTCCGGGCGCGCCGCGAGCGACAATTTTCGAGTTCCGCAGGGCGAGATGAATCCTGTCGTCTCCAACTAATGTCGTAGACGGAATTTGCCCGGCGAGGCCGGCCACGATCAGGTCGAAGGCGAGGCGGGATTTGCCGGACCCCGAGGGGCCGCGAATCAGGGCGGCCTGGTTGCCGATCAGCACAGCGGAGGCGTGGATGCTGTGGTCGGGGTCCGGGCCCTGATTCCTGGTGTCTTGGTTCCTGGTGTCCTGGTTCATATCGACGGCAGCCTGACGATGAAGCGGGCTCCGGCGATCGGCGTATCGCCCGTCGCATCGGTCTTGCCGGCGCGGTTTTCCGCCCAGATCCGCCCGCCATGGGCTTCAACAATCTGCTTGGAGATCGACAGGCCGAGCCCCGAATTCTGTCCAAAACCTTGCTCCGGACGGTCGGTGTAGAACCGGTCGAAGATTTTTTCCAGGGCTCCGGGGCGGACACCCGGACCGTCATCGTCGATCACGATCTCGATCGCGTTGTTTTTCACCCGACGACACACCATGCGCACGGAGCTCTCCACCTTGGAGAACGACTGCGCGTTCGACAGCAGGTTGGCGATGACCTGGCCCAGCCGTGAGTCATGGCCCGGCACCGAGAAGGAATCGATCGGGTTGCCTTCGAAACGCACCTGCACCTGGACGCCGTTGCCGTGGCTGGTTTCGTTGGCGACCGACGCCAGCGTGGTCAGCAGCCGTCGCATGTCGACGGGTGCGGCGTCCTGGCGCTGCAACTCGGCGTCGAGGCGGCTGGCGTCGGAAATGTCGGAGATCAATCGGTCGAGGCGCCGCACATCATGCTCGATGACGTGCAGGAGGCGGCTGCGGCTCGAATCGGTGCGCGCCAGCGGCAGGGTTTCCACCGCGGAGCGCAGCGAGGTCAGCGGGTTCTTCAGTTCATGGGATACGTCGGCTGCGAACCGCTCGATGCCTTCGATGCGGTTGTAGAGCGCCTCGGTCATGTCGCGCAGCGCACCGGAGAGATGGCCGATCTCGTCGCGGCGGCCGGTGAAATCGGGAATCTCGACGCGCGTCTTGATGCGGCGGCGAACGCGCTCGGCGCTGTCGGCGAGCCGCCGCACGGGACCTGCGATGGTGCTGGCGAGCAGTAGCGACAGCATGATCATCACGGCCGCCGCAAGGCCGAACACCTTCAGGATGGCGAGGCGTTCCGCGGTCACCATCTGGTCGATATCGTCGCCCTGGGTCGACAGCATCAGCGCGCCGTGCACGGCACGGAAGCGTTGCACCGGAACCGACACCGACACGATCACTTCGCCGCGTTCGTTGATGCGAACCATGCTGGCCTTCTGGCCATTCAGCGCATCGGAGACTTCGGAATAACCGGTGCCGTTTTCAGGTCCGAGTTCGCGATAGAGTGGCAGGTCGCCGCGATTGAGCCATGTGCGCACCGCGATCATTGCGCGCTCGGTCAGGCCCGGCTTGTCGGAGGAGGGTGGCGCCAGATCGAAGCGCAGCACGTCGCCGCGGCCGTACAGGCTGCGGCTGTCGAGCACCAGGACGCCGTCGCGATCATAGATCCGCGCCCGCGTCTTGGTCGGCGAGATCAGACGCCGCAACACCGGGGCGACGCGCTCCGGATTGATCGGAAAATCCAGGCCCGACAGCACGTCTTCGGATGGCCCGTAGGTTTCGCCGGGCTTCAGGTCGAGCAGCTTGTCGGGGTCGACGGTGATGGCGTTGGTTTCGACGGTGGCGGATGCGGCAATGGCGCTGGCGATGATTTCCGCCTGCACCAGCAGGCTTTGCGCGCGCGCGTCGATCAGGCCGGCGCGGAACTGCGACAGATAGAGAATGCTGGCAACCAGCGCGATCAGGCCCGCGAGATTGAGCGAGACAATGCGTCGCGTCAGGCTCGAGAAGCTGAGTGAAAAGAAATACTGACCGGCGCTGCGCAGCCAGCCGAGCGGGCGCTTCCAGCCGGGCACGGGTTTTACCGCGGCAAGCTCCTCGGCTTCCGGTTCGGTATCCGTTGCGAGCGACGGTGTGTCGTCGTCCGCATCCGGATTTCGATCAAGAGCTGGGCGATCAAGCAACGACAAAACTGCCTGGTTTCAAAACTGCCTGTTGTCCAGTGTGCTGAACCCGAAGTTCCTGCGACTGCTCGGCTGGCTCTTTCAGGAACTTCGCGTTCATAAAGCACACTGGAATCATAGAATCGCTAGTGTCCTTATCGCTTCGCAAGTTCGTACGGACCTTGCGGAGAGTACACCGAACTTGCGAAGCGGGACACTAGTCCCGCGACACTGCGGGCCGTGATCCGCGCAGTTTATCGCAGATGCACGCGCCCGTCAGTTAACAAACTGGCGTGAAGCGCCAGAGATTCACGCGTTGGGGATGTCAGGTTTCCTTGAAGCGGTAACCGACCCCATAGAGCGTTTCGATCATCTCGAACTCGTCGTCGACGACCTTGAACTTCTTGCGCAGCCGCTTGATGTGGCTGTCGATGGTGCGATCGTCGACATAGACCTGGTCGTCATAGGCCGCATCCATCAGCGCGTTGCGGCTCTTGACCACGCCGGGGCGCGTCGCAAGCGCCTGCAGGATCAGGAATTCAGTGACGGTCAGCGTCACCGGCTCATTCTTCCAGGTGCAGGTGTGGCGCTCCGGGTCCATGCGCAGCAGACCGCGCTCCAGCGCCTTGGGATCGGCTTCCTTTGGAGCAGCGGTCGGATCCTTCGGGATCGCGCGGCGCAGCACGGCTTTGACGCGCTCGACCAGCAGCCGCTGGGAAAACGGTTTGCGGATGAAATCGTCGGCGCCCATCTTGAGGCCGAACAATTCGTCGATCTCCTCGTCCTTCGAGGTGAGGAAGATCACCGGGAGATCGGACTTCTGCCGCAGCCGGCGCAGTGTCTCCATGCCGTCCATCCGCGGCATCTTGATATCGAGAATGGCGAGATCGGGCGGGCTGGTCCGGAAACCATCAAGCGCCGAGGCACCATCCGTGTAGGTCATGATGCGATAACCCTCGGCCTCGAGTGCGATCGATACGGACGTCAGAATGTTGCGGTCGTCATCGACCAACGCGATTGTGGGCATGAGCCTGCTTTCAGAATCAGTTTGGCTAAAACGCGAGCGCTTCGTCCCCAAGACGCTCTCAAGACGCTCTAACGAATATGCCGTTCGAGACGGCCTTCGACCCGGGCAGCGAGCAATGCAAGCTGGGCTGAAATGTGACCGAGTTCCGAGAAACGTTTCAGGCCGCCGACCGTTCCCGGCTATATAATGATATTTCCTGGTGAAAAACCCCTCGGTTCCCGGAAAATTGGTTCTTTGCGATGACCCCAGACGCTTCCTTCGACGCCGGCCGGTTGGCCCGAGGCCTGCTGCGACGCAGCCGCCAGGGGGCTCTCGCCACCCTGATGACCGGTTCCGGCGATCCCTATTGCTCGCTGGTCAATGTCGCCACCGCGCCGGACGGTGCGCCTATCCTGCTGATTTCGCGCCTTGCGCTGCATACCCGCAATGTTCTGGCCGATCCGCGGGTTTCGCTGATGCTGGACGAGCGTCGCCCGGGGGATCCGCTGGAGGGCGCGCGGATCATGGTCGGAGGTGTCGCCGAAGAGGCAGAGGGTCCCGCGCTGGAGACATGGCGCCGGCGCTATCTCGCCGCCCATCCCAGTGCGGAAGCCTTTGTTAATTTTAAGGATTTTTCGTTCTTTGGGATCAAGATCACGGCCGTACATCTGGTCGCGGGTTTCGGGCGCATCATCGATCTGGAACCGGCTCAGGTTTTGACCGATGTGTCCGGTGCTGAGGCTCTGCTGGACGCCGAAACAGGGGTCCTGGAGCACATGAATGCAGACCATCGCGATACCATGAGCTTGTACGCCACCCGGCTCCTGGGCGCCGAGGATGGCGATTGGCATGCCACCGGCTGCGATCCCGACGGGATGGATCTCTCGAACGGCCAGCAGGCGCTGCGGCTGGTCTTCCCGCGGCGGATTGTCGCGCCTGACGCGCTGCGCAAGTCCCTCCGGGAACTCGCAGATCAGGCCCGTGCGTCCTGATGGGAGCGAGTTGGAAGGGTGTTGGATTGTCTGTTGCCGCCGCCCGCGAACTGGATCGATCCATGCCGCAATGCATCAAGTTTACCGCTGTTTGAATAAACCAAAATGTGGGCTGGATCAGCTTGGCAATCTGCGCATTGATATCTATTAGATCGCCGGATCGAGGCCGGGGGTTATCGTTCGGCGACCGCGGCAGATGCGTTAAGCGAAGCTCACGCAGATGGGACGCGGGTTCAAGGAGGGAAGTTCTGTGAAAGAGACGGGCGTACGCAACGGCGCATTCGGCGCCGACAAATTCGGCTTCAAGAACCTTAAAGGTGTGAACTGGAATCTGGGTACGCCCGCGCTTTACGAACACTCGCTGCAGAACGGCGAAGCGTCGCTCACGGCTGATGGCGCGCTTTGCGCGGAGACCGGTGTGTTCACCGGCCGCAGCCCGAAGGACAAGTTCACGGTGCGTGATGCCACCACCGACAAGACGATGTGGTGGGCCGGCAACCAGTCGATCACGGCTGAACAGTTCGAAACGCTGTACCAGGACTTCCTCAAGCATGCCGAAGGCATGAGCCTGTTCGCGCAGGATCTTTACGGTGGCGCCGATCCGAGCTTCCGTATCAAGACGCGCGTCTACACCGAGCTCGCTTGGCACTCGCTGTTCATTCGCACCTTGCTGATCCGCCCCGAGGCCGCAGAGCTTGCTGATTTCGCGCCGGAGCTGACCATCGTCGATCTGCCGAGCTTCAAGGCCGATCCCAAACGCCACGGCTGCCGCTCCGAGAACGTCGTGGCCATCGATTTTGCCCGCAAGATCGTCCTGATCGGCGGGTCTTATTATGCCGGCGAAATGAAGAAGTCGGTGTTCACCACGCTGAACTATTATCTGCCCGCGCAGGGCGTGATGCCGATGCACTGCTCGGCCAATGTCGGCCCCGACGGCGACACTGCGATCTTCTTCGGCCTGTCCGGCACCGGCAAGACCACGCTGTCGGCGGACCCGCAGCGCACGCTGCTCGGCGACGACGAGCATGGCTGGGGCACCAGCGGCATCTTCAATTTCGAAGGCGGCTGCTACGCCAAGTGCATCAAGCTGTCCGAGGAAGCCGAGCCCGCGATCTATGCCGCGAGCAAGCGCTTCGGTTCGGTGCTGGAAAACGTGGTGTTCGATCCGAACACCCGCGAGGTCGATTTCGACGACGGCTCGAAGACCGAGAACACCCGCTCGGCCTATCCGCTGGACTTCATCCCCAACGCCTCGCTGACCGGCCGCGCCGGCCAGCCGAAGAACCTGGTGATGCTCGCCGCCGACGCGTTCGGCGTGATGCCGCCGATCGCCAAGCTGACGCCGGCGCAGGCGATGTATCATTTCCTGTCCGGTTACACCGCCAAGGTCGCCGGCACCGAGCGCGGCGTCACCGAGCCGGAGCCGGAATTCTCCACCTGCTTCGGCGCGCCGTTCCTGCCGCGCGATCCCTCGGAATACGGCAACCTGCTGCGCGAACTGATCGCCAAGCACAATGTCGATTGCTGGTTGGTCAACACCGGCTGGACCGGCGGCAAGTATGGCGTCGGCAGCCGCATGCCCATCAAGGTGACGCGGGCACTGCTGACCGCGGCGCTGAACGGTTCGCTGCGCAACGCCGAGTTCCGCACCGACAAGTATTTCGGTTTCGCGGTGCCGACAGCGCTGACCGGCGTTCCCAGCGACATCCTCGATCCGGTGAACACCTGGAAGGACAAGGCGGAGTTCGACAAGACCGCGCGCGGCCTGGTCGCCATGTTCCAGAAGAACTTTGCCAAGTTCGAAGCCAAGGTCGACGCTGAAGTTCGTGCCGCTGCGCCGGAGATCAAGCTCGCGGCTGAGTGAGGTTTTACGCCAACGCTGAATTCGAAAGGGCGGCTCTGTGAGCCGCCCTTTTTTGTTGCGCGCCTCGTTGCGGAACACAGACGTGGATTTCTTGCTCCGTCATGGCCGGGCTTGTCCCGGCCATCCACGTCTTAACTGCATTTCAACAAGAAAGACGTGGATGCCCGCGACAAGCGCGGGCATGACGCAGAATAAGGAAGCGAGGCCGCCTAACCCCGCACGCCCTTCTTCACTTCACCCAGCAGCCAATCCCGGAACGCCTGCATCGCCGCCGACTGGCGTTTCGAACGCAATGACGTCAGCCAGTAGTCGCCGGTCTGGATCTCGATCTTGAACGGGCGCACCAGCCGGCCTTGCCGCAGTTCCTCGCCGAACATGCTGGCGGGCAACAGCGCGACGCCGGCGCCGCGCGCCGCCACTTCGGCCATGATGATGGATGAATCGAACATCGATCCCTTGATGGTCGGGCTGACCAGGCCCGCGGCGGCGAACCATTGCGGCCACTCGTCCGGCCGGTAGGACCGCAACAGCACTTCGCGCTTGAGGTCGGCCGGCCGCCGCAGTTTTTTCGCGATCCTCAGTGCGCACATCGGCGTCAGCGGCGCGGTGAACAGCCGCACCGCCTCGGTGCCATGCCACGATCCGTCGCCGAACCGAATGGCGAAGTCGAGGCCTTCGCCGGCGAGGTCGACACGGTTGTTGTTGGTCAGCAGACGCAGGTCGATGCGCGGAAAAGCGTCCTCGAACGCCTTCAGGCGCGGCAGCAGCCATCCGGTGGCGAACGTGCCGACCACGCCGACGGTGATGACATCGCGAAAGTAGCCGTCGGCAAAGCGGTCCAGTGTCGCGCGGATGCGATCGAAGGAATCGGAGATCGCCGGCAGCAGGGCCTGTCCCTCGTCGGTCAGCGCCAGGCCGCGCGGCAGCCGGCGAAACAATTGCACGCCCAGAGTGTCTTCCAGGCTTTTGACCTGATGGCTGACCGCGGCCTGCGTCACCCGCAGTTCCAGGCCGGCGCGCGTGAAGGACAACTGCCGCGCCGATGCTTCGAAGGCGCGCAAGGCGTTCAAGGGTAAATGGGATGATCGCATTCTCGTGACCCAAATTTTTCTAATGTCTCCTCCGACGATTGATCGTTTGTCAAGACCGGCCGTCCCGCACAATTTGCCGCCGGGGCAGACAAGGGACGAATCGAGATGTTGAACAGACGAGAAATTGTAGTGGCCGGTGTGGCCCTTGCAGGCAGCGCGCTGATTGGACGGCGCGCTCACGCAGCGGGCGGCCCAGCCGATTCATTTGCTGCGGAGCTGAAAAAGCTGGAGGCGGACAGTGGCGGGCGGCTCGGCGTTGCGCTGCTCGACACAGGAAGCGGTGCGGTCATCGGGCAGCGGCTCGATGAGCGGTTCGCCATGTGCAGCACATTCAAGCTGCTGGTTGTGGGTGCCATCCTGGCTCGCGTCGACGCCGGCAAAGAAGATCCGACCCGGCGCATCCGGGTCAGCAGCGGCGATCTCGTCGCATATTCGCCCGTCACCAAAATGCATATTGGCGGAGATGGTATGATGGTGAAAGAGCTGTGCGAAGCCGCCGTGTCGCAAAGCGACAACGCAGCGGCCAACCTGCTGGTCACCAGCCTCGGCGGGCCTCCGCAGGTTACCGCGTTCGCGCGTTCGCTCGGCGATCTCGTGACGCGGCTCGATCGCGTCGAGCCCGATCTCAACGAGGGGCGCGAGGGCGATGTGCGCGACACCACGACGCCGCAGGCGATGGCGCTCAACCTCCAGGCGCTGTCACTGGGCAACGCGTTGTCGCAGGCGTCACGCGATTTGTTGGTCGCCTGGCTTGTCGGCAACAAGACCGGCGATACGCGCATCCGCGCCGGTCTACCCACCGGCTGGCGCGTCGGGGACAAGACCGGAAGCGGCAGCAACGGGACCACAAACGATGTCGCGGTGATCTGGCCGCAGCAGCGGGCGCCGGTCATCATTTCTGTCTACCTGACGCAGGCGAAAGTCTCCGCCGACAAGCAGAATGCCACTATCGCCGCGGCCACCCGCGCGGCTGTCGTCGCTCTCGGCGGATAGAAAAACACTCTGAGTTCAGCCGGGCGGTTCGCCGAGCCGCCTGGCCTCCAGCCCTCGATTTTGGCGACAACGCAATGGCTTAAGGGATGATGGATTTCTGGCTTGACTTTAATACGTACGTACGTATTAAATGTGCCGATGGCAAAACAATCGCTCAAACAACAGATCATCGATGCCGGCCATGACCTCATCTGGTCCGCCGGCTATTCCGCCACCGGCGTTCGCGACATCGTCGCTGCGGCCAAGGCGCCGCAGGGATCCTTTACCAACCACTTCCGCTCGAAAGAAGACTTCGCGCTGGAGGTGCTTGATCGCTACTTCGCCTACGTCCGGGGCCTGGTTGCCGAAGCCCTGGACGACGCCTCGCTCACGCCGGCGCAACGCCTGAAGCGCTACCTCGACCTCATCACGACCAAGCTCGCCGACGCCGATTTCGGGCGCGGCTGCATGATCGGCAATTTCAGTCTCGAAACTTCCGGGCACAGCGAGCGCCTGCGGCTGCGCCTGTCGGAAATTTTTACGGAATGGCGCCAGCCGTTCGCCGCTTGCATCGCCGAAGGCCAGACGGCGGGCGAGATCGCGTCGGATTTCGCTGCCGATGATCTCGCCGATTTCCTGCTCGCGTCCTGGCAGGGCGCCATGCTGCGCATGAAGGTGGAGCGCGATCCAGCGCCGCTTGAACGTTTCAAGTCTATCGCTCTCGCAACCGTGTTTGGAAAGGCACGCCCATGACCGCCACATCGCCGCAACTGACATCGCATCAAGTGTCCGTCCTCGATTCAACGATGGCTTATACCGCCGCAGGGGACACCGGTCCGACGGTGCTGTTCCTCCATGGCAATCCGACGTCGTCCTACATCTGGCGCAACATCATCCCGTATGTCGCCGTGAAGGCGCGCTGCATTGCGCCGGACCTGATCGGTTACGGTCGGTCCGGCAAGCCGGATATCGATTACAGTTTCGCCGATCAGGCGAAATACCTGGACGCCTTCATTGCGGCGCTGGGCCTGACCAATCTCATTCTAGTGGCGCAGGATTGGGGCACGGCGCTGGCCTTTCATTACGCCGCGCGCCATGCCGACAACGTCGCCGGGCTGGCCTTCATGGAGTTCATCCGGCCGACGCCGAGCTGGGATCAATTCCATCAGCGGCCGGAGGCCCGCGCGCTGTTTCAGGCCTTCCGCACGCCGGGCAAGGGCGAGCAGCTGATCCTGCACGACAACGTCTTCATCGAACGTGTGATACCCAACTCGGTGCTGCGCAAACTGTCCGACGAGGAGATGAACGCCTATCGCGCGCCATTCCCGACACCCGAGACACGCAAGCCGATACTCCGGCTGCCGAACGAACTGCCGATCGAGGGCAAGCCGGCGAATGTCCATGACGCATTGACCCGCGCTCATGCCGCCCTTGCGGCGTCGCGCTATCCCAAGCTGCTGTTTTCGGTCGAGCCCGGCGCGTTGATCGCGCCTGCTGAGGCGGAGAATCTTGCCGGAAAGCTGCACGACTGCGAACTGGTGAAGCTCGGTGCGGGTGCACACTACCTGCAGGAAGATCAGGCCGATGCCATTGGCGAGACGATTGCGCAATGGATGGCGCGGCGTTTCGTCGCGAGTTCCGTTGCTGCGTGACCCCTGATGCGGACGGCTGCGCCAGGCCGCCGTCTCATCCCGCGCGTCGACTGGCCGCGGTCTTTCGCCCCGTCAGACGCGAGCCGCCTTCCAGCACGAGCTGCGCCGCCAACGTGTCGATGAAGGCGCGAACGGCGGGAAGCCGGGCGCGAGATGCGGGAAACAGGGCATGGACCACGGATGCCGGCCGCTCGTACTTCTCCAGCACCAGCGTCAGGCGCCCCGCTTTGACATGGTCGGCAACGTACCACAACGGCGCACGCACGATGCCGACGCCGGCCAGGGCCGCGGTGACCACCGCCTCCAGCGCGTTGGCGCGAAAACGAACATTGACGCGTACCGCCGTTTTCGCACTCGCGCCGAACTGGTAGCGCCAGGTCAGATCGTTCGGGTCGATCGCGAACACCAGGCAATCATGCTGGCGCAGCTGATGCGGGGTCTCCGGCGACCCGTGCCGGCGAAGATAACCCGGGGCAGCGCAGGTCACGATCCGGATGTCGCCGAGCTTGTGGTCGCGCAGCGCCGTATCCCCGAGCGAACCGATGTGAAGGCCGACATCGATGCCATCGTCGATCAGATTGAGGGCGCGGTCCGACAAGGTGAGGTCGACTTGCACGTTGGGGTGCGCCTTGAGGAACGCAGGCATGATCGGCACCAGCAGGTGACGGCCGAGCAGCGCCGGCGCCGCAACGCGGATATGGCCGCTCGCCTCCAGTGTCGCGGGGCGCAGCGCCAGTTCCGCCTCGGCGATATCATCGATGATTTTCCGCGCCCGTTGCCGGAACAACTCGCCGTGCTCGGTGAGGGCCAGCGAGCGTGTCGAACGCACGAACAAGCTGCATCCCAGATGGGCTTCCAGTGCCGCCAGTTCGCGGCTGACGGACGCCAGCGACACGCCGAGCTTGCGCGCCGCCGCCGTCAGGCTGCCGGCCTCGGCCGTCCGCAGAAAAACGGTGACTGCGCGCACATAATCCATGCCGTCATCCTTGCACAAAACGTAACAAAAACTTGCATGAAAGCCGTATTATTGACAACGCGAATTCGCGCCATAACCGCTGACGACCGCAAGACGGGAGATGGTGTCATGGTGTTTGGTAACTGGTCGTCGCCTCATATTCGCGTTCACGAGTCCGCGCGGGACCAACAGATGCGGGGATTTCGGCGGATGCTCGCGTCAGCCTGGCTGACGTTGCGCCAGATTATGCTGGCGCCGCGGGCCGATGCGGGAGAATGGGACAGTGGCGCGCGAGGGCTTTAGCCGAGGAAGTGGGTGAGGGCTGCCTTGAGCGATCCCGCGGCCTTGTCGTAATCGGCCCAGGCCTTGCTCTTGCCGATCAGCGCCGGTGCGGTGCGGATGGTGAAGCGCATCGGATCGAGGCCGGATTTCACCTGCGCCCATGTCACCGGCATCGACACCGGCGCCCCCTTGCGGGCGCGGGGTGACAGCGGCGCCACGGCTGTCGATGTCTTGTCGTTGCGCAGGTAGTCGAGAAAGATTTTGCCCTTGCGCTGATCCTTGGACATGTTGATCAAGTAAAGCTTCGGGCTGTCCTCGGTCATCTGTCGGCAAACGGCTTGCGCGAAGGCCTTGGCTTCCTGCCATGTGGTGGCCTCGCGCTTGTCGGAGAGCAGCGGTGCCACCACGTGCAAGCCCTTGCCGCCGGTGGTCTTGCAGAAGCTTTGGAGGCCGAGGGCCTCCAGCCGGTCCTTCATCTCCTTCGCGGCATCGATCACGGCGGCGAACTTGATATCGGGGGCGGGATCGAGGTCGAACACCAGCCGGCCCGGCACCTGCGGCTGGTCCGGCGCGCAATTCCAGGGATGCAACTCGAGGCCGGCGGTCTGCGCAACCGCCACCAGCCCTTCGACACTGTCGATCTGCAGGTAGGGCTGTCGGTCACCGGACACCTTGGTCTCGGTGAGCCGATCCGACATGCCCTTCATGGCGTGGCGCTGGAAGAACGTCTCGCCACCGATGCCGTCGGGCGCGCGGACGATGGAGCAGGGCCGGCCGGCGATGTGCGGCAACAACCAGTCGCCGACCGCTTCCATGTAGTCGGCCAGGTCACGCTTGGTCACCGGCTCACCGTCGCCGGCATCGGGCCACAGCGCCTTGCCGGGTTTGGAAATGGTGACGCCCATCACCACGGCATTGTCCTTAGATTTCGTGGTCGGAGCGCGGTGTTGTGCCGGATGTGACTTTCCGTTTGTGCGCGAGGCCGATTGTGAGGCCGCCGGCCGGGGCGGTGCCGCCGTCACCGGCTCTTCCGCCACGACATCGTCTGCCGACTTGTCCTCGCGCAAACCCTTGAAGGCGGCCTGCCGGACGTTGTTGCCTTCGGTCCATCCGGCAAACTCGATCTCGGCCACCAGTGTCGGGGTCAGCCAGTGAATGTCACGCCCGCCCTTCGGTGCATCCTTGCCGCCGAACGGGCTTTTCGAAGCCGCCGCCGCCTTGAGGTGCGGCATCAGTTGCTTGACCGTCTCCTGGCCATAGCCGGTCCCGACCAGGCCGGTGAACGCCAGATGCCTGTCATGGCCGTTGCCGCGATGCACGCCCACCATCAGCGAGCGGAATTTGCCCGCGGTGGTTTTCCAGCCGCCGATCACGACTTCATGCCCGATCCGGATCTTTGCCTTGGTCCAGTTGTCGGTGCGGCCGGAGCGATACGGCGCGTCAGCCCTCTTCGAAATCACACCTTCGAATTTGTGTTCGCGTGCGGACTTCATCATCGATTCGCCGCTGACCTCGAAATGCTCAACAAAGCTGATGGATTGTCGAACCGTTGCGGACTGCGCGTCCAGTAGCTGCTTCAGGCGCTCCTTGCGCTCGACCAGCGGCAGCTTGCGCAAGTCCTCGCCGTCGACAAACATCACGTCGAAGGCCAGAAACTTCAGCTTGTTGTCGCGTCCCTCCGATAACGCGGCTTGCAGCGCGGAGAAGTTGGGCAGGCCCTTCTTGTCGAGGGCCACAACCTCTCCGTCGATGATGGCATCGGGTATTTTTACAGCGCGCTTGGCGATGGTCTGGAATTTGTCGGTCCAGTCGAGGGCTTTGCGAGTGAGCAGTGCGGCGCGACCGTCCTCGATCCGCAACTGCATGCGATACCCGTCGAACTTGATCTCGTGCACCCAGTCCTCAGTGGAGGGAGCGCTCTCGACTGAGCGGCAGAGCTGCGGCTCGATGAAGTCCGGCATCGGCGCGTGCTTGCCGTTCGCTTTCGCGGGCTTCTTGTTTCGAGAACTGGCTTTGCTGGTACCAGCCGATTTCGCCCGCTCATCCGCGGCAAGGCCGTGATTGGAATCCCATACCGCGTCGGGCTGCACCACGGCCTTTCTCAGCATGAAGGGTTTGGGCTTGTTGCCGACGCCTTCGGCGATTTCCGGGATCGAGCGTCCCGAGGCCACCGAGGTGTCGTTGTCCAGAATGCCGTCGGCATCGCCGACCTTCGAATAGGCGTCGCGGTGCTTGATCAGCAGCCAGTTGGTGCGCTTGCCGCCGAAGCGGTCGCCTTTCATCCGCACCAGCACCCACTCGCCGTGCAGCTTCTCGCCGTCGAGCGCGAACTTGAGGTCGCCCTTGGCGAGGCCCTTGTGCGGGTCGTTGGCCAGCCAGTAGCCGCGGTCCCAAATCTGCACCGTGCCGCCGCCATACTGGTTCTTGGGAATGGTGCCTTCGAAATCGCCGTAGTCCAGGGGATGGTCTTCCACCTCCACCGCGAGCCGCTTGTCGTGAGGATCTATCGAGGGCCCTCGCGTCACCGCCCAGGATTTGAACACGCCGTCAAGCTCGAGCCGCAGGTCGTAATGCAGGCGGGTCGCCGCGTGTTTCTGGATCACGAAGCGCAGCTGTGGCGCTGGCGCGATGCGGGCATCGCCGCTGGGCTCGGCGGTCTTGGAGAAGTCACGTTTGGCGCGATAGACGTTGAGTTGTTTTTGGAGCTGTTTTGGCATCTGACTTCGCGCCGCGTTCCGTGTGGCGCGTTTTTCCGCGGGCTTTTTTGTCGTCGTCCGCTTGCTTGCCGTCTGTTTTTTTGCAGCCCGTTTTGCCTTGGCCAAGATCACATCCTCGCGGCTCGCGGTCCGGAACGAAAACCCGGCATTGCCGTTGAGGTTCCGGCATTCCCTCAACGGAGTTCAGTGATGGCGCCCCGCGCATACTGGAAGGGCACATTGAAGTTGTCACTGGTGTCGTGTCCGGTGGCACTCTATCCGGCTTCGACAACCTCGGAAAAGACCCGGTTTCATATGATCAATAAGGAAACCGGCCACCGGCTCAAGCAGCAGATGGTGGATATCAAGACCGGTGACGTGGTCGATGGGGACCAGAAGGGCCGCGGCTACGAGCTGTCCAAGGGAAAGTATGTCGAGGTGGAAAAGGAAGAGCTGGACGCGGTCCGGATCGAGAGCAACCATACCATCGATATCGACAGCTTCGTTCCCAGGGATGAAATCGACCGGCGTTATCTCGATCATCCTTATTACCTCGTGCCCAATCGCAAGGATGGCACCGACGCCTTTGCGGTGATTCGGGACGCGATGAAGGACCAGGACCGGGTGGCGATCGCCCGTATCGTGCTCACCAACCGCGAGCACGTGGTTGCCATCGAGCCGCTCGGCAAGGGATTGCTTGCCACCACGCTGCGCTACCCCACCGAGGTGCGCGACGAAGACGATTATTTCTCGGACATCAAGAGTCCGCGCATCTCCAGGGACATGGTCGAGCTGGCCAGCCATATCCTGAAGACCAAGGCCGCGCATTTCGACCCCTCGATATTCAAGGATCAATATGAAACGGCGCTGAAGAAGCTGGTTCGGCGCAAGGCCTCTGGCAAGACCATCGAGGCGCCGGAGCGCGAGGAGGCTTCCGGCAATGTCATCGACCTGATGGATGCGCTGCGTCAGAGCCTTAAAGGCAAGCGCGGAGGATCGGCGATATCCCGCCGCGCTCCCAACACCCGTGCGCGGCGCGGCAAGACACGACGCCCGCATGCACGGATGAAAAAGGCGGGTTGAGGCGCCGCGCCGTGAGATCTACCGCCGGGGGATGCCGAACAGGGCATCGAACTTTTCTGCGCCGCGGCGGCTGAAGCTGACAACGCGCGAATCTTTTTCGCGGCGGGCCCATTTCAGGTCGTAGAAGCGCGTCAGCAGGGCGGCGCCGAGCGATCCGGCGAGGTGATTGCGCCGCACGCTCCAGTCGAGGCAGGCTTTGCACAGCGGCCGTCGCGCGGTGCCGATGGTCGCGAGGTCGATGCCGAAATCTTCAGCGAAGCGTCGGCCTTTCGGCGTCAGCGCCAGCAGGGCATCGTCGAATGAGATCAGGCCGCGTCGTGTCAGGTGGTCGAACATCTGTACGCCGCGGTCGCCGGCGAGATGATCGTAGCAGACCCGGGCCTGACGCATGGCCGGGTCTTTCGGGCCGGTGCGGACGCGGTTGTGGCCGGCATAGGCCGCCAATCCCATCAAGGCTTCCAGTGCGTCAGCCACCTCTTCGCCGCTGATGCGGAAATAGCGGTGACGGCCCTGCTTCTCGGGTGTCAGCAGGCCGCCGCTTTCGAGTTTAGCCAGATGCGAGCTCGCGGTCTGCGGCGTGATGCCCGCTTCCTGCGCCAGTTCGGTTGCGGTCAGCGCCTTGCCGCCCATCAGGGCAGTGAGCATGTTGGCGCGTGCCGGATCGCCGATCAGGGAACCGAGCAACGCAATGTCGGGACCAGTTTTCATGCCACAATCCTACCCGAAAACGCCCCCGCAAGCCATCATTCAGTGACCTCAATACTTCGACATCAATCGAAGCATTCATGTCGCCACTGCCACTAAGATCGCTCGATCAAACCAGCGAGGCGCGCCATGACCATCACGGTTTTCATTCGTTACCGCATCGATCCGTTCAAGGCCCAGGCGTTCGAAGCCTATGCGCGTCGCTGGCTGGAAATCATTCCGGCATGCGGCGGAGATCTCATCGGCTACTGGATGCCGCACGAGGGCACCAATGACATCGCGTTCGGCCTGATCTCGTTCAAGTCGCTGGCCGACTACGAGGCCTATCGTGCCCGCTTGCGCGCCGACCAGGCCGGGATGGACAATTTTGCTTTTGCCGTCGGCGAACGCCTTATCCTCGGCGAAGAGCGTTCCTTCCTGCGGCAGGTCGAGCCGGCGTCCCGCGACGGCGCGGATTGACGTGAGGCAGCCCGGGTCCCGTCGAAATTTCGGCGGGGCAATCGATATGCCGGAATTCGCCGCGTGCTCCGTTTAACTGCTGTTCAGCGCAGCAGGGGGTGGGGTGGCGACATGAGTGGGGCAGCGGCGAATCGGGCTCCGCAAGAGGCCATTTCCGAGGAAGCCATTTTTCAAGACGTCATGTTTCAAGAAGCAATGGGCCACTTTGCTGCGGGCCGGGTGCCCCAGGCCGATGTCTTGTGCGGCAAGATCCTCACGGCCAATCGCGAACATGTTGCGGCCCTGCATCTTGCCGCAGTTATCGCCTTTGTCACCGATCGGACCGTGGAAGGCGTCGCGCTGCTGAACCGGGTGTTCAACCTCGATCCCCACAACGCGCAAGCCTTCGCGACGCTGGGTGACGCGCTCGCCGTGAAGGGAGAACGAGAGGGAGCCGTGGCCGCATTCCAGCGCGGTGTGGCGTTGCGGCCGGATGATGCGGGCCTTCACGTCAAGCTTGGCGTTGCCTTGTGTGACCTCGGCCGATTTGATGACGCCGAGGCCGTTTATCGGCGGGCCATCGCGCTCGCGCCCGATCTGCTTCGGGCGCGCTTCAATCTGGCCATCGCATTGAAGGCTCTGGACAGGCGGAGCGAGGCGGTCGAGGTGTATCGCGATATTCTCTCCCGCGATCCGTCCGCCCGCGACGCTCTTCTCAATCTGGGCAACGTCCTGCTGGATCTGGGCAAGTCCGGCGAAGCGGTCGATGCCTATCAGCGTGTCGTGACGCTGCAGCCGGATTTCGCTGCCGGCTTCCGTAATCTTGCGCTGGCGCTGTGCCGGCAAAGGCGGCCCGGCGAAGCGATGACAGCCTGTCTGCGCGCGATTTCCCTGCAGCCCGGCGACGTCGACGGCCATGTTATCCTGGCTCAGGTGCTGCTCGATCTCGATCGTCTCGCGGATGCCGCCGCTGCCTATCGACATGCTCTCACGCTCAGCCCTGACGATCCCGAACTCCACCGCAGCCTGGGTGACGTACTCTACCGCCAGGGCCAGTTCGCCGAGGCTGTCGATCAAGGCCGCCGCGCGACGGCCTTGGCCCCGGACAATATCGCGGCCCTCAAGTTCACGGCTCTCGTCCTCCACGAATCCGGCAGGCGCGACGAAGCGCTCGACGTCTATCGGCGCGCCTGTACGCTGAAGTCGGACGATGCTGTCCTCCTCGGCAATCTCGGCGCCTGTCTGTACGAACTTGGTGCGCTCACGGATGCGACTGAGGCCTGCCAGCTTGCGCTTGCTGTGGATCCGGCGCGCGCGCCTGCGCACACCACGCTTGGCGCGATCCTCGAAGCGCAAGATGATTACCAGGGTGCCGTCGACGCGCATCGTCGTGCTGTCGCTGCCGATCCGGCCTATGCCAGGGGCCATGGCAATCTCGCCATTGCGTTGCGCAATCTCGGTCGGATCGACGAGGCCATCGCGGCTTCGCGTCGCGCCATCGTGCTCGATCCGGACGATCTGCTGTCGCGCTTCAATCATGCGCACTTCCTGCTGATGACCGGCGACTTCATCGCGGGTTTCCGGGAGTACGACTGGTGCGGCCGGCACAAGGCGTGGTCGGACGCAGGCCCATCGTTCGATGCGCCGCACTGGGAGGGGGAGGCGCTGGCCGGCCGCACGCTGCTGCTGCACGCCGAGTACGGGCTTGGCGATGCCCTGCACTTTGTCCGCTACATTCCCGCGGTGGCGGCGATGGACGGGCCGGTCGTGTTGCAGGTCCAGCCCGAAATCGCGCACCTGCTGCGGGCGGCGCTCGATATCCCTGTGATTGCCCGCGGCGAACCGCTGCCACCGTTCGACCTGCAACTGCCTTTGATGAGCCTGGCGCGGGTGTTCGGCACCACGCTCGAGACCATACCGGCGAACATTCCCTACCTTCGTCCCGATCCGGCGAAGCTCGCGCATTGGCAGAGAAGGCTCGATGGCGTCCAGGCGCTGAAGGTCGGCGTGGTCTGGGCCGGCAATCCCCGGCATAAGGGCGACCGGCAACGCTCGCTGTCGGCCGCGACCGTACTGCCGCGTCTCCTTGCCCCCGGCGTTCAATTGTTCAGCCTGCAGAAGGATCCGCGCCCGGCGGACGGTCTGGTGCTGGCGGGCCTTGGCGGCGGCATCGTCGATCTCGCGCCGATGCTCGGCGATTTCTCCGACACCGCGGCGGCGGTCAGCGCGCTCGATCTGGTGATTTCGGCCGATACCTCGGTCGCGCACCTTGCCGGCGCGCTCGGCCGTCCGGTTTGGATGATGCTGCCCTATTCGTTGGACTGGCGCTGGTTGACGCAACGGGAGGATAGCCCGTGGTATCCGACCATGCGGTTATTTCGTCAGCGCGAGCCTCACGAATGGGACACCGTCCTGAGCCGTCTGCCGACAGAGCTCGCACGGGTCGTCGCCGGCGAGCGTGCACTTTTGTTACCGCCGGTGGCTTGATTGGTGTACGGCCCTGGTGATGCGAGCGATGGTGATTGCCACAGCCTGCCGCGACAGCCGTCAATTCAGCGCGGCGCGTTTTGCCTTGGGCGAGAGGGTCTTGGGGACGACTGTCGTCGGCATCGGCGTGGCCGGTGCGCTGTCCGTCGGTGCCGCCGCAGGATCGATCAGATCGGCACTGACCGGAGCAACCTTCATCTCGCCGAGCTTGGCGCGCACATCGGCGGTGAGACCCGGATAATTGGCTACCGGCGTGAACTCCGGCGCCTGGCCGATGCCGAGCCGGATGCCCGAGAACGCCACCAGCCCGTCCGAGGTTGCGACGACGTCGCCGGCCTTAAGCGTGGTGTCGAGCGAGAGATCGACTGGCGCGAGCCCGGTGGGATCGCGACCGTTGCAGGTGCAGTCGGCTTTCAGAGCCTTGCGATAGGCGAAGGCGTTTTCGCTGTCGGCATAACGCTCGCCATTCGCCGCCGTCGCGCCGTCGATGCCGCTGCCGTAGAACACCTTGGTCGGGGTCGCCGGGCAGAATGCCTGGCACATCTGCACGGGCGTCGCGCCACCGCGCGCCTGCACCGGGAAATAACGTCCGTCGCAACTGCGCACGCAATAACCGCTCGAGCGGCTGGTCTCGGTGCGCGGCGCCGGGGCAGGCGCCGGTGGCGGCGTGTTGAGGCCGAACGGATCGAAGGTGTTGGCTTGCGGCGCGCGACGGTTGTCGCCGCCATTGAACAGGAAGTCGAAGAAACCCGCGGACGCGCGGCCGGGCACGAGGCCGGCGAGAATGACGGCGGCAGCCGCAATCAGCGCCGATCGGCGCCATAATCCTGAATTTCTATGCACTGCCGACTCCACCCAGGCGTCCCCACGTGCCGGGCTATATGGCCCGGCGCGGCGACGCTATCGCAAGATGGTAAACGAGCGGTGAGCAGGCGGTGTCATGACACTGCCGGCGAACGCGCCGACGTCAACAATGTGGCGGTTCGTGGAACCGTGCGCGTCAATTCGAATCGCCCGCTAGATTCCAAACAGTGACAGCAGGATGAACGTCGGAATCAGCACGGCGCCGGACCACAGCATGTAACCGAAGAAGCCAGGCATCCGGACGCCGCGCTCGTTGGCGATGGCATAGACCATGAAGTTGGGCGCGTTGCCGATATATGTCAGCGCCCCCATGTAGACCGCGCCCATGGAGATGGCCGCCAGTGTCGGCGCCAGCGTGCTCATCAGGTGTTGCGCGTCGCCGCCGGCGAGGCCGAAGAACACCAGATAGGTTGGCGCGTTGTCGAGAAAGCCCGACAGTGCGCCGGTCAGCCAGAAATACATCAGGTTGCGCGGCTGTCCCTCCGGCGTGCTGACTGCGGCGAGCAATCCGGCGAACGGACCGTCGGCGCCGGCCTGCAGCATCGCCAGCACTGGAATGATGCAGACGAAGATAGCGGCGAACAGGATCGCCACCTCGCGGATCGGCTCGAAGTTGAAACCGTTGGCCTCACGATGCTCGTCCGGAGTCAGCCATAGCGACAGCAGCGCGATCAGAACCAGCAGACCATCGCGCACCAGATTCTGCAGTTCCACCGGCGTGCCGTAAACGTCGAAGGTGATTCCGGGCCGCCAGACCGCGGAGCCGAGGATGGCGGCGATGATGAGCGCGATCAGCGCGAGATTGACGAGGCCGTGAACCTGCAGGGCGAGAGCTCCGCCATTGCCGGGATCGCCAGTTGTCTCGCGTCGCGCCAGCGTGACATCGAGAACGATGAACACCGCAAGCACGAGAGCGGCAACGACAAGCGTTTGGCTCCACAGATGCTGCGTGGTCCAGAAGAATGAGACGCCGCGCAGGAAGCCGATGAACAGTGGCGGATCGCCGAGCGGCGACAGTGCGCCGCCGATATTGCAGACCAGGAAGATGAAGAACACCACCACGTGGGCGTTCGAACGTCGATGCTCATTGGCGCGCAGCAGTGGCCGGATCAGGATCATGGCCGCGCCGGTGGTGCCGACGATGCTGGCGATCAGGGTGCCGAAGGCCAGCAGGATGGTGTTGACCAGCGGCGTTCCCCGCAGATTGCCGGTGACAAGGATTCCCCCCGCCACCACATAAAGCGCGAACAGCAGGACGATGAAGCTGAGATATTCGCCGAGCGCGGCATGGACAAAAGCGGCGATTGCGGCAGGCAGCCCGTGCAGCACAACGATCGGCAGCAGCGTTGCCACACCCCAGGCCAGCGCCAGCTTGCCATAGTGGTGATGCCAGACCTGCTTGAACAGCAGCGGACCGGTGGCGATCGTCAACAGAATGCCGACAAAGGGCAGCGCCCAGGGCCACGCCAGATGTGCGCCATCAAGCGCGGCGTGAGGCGTCGCCGCCAGGACGGCGGGGGATGACAGCAACAATACGAAGATGGCGGCGGTCAGCCGTTGCAACATGACGACGGTCCCTGAAGAGCAGGGTGATGGCCTAACAAACATGCCGAGGGAGCGTAAAGCGCGGAACCGCCATGACCACACTCCACACGGGCGATGATTGAGGATCAACCCCTGAGGAACTCGCTCGCCTTGTAGAGCGAGCGGAACGGAATGCCGGCATCCCGGAAGGTTTCGGTGGCGCCTTCTTCGCGGTCGACCATGGTGATCACCAGCGCGACTTCGCCGCCGGCATCGCGCACCGCATCCGCGGCCTTGATGGCGGAGCCGCCGGTGGTGGTGACGTCTTCCACGATCACCACGCGCTTGCCTTGCAGGGTTTCGCCCTTGGCCAATCCTTCGACCGCGAGACGCGCGCCGTGTTCCTTCGGTTTCTTGCGCACGAAGAACGCCGCGATCGGATGTCCGCGCATCCACGACAGCTGGGCAATGGCGCCCGCCAGCGGCACGGCGCCCATCTCGAGGCCGCCGACATAATCCAGCGCATCGTCTTTCAGCGATTCGAAGGTCAGTTCCGCCAGCAGCGCCGCCCCCTCGGGATCCATCATGGTGGGCTTCAGGTTGAAGTAGAAGTCGCTCTTGCGGCCGGAAGCGAGGGTGATTTCGCCGCGCCCGAACGAGCGTTTGGCGATGATATCGGCGAGGCGGGCGCGGGCGGCGGACTTGGACACGGAACGACTCCAGGATTTCTGCAGTCTTACCGGGGCTGGGCCTGCAATTCCAGAGCCTGGACACGCTCGTCAACAGCCGTGCGCGCCGAAAATCCTTATATTTCCCAGCGATTTCAATGTCAGGGGAGGCCGAAACCGCTTAATCCGGCCAATGCCCCCGCAGCCAGCAGCCAAAGGGGATGGATTTTGGTGGTCAGGCTCGTCAGCGCGACAACGGCCGTGATCGCGACCAGCACCCATTCGTGGTCCGAGGCCTCGGTGATCAGCATGGCGCTCGCCGCCACCAGCCCGACGGTCATCGGCACCAGCCCTGCCTGGATGACCCGCCGCCACGGATGATCCTTGAAGCGCTGCCAGGCCTGCATCACGATCCCGGTGAGAATGGAACTCGGGCCGAACTTGGCCAGCGAGGTCACCAGCACGCCCGGCCATCCGGCCACGTGCCAACCGACCAGCGTCACCACCATCATGTTGGGCCCCGGCGCGGCCTGGGCCAGCGCGAACATCGCCGTGAAGTCGCGGGCCGACATCCAGTGATGGACGTCGACCACCTGGCGCTGCATTTCCGGCAGGATGGTGTTGCCGCCGCCGAACGCCAGCAGCGAGAGCTGCGCGAAGATGATGGCAAGGGAGATCAGGACGGCGCTCATCGCTGCCACCTCCACGTTGCGAGGATGCTCAGCGATGCCAGCACCAGCATGGTCGGCAGCAAGGGCAGCCGCAATATGGCGATGGCGATGAAGCACAGAGTTGCGATGACAATGGCGATCGGCTTGGTGCGGATCGGCAGCGCGATCTTCACCGCCATCGCGACCAGCAGGCCGGCGGCGGCCGCCGCCAGGCCCGCGAACAGATGCTGGATGCGCGGATCATTGGCGAAGCGGTCGTAGACCATGCCAAGCATGACCACGATCGCCGTGGGCGCGGCGATCAGCCCCACCAGGGCCGCGAGAGCGCCGGCAACGCCGCGAAACCGCAACCCGATCGCTACCGACAGGTTGATGATGTTGCCGCCGGGCAGGAACTGACAGAGGCCGAGCAGTTCAGTGAATTCTGCCGCGGTCAGCCAGCGCCGGTCCTCGACGATCATGCGCCGCGCCAACGGCAGCACGCCGCCGAACCCGATCAGGCCGAGGCCGAGAAAGCCGGTGAACAGGGCACCGACGGTCGGAGGCTCCCGGGTGGTGACGGTCGGTGAGTTGGCTGCTGCGTCCAATGCTCGATCCAATGGCTGGCTCCGCCGCCCGGGTATCGGACGGCTGACGAATACGTACGTCAGGCCAAGGGGCTCGTCCATTGTATGGATTTGCCAATATCCATATTCAATCGATATGGCATAAAGTTCGATCGGGCAGAGCCTCCTGGATGCGCGCAGCTTAGGTGCGGCGCGCCTCGAAGGCCATCCGCACCGCAAGCCCGGCCAGCACCGTCCCCATCAGCCAGCGCTGCATTTTCAGCCAGGTCGGCCGCGTTCCGAAGAACAGCGCGATCGAGCCCGCGGAGAGCGAGATCAGGGCGTTGACGCTGACGCTCACCGTGATCTGGATCAGGCCGAATGCGATCGACTGGGTCAGCACGCTGCCGTGCGCCGGATCGACGAACTGCGGCAGCAGCGCCACGTACAGCATGGCGATCTTGGGATTCAGGAGACTGGTAACAAAGCCCATGGCGAACAATTTGCGCGGGCTGTCGATGCTGAGTGTCTTCACCTGCAGCGGCGAGCGTCCGTTCGGCTTCAGCGCTTGCCACGCCAGCCACAAGAGATACGCGGCGCCGCACAGCCGCAGCGCATCATAGGCATAGGGCACCGCGAACATGAAGGCGGTGATGCCGAATGCGGCGCTGAGCATGTAGACCACGAAGCCGAGCGCCACGCCGCCAAGCGACACCAGCCCCGCCGTCGGGCCCTGGGTGATCGAGCGCGACAGCAGATAGATCATGTTCGGTCCCGGCGTCAGCACCATGGCGAGTGCGACAAGCGAAAACGTCAGCAGCGAGGTCGTGGAGGGCATGGTGAGGATCCGGCGGTGGCGGCAAATATGCTGGATTTATAGCCAATTCCTGCGCGCGCAGTCAGTGGGTCGGGCGGGACGCTCGTATGCGTGTGGTGCGAGGGCGTCTGAGCCTCCCCTCATGGTGAGGAGCGCGGTACGCGCGTCTCGAACCATGAGGCCATCAACGGCTGTTGTTGGTCTCCATCCACCTCACGCCGTCGGCAAACGCGCGATGTCTTCGCTCAGCCGGCGCACCAGTTGCCGCGCCGGTGCGCTGAGCGGGCGGGCCGTCGCCGTCAGCAGGCCGATCTTCACGCCGTTGATCGCCTCGGATGTGAAGGCGCGCCAGACCAGCTCACCGCTCTCGATTTCCTCGAGATAACCGAGCCGGGTGAAGAAGGCGATGCCCATGCCGAGTCGGATGCCACGCTTGATCATCTGGATCGAGTTCGATGTGATCCGCGGCACCAGCCGGGCCCGGAACGCGGTGAAATCGGGATCGATGTTGGCGGCACGCGGCAGCGGACCTGCCGGCGTCAGCAACGGATAGGCGGCCGCCTCCTCGAAGGTGATACTGCGCTTGGCGGCGAGTGGATGGTCCGCCGGCATGATGACGCCGATGGGCGCTGCGATCTCCGCGACGAATTGCACCGCGCGGGCGGTTCGCTCGACGAAGGTGAAGCCCATGTCGGCGCTACCATCAGCCACCAGGCCCTGCACCTCCGTCGGCGAGACCGCCGAGATCGTGAACGTGACGGCGGGGAAGTCGGCGCGGAAACGGTCGATCGTCCGCGGCAGGAAATCGACCAGCAGGGAATCCACCGCGACGATGGTGACATGGCCGGAGCGCGCTTCCTTGAGATCGTCGATCTCGGTCCGCACCCGGTCGTAATCGTGGAACGTCGCCGTCACGTGGCGCAGCAGGATGTCCCCCGCTGCAGTCAGGCGCATGCCGCCGGGCAGGCGGTCGAATAGTTGAGTCCCCAGCTCTTCTTCCAGTTTCAGGATCTGCCGGTTGAGGGCGCTTGCCGCGACGTTGAGGTTGGCCGCTGCCTTGCGGATCGATCCCAGTCGCGCCGTCTCGCGGAAATAGGCCAGCGCCGCGGCATGCATGCCGCTAGCCGCCTCTCGCGGGCTGTGCCGCCACCATCGGGTGATCAATCGTCCGGGTGGTCCGCGCGTCGGCGCCACGCGGCGAGCCGAGGCCGCTCACCGCCTCGCCGAAATAGTCCCGGTTCACCGCGATCCACATCACAAGGTCCTCAGGCAGCCGGTCGTCGGCATGGATCGCCGCGACCGGACAGACGGTCTCGCACAGACCGCAGTCGATGCACTCGTCCGGCTGAATGTAGAGTGTGCGGCCGCCTTCGTAAATGCAGTCCACCGGGCAGGCCGAGAGGCAGGACTTGTCCTTCACATCGATGCAGGCATCGGTGATGACGTAGGGCATTAATCAACGCCCCAACCAGACCGGCTTCCGCTTCTCCACGAAAGCGCGCACGCCCTCGTTGGAATCCGCCGAGTTCAGGGCTTCCACCAGCGCCGGCAGGCGCTGGGCCTGGGCTTCGACGGCCGAGAGTTGCGCGGTGCGGCGCGCCACCTGCTTGATGGCGCGGACCGATAGCGGCGCGCAGGCCAGCACCTCGCCCAGCCAGCGATCGATAGCCGCATCGAGGCCGGTTGACGGCACCACCTCGTTGACCAGGTCGAAGCGAAGGGCTTCGTCGGCCTTGATGCGCCGGCCGGTGAGCAGCATGCCCATGGCGGCGCGGTGCGGGATCTGCCGCTGCAGCAACACCATGCCGCCGTCCAGCGGCAAGCGTCCGACACGAGCCTCGGGCAGCCCGAAGGTGGCGTGGTCGGCGGCCACCACCAGGTCGCATCCCAGCATCATTTCGAGCCCGCCGCCGAGCGCGTGCCCGTTCACCCGCGCGATCACCGGCACGTCGAGAGTGTCGCGCAAGGCGATGCCGCCAAAGCCGCCGGGCCGCGGCATCGCCCAGTATTCAAGGCCCGATGCGCCGCTGCCGCCCTTCATGTCGGCGCCGGTGCAGAAGGCCCGTTCGCCGGCGCCGGTCAGAACGACGGCGCGGACATCGCGGTTGTGCTCGATCTGCGACCAGATCCCCTGCAGTTCCTGTTCGGTCGCCTGGTCAACGGCGTTCATCACCTCCGGGCGGTCGATCGTGATCCGCGCGACGTGATCGGCGATGTTGAAATGGACCGGCATTATTCGGCCGCCTGGCTGGCCGCACGTCCCAACTCGGAGCGCACGGCATCAGTATCGCGGCCGAGCGAGGGCGGCGGTGTGCGGATCGCCACCGGCGCATCGGTCATGTGGATCGGCGAGCCGATCACCCGGATGCGCTCGACATCGCCATCGGCCTCGATGATCATCTCGTTGATCGCGGTCTGCTCGTCCGCCAGCGCTTCGGCGAGCGAACGCACCGGCGCGCAGAGCAGGTCCTGCTCCTCCAGCCGCGCCAGCCAGTGCGCCGTGGTGCCCGACTTGAAGCACTCCTTGAAGATCGCCTGCAGCGCAGGCTTGTTCGCCACCTGATTTTCGAAGGTCGCAAAGCGCGGATCCTTGCCGAGATGATCGAGACCGAGTGCTTTCGAGATGTCGCCGAGCGGATCGGCCTTGAAGGCGCCGACCATGACCAGCGCGCCGTCGGACGTCGGGAACACGCCGGACAGCGGCATGGCGCCCCAGTTCACCTCGCGCCCGCGCATCAGGTGCGCCGCCGCTTCCTGGGTCTGCGCGGCCAGCATGGAATCGAGCAGCGACACCGCGATGCGCTGGCCACGGCCGGTCTTCTCCCGCTGCAGGATCGCCAGCAGGATGCCCTGGACCATGTGCATGCCCGCGGAATAGTCGGCGAAGGTGGTCGCCAGCACCGAGAGGGGATCGCTTTCGTTGGAGCGGCGGTACAGCACGCCGCTCATGGCTTGGGCCAGCACGTCCTGGCCGCCCTTGTGGCTATTGGGGCCGGTGAGGCCGAAGCCGGTGCCGGCCGCGTAGATCAGCCGCGGATTGATTTTCGCCAGATCCTCGTAGCCGAAACCGAGCCGCTCCATGACACCGGAACGGAAATTGTTGACCACCACGTCGGAGCGTCGTGCGAGATCGAACACGACCTGACGATCCTCGGGCTTGCGCAGGTCGAGCACGATCGATCGTTTGTTGCGATTCAGCGAGCAGAACACCGGGCCGAGCAGGCCGGCCGGATCATTCGGGAACGCGGTGCGCGACAGGTCGCCGGTGCCCGGCTTCTCGATCTTGATGACGTCGGCGCCGTAGTCCGCCAGCATTTGCGTGGCCACGGGGCCCATCATCACCTGGGTGAAATCGATGACGCGGATGCCGGCGAGCGGCAGGTGTGCAGTGTCAGTCACGCGGCATTCTCCATGATTTTTGCATTGGCCGAGGGGCGATCGCCGGGATCGCCTCCCTGGGCCCGAACCTTGGCGCAGATGGCCGCCGGCGAGACCGCCCGCGGTGCGATGTTGGATGCGACGGCGAGGGCCGCGGCCACGCCGGCCGATTGTCCCATCGACATGCAGGGTGGAATCTCGCGCGACATTTTCTGTGCGGACTCCGTCGCCGAGTAGTGCCGGCCGGCCACCACCATGCCCTCGATCGCCTTCGGCAGCATGGAACGGTAGGGTGTGTAGTAGTCGCGCCCGCGCGCCACGGTGTCGGGGAAGTGCACGCGATCCTGCACGTCGTCCTTGGTGACGACATAGTCGCCCTCCAGCAGCCGGGTCTGGCGCACGCCGAGCTGCGGCGCGACGTCGACCACAAAGCAGGACGCGAAGCCCGGGATGTTGGCGCGGATGAAGTCGATCAGCGCATAGATACGCTTGCGCCCTTCGAAGTCCGCCTTGGTGATGTCCTCCACGGACAATCCGTCGAGCCCGGTCATGTGCGGGCAGTTGCACCAGACGATGCCCGGCAATGGCGTCTTCAGCCACCACAGATCCCAGGAGCCGCCCATCACCCGCTTGGCCTGCCGGTCGAGCACGGCGTATTTCTCCGGCTCTTCGAACCGGAAGCGCTCGGCCGTTTCGGTGTCGACGCCGCCGAGACGAAACACCGTGGTCAGGATATAGGAGCCGTGGACGAAGGCGGAGCCTGCCGCCGCCGCTACGTCGAGGTCCCCGGTGGCGTCGATGATCACATCGCCCAAAATCGCCTGCCTGCCGGCCTTGGTCTCGCAGATCACGCCCTTGATCCGGTTGCCGTCCATGACGGCGCGGGAGAACCAGGAGTGCAGGCGCACGTCGACGCCGGCCTCGGTGATCATGTCGTTGGAGACGCGTTTCCAGCCATCGGGGTCGAACGCTGCGGCCATCACGATCGGCGCGGGCTTGCTCTGGGCGCGGAAGTCGAACGCGCCCCAGCGCGCCCATTTGCGAAACAGCTCCCAGCTCTGTCCCCGCTCCTCGGGAGGCGGATAGACGCAGGCGCCGATCGCAGCCATCCGGTCGATCATCTCGGTGCAGATGCCGGTGGTGGTGACCTCCTGGCCGTTGTGCATATCGTCGAGCACCAGCACCATGCCGCCGGCGGCGAGGCCGCCCAGATAGGGATAACGCTCGATCAGCGTGACGGAGGCGCCTTCGCGCCGCGCGGCAACGGCGGCCGCAAAGCCCGCCGGCCCGCCACCGACCACGACCACGTCGGAGCGCGCGACCACGGTAGCGTCGCCCGGCTTGTCCGCGATGCGTGTGGGTGTTTGATCCTGGGCCATATCAAGAGTCATGGGTCGCTCCCGGAAAGTGTCAGTGAGAGTTGGCCGGCTGCCAGCGCACGACAAAGCGTTCGATGGTGGCAATCGCAACGAAGAACAGCACAGAGAAGGCGGAGCCCACGAGCACGGTGGCGTAGAGCATCGCCGAGTCGAAATTGTAGGTGGACTGGATGATCAGTGCACCGATGCCGGTGGTGGAGCCGATCCATTCGCCGACAATGGCGCCGATCACCGCGGTGGAGGCCGCGATCTTGAGCGCCGAGAACAGGTAGGGCAGCGAGTTGCGCAGCCGCAGCTTGAAAAACACCTCGCGCTTACTGGCCGACAGCACCCGCATCAGCTCCATGGCCTGCGGATTTACCGATTCGAGCCCGCGCACCATGTTCACCAATGTCGGGAAGAAGCAGATCAGCGCCGCGATGGCGATCTTCGGCTCCATGCCGTTGCCGAGCAGCAGCACCAGGATCGGCGCCTTGGCGACCACCGGGATGGTGTTGACCACCACCACCACGGGGAAGAAGGCTTCTTCCATCGCCTTGCTGTGCACGAACACGGTGGCGATCAGGATCGCCGTCAGGTTGCCAAGCAGGAAGCCGGTGAAGGCCTCGATCGCCGTCGGTAGCAGGTTTGCCAATAATATGTCGAGCTTGGTCCACAGCGTGGAGAGCACGAGTTGCGGCGAGGGCGCGACGAACACCGGCACGTTGAAGATCCGGACCACGAGGGCCCACAGCACAAGCGCCGAGGCGATGCCGATCACCGGCAGTAACCGGCGGCGCCAGATCAGGCGCTGGCGCTGGATGCGATGGGCTTCCTCGGCGGCGGCGAGGCCATGATCGAGGTTGAGATCGACGGTGGTCATTGTCCCCTCCCCAAGGCGTCGCGCAGGCGGCCGGCCATGGCGACGAACTGGCCGGTTTCGCGGATTTTCAGAGTGCGGTCGCGCGGCAAGTCGACGGTGGTCAGCTCAGACACACGGCCGGGATTGGCCGCCAGCACCAGCACCTGCTCGCCGAGATAGAGCGCCTCGTAAACCGAATGGGTGACGAACATGATGGTGGTCGCGGTCTCCTGCCAGATCCGGCGCAGTTCCTCGTTGAGGCGGTCGCGGGTGATCTCGTCGAGCGCGCCGAACGGCTCGTCCATCAGCAGCAGGCGGGGGCCGCCGAGCAAAGCGCGGGCGATCGAGACGCGCTGGCGCATGCCGCCGGAAAGCTCATGGGGAAAGCTGTTCTCCCAGCCTTCGAGGCCGACCAGTTTCAACAGCTCCTTCGGCGTCGGCGAATTAGCCGGCAGGCCGCGCGTGCCGCCGACCTCGAGCGGCAGTTCGACATTCTGCAGCGCCGTTCGCCACGGCAGCAGGGCGGCATCCTGGAACACGAAGCCGAAGCTGCGCGCCGAGCGTGCCTCCTCCGGGCTCATTCCGAACACCGAGACGTGGCCGGCGGACGGCGCGATCAGATCGGCGACCACCCGCAGCAGCGTAGATTTTCCACAGCCGGAGGGGCCGAGCAGGCTGAGGAAGCCACCGGGTGTCAGGTCGAAGGTGACGTTCTGCAGGGCTGTCACGGTCCGCCGGTCGGTGACGAAACGGACCGTGACATCGTGACAAGTGACTGCGTTCGAGGGAGGGCGCATGGCGCAAACCTTTGTTCGGATAACACTGCAATCAAAAGCGAAGACGGAGCGCAGATCGCGCGATCAGCCTATCTTCACCCGCTGGTCGGCGGTCAGCTTCAGCACATCGAAGGTCGCAACCTCGTCGAGCTTCGGCGTCCGGCGCGAGAACTGGCCGAGCTGGGCGTAAAGGTCGATCTGCTCCTGCCAGACCTGCGGCTCCATCGTGCCCCAGCCGTCCACCTTGGTGCGGTCCGAAAACGCGTAGTCGAGCATGACGTCAAGGGCGACGCGCTCATCCGCCTTGTTGAGGTTCGGGAATTCCTTCACCAGCAGGTCGATTGACGCGTCGCGGTTGGCATAGGCGTAGGCCCAGCCCTTGGAGGTGGCGCGCAGGAATTTCGCCAGCAGGTCGGCCTTCTTCTGGACGGTGTCGGCGGTGGCGTAATAGGGCAGCGCGTAGAGACGCACGCCGGCGTCCCAGAGACGCAGATCGACACGGTCCGGACCCAGCACCTTGAGGGCGGTGGTGTTGGTCTGCCAGCCGGTCACCACATCGACCTGGCCGGTCAACAGCGGGCCCATGTCCGAGCCGATGGTGACGATCTGGACCTTGCTCTCGGGAATGTTGTTCTTGGCCAGCAGCGCGCGCAGCAGGATGACGCCGGTGGCCTGGATCCCGACCGTCTTGCCGACGAAGTCCGCTGCCTTGGCCACCGGATTCTTCTTCAGCGAGAAAAACGTGTAGGGGTGGATTTGTGCGCCCGCGGCAAAACAGCGGATCGGAATGTCCTGGGAAGCTGCGAGCATGAGCGAGGGGCTCGACGACACCTGGCCGACCTCGAAGCGGCCCGAGGCCACCACCGCCACGCCGTCGATGTTGGGGCCACCGCCCTGGAAGCGCAGCTCGAGGCCTTCCGCCTCGTAGTAGCCGAGATGCTTGGCGCAGACCTCGCCGATCTGGTTACCCGA
This sequence comes from Hyphomicrobiales bacterium, assembly GCA_041424235.1. Classification (GTDB taxonomy): domain Bacteria; phylum Pseudomonadota; class Alphaproteobacteria; order Rhizobiales; family Xanthobacteraceae; genus Bradyrhizobium_A. The sequence continues at coordinate 34,138 of JBGMOD010000221.1, forward strand.
GGGGATCCAGCCGAGCTGCAGGTTGATGACGGGGCGGCTCTCCGCGCGGGCGTCGAAACCGATGCAGGCCCCGGCCGCCACCGATGCCATCAGGAAATGTCTGCGATCCATCATCATGCCGCGCTCCTTGTTGGTTATGCGCTGGACGAAAACTTCCCGGCAGGGAGTGGTATTAGGACACGAGAACCCTGTGCCGGGAAGAACAAAGAATCGACGATGGCGTACGAAAAAAGAGCACGCCTAGTTTTGTGCGGTGCGGCCATTGACGGCGCCTGGCCCGCAATGATCGGGTGCCGACCGGAGGCTATCGATGGCTCTTGTGCTGACCCACGCGACGATGGCGACGGTGGATGCGGACGACAGCGTCCTGACCGATAGCGACATCCGGATCGAGGGTTCGTCCATCGCCGCGATCGGACCCGGCGGAACACTGGCGTCGCCGGCGGATACGATCGTCGACTGTTCCAGCGGCCTGGTGCTGCCGGGCTTCGTCAACACCCATACTCATGCCACCCTGGCGCTTTTCCGTGGTCTTGCCGACGACCGTTCGCGCGCGTTCTGGCCGGAGGGCGGTTATCGCGTGCCGGGACAGGACCGGTTCACGGCGGATGACTACCGCCGCTCGCTGACATCGGCCTGTTCGGAATTCCTGCTCAATGGTGTGACCACGATCGCCGATCGGGTCGGCGACATGGATCTCTATGTGCCGATCATCGAGGCGAGCGGACTGCGCGCCACCGTCGGCTCCACCCTTGTCGACGTCGGCGGCCCGGCCGACTGGGGGCCGACCGAGCGGCTGATCGAACGTTACGGCGTCGATCCCGCGCGTTCGCGCATCGTTGCCGGCATCGCGCCGCATGCGCTGGACACCTGTTCCGACGCCCTGCTGGCCGAATGCGCGACCCGCGCGCGCCGGATCGGGGCGCGGGTCTATTTGCATGTGGCGCAGTGCGAGGCGGAGATCTCAGCGATCCGCAAGCGTGGCCATGCCGGCGCGCTGGCCTGCCTGCGCTGCGCAGGCCTGACCGGACCGGATGTGGTCGCGGCCCATGCGATCTATCTGGACGACAGCGAGCGCGACGGCTGGTGCGCCGACGGCACCGCGATCTGCCATTGCCCGGCGAGCAACCTGAAGATCGAGGCACGGACGCTGCCGCTGGCGCGGTTCCACGGCCATACGCCGGTCGGGCTCGGCACCGACTGGACCGCCTCCGACAACAGCATGGACATGTTCTGGGCGATGCGGCTGGCGGCCCTGGTCGGCAAGATGACCGCCGACGACCCCACCGTCCTGACCACCCGCCAGATGCTGCGGCTCGCCACCATCGACGGCGCCCGCGTGCTCGGCATCGATCATCTCACCGGCAGCATCGAGGTCGGCAAGCGCGCCGACCTGATGGTGCTCGATCTTACCCAGCCCGAGATGCAGCCGCTGCACGATCCGATTTCGAACATCGTCTACTCGGCCTCGCCCCGCAGCGTGCGGGATGTCGTGGTGGATGGGATCGTGCGGGTGCGGGCGGGGAGGCTGGCGATGGGTTAGAGAAGTTTCACGAGCCGTTAAGCTCAGCATCGATAAGTCAAACAATGACGCTATCCTATTCGGGCAACGTCCATCCATTGATGGGCAATCGGGCGTTTGCAGGCGGTTGCTGGATAATTGCCGAAACCACCGCTCGGGGTAAAATCCGGCGGCGTTATGCGAGAGATGTATGATGGCGCCAATCAGTGCAGATCTTTCGACCATCCTTGACCGCATCCTTGACAAGGCGGCGGACAATTTCAGGATCGCAAAGATCTTGATTCAGATGGGGCTTGACCCCAACAACATCACCTTCAATGCGCTGATGGACCGGCTGCAGGAGATCGTGCTGGCCAACATCACGCTTGCCAACATGTTTGCATTGCTTGGCGCCATCTTCTTTGTCGCGACCCTGCTGATGCGGACAATGGTGCCGCTGCGCGTCGCGAACATGGCTGGCTCGACATTCTTCGCCGTCTTCGGTGCCCTTTCCGGCAATGTCGCGACGTTTCTCCTGTATCTGCTGTCGCTTCCGATCAATGCCCTTCGTCTTCGTCAGATGCTGAATCTGATCAAGAAGGCGCGCGTCGCGGCCGAGGGCGACATGTCGATGGAATGGCTGAAGCCGTTCATGACCGAGCGCAAGTATCGCCACGGCGACAGGTTGTTCAGGAAAGGTGATCCCGCGACCGAAATGTTTCTGATCGTCACGGGGAAGTTCCTGGTCAAGGAGATCAATGTCGAGCTTCTGCCCGGACGTCTGATGGGAGAGCTCGGCTTCCTCACGCCCACCAAAAAGCGAACCGCGACGGTCGAATGCCTCGAGGACGGGCAGGTCCTGAGCATTACCTATGACAGGCTTCTCGAAATCTACTTTCAGAATCCGCAATTCGGCTATTACTTCCTCGTCCTGACGAGCCAACGCCTGATGGAAAACATCGCACGGCTGGAAGGAACGCTTGAACAGCGGCAAGCCGAGCGGCCGCATGTGGACGCGGATGATCTCACTTGAGCCCGGTAGCCGGCATGAGAGAAGCGACATGCGGTGTAAGGCGAGTGTCGGGCGCTTCAGAAACCCGTAGCCGGCGGCAGCTCCATGTGAACGATTTCGATCGGATCGCCGCCGAGGCCGTGGGAGAAATAGCCGCGTTTGATCGTTTCGAAGCCGTGCCGCTGGTAAAAGCCTTCCGCGTTGATCGTCGCTTCGAGTCTGATGGATCCACTATGCCCCTTGCGAGCGGTCTCGATTCCGATCTCAAGGAGGCGCCTGCCAAGACCTGAGCCTGCCGCGTCCGGCAGAACAAACAAACGTGTCACCTCTCCAGGCACAGCATCGACAAATCCAACGATCGCGCCGTCCCGCTCGGCGACGACCATCCGTCTGTTGGCAATCAAGTGTTCGTAGGTGTCCGGTGTTCGATCGCCCATCCAGCCGGCAATCTGTTCGGCCGAGTAGTGGTCCTTCGCGAGGGCTGCGACGGAGAGTCGGGTGACATCGAACACAGCCCGTCCATCCCCCTCGCGTGCAGGTCGCAAAACCGTTTGTTCCACGTCGTCTCCTGGAAATCCCCGGCGCGACTATCCAGATTGGATCAGTCCTGCGCTAACGTGTCCTCAGTGCGCCTCATCCCAATTGTGTGCCGCGCGCGCGTCCACATGCAGCGGCACTGACATCACCACCGCGGGGAACGGCGCGTCCTGCATCACCCGCTGCACCACGGGCAGTGTCTTCTCCACCTCGTTGTCGGGCACCTCGAAGATCAGTTCGTCGTGGACCTGCAGCAGCATCTGCGCCGAGAGCTTCTTGGCGGCCAGCGCATCTTCCATCCGCACCATGGCGCGGCGGATGATGTCGGCGGCCGAGCCCTGCAGGCGGGCGTTGATGGCGGCGCGTTCATTGAAGGCGCGGTGCGACGGATTGGGCGACTTGATATCCGGATAGTGGCACTTGCGGCCGAACAGCGTCACCACATAGCCGTGCTCGCGGCAGAAGTCGCGGGTCTGGTCCATGTAGGCGCGGATGCCGGGGAAGCGCTCGAAATATTTCTTGATATAGCTGGAGGCCTCCTCGCGCGGAATGCCGAGCTGGTTGGCCAGTCCAAACGCCGAGATGCCGTAGATGATGCCGAAATTGATCGCCTTGGCGCGGCGGCGCACTTCGCTCGGCATGTCCTTGATCGGCACGCCGAACATTTCCGACGCGGTCATGGCGTGGATGTCGAGTCCATCCTGGAACGCCTGCTTCAGCGATGGGATGTCGGCGATTTCAGCCAGCAGTCGCAGCTCGATCTGCGAATAGTCCGCCGACACCAGCTTGTGACCCGGCGTCGAAATGAAGGCGCGGCGGATCTTGCGGCCGTCTTCGGTGCGCACCGGAATGTTCTGCAGGTTCGGTTCCGACGACGACAGCCGTCCAGTGGTGGTCGAGGCCAGCGAATACGAGGTGTGGATGCGATTGGTCTGCGGATGCACGAAGGTCGGCAGCAGATCCGTGTAGGTTGATTTCAGCTTGGTGACGCCGCGCCACTCTAGGATCTTTTTCGGGAAGTCGTGGCCCTGCTCGGCCAACTCGTCGAGGATCGAGGCCGAGGTCGACCACGCGCCGGTCTTGGTCTTGGTGCCGCCGGGCAGGCTCATTTTTCCGAACAGGATGTCGCCGAGCTGCTTGGGGCTGCCGGGATTGACCGGTTCGCCGGCCATCTCCTGAATCTCTGCTTCGAGCCGCGCCGCGGTCTGGGCGAACTCGCCTGATAGACGCGACAGCACCTGGCGATCGATCGAGATGCCGCGCCGCTCCATGCGCGCCAGCACCGTCGACATCGGGCGTTCCAGGGTCTCATAGACGGTGTTCATCCGCTCGGCGACCAGCCGCGGCTTGAGCACCTGCCACAGCCGCAGCGTCACGTCGGCGTCCTCGGCGGCGTATTCGGTCGCCTTGTCGATGGGCACCTGATCGAACGTCACCTGATTCTTGCCGGAACCGGCCACTTCGGTGAATGCGATCGGCTGATGTCCCAGCCACTTTTCCGACAGCGGATCCATGCCGTGATAGCCGCGGCCGGCGTCGAGCACATAGGACATCAGCATGGTGTCGTCGATCGGATAAACCGCGATGCCGTGCTGCAGGAACACCAGCGCATCGAACTTCAGGTTCTGCCCGATCTTGAGAACGCCGGGGTCTTCCAGCAGCGGCTTGATGATGGCGAGCGCATCCTGCGGCTTGATCTGGTCGGGCGCCATGCCGCCGGCGAACAATCCCGCGCCTTCGCCGCCCTGCTTGTGGATCAGCGGCACATAGCAGGCGACGTTGGGCGCCAGGGCGAGCGAAAAGCCGCAGAGTTCCGCCTGCATCGGATCGAGGCTGGTAGTTTCGGTATCGACGGCGACATGCCCCAGGTCCTTGGCGCGTGCGACCCAGCTCTTGAGGTCGTCGGCGGTGCGGATGGTGACGTAGGCCTTGGCATCGATCTTGGTCTTGCGCGCGGCCTCGGCGCGGGCGTCTGCAAGTGCCTGCGGCGTCAGCGCGCCATTGCCGGATTTGCCGGGGGCTCTGGCGGCCGGAGCCGGCTTGTCCGAGCCGCCGTCCAGCGCAAACATCGGCGCGCTCGCCGCATCGGCCGCTGCCGCTGCGGGCGCGCTCTTCAACCGCTCCTCCGCGGTGATGTCGGCGGGATCGACCTGTGAATAGTCGGCCACGCGTTTGGTCAGCGTGGTGAATTCCATCGCCTTGAGGAAGGCGATCAGCTTGCGCGCATCGGGATCGTGCACCGCGAGCTCGTCGAGCGGCACGTCGAGCGCCACCTTGTCGTCGAGTTGCACCAGCTTTTTCGAGATGCGGGCCTTCTCGGCGTTCTCGATCAGGGCCTCGCGGCGTTTCGGCTGTTTGATCTCGCCGGCGCGTTGCAGCAGCGTCTCGAGGTCGCCGTATTCGACGATGAGCTGGGCCGCGGTCTTGATGCCGATGCCGGGGACACCCGGCACGTTGTCGACGGAGTCACCCGCGAGCGCCTGCACTTCGACAACCTTCTCCGGCGGCACGCCGAACTTCTCGATCACCTCGGGGATGCCGATGCGGC
>JBGMOD010000222.1:0-4297 GCA_041424235.1 Hyphomicrobiales bacterium
CGACGATGCCTTCGTTCGGGTTTTCCAGCGCCCACACCATGCCGCCGAGCACGGCAGAGGTCACTTGCAGGCCGGTCGCGTTCTGATAGGGCGCGAGTTTGCGGGTTTCTTCGATGGAGAGCTGCGAGCCGTACCAGTAGGCATTGTTGTCATGGCCGAATAGCAGCACGCCGAGTTCGTCGATGCCGTCGACGATTTCGTTCTCGTCGAGGATGTGGTGCTTGGCCTGCATCCGCGCTGCGCGGCCGAACAGTTCATGCAGCGACAGCACCGCATCATCGGCCGGATGATAGGCATAATGGCAGGTCGGCCGGTAGACCGCCGCGCCCGATGCGTCGCGCACGGTGAAGTAATCGGAGATCGAGATCGACTCGTTGTGGGTGACCAGGAAGCCGTATTGCGGGCCGCGGGTCGGGCACCAGGTGCGCACGCGCGTGTTGGCGCCGGGCTGCATCAGATAGATGGCGGCGCCGCAACCGGCTTCGTGGGTACGCGCATTCTCCGGCATCCATTTTTCATGCGTGCCCCAACCGAGTTCGGACGGCTGAACGCCTTCCGACAGGAAGCCTTCCACCGACCAGGTGTTGACGAAGACGTCCGGCTCTTTCGGCTTCTTCGAGCGTTGGGTGTCGCGCTCGGCGATGTGGATACCCTTGATGCCGGCCTGTCGCATCAGGTCGGCCCATTCGGCCCTGGTCTTCGGCTTCGGCGCATTGAGTTTCAGATCGGCGGCGACGTTGAGGAGCGCCTGCTTGACGAAAAAGGAGACCATGCCGGGGTTGGCGCCACAGCAGGAGACAGCCGTCGTCGAGCCTGCGGGGCGTGCCTTCTTGGCGGCCAGCGTCACTTCGCGAAGCGCATAGTTGGAGCGTGCTTCCGGCCCCTTCGACGAATCGAAGTAGAAGCCGAGCCAGGGCTCGTTGACGGTGTCGATATAGAGCGCGCCAAGTTCGTTGCAGAGCTCCATGATGTCGGTCGAGCCGGTATCGACCGAGAGATTGACGCAAAAGCCCTGGCCGCCGCCTTCGGTGAGCAGCGGGGTCAGCAATTCGCGGTAATTGTCTTTGGTCACGCCCTTCTGGATGAAGCGTACATTGTGCTGCTCGCAATGCGCCTTGCGGCCCTCGTCCTTGGGATCGATCACGGTAATGCGCGACTTGTCATAGTCGAGGTGCCGCTCGATCATCGGCAGCGTGCCTTTGCCGATGGAGCCAAAACCGACCATGACGATGGGGCCTGTGATGCGCGCATGCACGGATGAGGTCATCCAAAATCTCCAGCTGACGGGTGGCTTGAAAGGGAACCGCGGCAGGCGCGGACGCTGTGCGTTCAAAACGACAAATGGCCGATGAAATCAAGGTTTTTTCGCATTTTCTGCGAACGCCGGTGATCGGCCGATCCGTGAAAAAGCCTGCTTAAACAATCGGCAAGAGACGTGCTGTCATGCCGCCGTCACACCACGTGATCCGGCTCCAGCGAGCAGGTGACGGTCGCGGTCTCGATTTGCAGCGTGGCGTGGCCAATGAGGAAGCGACGTCCGAGTTCGTGGCAGGTGTCCACCAGGAAGGCGTCGCCGGGATGTCCGCTGGGCACCACCAGATGGGCGGTGAGTGCGGTCTCGGTGGTGCTCATCGGCCAGATGTGCAGGTCGTGGAGCGAGGCCACGCCGGGCAGGCCGGCCAGGTAGGCCCGCACGGCCACCGGATCGATCGAGGAGGGGACTGCGGCGAGCGACATCGCGGTGCTCTCGCGCAGCAGGCCCCAGGTGCCCCAGACGATCACCACCACGATCAGCAGGCTGGTGACCGGATCGAGCCACAGCCATCCGGTCCACATGATCAGGAAACCGGCGACCACCACGCCGGCCGACACCGCGGCGTCGGCGGCCATGTGCAGATACGCGCCACGGATGTTGATGTCGCCCTTGCTGCCGGAGGCGAACAGCCACGCGGTGACGCCGTTGACGCCGATCCCGATCGCGGCGACGATGATCACGGTCAGGCTCGCCACCGGTTCGGGGTTGAACAGCCGCTGCACCGCCTCCAGCATGATGGCGCCGCAGGCGATCAGCAGCAGCACGGCGTTGATCAGCGCGGCAAGGATCGAGGAATTGCGCAGGCCGTAGGTGAAGCGCGCTGTCGGCTGCCGCTTCGACAGCACCACGGCGATCCAGGCCACCACCAGGCCGAGCACGTCGGAGAGGTTGTGCCCGGCGTCGGCGAGCAGCGCCGTCGAGTTGGCGAGGAAGCCGTAGGCGGCTTCGACCACGATGAAGACGGTGTTCAGCGCAATCCCGATGGCGAACGCGCGGCCGAAATTCGCCGGCGCATGCACGTGGCCGCCGGGACCATGAGAGTGCCCATGCGTGTGGCCGGGACCATGATCGTGATCATGGTCGTGCTGATGCGACTGATCGCCGTGATCGTGATGGGCGTGAGTGTCCTTCATGAGAGGACGATATCATCGTTCGGAGCGGCATGCGACATTTGTCGCACGCGCGCATGGCGATGATATTTTATAACGTTGCAGATGCGCGTTGGCACGACCGGCGCATCAGTCATCGCCGCAGTCGTCAACGTCGCAATGATGCACCGACCTCCAGCACGGTGAGCGAGCGCCATCCTCCGCCCGGTGTTTGAAAGGCGATGGTCTGTTGCGCCGACAAGCCGATCAGCGCGGCGCCGATCGGTGTCAGGATCGAGATCCTCCCGGCAACGACGTCGGCATCTTCCGGATACACCAGACGGACGGTTCGCACCTGCCCGGTGACGTCGTCGCGAAACGTTACGGCGGACGTCATCGCCACGACATCGGGAATCGGATGATGATCCGGCAGTATGTTGGCGCGGTCGATCTCGCGCGCCAGAAACTCGGCGGTCTCGGGATATTTGTCCGCTGCCGCCTCTGCGAGTTTCAACAGGCGTTCGCGGTCACCTGCGTGAATCGAAATCGCAGGAAGCTGGGTTTGCAGATCGTTGGTCATGGGTTTCACCATTGGACGGCGATTGCCGTACTGGACTGGCGCGCGTGGTTCGGCAACGCGTCGCGAGGAAGCGGCGCCGGCCGATGGGGCCGGTGTCGCTGCTGGATTTCCGGGATGAGGATGTTGCGTGCGCGGTGCACGGTTCAAGCTTCAAATCATGTCCCGGACGGCGCACCCGCGCGTCCGCCCGGGTCACCTTCCTGCGTGAAGATGACCGGCGCGAAGCAACAGACGAGCGATGCGCATGTTCGACATGATGGAGATCAAGGTAGAAGCGCTGTGGCCGAAGTCAATCGACGCGCTGCGACATCTCGGCGCGCTTGCGGCTTGCGGTCGCAGCGGCTCAAGCGGCCTGACGGGCGCGGCTGGTTGTTCGCCTTGGCACGGCGCGGCCGGTGAGCAATCCGGTTGGCACGATCATGCCCGCAGCGCCGTCGAGCGCGCCGTCGACGAGTTCGAGGCCGAGCAGGCGCTCGCGCTCGAACGGGCCGGGCAGCACCAGCTCCGCGGTCTTCTCCGGCGAAAAGCCGAAGCGGGCGTAATAGGGCGCGTCGCCGAGCAGCAGCACGGCGCGGTGGCCGCGGGCCGCCGCCTCAGTGAGCGCATGCGCCGTCAGCGCCGCGCCAAGGCCCAGGCCAGCGGCAGGCGGGATCCACCGCCAGCGGCCCGAGCATCAGCGCCGGGACGCCCCCGGCGCTGACGTGCCACAACCGCACGGAGCCGACCACCCGTCCTTTGCGGACCGCGGAGAAGGCGAGGCCTTCCGCGGCCAGGCGTCCGTCGCGCAGGCGCTGGCAGGTGCGTGCGAACCGGCCGGGGCCGAAGCACGCATCGAGCAGCGCCTCTCGCGCCGTGACGTCGGAGGTGCGTTCCGCACGGATCGCGAACGGAACGGCCTGCGAAGTCGAGGCTGGGGCAGTCTGGACAGTCGTTTTTCTTGCAGTCATGGCACGTCAGTCCCCACTCCCCCGCACGGGCGGCGGAGTGTTGTCATCAAAATAGGAAGTGACAGGAGAAGGCCGGCAAGCCGGCCTCCGCGCGTTCAGAGCTTCAACAAGCTCAGATGTGGTAGGTCTTCAGCGGCGGGATGCCGTTGAAAGCCACCGACGAGTAGGTCGACGTATAGGCGCCGGTGCCTTCGATCAGCAGCTTGTCGCCGATCTCGAGGGTCACGGGGAGCGGATACGGCACCTTCTCGTAGAGCACGTCGGCCGAGTCGCAGGTCGGGCCCGCGAGCACGCACGGCGTCATGTCCGCCCCGTCGTGCGGGGTGCGGATGGCGTAGCGGATCGACTCGTCCATGGTCTCGGCGAG